>DASVGG010000056.1:0-97586 GCA_036379655.1 Pyrinomonadaceae bacterium
CACTTTGCTCAGGCGCGTGCGTGCCGCCGTCAAGCCCTGCGCCCCGACGCCGCGCGTGCTCGGCGTGGACGACTTCGCCTTCCGCCGGGGCCGACGCTACGGCACCATCCTGGTTGACTTAGAGAAGCGTCGCGTCATCGACCTGCTGCCCGATAGAGAGGCCGCAACATTAAGCGCGTGGCTGTGTGCGCACCCCGGCGTCGAGGTCGTCAGCCGCGACCGCTCGCCGACCTACGCCGCCGCCATTAACGAAGGCGCACCCTCTGCGGTGCAGGTCGCCGACCGCTTCCACCTCCTGATTCGAGCTGTTGCGTCAACTCTCGCCCGAGGTGGCGCGTTCTCAGGAACTGGCCTTGAGCTTCGTCGGACTTGTCAAAGAGCGGCGGGCCGATGAGCTGCGCGGGTGGTTAATCGAAGCCGGGCGCAGTGAGGTGGCCGAGTTCGTCACCTTCGCCAACGGGATCACCTCTGACCTCCAGGCCGTGCAGGCGGCGCTGGAATATGAGTGGAGCAATGGTCAGACGGAGGGACAAGTGCATCGGCTCAAGTTAGTCAAGCGACAGATGTATGGGCGAGCGAAGCTCGCCCTGTTACGGGCACGGGTGATGTATGCGGCCTAATGAGAGTGCCGAATCGGCTGGGTGAGAACTGCGCTCGCAGCACCAAAAGCGCGGGTGAACCCCGAAGTAGTAGAGATTATCGGACGTGCCCGATTCTGCTAAGACATTGTGACTATTCAGCAGATAGACCTCTAGATTAGTTTCTCTACCTTCTTCAGACGCTCATTCTGTCTTGAAGAGCAGAACCTCCTCCCGCGACGACCCGCAGACGTTTAATGGACGCGCGTTTTCATGTTGCGGTCGTGGGCTTGAGACGACGACGTGAAGTCAACAGCGGTTATGTAGACCTACCTCACCGGCGACGGGGACAGTTTTCTGAGAACTACCCGGTCAGCAATTTGTCTTTGCGAAGGATGTCTCAGGAAATCAGACCGCCGGAAATCACTTCATTCCCAAAAATCACCGGAGCTTCATCAAGTAGATGTTGCCCCGGCTCTCGGAATACTCGCTCACGATTTGGTTAGCGAGCGGTGACCAGGCCGGGTAGCGGAAATAGACGCTCAACTTCGTATTGTGCGTCAACTGCCTAACGCTTTTATCGGAACGCGACACCCACCAAAGATTCCATACACCGTCGCGTGCACCGGCAAAAACGATCTTGTCCCCATCAGGAGACCAACTGTGCGGCCAGCTCTGGCCGCGCGCGAACGTCAACTGTACCGGCTCTCCGCCCTGACTCGGAATGATCGCGATATGGGTATCGTCTCCGCGCTTGATTTCCAAAGCCAGGAATTGTCCGTCGGGCGACCAGCAAGGCCAACCAGCTAGTTCACGGTCATAGGTCAATTGCTTTAGTTCGCCGCCCATCACTGGCATCGTCGCCACATTGATGATGCCGTCTTTAGTAAAGTGGAATGCAACCTGTCGGGCGTCTGGCGACACCTTCGGACTATCGATGCCGTCGATTTCAAAAAGCACTTTCTCATTGCCGCCAGCCGCTGCGACGGACCAATACCTTCGCCGGCCGCCACGGTCAGACAGGAAAGCCAGTTGCTTGCCGTCAGGATACCAACTGGGTTCTCTGCCGCCTTCAGCTGTGACCTGATTGAGATTTCTCCCATCGGCATCCGCGATCCAAAGGTTCGAGAAGTTTCCTCTGCGCTGGGCCGAGAAAGCGATCCTGGATCCGTCCGGAGAGAACGCGGGAGCAATATGGCGCGTGCCTGATTGATTAGTCAGGAAGGTTGGAGCTCCGGCGGGTTCACTCGTGAGCGGCGCAATGGGAACGGAGATCAGATTGTTGGTTGAGGTCGAAGCGCTGTAAGCAATCCACTTTCCTGAGCCTGACAAGGTCGCGTTCCGAATCACGGTTGAACCCAGATCGGCCACCTTGATTGGTTCGCCCACGGCCGCACCGCTCTCAGGGCTGACCGGCATTTTCCAGAGTGCCTCGCCACGATTGTAGTAAATGCTATTCCCATCCGGAGCATAGATAGGCCACGATTTGTCTCCGGTGCCGTGTTTAGTTATCGACTGCAATCCGTCTCCAGAGACCGCGATGGACCAAACCTGCGCTGAGACGGTATTGTGGTTGATAAAAGCAACCCTTCTCCCGTCTGGCGACCAGGAGGGGGCATAGTGCGAGCCGGGTGGGTTAATGACTTGCGTAAGCTGCCTTGGTTCTCCTCCCTGCGAATTCACGATCCAAAGGGTTGAGCTACCCACCGGCAAAGCATCAAGATCGGGTGCTGTTACCCCTTGAAAGGCCAACCACTGACCATCCGGTGACCACACCGGGTGCGAGCCGAATTCGGTCAACTGTTTCGCCACACCGCCCAGCGTCGATATTACAAAAATGCCATGTCGCTTCATGGAGTAATAGGCGATGCGCTTCCCATCCGGCGACCAGGCCGGATCGAAATTCTGTTGACCGTCAGTTGTCAGTTGAATGTCTCGCCCGTCGGGCGCTATCGACCTCAGGTAGAGCTCAAAGTTGCCGTTGTGATCCGAGCTGTAGGCAATCGACTCGCCGTCTGGTGAAAACGCCGGGTTGGTATCCAGTCCCGGCCAGGTGGTGATTTGACGGATGGTGAGCGGCAACATCGTGGCTGTCGAGTTCGAGGCCTGATAAGCCTTCACCCCGAGCAATACCGCAATTGCCATGGCGACCAACATTCCGGCGACAGCCAGTTGCCTGGCCCACGACTTGCGCCGCGCGTGATCGGGAGGCCCCGTTTCAGTCGCTGCAAACGTTGCCGCCGGGGCCGGGTGTGCTTCGCTGCGCCCCACGGCCGGCGAGTCAGAATCCTTGCCGTGTGCTTCCAGCGACAAACTCTCTGAAGTGTTTCTAACTTCGACCTCGGCAATAAATCGATAACCACGGGTGGGTACCGTCTGGATGTATTTGGGTGTTTTGGGATTGTCGCCTAACGCCTTCCGCAGCTTCGCAATCTCGCCTGCCAGGGCATTATCGGTTACGTGTGTTCCGCTCCAGATACGGTCGAGGATCTGGTCCCTTTCAATTAGCCGAGCGCGATTCTCAATCAGGAAGAGCAACAAGCGCAGGGTCTTTGGCTCAAGCTGAAGCGGGTTGCTCGCCTTGAACGCACGGAAGGTCGCTGGCTCGACGCGCACGTCATCGAACAAAAACACTGAGGAATTCTCAAGGGTCATAAAAGCGTCACGAAACCATCAGCCTTCATTCAAGACCAAACGAGCATCACCCAGTATAGTCCGCGAAGTGCGGAAGTTTAGAAGCAAGAGCTAACAGAAACCCTCTCTCTCCCGAACGAGCGGTGGCTGAAGAAGCTCAAACCAAGCACTGTTCCGCAACCGGGCTCCCCCAACAAACTTATTAAATGTTCTTTTCTTAAGGAGAAAAGTGAATGTCTCAAACAATCTCTCAAACAGTGAAAAAGCTGGTTCCGTTCCTGAGTGTGATTGTTCTGATGTGCTCGGCCGCGGTTGCGTTGGCGCAAGGTACACCGTCGGACGATTATCCCAGGCTCGAAGTCTTTGCCGGCTATTCCGCGCTCGGCGAAGCCAACAGTCGCCGCGTCAGTTTCGGTCCCACGGCGAGTATCATAGGTAATTACGCCACTCCAACCGGATTTGAAACTTCGGTCATCGGGAACTTTAGCAAGCATTTCGGAATCAAGGGTGACTTCTCAGCCCATCTAAATAATGACTCAGGCCGTGGCGCCCTTACCTCTTGCACTCCCACCTGCACCACGGCCACGCAAGACTTTCAATTCAAAACTCGTCTTTACAATTTTCTGGCAGGCCCGGAATTCAAGGCCCGCAACAGTAGCCGCTTCACGCCCTTCGCGTACACCCTTGCTGGCGTGGCGCATACGAGCGCCACATTTACTTCAACGGGTCCAACATTAAACTTGCTTTTGAAGAAGAGGGACAACAGCTTCGCGCTGGCCCTGGGCGGAGGTCTCGACATTCGCGCCGGCAAGCGCGTGAGTTTCCGTGGCGCCATGGACTACAACCCGGTGTTCATTCGCGACTCAGGTAGTGACAGGCGCGACATGGTGCGCTTTTCGCTGGGGTTACTGTTCCGTTAGCGACTGCTTACTGTCACCCACTATGTTTCCCGATGAACTCGGAATTGGCGATAGCACTTCAGATCTGGAAGCTCTAACTCCAGGCCGACCTCTTGCCAATCCTTGTCAGGTTTCAGAGCCGCCTCGGGATTAAACTCGACCCAATTTTCACCCAGAGTTATTGGGCCGCATGCCAGCAAGGCTAAAGCGTCCTTCATCAAATAGTTTTTGAAGTGCTATGCCGTCAGCGGACACTGCATACGATATGTCGGCTCCGCATGTGGGGTATCGCTCGACTAAGCCGACACGAGTGAGCTTCTCAAGATGTGCCGGTCGTTCCAGACGGAGCGTCTCTGCATCAACTTCGATGTAGATTGAATCGCCACCGGTCCAATTTAGGAAGAACCTTAGCTCAGCTTCCGACAACTCGGCCAAGGTCTCGCCCCACTTCGCCTCCAACCGTTTACTTTCGATCACTTCTTCAGGAATTTTTACCGTGGTCGTCGCCCGCCACGCGGCATCCGCCACGTCGTTTGACGAGGCGGCCGGGGCATTAAACTCATCAAGTATGAAGCCCTGTCGGATCAGGTATTCGAGGATGCGCTCGGCATTCTCCTCGGCCGTGTGCTCCACCGTGTCGAGCACCAGTTCGGCGCGGAGCGGCGGCTCGTAAGGGTCATCGACGCCGGTAAAATTCTTAAGCTTGCCCTCGCGCGCCTGCCGGTACATGCCCTTCGTGTCGCGCGCCTCGCAGACTGCGAGCGGCGTGTCCACGAAGACTTCGATGAAGCGGTCGCCGCCGACCACCGCGCGGCATTCGTTACGCGTCGAGCGGTAGGGGCTCACCGCCGCGCAGAGCGCCACCCCGCCGTGGCGCACCACCTCGGCGGCGACGAAGCCGATGCGCCGGATGTTCGTGTCGCGATCCTCACGGCTGAAACCCAGACCCTTGGACAGGTTGGTCCGCACCACGTCGCCGTCGAGCAGCGTGACCTGTCGCCCGCGTTCGAGTAGCTTGACGGTCAGGATGTCGGCGGCGGTGGACTTGCCCGCGCCGCTCAGTCCCGTGAACCACACGCAGAAGCCCTGCCGGTGTCGCGGCGGGTGCGCCTGCCCCAGGATCGAGGCCACCTCGGGGCGCGTGAACCAGGGAGGCAGCGCACGCCCGCGCCGCAGGTAATCGTCTCTCACCTCCGTGCCCGAGATGGAGGCCGTGCGCGCGCCCGCCGGTATGCGCGTCGATTCTTCGTAACGATCCTCTTCGGGTAAGTAAAGCATCTCGGAGAACGCGAGAGGCTTGACGCCTGTCTCGTCGCTGAACCGTTCGAGGAGTTCCTGCGCGTCGTATGGGCCATAGAAGGGACGGTCTTGCGAGTCCCGGCCGGGACTGGCGTGGTCGCGCCCGACGACAAAGTGGTTCGCGCCGAAGTTGCGCCGGATGATGGCGTGCCAGAGTGCTTCGCGCGGCCCAGCCATTCTCATCGCCAGCGGCAGCAGCGATAGCAGCGTGCGCGCGGGGTCGTAATAACGCTCGGCCAGCACCTTGTAAGAGCGGACGCGCGTGTAGTGGTCGATGTCGCCGGGCTTCGTCATGCCGACGACCGGGTGCAGCAGGAGCACGCCGTTTGCGGCGAGCGCCGCGCGCTTGGTCAACTCTTCGTGCGCGCGGTGGAGAGGGTTTCTGGTCTGGAAGGCGACCACGTTGCGGCGGCCGAGTTCGGCCAGCCGCTCACGCACCTGCGCCGGGGTCAGGCGCAGGCTTCTAAAATCGTGGTAGCGCGGCAGGGCGAACACGCGCACACGGCCCGCGACGCACAGTTCGCCCCACGAATTCATCTCGGCGACGAGCGGGTGACGAAGGTCGTTCGTGCCGTAGGCGAGCCGCGCCTCGCGCGCCCGGTCCCACTCGAAGACCTCTTCGACCAACATGCAAGCGAGCAGGTTGTTGTGCTGGTCAACGAGCGCCACCTCGCCGCCGAGACGGGGCACCGCGTCCCTGCCGACGGTCAGCGTGACGGGGAGCGGGAAGAGGGTGCCGTCGGCGAGCCGCATCTCTTCAAGCACGCGCTCATAGTCGGCGCGGCCCATGAAACCCGCGAGCGGGGAGAAGCCGCCGTTGGCGAGGAGTTCGAGGTCGCAGACGTTGCGCGGCGTCAGTTGCAGGCGCGGCAGCCCCAAGGCAATGCCGCGCGCCTCCTCGCGCTCCGCGTCCGGTATCAACAGACTGACGAGCCGGCCGCCGAAGGGTTGGATTAACTCGGCCTGTTCTTCGTGATTAATCATTACCTCTGCCTCTTTATTAATGCCAGGTGATGTGTCCCGTGCCTGACTTCAAAAGCTTCGGCGTATCAGGTACGAAAGCTTGATGAAGAAGACGCGCCCGTTACGTCTGAAGCCGGGTTCGGGTTGTCCGGTGAAGGGGTTGAAGCCGTTGTGATTCACGTCGTCGTTGTAACCGGCGTAGAAGGCCGTTCCCGGGTTGGGCGTCCACCCCAGGAGGAACTGCCCGCGCACGTTGGCGTTAAGCGTGCTGTAGTCAACGCGCGCGCGCGCGAAGAGGAAGCGTGTGAACTGGTATGTGGAGCGCAGGGCGAAGATGTTTTCGTCGAAGGCCGTGCGCCGGTTGTCGTGTCGAATCAGCCGCGACTTGTTGTAGTTGAGTGACGTGCGCCACGCTTCGGTGGGCTGGTAGGTGACTTCCGCTTCGACCTCAAGGGAATCGCCGGGGCCGGGGTCGAGCGGGGCTTCGGGGTCGAGCAGCGCGGCGGGGCTGACGCGCGGGAATCTCGGCTCGGCTCCGAAGTCCAGGTCGAACACGCCGCGCGACGACGTGACGGAGAGGAAGGCCGAATACTTCTCGCTCGGCGTCGCTTCCAGCAGGCCGTAGAAGATGCGGTGATTGGCGGAGCGTTCGGCGTCGTCGCCGGCAAACGCTCCCGCGCGTTCCGGCGTCCGCTTCGCGCCGAACTCCTCCTCGAACAATCGCTCGTAGCCGTTGACGACTCCGGTGACGAGCCTGATCTGGCGTCTGAAATTCAGTTCGAGTTGCGGCTCGACAGCCCAACCCTGTTGCCGACCCCGCCAGTCGAAATCCGTGAGGGCGGAACCCGCGAAGCGCCAACGGACGAGCTTCGCGCCGGGCCTCGGGGTCGATTGGTAGTAGGCGGTCAACTCCTCGCGGTTGGTGTCGGTGCGGCGCGTGAATCCTACGTCGGCGAGGTAGTAGCGGCTGAAGCCGTTGCCAGCGAAGTTGTAGCCGAAGTTGCGCCCGGCCTTTTCATACCTGACGGAATACCCGAGGGCGTTGCCCGTCCGGTAACTCGCCCGGCCGAGGTCGGGGTCGAAGAAGCGGCGGCGCGAGGTGGTACCAAGCACCTGAAAATCGAGGGTGGTCTGCTCGTCCAACTTGAAGCGGCCGTCGAAGCCGAACACGTCGTTGTGCCTCTCGACGAAGTTGTAGGTCGTCGCGACGAGGCCGAGGCTGCTCTCGGTGCCGATGTCGCGCTTCAGGCGCAGGGCACCGACGATAGCGTTCCGGTCGAGTGATTTAGAGATGACGGGCAGCAGCAACGGGTCGGCGCGCTCCTCTTCGCTGAAGTTACCGGGGCCGTTATCCGAAGCGAGGAGCAGGCCGAATGACGTGCGGCCCTGCTTGCCGGTTAGTTTGACGGCGATGTCCGGGTCGATGATGGCGCGCGTGTGGATGACCGTCACCGGCGTGCCGAAGACATCGACGCCCTCAAGGAAGAACGGCCGCTTCTCCTCGAAGAAGATGGGGAAGCGTTGGTTGGCCGTGACGACCGTCTGGTCGGCCTCCACCTGCGCGAAGTCCGGGTTGACGGCGAGGCTGAGGGTGGCCGTGGGCGTGAGGCCGAAATTCGCGGTCAGTCCGATGTCAACGTGTGGCCTCTGGTTGACGAACCGCCCCGGGTCGAACGGCTCGGGGAGAGCCTCAAGGTCAGCCGGCGAGAGCGCACGCACGCGCGCGCCCGTCTGGGAGATGAGCGCGCTCGGGATCAGCTCCAGCGTGCGCTCGGTCGAAATGTCTTCAAGCCCGGTGATGTGTCCAGCCTGATTGATCAGGCCGGACACGTCACGCGAGATGGGCATCCACGAGTCCTCTTCGTCGAAGCGTTGAATGCGCCGGAAGATTTGGAGCCCCCAGAGCTTGCCCTTGCCCGCCTCGTAGCGCAAAGACTTGAAAGGGATGGCGACCTCGACGACGTAGCCGTCCGAGGTGAGCGTGCCCTTCGACTCCATCACGATGTCCACGCTGCAATCGGGGCCGACCCCCTCCGTACGGATGCAGTCCTGCTGCACCCCGAACGGGTTGAACGCCAGGACGTAGGCTCTGCGCTTGTCGTTGAACGTGTCGAGGAAGACGCGGATGGTGTCGTCGGCGAAGATGTCGTCGCGCTTGGGGATCGTGGCGCGCACCTTGCCGGGTTCGTCGAAGCAATGGAAGGCGAAGTAGAGGTACTTCGCGTCGTAGCCGATGAGCACTTCGGTGGGCAGCGAGGGAGCGGCGTTGTCGCCGGGACTGATCTGGTAAAAATCCTTGAAGACGGCGGCGCGCTTCCACACCGCCTCGTCGGGCCTCCCGTCGATGACGGGTGACTCCTCCAAACGAGGGATGCTGACCGGGCGCGTCTTCTCCGCTGGCACCGCGATGGCCGTGCCGGGGGAGGGAAGCTTCGCCGTCTCCACGGCGGCGGGCGTTTGCGCCGTGGGCGGCTCCTGCGCGGAAACCTTCCCGGCCGACGGCGGAACGTGTGCGAGCGCCCCGAGCAGGCCGAGGACAAGGAGCGGCAGTCTCATAACCATGACCCTTTCCCGACGCCGTCGAGCGTTCAAAGGCGCGCGCGTGCTCTGAGTCTAAGGCGTTGTTGAGTGGGCTTGAGAGACGTGATTCCGGGATGCAAATCAGGCGGGGTCAAGTGTGACGGTGAGAAGCCTGTTTCAGCGAGGGCGCATCCTAACACGAAGGGGTGGCAAAGACAATGGGGCTCGTCGGGCGATGCCTTTACGGTTCAATGTTCAAGGCACCGAGGGCGATTTGATAGATGTCGCCGAGGCCGTTACCCGGCCCCCTCAACCTTTTTTCCAACTCGCGGTAAGTTAATTTTTTCTCCTGCCGCTTATCACCAAATCCGGACGCCCTCGTGCTCGTCCAGAACAGATACTTACCGCCGGGTGCGATCATGGGCGAAAGCTCGTTGCCGTCGGAGTTGACCTTATCGCCCAGGTTGACGGGCTTCGTCCACACGCCCTCCCGCAGGTAGCTGAGATAGAGGTCAAAGCCCCCGCGCCCTTCGGCCCGTCCGCCGCCCATGAAAATGAGGAAGCGTTCGTCGGGCGAGATGTAAGGCTCGAACTCGTTGAACTGCGTGTTGATGTTTTCGCCGAGGTTCTCCGGCTCGCCGTACTTGCCGTTGACGAGGCGGGAGCGGTAGAGGTCCGTCCTCCCTTTGCCGCCCGCGCGGTCCGAGCCGAAGTAGATCGTGCCGTCGCGCGTCAGCGTCGGATACCATTCGTTGCCTTCGCTGTTGACGGGAGCCCCGAGGTTCTTCGGCTCGCCCCAGCCGCCGGCCGTTTTCTCCACCATCCAGATGTCCATGTCGGGCTTCGTCTTGCCGGGCACCGGCCGACTGGAAATGAAATACAGGCGGGAGCCGTCGGCCGTGATGAACGGGTCGGCGTCGCTATACTGACCCGAGAACGACGCCACCTCGGGCGTGCCCCATCTCCCCGCGTCGAAGCGCGAGACGACGATTGTCCAGAAACTGAAGTCGGGCGTGCTCCTTAAGAAATAGAGAGTCCGGCCGTCGGGCGTGAACGCGGGGTGGGAGTCGTAGTCGCCGGTGGAGACGACCCCTTCCGCGAAGAGCGTCGGCTCGTTCAACGGTTTGTCGGAGGCGTACGGGGGCGCGGCCGAGTTCGTCTGCCGGGCCGCGACGCGCTCAAAACATAGGGAGCCGGAGCCCAAAACTATTAGTGCTACCCAGAGGAGATGATACCCTTTCATATGAACCCCTTCTCGCTTGACAACACCCGGAATGGGTGTATGATTCCCCCCTCAAAAATTTCTCCCGCGGTGCGCTGCTGCTCGCGTTTAATCGCCCCGGTTCGATAAATCGTCATTGAATATATCAAAGTGGAGACCTGAATTCCGAAGATTCTATGATTCGGTCGCCGAAAACGTGAGCGGGTTCGGTGGTCGCTCGGGAATTATGTTGACGAGTTAGTGAAGGAAGTCTTGCCCCACATCGGTGCGTTCGTCGCACCTCCGGTCTTGAAGCCTTAAGAGGGTATTCACCTAGCCTCTTTTCGTGGCTCTTGCCCCTGTCCTCGTAAAAATTAAACACCACGGCCTTGGAAACATTAAGGCTTTAATGCGCGTTGTCTTCGCGCCGCCGCGGTCTTTTCGCGCCCCGTCGCCATCTCTCCCGCTAGCGAAGGTTCGCAAATTAGCTGCTTCAGGTTCAACAACGTCGGCGAATCAATCGGGCATTCCTATGACGAGAAATGAGAGCAGTCTCGGCTCGGCGCTGCTTCGCGCGGCTGAACCGCCGACGCTCGCGCGGGCGGAGGGGCGACGACCGGTGGAGCAGTGCGGCGAGACGCTCGTCGCACACCTCCGGGTCGAGGCTCTCCACCAACTATTCGAGGCGCAGGCCGCGCGTACGCCCGACGCGGTCGCGGTCACCTTCGAGGGGCGGCACCTCACTTACCGGGAGTTAAACGAGCGGGCCAATCAACTGGCACGCCTTCTTATCCGCGCGGGGGTCGGGCCTGACGGGATCGTCCCCATCTGTGTCGAGCGATCTATCGAGATGGTCGTCGGGCTCTACGGTATCCTCAAGGCCGGTGCCGCCTACCTGCCTCTCGACCCGGCGTACCCCGTGGAAAGACTCGCCTTCATGCTGCGGGATTGCCGCCCGTCGGTGCTACTCACACAACGGCCGCTGCTCGAAATCCTACCCGCACACGCCGCGCGCACAATCTGCCTTGACGCGGATTGGAAAGAGATTGAAGCGGAGGCAAGTGACAACCCGACGGTCGGCGTCGCGGCGGACAACCTCGCCTACGTCATCTACACGTCGGGCTCGACGGGCAAGCCGAAGGGGGCGATGAACACGCACCGCGCCATCGTCAATCGTCTGCTCTGGATGCAGGAGGCATACGGGCTGGATGCGACCGACCGCGTGCTGCAAAAGACGCCGTTCAGCTTCGACGTTTCGGTGTGGGAGTTCTTCTGGCCCTTGCTGACGGGCGCGCGGCTGGTGGTGGCCCGCCCGCTCGGCCATCACGACAACGCATACCTCGCCGACGTGATCGAAGCCGAGCACATTACGACGCTCCACTTCGTGCCCTCGATGCTTCAGGTCTTTCTCGAAGAGCCGGAGTTGAGGAAGAGGTGTGCTTCGCTCCGCCGCGTCGTCTGTAGCGGCGAGGCGCTCACGTACGACCTTCAGAGACGTTTCTTCAGCCACCTCGACGCGGAGTTGCACAACCTGTACGGGCCGACCGAGGCGGCCGTCGATGTCACCTACTGGCAATGCGAGCGGACGGGCGACCTGCGCGTGGTGCCCATCGGACGCCCCATCGCCAACACGGAGATTCACCTGCTCGACGAAGAACTGAGGCCCGTCCCCATTGGCGTCGAAGGCGAGCTGCACATCGGCGGGATTTGTTTGGCTCGCGGCTATCTCAATCGCGCGGCGCTCACCGCCGAACGTTTCATCCCGCATCCCTTCTCGCCGCAGGCCGGCGGGCGGCTCTACAAAACCGGAGACCTTGCGCGTCAACTGCCCGGCGGGGCCATCGAGTACGTCGGGCGCATAGACCATCAGGTGAAGATTTGCGGCGTCCGCATCGAGTTGGGAGAGATCGAAGCCGCCGCCGTCGAACACGCGTCGGTGCGCGAGGCCGTCGTCCTCGCGCGCGAAGACGCGCCGGGGGACAAGCGTCTGGCCGCTTATCTTCTGACCGACGACACGGGAGGCGGCCGTCCGGCCGACGGAGAGTTGCGTGCCTTCCTGCGAGAGCGACTCCCGACTTACATGGTGCCCTCGGCCTACGTCTGGCTGGAGCAATGGCCGCTCACGACGAGCGGCAAGGTTGACCGCCTCCGTCTGCCCGCGCCGCCCGCCGCCGCTCACGACGAGCGGCAGACGGCCGCGCCACGGAACATCGTCGAGGAGTTGATTGCAGGCGTCTGGTGCGAGGTGATGGGACTCGCCTCGGTCGGCATCGACGACAACTTCTTCGACCTCGGCGGCCACTCGCTGCTCGCCGCGAAGCTCGTCTCGCGCCTGCGCCGCGACCTGCGCGCGGAAGTATCCGTCTCCGACATCTTCGACTCTCCGACAATCGCGCGGCTCGCCGCCGCCATCGCATCGCGGCAGGCGCGCGGGACGCGAGTCGCGCCTCCAACTTCGGAACGGACGGATGCGGGCGGCACCTTCAAACTCTCCCACGCGCAGCAGCGCCTCTGGTTCCTCCACCAGATGAAACCCGAAAGCTCCTTCTACAACCTCCCGCTGGCGGCACGCCTGCGCGGGGCGCTGGACGTGACCGCGCTCGAAGCGAGTCTCGCCGAGTTGGCCGAACGTCACGAGGCGCTGCGCACGAGATTCGTCGAGATCGGGGGCGAGCCCGCGCAGGTCATCAACGAGGCGGCGGCGGTGAAGCTCGCGCTCGTGGACTTGAGCGACGCGGATGAAGGGGCGCGCGAAGAGGCCGCGCGGCGGGCGCTGCGAGAGACGTTGAGTGCGCCCTTTGACTTGACGCGGTGTCCGCCGTGGCGTGCCGTTGTCGTGCGCCTCGGCGCGGAGGAGCACGTGCTCGCCGTGGTGATGCACCACATCATCAGTGACGGCTGGTCTCTGGACGTGCTCGCGCGCGAACTCTCCGCCGTCTACTCCGCCCGCGCGCGTGGGCTCGCGTCGTCACTCCCGGCGCTGCCCGTCCAGTACGCGGACTTCGCCGCGTGGCAGCGACGTTGGTTGGCCGACGGCGTCGGCGACGAGCAGTTGCGCTACTGGCGAAAGCAGTTGGAGGGCAGCCGATTCGTCTTGCAGTTGCCGACCGACCGGCCCCGCCCGCCCGTGGAAAGCTACGCGGGGGACACGCTTTACTTCATGCTGCCGGCCCCGCTGACACGCGACCTCAAGGCTTTGAGCCGGCGTGAATCGGTCACGCTCTACATGGCGCTGCTGGCGGCCTTCAACGTGCTGCTCCAACGCTACACGGGCGAGACCGACATCAACGTCGGGACGCCGCTGGCCGGGCGCGACTGGGCCGAGGCGGAAAACCTCATCGGGTTCTTCATCAACACGGTGGTCATGCGAACTCGTCTCTCCGGCGACCCGAGTTTCCGTGTGCTGCTGAAGCGCGTGCGCGAGACGACGCTCGCGGCTTACGCCCACCAGGAGGTGCCGTTTGAACGGCTCGTCGAGGGGTTGCAGGTCGAGCGCAGCCTGAGCCACGCGCCGCTGTTTCAAGTGGTGTTCGCCTTCAACAACTCGCCGCGACAGGGGCTCGAACTGGCCGGGCTGGACTCGACGCTCCTCGACGTTCACACGTCGTCTTCCAAGTTCGACCTGGCGCTTCTCGTCGAAGACGCCGGGGATGAGTTGAAGGTGGCCGTCGAGTACAGCGCCGACCTCTTCGACGCCTCCACCATCGAGCGCATGGTCGCGCACTTCGAGGTGCTTCTCGAAAGCATCGTCGCCGACCCTGACAGGCGTCTGTCTGAACTCGCGCTTTTGACCCCGGACGAAGGCCGCCGGATGGTCACGCGTTGGAACGACACGCGACGAGACTTCCCGCGCGAGGCGTGCATCCACGAATTGTTCGAGCGGCAGGCCGGGCTGACGCCCGACGCGTGCGCGTTGGCCTCGGGCGATGAGCGACTGACTTACGCGGAATTGAACAGACGCGCCGACCGTTTGGCGGGCCGCCTGCGCGCGGCGGGGGTCGGCCCCGAGACGCTGGTCGCGGTCTGCGTCGAACGCTCGCCGCTGATGATCGTGGGCGCGCTCGGCGTTCTCAAGGCCGGCGGGGCCTACGCGCCGCTCGACCCGCGATACCCGCGCGAGCGCCTCGCCTTCATGCTCGAAGAGACGGCCGCGCCGGTGCTTCTGACCGAGCGCCGTCTGCTCGACACTCTGCCGCGTTGCCGCGCGCGGGTCATCTGCCTCGACGCGGAATCCGACGGGGACGCGAGCGAGAGCGACCGGAGCACGACGCATGCGGCGCGGCCCGACAACCTCGCGTACGTCATCTACACGTCGGGCTCGACGGGTCGGCCGAAAGGGGTCGCGGTGTCGCACGCGGGACTGGTCAACCTCGCCGCGTGGCACCGCGAGAGCTACGGGCTCGACGCACGTGCGCGCGCCTCGCAGGTCGCCGGCCAGTCCTTCGACGCCTCTGTGTGGGAAGTGTGGCCGTACCTCGCGGCCGGCGGCTCGGTCTATCTGGCGGACGAGGAGACCGTCCTCTCCCCCGCGCGGCTCTGGGAGTGGCTGCGGAGCAATCACATCACGCACTGCTTCCTCCCGACGCCGCAGGCCGAAGCTCTGCTGTCGCTGGTCGAGACGGTCGCGGGCTCCGCCGACGCGCACGAACACGCACTGCGTTACCTGTTCACGGGCGGCGACAAGTTACACCGTCACCCCGCGCGCGAGTTGCCCTTCCAGTTGGTCAATCACTACGGGCCGACGGAGAACACGGTGGTGAGCACGTCGGCCGCAATCGAGCGCGCGCCGCACGCCGACGCGGCGCCGCCCATCGGCTACCCCATCGCCAACACGCGTGTCTACATCCTCGACGAGCAACTGCGGCCCGTGCCCGTCGGCGTGCCGGGCGAGTTGTACGTGGCCGGTGCCGGGCTGGCGCGCGGCTACGTCAAACACCCCGCGCTGACGGCGGAGAGATTCATCCCCGACCCGTTCGTCGGCCGGGACGGCTTAAAGGTAGAAGCAAACATGAGCGAAGTTATGAAGAACACTTCGGGTCTTTCGGCCGAGGAGCGCGCGGCGCTCGCCATGCAGCTCAGGCGGAGCGCCGACGCCTCGGCCCCGCGCGAAGCCATCACCCGACACAGAGAGTCCGGCCCCTTCCCGCTCTCCTTCGCGCAGCAGCGGCTCTGGTTCCTCAACGTCATGGAGCCCAACAGCCCCTACATCATCCCGGCCAACTTCCACCTCAAGGGACGGCTCGACGTGGGGGCGCTGGAACAGACCCTCAACGAGATCGTGCGCCGGCACGAAGCCCTGCGGACGAGCTTCGCGGCCATCGAGGGCCAGCCCGCGCAGTTGATAGCGCCGCACGTGACGCTCAACATGCCCGTCCACGATCTGCGCGGCCTGCCCGAAGACGAACGGGCGCTTGAGGTCAAGCGCCACAAGATGGAGTTGCAGCGCCCCTTCGACTTGTCGCGGGTGCCACTCGTCCGCGCCGGACTGCTTCGCCTCGGCGAGGACGAACACCAGCTCCTGTTGACGATGCACCACATCATCTCGGACGGGTGGTCTATCGGCGTCATGATTACCGAGATGGCCGCGCTCTATGAAGCCTACGCGTCGGGCCGGCCGGCGGCGCTGCCGCCGCTCGCCATCCAGTACAGGGACTTCGCCGTGTGGCAGCGCGAATGGCTGAGCGGCGAACAGCTTGAGCAGCAGCTCGCCTACTGGCGTGAGGCCCTCGGCGGAGCGCCGCCCGCGCTCATCCTGCCGACCGACCGCCCGCGCCCGCCGGTGCAGAGCTACCGGGGCGCGATGATTGAGCGCGAGATTGGGCCGGAGCTGACTCGGGGGCTGAAGGAGTTGGGTCGCGGTCAGGAGGTGACGCTCTACATGACGCTGCTGGCGGCCTTCAAGACACTGCTTTACCGCTACACGGGGCAGGATGACATCGTCGTCGGCACGCCCATCGCCAACCGCAACCGGGTCGAGGTCGAGAACCTCATCGGCTTCTTCGTCAACACCCTCGTCCTGCGCACGCGCCTCGCGCCCGACCTCACCTTCGCGCGGCTCCTCGGCCGCGTGCGTGAAGTGACGCTCGGCGCCTTCGCGCACCAGGACGTGCCCTTCGAGAAGTTGGTCGAGGAGTTGCAGCCCGAGCGCGACACGAGCCGCACCCCGCTCTTCCAGGTCATGTTCTCTCTCCAGAACGCGCCGATGCCGTCGAGGCAGTTGGGCGGCGTCCTGATGAGGCTCACGGATGACGAGACGAAGTCGGCGCAGTTCGACCTGACCATCGACCTGATGGAGCGCGACGACGCCATCCTCTGCGGGCTCGAATTCAACACCGACCTCTTCGACCATGAGACGGCGGCGCGCATGCTCGGGCACTACCTGCGGCTGCTGGAGGAGATTGTGGCCGACCCGCACCGCCCCCTGCTCGGGCTGCCGATGCTGACCGAGCGGGAGCGGGAGCAACTGCTCGTCAACTGGAACAACACGGCCCGCGAGTACCCGCGCGACAAGTGTATCCACGAGCTGTTCGAGGAGCAGGTCGAGAGGCGAGCCGAATCGGTCGCGCTCTCGCTCGACGGCGAGCAGGTCACGTACTCGGACTTAAACCGCCGCGCCAACCAGCTCGCGCACTACCTGCGACGCGCGGGCGTCGGGCCGGAGGCGCGCGTCGGTATCCTGCTCGAACGTTCGGCGGGGATGGCCGTCGCGCTCCTCGGCGTGCTCAAGGCCGGGGGCGCTTACGTCGCCTTCGACCCGCTGTATCCGCCCGAGCGCCTGCGCCAGATGATGGAGGACGCGGGCGTCTCGATTCTCGTCTCCACGCGGCAACTCTCCGACGAACTGCCGGGGCACTCCGCGAGGGTCGTGCTTCTCGACGACGAGTGGCCGCGCGTCGCCGAAGAGAGCGTTGAGAACCCCGCGCGCGCGGCGGCCGCCGACAACCTCGCCTACCTCGTCTACACCTCGGGGACGACCGGGCGACCCAAAGGCATCCTCATCCAGCACCGCTCGCTCGTGAACGCCGCTTACGCCTTCATCACGCACCACGGGGTGACGGAGCACGACCGCATACTCCAGTTCGCCTCGCTCAGTTTCGACGTGGCCGCCGAAGAGTTCTTCGCCGCGTGGCTGAGCGGGGCGCGTTTGGTGATGCATCCCGACCCTGCCGTCACCACGCCCGAGCAGTTCGTGCAATTTTTGGAAGACGAGGGAGTGACGCTCGTCAACCTGCCCGCGTCCTTCTGGGCCGAGTGGGCGACGGCCGTCTCCGAGCGCGGGTGCCGTGTGCCCGCGCGGTTGCGCCGCGTCATCGTGGGCAACGAGAAGACGCTGCCGGAGTCGCTGGCGAAATGGCAGAGCGCCGTCGGCCATCAGGTGACATGGAATAACGCCTACGGGCCGTCGGAGACGACCATCACGGCGAGCAACTACGAGCCTCGGCGCGGCGCGGAGAGAACGGGCGCGGGCGCCGTCCCCATCGGGCGGCCCGTGATGAACGCCGCCATCTACGTGCTCGACCAGTCACAGCGGCTTGTGCCCGTCGGGGTGGCCGGCGAGTTGTGCATCGGCGGGGCGGGACTGGCGCGCGGCTACCACGCGCGCCCCGCGCAGACCGCCGAGGGCTTCACTCCGAACCCTTACGGCGCCGTGGGCGGCGAGCGCATGTACCGCACGGGCGACCTCGCGCGCTACCTGCCCGACGGCAACATCGAGTTCCTGGGCCGGGTGGACGAGCAGGTCAAAGTCCGTGGTTTCAGAATTGAGTTGGGCGAGATCGAGGCCGTGCTCAGCCGGCACGAGGGGGTGCGCGAGACGGCGGTCGTGGCGCGCGCGGACGGCCACGGCGGCAACCGCCTCGTCGCCTACGTGGTCGAGAGCGAGGCGCGCGCGGCGACGACGGCCGAGTTGCGGCGACACCTCAAGGAGACCTTGCCCGAATACATGATCCCTTCGGCCTTCGTCACGCTCGAAGCCCTGCCGCTGACGCCGAACGGCAAGGTAGACCGTCGGCGACTGCCCGAAACGGACGGTACGCGGCCGGAATTGGAGGAGGTCTACGTCGCGCCGCGCTCCGAGAACGAGCGCGTCATCGCGGGCGTCTGGCAGGAGGCGCTCAAGGTCGAGAAGGTCGGCGTCCACGATAACTTCTTCAACCTCGGCGGTCACTCCCTGCTGCTCGTGCAGGTACACAGCAGGCTGCGCGAAGTCTTGCAGGCCGAGGTCTCGATCATCGAGATGTTCAAGTATCCGACCGTCAGCGCGCTGGCCGAACACCTGAGCCGCGAGGCGGCGGCGGCGGAACCGGCCGCGCCGGCCCGGAACACGGCGCGGACGCGGCGCGAGGCGTTGGACAGGCAGAGACATCTGCGGCAGAGGCAGCAGGTCAGGCGGCAGCAGAAGGGGGCGAGCGATGACGAGTAAAGAACACCTGTCCGACGGGTACGAAGCGGAGGTGGCGGAGCCCTTTGACGAGCACGAGGCTTCGGAGGTGGCCATCATCGGCATGGCCGGCCGCTTCCCCGGCGCGAAGAACCTCGAAGAGTTCTGGCGCAACCTGAAGAACGGCGTCGAGTCCGTCACCTTCTTCACGCCGGAAGAGCTACGCGCGGACGGGGCCGACGCGGAGGAGCTGGCCGACCCCAACTACGTCCCGGCCAAAGCCGTGCTCGAAGACGTTGAACTCTTCGACGCTTCGTACTTCGACTACAACCCGCGCGAAGCAGAGATGCTCGACCCGCAGCACCGCGTGCTGTTGGAGTGCGCCGTCGAGGCGTTCGAGGACGCCGGCTACGACCCCGAAAGGTTTCCGGGCCGCGTCAGCGTCTACGCGGGGGTGAGCGCGGGCAGCTACCTGACGGCCAACCTCGCCTCGCGCGCCGACCTCATCGAGAGGGTCGGTGCTTATCAAGTTGACATCGGGAACCACGGCGAGTTTGTGCCGACGACCATCTCCTTCAAGCTCAACCTGAAGGGGCCGAGCATCAACATCCAGACGGCCTGCTCGACCTCGCTCGTCGCCGTCCACGCCGCCTGCCAGAGTTTGCTCAACGGCGAGAGCGACATGGCGCTGGCCGGCGGCGGCTCCATCACCTTCCCGCACAAGGAGGGCTACATCTATCAGGAAGAAGGCATCATGTCGCCCGACGGGCACTGCCGCGCCTTCGACGCCGCCGCGCGCGGGACGGTGGGCGGCGAGGGCGCGGGCCTCGTCGTGCTCAAGCGCCTCGTAGACGCGCGCGCCGACGGCGACCGCATCCACGCCGTCATCAAGGGTTCGGCCGTCAACAACGACGGCTCGCTCAAGGTCGGCTTCACGGCACCGAGCGTTGACGGTCAGGCCGAAGTCATCTCCGAGGCGCTGGCGCTGGCCGGCGTCGAGGCCGAGACGATCACCTACGTCGAGACGCACGGAACGGCCACGCCGCTCGGCGACCCCATCGAGATCGCGGCGCTCACGCAAGCCTTCCGCGCGGGCACGCAGAGGCGCGGCTTCTGCGCCATCGGGTCGCTCAAGTCGAACGTCGGCCACCTCGACGCGGGCGCGGGTGTCGCCGGGCTCATCAAGACCGTGCTCGCGCTCAAGCACGGCGAGATACCGCCGAGCCTGCATTACGAGCGGCCCAACCCCAAGATTGATTTCGAGAAGAGCCCTTTCTTCGTCAACGCGCGTCTGACGCCTTGGGAGACTGCCCCCGCGCCACGGCGCGCGGGCGTGAGCAGTTTCGGCATCGGCGGGACGAACGCGCACGTCATCCTCGAAGAGCCCCCGCCCGACCCGCCTTCCGGCGAGACGCGCCCCGCGCAACTGCTCGTCCTGTCGGCCCGGACGAGTACGGCGCTTGAGGCGGCGACCGCGAACCTCGGCGAGTACCTGAGCGCGCATCTCGATACAAACCTCGCCGACGTTGCCTACACGTTGCAGACCGGCCGGAGAGAGTTCGCGCACCGGCGCGTCCTCGTCGCGCGCGACGCCGAAGACGCGGTCGCGGCGCTCAACGCGCGCGACCCGCAGAGACTACTGACTAACTTTCAGGAGCCGCGCCACCGTCCCAACGTCTTCATGTTCCCCGGTCAGGGCGCGCAGCACGCGGGGATGTCGCAGGGGTTGTACGAGGCCGAGCCGCTGTTTCGCGAACAGGTAGACCGGCACGCGGAACTGCTGCGGCCGCGCCTCGGCCTCGACCTGCGCGACGTGCTCTACCCGGCAGAGGCGGGCGCGGAAGAGGCGGCGCGACTGTTGAAGCAGACCTTCGTCACGCAGCCCGCGCTCTTCGTCGTCGAGTACGCGCTGGCGCGTCTGTGGATGTCTTGGGGCGTCAGGCCGTCGGCGATGATCGGGCACAGCGTGGGCGAGTACGTGGCGGCGTGTCTGGCCGGCGTGCTCGCGCCCGACGACGCGCTCGTGCTGGTGGCCGAGCGCGGGCGACTGATGCAGCAGTTGTCCACTGGACAGATGCTCGCCGTCCCTTTGCCGGAGAAGGAGGTCAACGCGCTGCTCCCGCCGGGGCTCTCGCTGGCGACGGTCAACACGCCGAACAGTTGCGTGGTCGCGGGCGCGGCCGAGGCGGTCAACGAATTCCAGTCCGCGCTCGCGAGCCGTGGGCTCGACTCGCAACTGCTCCACACGTCTCACGCCTTCCACTCGGAGATGATGGAGCCGATGCTGGGCGAGTTCACGGAACTCGTCAGGGGCTTGAAGCTGAGCGCGCCGCGCATACCTTTCGTCTCCAACGTGACCGGCACGTGGATCAGCACTGCTGAGGCGACCGATTCGCGCTACTGGGCGCGACATCTGCGTCAGACCGTGCGCTTCGACGCGGGACTCGGCGAGTTGCTGAGGGAGTCTGAGCGGATTCTGCTTGAGGTCGGGCCGGGCCATACGCTGAGCGGCTACGCCAGGCAGCACCCGGAGAAGAGCGTCGGGCAAGTGATTCTGACCTCCATGCGTCACCCGCGCGACGGGCGCACGGATGTCGAGACTCTGCTGACCACGCTCGGCAAATTCTGGCTGGCCGGGGGTCAGGTCGATTGGTCGGGCTTCAACGCCGACGAGCAGCGCCGCCGCGTCACACTCCCCACCTACCCGTTCGAGCGCAAACGCTACTACGTCGAGCCACGGCCCGCGACCCGCGAGGAGACGACGACCGTGGGGCGTGCGGCGCTGCGCAAAAAACCCATCGCCGACTGGTTCTATCTGCCCTCATGGAAACGCATGCCCCTGCCCGGCGCGGCCGGGCGCGCGCGCGGCTCCCGGCTCGGCTGGTTGGTCATGGCCGACGAGTGCGGCCTCGGCGCGGAGCTGGCGGCGCGTCTCGCGGCGGCGGGCGACGAGGTCGTCACCGTCCACGCGGGCGAACGGTTCATGAAAGTGAGCGAGCGCGCCTACACGATAGACGCGCGACGCAAGGAGGACTATCAAACGCTGCTCGGCGCGCTGGCCGCCGAGCGCCTGACGCCGGAGCGCGTGGTTCACCTGTGGGGCGTCACGGCCGACGAAGAGCCCGCGACCGTGGACGAAGGTTTAGAGCGCGCGCAGGAGCTTGGGCTCTATAGCCTGCTCTTCCTGACACAGGCGCTGACGGAAAATTCAGAGGGGCCTCGGCCGCGCCTCACGGTCGTCACGAATCACGCACAGGAGGTGAGCGACGGCGACGTGCCGCGCCCGGAGAAGGCCACCGTCATGGCCGCGTGCAGGGTGATTCCGCAGGAGCACCCCGGCATCGCCTGTCGCATCATCGACGTGAGCGTGCCGCCCGCCGGGAGCGACCGGCGCGAGCGTCTGGCCGCGCAGTTGACGAGCGAGGTGACGGCTGACGGCGGCGATACGACGATTGCTTATCGCGGCCGTCACCGCTGGGTACAGACCTTCGAGCCGTTCGAGCCCTTCGAGTCGGCGCCGCCCGAAGAGTCTTCGACGCGGCTGCGCGAACGCGGCGTCTATCTCATCACGGGCGGATTGAGCGGCGTCGCGTTGGTGCTCGCGGAGCATCTGGCGCGAGAGGCGCGGGCGCGGCTCGTGCTGACCGGGCGCGGCGGCCTGCCGGAGCGGGACGAGTGGGACGCGTGGCTCGCGTCGCACGGCGAAGACGACGAGGTGAGTTATCGCATCGGCCGCGTGCGGGAGTTGGAAGCGTTGGGCTCGGAAGTGCTCGTGCTGCGCGCCGACGTGTCCGACGAAGGTCAGATGCGCGCCGCGCTCGAACACGTCGAGAGACGGTTCGGGGCGCTCGACGGCGTCATCCACGGCGCGGCACTCAACGGCGACGACGTGGACAAGGAGATCGCCGCGATGACCCCGGCCGATTGCGAGCGTCACTTCCGAGTCAAGGCGCGCGGACTGCTCGTGCTCGAAGAAGTCCTGCGGGGCCGGGAGATTGACTTCTGCCTCGTGCTCTCTTCGCTCTCCTCAGTCCTCGGCGGGCTGAACTTCACGGCCTACGCGGCCTCGAACATCTTCGTGGACGCGCTGGTGCAGAGACACAACCAGGAGGGCCGCGACAACTGGACAAGCGTCAACTGGGACGGCTGGAACCTCGACGGCGCGGCGGAGGAGAGACAGTCCCGCAGGTCGAAGGTCGAGCAGTTGTGGATTCTTCCGCACGAGGGCGCGGAGGCTTTCGGCCGCATCCTCTCGATGCCGCCGGCCTCGCAGGTGGTGGTCTCGACCGGCGACTTGCAGTCACGGCTCGCCCGCTGGGTCAAGCCCTCCCCCTCGGCCGTCGAGGAGCCGTCGCAGAGAATCGAGGCGTCGGAGTTGCACGCGCGGCCCGAGCTGGCGAGCGCCTACGTCGCCCCCGAGAACGAGCTGGAGCAGGAGGTGGCCGACATCTGGCAGGAGCTGCTCGGCATACGGCAGGTCGGCATCCACGACAACTTCTTCGACCTCGGCGGCCACTCGCTGCTCGCCACGATGGTCATCTCACGCCTGCGCAAGTCGTTCGGCGTCGAGCTGCAACTGCGCGACATCTTCGAGTCGCCGACAATCGGCGGCCTGTCGCTCGTCGTGGCCCAGCGCGTCATCGAGCACCACGACAAACAGAACATCGCGCAACTGCTTGATGAGCTGCCGGGCGTCGAGTTGAGTGCTTCGCCGAATTCGCTTTGAGCATTCTGTTGAGAGAGAGCGTGTCCAGTCATGAGTGACGTTTCCGAACGATTAGCCGCCCTGTCGCCGAAGGAGCGCGCGGCGCTGGCGATGCGCCTGACGCGCAAGGCGCTGGCGGGCGAGGCCGTGGCCGAGACCGGCATCGCCCGCCGGAGGGAGTCCGGCCCCGCGCCGCTCTCCTTCGCGCAGCGGCGCCTTTGGTTCCTCGCGCAGGTCGAAGCCGAACGGGCCACCTACAACTTACCCATAGTCTACGAACTGCTCGGCGCGCTCGACGTTGAGACACTGGAGCGCAGCCTCAACGAAGTCGTCCGGCGTCACGAGTCGCTGCGCACGACCTTCACGATTCAGGACGGCGAGCCGGTGCAGGTCGTCCGGCCGTCGCTGACCATCGGCGTGCCTGTCGTCGAACTGCCGGCCGCCGACGACCGCGACGCACTCTGGGCCGAACTCCGCCGGTTGGCGGACGAGTATTCGCGCCGTCCCTTCGACCTTGAGCGCGGGCCGCTGGTGCGCGCCAGGCTCCTGAAGGTGTCCGAAGAGGAGCACTACCTCGTCGTGGTGCTGCACCACATCATCGGCGACGCGTGGTCGATGGGTATTTTGATGAGCGAGCTGAGCGCGCTCTACCACGCCTTCAACGCGGGCCGCCCCTCGCCGCTTGCCGAGCCGCCGATTCAGTACGCCGACTTCGCCGCGTGGCAGCGCGAGCATCTGCAAGACGAAAAGATGCAGCGCCAGCTCCGCTACTGGAAGGAGAAGCTCGGCGACCTCCCGCCGGCCCTTCGCCTGCCGACCGACCACCCGCGCCCCTCCGTCCGGACGCACCACGGCGGCGCACAGTGTCTGGAGCTGTCGGAACGGCTGACCGAGCGGTTGAACGACCTCTGCCGGCGTGAGGGCGTGACGCTCTTCATGACCCTGTTGGCGGCCTTCGACGTGCTGCTCTACAAGTACACGGGACAGACCGACCTTAGCGTCGGGACGCCCATCTCGGGGCGCAGCCGGCCCGAAGCTGAGGGGCTCATCGGACTCTTCGTCAACACCATCGTGCTGCGCGCCGACCTCTCCGGCGACCCGACCTTCCGCGAACTGCTCGGGCGGGTCAGGGAGATAATGCTCGAAGCACACGCGCACCAGGACGTGCCCTTCGAGAAGCTCGTCGGCGAGTTGCGGCCCGAGCGCGGCGCCAGCCACTCGCCGCTCTTTCAGGTGATGCTCGTTCTCCAGAACGCGCCGATGGAAGACCACGTGCCGTCCTCCGAGCTGGTCATCTCTCTCAGCCATCTCGACGTTGACATCGGCACGTCGCACTTCGACCTCGTGCTCTCGCTCGAAGAGTCGGAAGGCTCCCTGCTGGCCTACTGGAACTACATGACCGACCTCTTCGAGCCCGCGACCATCGCGCGCATGTTCGCTCACTTCCAGAACCTTCTGGAGGGCGTCGTCGCCGACCCCGGCAGGCGCATTTCGGCGCTCGACATCCTCGGCGACGACGAGCGCCGGCAACTGCTCGGCGGCGCGAACGAGACGCGGGCGCCGTACGGCGACGGCGCGTGCGTGCACGAGTTGTTCGAGGCACGGGCCGCGCGCACGCCCGACGCGACCGCCGTGACCTGCGACGGTGAACACATCACCTACGCCGAACTGAACGCCCGCGCCAACCGCCTCGCGCGCCGCCTCCGGGCTTTGGGGGTCGGGCCGGAAGAGATCGTCGGGCTCTACTTCGAGCGTTCGGCGGAGATGGTCGTCGCGCTGCTCGCCGTGCTCAAGGCCGGCGGCGCTTACGTCCCGCTCGACCCCGCGTACCCCTCCGACCGCCTCGCCTTCATGCTGGAGGATAGCGGCGCGCGCCTGCTGCTCACCGGGACGGGTCTCGCCGGCCTGCCGCCCACGGGCCGCGCGCGGGTCATCTGTCTCGACGACGAGCGGGCGGCCGTCGAGGGACAGGCAAGCGAGAACCTCCCGCCGGACGCCACGGCCGACAACCCCGCCTACGTCATCTACACGTCGGGCTCGACGGGGCGGCCGAAAGGCGTCGTGGTCACTCACGCCAACGTCGCGCGGCTCTTTAAGGCGACGGAACATTGGTATCAGTTCAGCGAGCGCGACGTGTGGACGATGTTCCACTCTTTCGCCTTCGACTTCTCGGTCTGGGAGATTTGGGGGGCGCTGCTCTACGGCGGCCGTCTCGTCATCGTGCCCCACTCGGTCAGCCGCACGCCCGAGGCGTTCCGCGAGATGCTGTCGCGCGAGCGCGTCACCGTCCTCAACCAGACGCCGTCGGCCTTCCGCCAACTGTTGCAAGTCGTGGACGGCGCGCATGAGGGGCGCGAGTTGAGCCTGCGCCTCGTCATCTTCGGCGGCGAGGCGCTCGACCTGCCGAGCCTCAAGCCGTGGTTCGAGCGTTACGGTGAAGACTCCACGCGGCTCGTCAACATGTACGGCATCACGGAGACGACCGTCCACGTCACCTACCGCGCCATCAACATGGCCGACCTCGACGCCCCGCTCGGGAGCCTCATCGGCGGGCCGCTTCCAGACCTGCAAGTCTACCTGCTCGACCAGAACCTTCAGCCGGTGCCCGTGGGCGTGCCGGGTGAGATTTACGTCGGCGGCGCGGGGCTGGCGCGCGGCTACCTCGGCCGCCCATCCTTGACCGCCGAACGGTTCATCCCGCACCCCTTCAGCCACAGGGCCGGGCAGCGGCTCTACAAGTCCGGCGACCTCGCGCGCCTGCGGCCGAACGGGGAGATGGAGTACCTCGGCCGCAACGACCAACAGGTCAAGGTGCGTGGCTTCCGCATCGAGCCGGGCGAGATTGAGGCGGCGCTCGCCGCACACCCTGAGATACGTGAAGCCGTGGTCGTCGCGCGTCAAGAGGGGCAGGGCGACAAGCGTCTGGTCGCCTACACGACGCCCGCGAGCGAGACGGCGCCGGAGGCGGACGCCCTGCGACGATACTTGAAGGGGCGGCTGCCGGAATACATGATCCCGTCCGCCTTCGTCGCGCTCGACCGTCTGCCACTCACGCCGAGCGGGAAGATCGACCGCCAGCGCCTGCCGTCGCCCGGCGGTGCGAGGCCGCAACTTGAGCAGACCTACGTCGCGCCGCGCACGGCGCTTGAGCAGATGTTGTGCGAGATGTGGCGCGCCATCCTCCGCGTCGAGGAGGTCGGCGTCCACGACAACTTCTTCGACCTCGGCGGCGACTCCATCCACGCCGCCATCTTCATCAACACTCTTCAGAAGAGACTCGGCGCGGTCGTCTCCGTCGTCGCGCTCTTCGACGCGCCCGACATCGCCTCCCTCCGCGCATACCTCGTCGAACATTACCCGGACGCCGTGGCGCGCGTCGGCGCGGGACAGGAATCACCCGGAGAGTTGACCCCGATCCGCGCGGCGGGACGCGACGACGCGCGCGCCTTCCCGCTCTCCTTCGCGCAGCAGCGCCTCTGGTTCATCGACCGCCTCGCGCTCGACAGCCCGTTCTATAACATCCCCGAGGCGCTGCGCCTCAACGGGCATCTCGACGTGAACGCCCTTGAGCGCGGCTTCAACGAAGTCGTCCGGCGTCACGAGGCGTTGCGCACCAGCTTCACGAACGACAACGGTCGGCCCGTGCAGCTCGTCAACGAACACGCGTCGCTGAGCCTTGAGGTAACAGACCTCTCGGGCCTATCTGAGGAGAGTCGCGAGCCGGAGGCCGTGCGACTCGCCGTCGAGGAAGCACACCGGACGTTCGACCTCGCATGCGCCCCGCTCACGCGCGCGCGTCTGCTCCGCCTCGGCGCGGAGGAACATATCCTGCTCATCACGACGCACCACATCGTCAGCGACGGCTGGTCGGTCGGCGTCTTCCTCCGCGACCTCTCCGCGCTCTACGCGGCGTACCTGCGGGGCGAGACCTCGCCGCTCGCCGAACTGCCGATTCAGTACGCGGACTTCGCCGTCTGGCAGCGCGAGTGGCTGCAAGGCGAAGTGCTGGAGGAGCAGCTTCGCTACTGGCGCGAGCAACTGGGCGGCGAACTCCCCGTCCTCAACCTGCCGACGGATAGGCCGCGCCCGCCCGTCCTCAGCTACGAGGGCGCCGACCGCCACTTCGAGTTGCCGGAAGAGTTGACGGCGCGGCTCAAGAGCTTCAGCCGCCGCGAAGGCGTGACGCTGTTCATGACGCTGCTGGCGGCCTTCAACGCGCTCCTCGGGCGCTACACGGGGCAGGAAGACATCGTCATCGGCGCCCCCATCGCCGGCCGCACTCGCCGCGAGGTCGAAGACCTGGTCGGCTTCTTCGTCAACACGCTGGCGCTGCGCACAGACCTCTCGGGGCGGCCGAGCTTCCGCGAGTTGCTCGGTCGCGTGAGGGCGGCGACGCTCGGGGCCTACGCTCACCAGGAGTTGCCCTTCGAGAGGCTGGTCGAGGAACTGCAACCCGGGCGCGACCTGAGCCGCAACCCACTCTTCCAGGTCATGTTCTCGCTCCAGAACGCGCCGCTCGAAGAGTTCACGCTGCCCGGCCTGCGTGTCGGCACGGTCGAAATCGGCAACGACGTGACGCGGTTCGACCTGGAGTTCCACCTGTGGGAGGGCGACGGCGTCATCGCGGGCAACCTCATCTACAGCACGGAGCTGTTCGACGCCGCGACCGTCGAGCAACTGCTCGGCCACTTCCGCAACCTGCTCGAAGGCGTTGTCGCCGACCCCGACACGAGGCTGCCCGACCTGCCGCTGCTGACCGAGGCCCAGCGACGACAGTTGCTCGACGAGTGGAACGACACGCGAGGCATTTACCCGCGCGACGCGTGCGTGCATGAGTTGTTCGAGGCGCAGGCCGCGCTCACGCCCGAGGCCGTGGCCGTCGTCTCCGGCGACACGCGGGTGACTTATGCCGAACTCAACGCGCGCGCCAACCGTCTGGCCCGCCGACTCCGCGCGCTCGGCGTCGGGCACGAGAGCATGGTGGGCGTCCTTATGGATCGCTCGCCCGAAATAGTCGTCGCGTTCCTCGCCGTGCTCAAGGCCGGCGGCGCCTACGTCCCGCTCGACCCCGCGTACCCGAAACCGCGCCTCCGGTTCATGCTCGAAGACTCCGGCGTGCGCGTGCTCATGACCGAGCGGAAGCAACTGGGCTCACTGCCCGACTCCGATGTGCGGGTCGTCTGCCTCGACGGCGAACGTGAAGAGATAGACCGCGAGAGCGCGTTGAACCTGCCCCGCGAGGCCACGGCCGAAAGCCTCGCTTACGTCATTTACACCTCGGGCTCGACGGGGCGGCCCAAAGGGGTCGCTATCGAGCACCGCGCCATCAACCGCCTCGTCCACGGGACGAACTACGTCGAGCTGTCGGCCGCCGACTGCGTGGCGCAGGCTTCGACGGCCACGTTCGACGCCGCCACGTTTGAAATCTGGGGCGCGTTGCTGCACGGCGCGCGGCTCGACATCGTCCCCCGCGACACGGCCCTCTCGCCGTCCGCCCTGGCCGCCCACATCAGGGAACGGGGCGTCACCGTGCTCTTCCTCACCACCGCGCTCTTCAACCAGATTGCCGCCGCCCGGCCCGAAGCCTTCGGGCCGCTCCGCTGCCTGCTGTTCGGCGGGGAGGCCGCCGACCCGAAGTGGGTGCGCGAGGTGTTGACGAAGGGGAGGCCGCATCACCTGCTGCACGTCTACGGCCCGACCGAGAACACGACCTTCTCGACGTGGCACACGGTCGGCGCGGTGCCGTTGGACGCGCCGACCGTCCCCATCGGCGGCCCTATCACGAACACGCAGGCGTTCGTGCTCGACGGCGATTTACAGCCGGTGCCAATCGGCGTCGCTGGCGAGTTGTGCCTCGGCGGCGACGGGTTGATGCGTGGCTACTTCAACCGGCCGGAACTGACGGCCGAGAAACTCGTCCCACACCCGTTCGCCGCCGAGCCCGGCGCGCGGCTCTACCGCACGGGCGACCTCGTGCGCTTCCTCCCGAGCGGCGCGATTGAGTTCGTCGGCCGCGTAGACCAGCAGGTCAAGATTCGCGGCCACCGCATCGAGCCGGGCGAGATTGAGTCCGTCATCAACGAGCACCCATCGGTGCGTGAATGCGTCGTGCTGGCGCGCGAAGACCAACCCGGCGAGCGCCGCCTCGTGGCCTACGTGGTCGGCGCGGCGGAAACGGCGAACGCGAACGCGGAAGAGACACCGGGCGGCGGCCTGCACGCCGGCCAGGTGGAGCACTGGCAGAAAATCTTCGACGGACACATCTACAGCCAGCCCTCGACTCAGCCCGACCCGTCCTTCAACATCACGGGCTGGAACAGCAACTACACGGACGAGCCTCTGCCGGCCGAAGAGATGCGCGTCTGGCTGGAGGACACGCTCGCGCCGATTCAAGCGGCCAGTCCGCGCAGCGTGCTGGAGATAGGTTGCGGGACGGGGATGTTGCTGGCGCGGCTGGCCCCCGGCTGCGAGCGTTACTGCGGGACGGATGTCTCGAAGGTGGCGCTCGAATACGTCCGCCAAAACGTCATCGCGCGGGGCGACATCACGGCCGACGTGACGCTGCTTCAGCGCGCGGCCGACAACCTCGAAGGCATCGAGCCTCGGAGCTTCGACGCCGTTATTCTCAACTCCGTCGTCCAGTATTTCCCGGACATCGGCTACCTGCTGCGCGTGTTGGAAGGCGCGGCGCGTGTGGTCAAGCCCGGCGGCTTCATCTTCGTCGGCGACGTGCGCAGTCTGCCGCTGCTCGAAGCCTTCCACGCCTCGGTTCAGTTGTTCAAGGCGCCGCCCTCACTGCCGCACGCGCAACTGCGCGAGCAGGTGCGGACGCGCGCCGCGCAGGAGAACGAACTCGCCGTCGCCCCTGCTTTCTTCTTCATGCTCCGGCGGCGCCTGCCGCACGTCGGCCGCGTCGAGGTGCGCCCCAAGCGCGGCCGCTATCACAACGAGCTGACCCGCTTCCGCTATCAGGTGTTGCTCCACATCGGCGATGCGCCGGAGCCGGGCCGCGAGTCGCAGTCATGGCTCGACTGGGACGCGGAGGCGTTGACGCTTGATGCGCTGCGCCGCCGGCTCGTCGCGGAGAGACCCGCCTCGCTCGCACTGGCGCGCGTGCCCAACGCGCGGCTCGCCGCCGAGGTCAAGACCGTTGAGTTGCTCTCGGACGACGAAAGCACTCACACGGCCGGCGAGCTGCGTGCGCTCATCGAGCGGGTCGCCTCCGGCGTTGACCCGGAAGACCTGTACGCGCTCGGCGGCGAACTCGCTTACGACGTAGACATCAGTTGGGCGCGGCACGGCGCCGACGGCCGCTTCGACGTGCTGCTGCGCGACGCCGACAAAGAGGAGGGCGCGCGCGCGACGTTCGCCTTCCCCGCCCCGGAAGCGCGCGACGAGGATTGGAAGGACTACGGCAATAACCCTCTGCGCCGCGCGCGCGCGCGCCAGCTCATCCCGCAACTCCGCAGCCATTTGCAAGAGCGCCTGCCCGACTACATGACGCCTTCGGCCTTCGTCATGCTCGACGCGTTGCCGCTCAACGCCAACGGAAAAGTGAACCGGCGTCAGCTTCCCGCGCCCGACGCGCCACGGCCCGAACTGGAAGAGGGCTTCGTCGCGCCCCGCACCCCGGTCGAGGAGCAGGTGGCGGCCATCTGGGCCGAGGTGCTCGGCGTCAGGCGCGTCGGCGTTCACGAAAATTTCTTCGACCTCGGCGGCCACTCGCTGGTCGCCACGCAGGTCGTCACGCGCCTGTGCGACGCCTTCGAGATCGAGCTGCCGTTGCGCTGCCTGTTCGAGTCGCCGACGGTCGCGGGGCTCTCGGTCGCCGTCGTTCAGCGGCGCGCCGCGCAATCCGACGCCGAGTTGCTGGCCGAAGCTCTCGGCGAGTTGGAACAGTTATCCGAAGAGGATGTGTCGGCCATCCTGACGCAAGGAGGCGGGGTCGAGTCATGAGCGATCAGTTAACACGCATCGCGGGTCTCTCGCTGGAGAAACAGGCGCTACTGCTCCGGCGGCTGCGGGAGCGGGGCGACAGCGCGCGCCGGCAGATCAAGCCGCGCGCGCCGGGCACCGTTTCGTTCCCGCTCTCCTTCTCACAACAGCGGCTCTGGTTCCTCAACCAGTTGCAGCCCGACAGCCCCTTCTACAACGTGCCCGACACCTATCGCCTCGACGGGCGTATCGACGCCGACGTGCTCGAACGAAGTTTCGACGCGCTCGTGCGCCGCCACGAGACGCTGCGCACGACTTTCGTCACCGTCGGCGGCGAGCCGAGGCAGATCGTCAACGAGCCCAGGCCCTTCGTCCTTCAGGTCACGGACCTGACGGATTTGCCCGCCGCCGCGCGAGAGGCCGAGGTGTTGCGGCTCGCCGAGGAGGAGTCGGAGCGGCTCTTCGATTTGAGCCGCGACACGCTGCTGCGCGCGCGGCTGCTGCGCCTCGGGCGTGACGAGCACGTGCTGCTGATGTGCACCCACCACATCACCAGCGACGGCTGGTCGCGGGGCGTACTCACCGGCGAGTTGATGGCCTTCTACGAAGCCTTCGGCGCGGGGCGCGAGCCCGCCCTCCCCGAACTGCCCGTGCAGTACGCGGACTATGCGGTGTGGCAGCGCGAATACCTCTCGGGCGAGGTGTTGGAGGAGCAGTTGCGCTACTGGCGCGAGCAACTCGGCGGGGAGCTGCCCGCGTTGGAGTTGCCCACCGACCGACAGCGTCCGCCCATGCCCTCTTACCGGGGCGCTTACTACCAACTGGAGTTTCCGGAAAAACTGGGCGCGAGTCTGCGTGCGCTGGCGCGCGAGAACGGGGCGACGCTCTTCATGGTGCTGTTGGCGGCCTTCGACGTGCTGCTCTACAGGTACACGGGGCAGACCGACCTCGTTGTCGGGACGCCCACCGCCGGGCGCAACCGGCGGGAGGTCGAGAACCTCATCGGCTTCTTCGTCAACACGCTCGTCATGCGCACGAACCTCGGCGGCAACCCCACCTTCAGGGAGTTGCTCGGGCGCGTGCGCGAGGTGGCGCTCGGCGCGCAGTCAAATCAGGAGCTGCCCTTCGAGAAACTGGTCGAGGAGCTGCACCCGCAGCGCGACATGAGTCGCAACCCACTCTTCCAGGTCGCGTTCGGATTGCAGAACGCGCCCGAGCCGGACTTCGAGCTGTCGGGCCTGACGTTGACGCCGCTCGATGTCGGGGGCGACACGTCGAGATTCGACCTTGAGTTTCACCTGTGGGCGAGCGACGTGGCGCTGGGCGGCATGGTCATCTACAGCACCGACCTCTTCGAGGAGGCAAGCATCGCGCGGCTCCACACGCACTACGTCCGTCTGCTCGAAGGCATCGTCTCCGCGCCGGACGCGCGCATCTCCGACCTGCCGCTCCTGACCGTGGGCGAGCGCCGGCAACTCCTCGTCGAGTGGAACCAGACCGCCGCGCCCTTCCCGCGCCACGAATGCCTCCACGACCTTTTCAACGCACAGGCCGCACGCACACCGTCGGCTCCGGCCGTCGTCCGCGATGAGCAGGCTTTGACCTACGCCGAGTTGGAGGCGCGCTCGAACCAACTGGCGCACCACCTCGTCGCGCTCGGGGTGAAGCCCGAGGCACGTGTCGGCGTCTGCCTCGGGCGCTCGCCGGAGCTAATCGTGGCGCTGCTCGGGATTCTCAAGGCGGGCGCGGCCTACCTGCCGCTCGACCCCGAGTACCCGGCCGAACGTCTCTCATTTCTCCTGGAGGACGCGGGCGTCTCCGTGGTCATCACGCAGCGGCAGACGGAGGAAGCCTTCGTCGTCCAACCGGTCAGGCAACTGCTCATCGACACGCACTGGCCGGACATCTCCTCGATGCCGGAGACAGACCCCGGGACGCGTGTGACGGCCGAGAACCTCGCTTACGTCATCTACACCTCGGGCTCGACGGGGACGCCCAAGGGCGTCGAGGTCACGCACCGCGCGGTCGCACGCCTGCTCTTCCCCGGCGCCTACGCACGACTCGCCGAGGGACAGAGCTTCCTTCAACTCTCGACCCCTTCTTTCGACGCGTCCACCCTGGAGTTCTGGGCGCCGCTCCTGCACGGCGGGCGCTGCGTGCTGGCCGAGGAGCGTTTGCCGAGCCCGGCCCGGCTCGCCGAGTTGATCGAGCGCCACGCGGTCAGTTCGGCCTGGCTCACCTCCTCGCTCTTCAACGCGGTGATAGACGAGCAGGGCGAGGCGCTCGGTGGCTTACGTCAACTTCTAATCGGAGGCGAGGCGCTTTCGACCGGCCACGTGCGGCGTGCGTTGGAGCTGCTGCCCGGCGTGCGGCTCGTCAACGGCTACGGGCCGACCGAGAGCACGACCTTCACCTGCTGCCACGAGATCGGGGACGGCGGCGAGTGGGGCGCGGCCGGCGTGCCCATCGGGCGGCCGATTGAGAACACGCGGGTCTACGTCTTGGACGGGCGCGGGGAGCCCGTGCCGGTCGGGGTCTCCGGCGAACTGCTCATCGGGGGCGAGGGGCTGGCGCGTGGGTATCTGAACCGCCCGGGGCTGACGGCAGAACGGTTCATTCCCGACCCCTTCTCCGGGGAGGCCGGGGCGAGACTGTACCGGAGCGGCGACCTCGCGCGTTGGCGCGCGGACGGGGCGCTGGAGTATCTGGGGCGGGCCGACGAGCAGGTCAAGCTGCGTGGGTTCCGCATCGAGCCGGGGGAGGTCGAGGCGGCGCTGCGCCGGCATGCCGGGGTCGCGGACGCGGCCGTCATCGTGCGCGAGGACGAGCCGGGCGACCGGCGGCTCGTCGCCTACTTCGTGACCAACAGAGAGGGCGCGGCCGACGAGGCGGAGTTGCGCGAGTACCTGAAAGGTAAGCTGCCGGAGTACATGGTGCCATCGCACGTCGTGCCGCTCGACGAACTGCCGCTGACGGCGAGCGGCAAGACGGATCGGCGCGCGCTGCAAGCCCTCGCGCCCCCGGAGGCCCCGCGTCGGGACTCTTTCGTCGCGCCCCGCGACGCGCTCGAACAACAACTGGCGGACATCTGGGAAGAGGTGCTCAGGGCGGGGCGCGTCGGCGTCCACGACAACTTCTTCGACCTCGGCGGCCACTCGCTTCTGGCGACGCGCGTGGTCAACCTCCTGCGCGAGAGGTGTGGCGTCGAACTGCCTCTGCGCGTGATGTTCGAGTCGCCGACCGTGGAGGGGACAGCACAACACGTCTGGGCCGCCGGCCGGGAGCAGGAGGACGTAGACCGTCTCAGCAGCATGCTGGACGGACTGGAACAGCTTTCGGAAGAGGAAGTGCGAGCACTCCTTGAATCGGAGGGTGACGGGCGCCCCGGCGGCGGGACAGGTCAATGAGCAATATCACTAAACGCATCGCGAACTTGTCGCCCGAGAAGAGAAAGCTTCTCGAACGACTCATGAAGCAGGAGCGCGTCGCGGTCGCGCGCGCGGTGATCATGCCGCGCCGGGACGACGACGGGCCGCCCCCACTCTCGTTCGCGCAGCAACGCCTCTGGTTCCTCCAACAGTTGGAACCGGAGAGCCCGGCCTACAACCTGCCGAGCGCGCTACGCCTGACCGACGCGCTGGACACGGACGCGCTCGAACGCAGCCTCGGCGAGATAGTGCGCCGCCACGAATCGCTACGCACCACGTTCGACATCGTCGGCGGCCAGCCGCGACAGTTCATCGCCGACGCGCGACCCGTGCGACTCAACGTCACCGACCTCTCGGGGCTGCCCGCCGACGAGCGCGAGGCCGCGTCGCAACGCCTCGTCGAGGAGGAGATTCGCCGCCCCTTCGACCTCGCGCGCGGCCCGCTGTTTCGCGCCAGCCTGTTCAGACTCGGCGAGCGCGAGCACACGCTGCTGCTCGTCATGCACCACATCGTCAGCGACGGCTGGTCGATGGGCGTGCTGGTGCGTGAGTTATCAACGCTGTACGCGGCCTTCAGGCAGGGCACGGAACCGGAGCTGACGGAGCTGCCCGTGCAGTATGCGGACTACGCGATGTGGCAGCGCGAATACCTCTCGGGCGAGGTGTTGGAGGAGCAGTTGCGCTACTGGCGTGAGCAACTCGGCGGAGGGCTGCCCGCGTTGGAGTTGCCGGCCGACCGTCCGCGCCCGGCTGTCCGTTCGTACCGTGGCGCGGAAATGCCGATAGGAGTAGACGCGCGCCTCACCGAAGGGCTGCGGGCGCTCGGCCGCGAGAACGGGGCGACTCTCTTCATGGTGCTGCTGGCGGCCTTCGACGTGCTGCTCTACAGGTACACGGGGCGGACTGATGTCGTGGTGGGAACGCCCGTGGCCGGGCGCAACCGGCGGGAGGTCGAGAACCTCATCGGCTTCTTCGTCAACACGCTGGCGCTGCGGACAAAGTTGGACGGACCTGTAAGCTTCCGCGAGTTACTGCGACGCGTGCGCGAGACCACGGTCGGCGCCTTCGCACACCAGGAGCTGCCGTTCGAGCGGGTGGTGGATGAGTTGCGGCCGGAACGTGATACGAGCCACGCGCCTCTCTTTCAGGTCATGTTCGCGTTGCAGAACGCTTCGGACGACGAGCTTGAGCTGACCGGGGTGGGCGTCGAGGAGTTGGAAGCGGAGACGGGAGCGGCGAAATTGGATTTGCGACTGTCGGCACTGGAGTTCGACGGGTTGAGCATCTCGATCCGCTACAGCACCGACCTCTTCGACGCGCCGCGCATCCGGCTCATGCTTGAGCATTACCGCGTCCTGCTCGAAGGCGTCGTCGCCGCGCCGGACGCGAGCATCTCGTCGCTGCCGCTTCTGACCGAGGGCGAACGCCGGCAACTCCTCGTCGAGTGGAACGACACGGCGCGCGCGTACCCGTCGGAGAAGTGCCTGCACCAACTCTGCGAAGAGCAGGCCGCGCGCACGCCCGAAGCCGTGGCCGTCATCTTCGAGCGGGAGGAGCTGACCTACGCCGAGTTGAACGCGCGCGCCAACCGTCTGGCCCGCCGACTCCGCGCGCTCGGTGTCGGCGCGGACACGCGGGTCGGCGTCATGCTGGAACGCTCGACCGAGTTGGTCGTCACACTGCTCGCCGTGCTCAAGGCGGGCGGCGCCTACGTCCCGCTTGATTCTTCGTACCCGCGCGAGCGCCTCTCGTTCATGCTCGAAGACGCCGCCTGCCCCGTGCTGCTGACGCAGCGGAGGCTGCTCGACGGCCTCCAGGCCGGGCGCGGCCAGGTGCTTTGTGTAGATGACCCGGCGGCGTTCGTTGGTTTCGACGATGAAGACCTCGCGCCTTTAACGACGCCCGACAACCTGGCCTACGTCATCTACACGTCGGGCTCGACGGGGAGGCCCAAGGGGGCGATGAACACGCACCGCGCCATCGTCAACCGCCTGCTCTGGATGCAGGAGGCTTACCAACTGACGACGGACGACCGCGTCATGCAGAAGACGCCGTTCAGCTTCGACGTTTCAGTGTGGGAGTTCTTCTGGCCGCTGTTGACGGGGGCCGCGCTCGTCGTGGCGCGACCCGAGGGACACAGGGACAGCACGTATCTCGCCGACCTCGTTCTGGAACGTCAAGTCACGACGCTCCACTTCGTGCCCTCGATGCTTCAGGTCTTTCTCGAAGAGCCGCGCGTCCCTTTGTGCAAGAGCCTGCGGCGGGTCATCTCAAGCGGCGAGGCGCTGCCCTACGCCCTCCAGCAACGCTTCTTCGCGCGCTCGGGGGCGGAGCTGCATAACCTTTACGGGCCGACCGAGGCGGCGGTGGACGTGACGGCGTGGCACTGCCGACGCGACGCCGAAGGGACGGCCGTACCCATCGGCAGGCCCATTGCCAACATCCGCACTTACGTTCTCGACGAGCACCTCAACCCCGTGCCCGTGGGCGTCGCCGGAGAACTGCACCTCGGGGGCGTCGGGCTGGCGCGCGGCTACCTGAACCGCCCCGGCCTGACGGCCGAGAAGTTCATCCCCGACCCGTTCTCGCCGGAGCCGGGCGCGCGCCTCTACAAGACGGGCGACCTCGCGCGCCATCTGCCCGGGGGTGAGCTTGAGTACCTCGGCCGCATCGACCAGCAGGTCAAGCTTCGCGGCTTCCGCGTCGAGCCGGGCGAGATCGAGTCCGTCATCAACGAACACCCGTCGGTGCGCGAATGCGTCGTGGTGTTGAGTGAAGAGGGGGGCGACCGGCGGCTCGTCGCTTACGTCGTCGGTGGGGCCGGCTCGCGGCCCGAGGCGGGCGAGTTGCGCGCGCACCTGTGCGCACGTTTGCCGGAGTACATGGTGCCCGCCGACTTCGTCATGCTCGACGCGCTGCCACTGTCGCCCAACGGGAAGGTCGAACGCGTGGCGCTGCCCGCGCCCGGCGCGGCCCGCGCCGACGCGCGGCACGAGTATGTCGCGCCGCGCACGCCGACCGAGGCGGCGCTCGCCGAGATGTGGGCCGAAATCCTGCGCGTGGAGCGCGTCGGCGTCACGGACAACTTCTTCGAGCTGGGCGGCGATTCGATTAAGGGCGCGGTCTTCATCAATCGCCTCCAGGACAGACTGGGCGAGATCGTCCACGTCATCACCATCTTCAACGGGCCGACCGTCGGTCAACTCGCGGCGTACCTTGATGAGCAGTACGGCGGGGCCGTGCGGAGACTGACGACGGATGAACTGACGGCGGACGCCGTTGCCGCCGACGCGTCCGCCGGGCCGCCCCGCGAGTTGCGCGTCGCGCGGATGCGGGAGTTGCTCGCACGCCCCGCGCGTCGCGGCGTGCGTGACACGTCGGGCAGGAATCCGCGCGCGGTGTTCGTCCTTTCGCCGCCCCGCTCGGGCTCGACGCTCTTGCGTGTGATGCTCGCCGGCCACCCGCTCCTCTTCGCTCCGCCGGAACTCGAACTGCTCTCCTTCGACACGCTACAGGAGAGACGCGCGGCCTTCTCCGGCGCCGGAAGCTTCTGGTTAGAGGGGCTGGTTCGCGCCGTCATGGAGTTGAAGGGCCGCGACGCGGCCGAGGCCAAGCGCGTGATGGAGGACTTGGAAGCGCGCGGGTTGACGACCAAGGAGTGTTACCGCCTGTTGCAGGAATGGCTCGGCGAGAGAAGGCTGGTCGATAAGACGCCCTCCTACGCGTTCGACCCGTCGGCGCTGGCGAAGGCCGAAGCGGACTTCGACGCGCCTCTCTACGTCCACCTGATTCGGCACCCGTTCGGCATGATCCGCTCGTTCGAAGAGGCGCGCATGGAGCAGATCTTCTTCGGGCACGAGCACCCGTTCACGCGGCGCGAGCTGGCGGAGTTGACCTGGCTCGTCAGCCACCAGAACATCGTCCGTTTTCTCGAACAGGTGCCGCGCGAACGGCAGCACCGCGTGCGCTTCGAGGAGCTGCTCGACACGCCCGAAGCGGTGCTGCGCGAACTGTGCCGCTTCCTGGGGATAGAGTTTGCGTCGGAGATGTGCAGCCCCTATCAAGACCAGGGCCGGCGCATGACGGACGGCGTCCACGCCGAATCGCGCATGCTCGGAGACGTAAAGTTCCACCAACACACGGGCGTCGATGCCCGCGTGGGCGCGAGGTGGAGAGAGCAGCGCGGCCATGACGACCTCGCGCCCGAGACGTGGGAGATGGCCGCCGCGCTCGGGTATGAAGTCGAACAGAACGAAGTCGCTCGGGCAGGCCCGTCACCCTCCTCGACGCTCGTCATGCTTCAGCCTCACGGCCGTCGGCCGCCCTTCTTCTGCGTCCACCCGGCGGGGGCGAACACACTTTGCTATGCCGAGTTGGCGCGGCAACTCGGCGAGGAGCAGCCGTTCTACGGGTTGCAGGCGCCGGGCCTCGACGGGCGTGACGAGCCGCTGGCGAACTTCGAGGAACTCGCCGCCCTCTACGTCGAAGCCGTGCGGAGCATCCAGCCGCATGGGCCGTACCTGCTCGGCGGTTGGTCGATGGGCGGCCCCGTGGCCTTCGAGATGGCGCGGCAACTTCGCGCGCAGGGCCAGCCCGTCGCGCTGCTGGCGTTGCTCGACAGCCACGCGCCGGGCGACGCCGCCAAGGGTATTCCGACGGATGACGAGACATTGCTCGGGATGTTCGCCGGAAACCTTGGACGACGCCACGGCGTCGAGTTGGAGGACCTGCGCGGCCACACTTTCGACGAAAAGCTGTCGCGCCTCGGGCAGCTTGCCGTCGAGACGGGCGCCCTGCCCGCCGGCTCCGACGCGCGACACATCCAACGCCTGTTCCGCGTCTTCAAGGCCAACATCCGGGCGCTGGTCGAATACGAGCCGCGAAAGTATCCGGGCCGCATCACTCTTTTCCGCGCGCGGCGGCGGTTCGACGATTCGCCTTCCGACCCCCTGGACGGTTGGGACGCGCTCGCCTCCGAAGGGGTGGAGCTGCACGTCACGCCGGGCACGCATTACTCGATGATTGAGACGCCCTACGCGGAGTCGCTGGCCGCGCGTCTGCGCGCGTGTGTCGAGGGCGCGCTCGCGTTGGACGCCAAGGAAGAAGGGGCCGTCAGCAGCCTCTAGTCAGACTCAAACAACTTTAAGACGGATTATCAGGAGCACGAACATGAAAGAGTTTCTTTCCACTTCAAGCGCCGCCGGACTCGCGCCCGAACTCCCGGCGGCGGTCGCGGACGTAACCGAGCCCGGCCCGCCGCTCGCGCCCGAAGACGTTCGCCGGTACGTGCGGCGCTACGCCGCCAATCCCCTGTTCGGGAATCTCAAAGAGTGGGTGATCGCGGACAACCCTTACCGCCGACCCGTAGATCAGCAGACAGTTATGCGGCACGACTTCAGCCGGCCGCTGAAGCGGGAAGAGGCGCTCAACGCGAGCGCGCTGGCGGCGCAGCGCATGCTGTTCAACGTCTACGAGACCGACTTCGTCTTCCTGCCGGAGAAGGACTTCGCCGCGAAGCGGGCGGACTTCAACGCCTTCTACTCGAACGAGAACAAGCTGCTCGGCGAACTCATCCGGCCCACGCTTGAGACGCACCTCTTCGGGTTCCTTGAAGATGAGATAGATGTCTCGGGCAAGTGGTCGGGCGCCGCCCTGAAGTCGTACTTGCAGTCAGTGGTCGAAACCCATGAGCGCACGGAACTCGCGAGCCTCCAACTCATCCTCTCTTCGCCGGAACCCGAGCGCGCCGCCGTCGCGCTGTTGATTCAGGTCGCCGGAGACTTTCTGACGGAGTCGTCTTCGTCGGCGCGCAACCTGCTCGGCAAATTCGGCACGGTCCAGTCCGAGCTGTTCAAGATCACCCTCGACGACTACGGCCACGGCGTGCATCAGGCCAAACACAGCACGCTCTTCGAGAACACGATGGCGACCTGTGGTCTCCTCGCGGACGCGCACGCCTACTGGCACTTCTACCTGACGGGCTCGCTCGCGCTCAACAACTACTACCACTACGTCTGCCGCGACCACGGCAAGTTCTTCCGCGCGCTCGGGGCCATCGCCGTCGGCGAGTCGCTGTTCGCACACACCTGCCGCAAGGTCTCGGAGATGCTGCGCGCCGTCTTCGGCGGCAAGGTCGATACATACTACTTCGACGAGCACTACCACATCGACGCGCATCACGGCCGCATGGCCGTCGAGAACGTGGTCGCGCCCGCCGTCGCCAAGTACGGCGACTCGGTCATCCCCGAGATCATCCGTGGGATGGAGGAGTTGCAGTTGATTACCACCCTGGCCGACGAGGATTTCATGGCGCAGGTGGCGTGGGCGGGCGAACTGGACAAGCACCGTGACGACGCGGCGCAACTCTTCGGGGGCGGACTCGGCGACGAGACAGAAGCCACGAAGACCACCGGCGTCGCGCACGAGGGCGACGCGGTCATCACGCGCGCCCGCGACACGGATGTGCTGTGCCGCGTGGAGTCGGGCGCGCTCGAAGTGGTGGCGGGACACGAACAGTCGATTCAACTCCGTGAGGGCGAGGCCGTCCGCATCCCGCGCCAACGCCTGCACGGGCTTTCGAGCGCCTCGCCCCGGTGCCTCTATCACACCTACGAGCTTAAGGATGACAAGGCATGATCGTCGTCACCTTCGACCCCGACAAATTCAACTTCGTGGTGGCGGGCGACGACGCCTACTTCCTGCTGCGTCTTCCCGGCGGCGGACGCGTCCTGTTCAAGGACCGCTGCGCGCACAGGGGGAGCCCCCTCCATCTCGGGGGGTGGGACGCGAACGCCGGGGCGCTGGTGTGCCCGTCACATCAGACCATGTATCCGGAGCGGGTTCTGCGCCGGCAGGGGGTGCCGCTCGTCTACAGGGGCGGGCTCGTGACCGCCGTGCTCGACGCCGCGACGCACGACGAGGTTCGTTTCGCGTGGAAGCACATTCTCGCGCAGCCCGGCGGCCGCGAGAACTGATTCATTGAGAACACGGACGCCCCGCGCTGGCGACTGACAGGCGGCACCGCCTCAACGGACGCCGCGCGTACAGGAGGACTCAAGCAATGGTCGAAGAGGAGCACTCTCTGCGGAGCAATCATCTGAACAGCCTCTTACAGGTGGCCGTCATCAACACCCTCGCGTCGGGCGCGGGCGTCTCGAAGGCCGAACGGCTCAGCGACCTCGTGGCGCGGCTCAACTCGATGGGCGAGGCGTATCTCGACGGCAAGCAGTTCTCTTCGGCGGTTGACTGCTTCGAGTCCGCGCTCTACCTCGACCCCGAAAACCGGCAGGCGCACATCGGCCGCAGCCGCGCCATGTGTACCATCATCCCGCGCTGGCATTTCGAGATGCTCAACGACGAGCAGCGGAACGAGGCGTTCGAGCGGGCGCTGGCGAAGATCATCACGGCCGATTCGCGGGTGCTCGACATCGGCTCGGGCACGGGGCTGCTGGCGATGATGGCGGCGCGCGCCGGGGCGCGCGAGACGTTCTCCTGCGAGATGGTCGCCCCGCTCGCCGACCTCGCCCGCGAGGTGGTCGCGCGCAACGGCTTCGCGGATAGAATCCGGATCATGGGTAAGAAGTCGAACGAACTCTCAATCGGCGACGACATGCCGGAGAGGGCCAATTTGCTCGTCACCGAGACGGTCGATTGCGGACTGCTCGGCGAGGGTATCGTCCCCTCGATTACGCACGCCCGGGCCAACCTGCTGACCGAGGACGCGCGCATCATCCCGCGCTCGGCGGCCGTCTACGCGATGGTGGTCGAGAGCAAACGCCTGCGCGGCCTGAACTACGTGAACAGGTGCGCGGGGTTCGACGTGGGACTGATCCAACAGTATAAGACCCTCAACTACCTCCCCGTGCGGCTGGCGGCCTTCGAGTACACGCCGCTGACCGAGCCGTTCGAGGTCTTCCGCTTCGACTTCGCGCGCGAGTTGATTCGCCCCGCGCGTAAAAAGTTCGCCGTCCCCGTCACGCGCGACGGCGCCTGCCACGCCATCGTCTTCTGGTTCGACATGCAGCTCGACGAAGAGATTTCCATCTCGAACGAGCCGGGTTCGACGACGCACTGGGAGCAGGCCGTCCAGTGCCTCGAACACGAGACGGCGGTGCGTGCCGGCGAGACGTTACAGGTGTGGGCCGAGCACGACTGCTGTTCCATCGTTTTCGAGCAGCCGGCGTGAAAGGGAGCCGACCGTGAGACTCAAGCCGGGTGAGCCGCAGACGCCTACGCCGCACCAGATGTTTCGGCGCTACGTCGCGCCGTTCAAGGGCATCATCGCGCTCGGCATCGCCTGCATCCTGGCGGCCAATCTGGCGATGCTGGCCGGGCCGGCGATTGTGCGTTACGCGATAGACGACCTGACGGCCGGCGTGTCGCGCTCGAAGCTGCTCGGCTACGGCGGCCTGCTCCTCGGCGTCGCGCTCACGCGCGCGGCGTTCCTCTTCATCCAGCGTCGCCTGATGGCGCTGGCGGCGCGCAACCTCGAATACGACCTCTCCGTCGATTTCTACGCGCACCTGCAAAGGCTCCCGCTCCAGTTCTTCGAGCACCGACGGACGGGCGACCTGATGACCCGCGCGACGAGCGACCTGGCGGCCGTGCGCGTCATCGTCGGCACCGTCATCCTGTACTCGACCAACACGGTCTTTGCCACGGCGCTGATCCTGCCGCTGATGATGTCAATCAGTTGGCGGCTCACGCTCATCTCATTCGCGGCGTTGCCGCTGGTCGCCCTCGCGACGCGGTTGATGGCGACGCGTCTGCACGACGAGTCCGGGCGGGTGCAGGAGCACACGTCACTCGTCGCCAGTCAGGCGCAGGAGTCGTTCTCGGGTGTGCGCGTCGTCCGCGCGTTCAGGCAGGAGCGGGCCGAGGTGGAGAGCTTCAGGCGCGTCAACCGAGACCTCGTCAAACGCAACGTGAAGCTCATCCACCTAACGGCCGCCTACTACCCCATCCTCCGTTTCCTCGTCGCGCTCGGGTTCCTCGGAGCCTTCTGGTACGGCGGCAGCCTCACGCTCCGCGACGAAATCAGCGTCGGGCAGTTCGTCCAGTTCATGCTCTACCTCGAAGCCCTCGTGATGCCCCTCCACGAGTTCGGCTGGGTCGCCAGCCTCTACCAGCGCGGCATGGCTTCGATGGAGCGCATACACGAAATCATGTCCGCCGAGCCGGCCGCGAGCGCGGCGGCGGGCGTGGGTCGCGATGACGAAATCAAGGGCGAGATTGAATTCCGCGACCTTACCTTCACCTACCCCGGCGAGGCTGAACCGGCGTTGCGAGACATCAACCTGCGTGTCCGCCCCGGCCAGACGGTGGCCTTCGTCGGGGGCGTCGGCGCGGGTAAATCGACGCTCCTGAGCCTCGTGCCGAGGATGTACGAGACGGGCTCGGCTCAACTGCTCATCGACGGGGAGCCGGCCGACGAAATCCCCCTCGACGCGCTGCGGGCGGCCATCGGCTATGTGCCGCAGGAGACGTTTCTGTTCAGCATGACGATTGGCGAGAACATCGCGTGGGGGGCGGCGGGGGCGAGCCGCGCGGAGGTGGAGCGCGCCGCCGACGAGGCCGGGCTGGCCGAGGACATCGACGAGTTTCCACAAGGTTACGACACGCTCGTGGGCGAAAGAGGCGTGGCGCTCTCCGGCGGACAACGACAACGCACGGCCATCGCGCGCGCACTCATACGCCGGCCGCGCATCCTGATTCTTGACGACGCGCTCTCCTCCGTGGACACACAGACCGAGGCCAGGATTCTGTCGCAGTTGCGCCGCGTCCGTGCCGGGCGGACGAACCTCATCAGCTCGCACCGCCTCTCCACCGTCAAGGACGCCGACATCATCATCCTGCTCGAAGACCGCCGGGTCGCCGAGGCCGGCTCGCACGCTGAACTGATGGCGAAGGGCGGGGCCTACGCGCGCCTGTACGCGAGGCAGATACTTGAAGAAGAGCTTGCGACCAACTAAAACCCGGCACAATGCCTGAGCCAGAAGAACAAGAAGAAGAACTCGGTAACATCTACGACGTGCGCCTGATGTGGCGGCTGGCCCGCTTCCTCGCGCCGTACAAGCGTTACGTCGTGGCGGCGCTCTTGCTGACGGTCGCGGGCGCGCCGCTGGCGGTGGCGGGGCCGACGCTCGTCAGCGCGGCCGTAGACCTTTATATCGTCCCCGACCCCTCGCGCCCGCCCACGGGCTTCACGCTTCTGGTCAAACGCGGCGCCGAGTATTTCGGCTTCGGCGACAACCCGCTCGGCGGCGTCTTCTTCGTCGCCGTCGTGTTCCTGCTCACGCAGATGGCGGCGGCGATGGTGGCCTACGCCGAGTTGGCGATCTTGCAGCGCATGGGGCAGCTCATCATGTATGACCTGCGCAACGCGCTCTTCGCACACCTGCACCGGCTGCCGATGCGTTTCTTCGACCGCAACCCGGTCGGCCGCCTGATGACGCGCCTGACGAGTGACGTGGAGGCGCTCAACGAGATGCTGACGACGGTCGCCGTCTCGGTCTTCGGCGACGTGGCCCTGATTCTCTACATCGTCGTCTGGATGTTCTATGCCAACTGGCGGCTGACCCTCGTCACCTTCTCCATCCTCCCGCTGCTCGTCTGGCTGACGCTGTGGTTCCGGCGGCGCTCGCGGCAGGCTCATCGCCGTGTGCGCGCCTGCGTGGCGAACATCAACGCCTTCTTGCAGGAGCACATCACCGGCATGTCGGTCGTGCAGTTGTTCAACCGCGAAGAGGGCGAGGCGGAGTCTTTCAAACAACTGGGCGCGGCCAACCGTCGCGCCAGCCTCGACACGGCCTTCTACGGCGCGGTCCTTTTCCCGGCGGTCGAAGTCATCGCGGCGGCGGGGGTCGCGCTCATCATCTGGTACGGCGGCGGGCAGGTCGTGCAGGGCGTCGCGACGCTCGGCACCGTCATCGCGTTCGTGCAACTGGTGGAGATGTTCTACGAGCCCGTCGGCGACATCAGCGAGAAATACAACCTCTGGCAGTCGGCCATGGCCGCCGCCGAGAGGGTCTTCAAGGTGCTCGACGAGCCCGCGTCCGAGGGCGAGGCGGCCGGGACGGGGAGCGCGACCCATGCGCGCGGGCGGATAGAATTCCGCCACGTCTGGTTCGCCTACCGGGGCGAAGACTGGGTGCTGAAGGATGTCTCTTTCGTCATCGAGCCGGGTCAGCACGTCGCGTTCGTGGGCCACACGGGGGCGGGCAAGACGACGCTGACGAGTCTCTTATTACGTTTCTACGAAGTTCAGCGCGGGCAGATTCTGCTCGACGGCGTTGACATCCGCGACCTCGGCGCGGAAGAGCTGCGCTCGCACTTCGCCGTCGTGCCGCAGGACGGCTTCCTCTTCTCGCGCGACATCGCGGACAACATCAGGCTGGGCAACGTTGATATTAGCGACGAGCGTTTAGAGGAGGCGGCGCTGAAGGTCAACGCCGACGGCTTTATCCGGCGTCTGGGCGCGGGCTACCGCAGCGAGCTGCGCGAACGCGGGGCGGGTCTTTCGGTCGGGCAGAAGCAGCTCATCAGCCTCGCGCGCGCGCTCGCCTTCGAGCCGCGCATCCTCATCATGGATGAGGCTTCGAGTTCGATTGATACCGAGACGGAGTTTCTGCTCCACGGCGCCATCGAACGTTCGATGGACGGGCGCACCTCGATCTTAATCGCGCACCGACTTTCGACCGTCAAGTTCGTGGACCGAATCATCGTCATGCATAAGGGCGAGGTGCGCGAGGCCGGGACGCACGAAGAGTTGCTGCGGCGTCGCGGGCTCTACTGGCGTCTGTACCAGTTGAATCAATCCAACGGCGGTTAAAGACCGCGCCCCGCGCTCAGCTCGACGTGTCGGGCCAGGGCGGCGAGCGTCGGGGTCTCGAAGAACAGACGGATGGGCAGCTCGACTTTGAAATAGTTGCGCACACGCGAGATGACCTGCGTGGCGTGGAGCGAGTGACCGCCCAGCTCGAAGAAGTTGTCCTCGACACCTACAGACTGAAGTCCGAGGACTTCGGAGCAGAACTCGGCCACCTTCTGCTCGACCGTGGAGCGCGGCGCGACGAACTTTGTCTCCAACACGGGGCGCCCTTCGTCGGGCGCGGGCAGCGCCCTGCGATCAACCTTGCCGCCCGGCGTCAGGGGTAGTTCGTCGAGTTGAACGAACGCCGACGGGAGCATGTATTCCGGCAGACGCGCGCCCAGGTGGCGGCGCAACTCGCCCGCGCCGCACTCCTCTCCACGCTTCAACACGACGTAAGCCACGAGGCGGCGTTCGCCCGGCGCGTCCTCGCGCGCGACGACCGCCGCCCGCGCGATTTTCGGATGTGCCGAGAGCAGCGCCTCGACCTCGCCGGGCTCGACACGAAAGCCGCGAATCTTAACCTGCTCGTCGCGGCGGCCGAGGAACTCTATCCGGCCGTCGGGCAGACGGCGGGCCGAGTCGCCGGAACGGTAGAGGCGCGCGCCCGGCTCCCCGGAGAACGGGTCGGGGATGAACCGCTCGGCGGTCAACGCGGGCCGGTCGAGATAGCCGCGCGCAAGCCCGTCGCCGCCGACATACAACTCACCCGTTACGCCCAAGGGGACGGGGCGCAGGTGTTCATCTAAAAGGTATATTTGAACGTTCGTCAGGGGGCGGCCGATGGGGACGGTGTGCGCACGTTCGCCGACGCCCGCGACCTCCTCGAAGGTGGCGAAGGTCGTCGTCTCCGTCGGGCCGTAGACGTGCAGGAGTCTTCCGGGCCGCCCCTTCAACAGAACCTCGCTGACCCATTTCGGCTCGACCGCCTCGCCGCCGAAGAGAAGGTGTCGCAGCCCCTTGAAGGCGGCCGGGAGTTCGCTCGCCATGTGGTTGAAGAGCGCCGTCGTCAGGAACATGACGGTGACGCCGTGCTCGTCGAGTTGCGCGGCGAACTCGACGGGCGAGAGCGCCACGTCCTTGTCGATGATGACGAGGCGCGCGCCGTTGAGTAGCGCGCCCCATATCTCGAAGGTGGCGGCGTCGAAGGAGCTGTTCGAGACCTGCGCCACCACGTCCGACTCTTCGAGCCTGACGTAGTTCGTACCACGGACGAGATTGTGGACGGCACGGTGTGGGACGGCGACGCCCTTCGGCTGCCCCGTCGAGCCGGAAGTGTAGATAACGTAGGCGAGGTTCTCCGCCCCGGCCGCGCGCGCGCCGCTCTCTTCAACGCCCTCTTCCATGACCTCGGCCGCCTCCAACTCCGCGTCGAGTCGGATGGTGTAGCCCCAGTAGTCGGAGAACTTTTCCAAGAGGCTCGACTGCGTGAGCAAGACGTGCGCCTTCGCGTCGTCGAGCATGAACGAGAGCCGCTCCTGTGGGTATGCCGGGTCGAGCGGGACGTAAGCCCCGCCGGCCTTGAGGACGCCAAGCAGGCCGACGATCATCTCGGCCGAACGCTTCACGCACACGCCGACCAGCACGCCCGGCCCAACGCCTAAAGAGCGAAGGCGTCGCGCGAGCCGGTTGGCGCGCTCGTTCAATTCCATGTAAGACAGACGGAGGCCGCCGCAGACGACGGCCACGCGCTCGCCCTGGCGGCGCGCAACCTCCTCGAACTCTTCATGGATGCAGCGGAACTCGCGCGCGCCGCGCGCCTCTTCATTCCACCCGTTGACGACTTGCCGCCGCTCCGCTTCCGTCAACAGCTTCAGTTCCGACAGGCGCCGCGTGGGGTGGCGGGCCGCGTCTTCGAGCAACGTGCGGAAGTGGCCGAGCACGCGCTCGACGGTCGCGGCGTCGAAGATGTCCGTGTTGAAGTCGCAGTCGAGTTGCAGCCCTTCGCCGCGCTCCATCACGTTCAGGCCGCAGTCAAACTTGCTGTAGCCGACCGGCGGCGAAACCCACTCGACCTCCAGGCCGAACATCGGCGGGACGGCAAGCGGCTCCATGTTGAAGGTGTTGGAGAAGAGCGGGAAACGGCTCGCGTCGCGCGGGCGGCGCAACTTCTCGATCAGTGAGAGCGCGGAGAAGTCCGCGTGGTCGTATGCTTCGAGCAGAAGGCCGCGCACTTGCGTCATGAACTCGGCGAAGGTCGGGTCGCCTTCGACACGGCTGCGGACGGGGAGCGGGCGCGTGCAGAAGCCGACGAGCCGCGCCTCGTCGCGGGCCGCGCGACCCGCGACCGGGATGCCGACGACCACGTCCGACTGCCCCGTCAGGCGGTGGACGAGCGCGAGGTAGCCCGCCAGCAGCGTCGTGAAGAGCGTGCAGCCGTGCGGACGGCCGAGCGCCTTCAACTCTTCGCGGAGCTGCCGGTCAAAGGTCGCGTGCAGCCGCGCGCCGTGATAGGTCTGCACGGTCGGGCGCGGCCGGTCGGCGGGGAGGTCGGAGTGTTGCGGGGCGTCGCCCAGACGCGCCAGCCAGAAAGACTCGTCGTCCGCTCTCTTCGCCAGACTCTCGGGGTGACGAAGACGCTCGGCGTAATCGCCGAACTGCAAGGGCTCGGCCAACTCCCACGCGACGCCGCGACACTCGGCCTCGTAGACGGCACACACCTCCTCCAGCAACACGCCGACCGACCAGCCGTCCGCGACGACGTGATGCGTGGAGAGCACGAAGAGGTGTTCTCGCTCTTCGAGTCGGAGGACGTGCGCGCGCAGGAGCGGGGCGACGCCGAGGTCGAACTTACGGCGACTCTCCTCCAACAGCCATCGCGCCGCCTCCCTTTCACGCTCGTCAGCGGTCGCCGCGCCGCTTAAATCCGTGAGCGGCAGTTCGAGCGCGGGCGGCGGCGTATGGACGAGTTGCTCTTCGCCGTCGTCGGAGATGCTCGTCCGCAGTGCCTCGTGGCGGCCGACGACCGCACGAACGGCGTCGGCGAGCGCCGCCACGTCGAGCGCGCCGCGAAGCCGCAGGCAGAGCGTTTCGTTATACGCGCGCGAGGCGTCGTCGCCCACCTGCGCCAGCACCCAGAGCTGCTTCTGCGCCTCGGTCGTCGGCACGCGCCGGACGACGCGCGGCGAGTCGGCGAGTTCGTAGGCGACGGCGGTCGCGGCGGTCGGCTGCAACTGGCAACGCTCGCGCAGCGCGTCGAGGTGCGCGAGGTTTCCGAGCACCGTTTCCGCTTCGACTCCGAAGTCTATGAAACAGGCGATCTCGTCAACGCCGATGTCGCTCAGACTTTGGACGACGGGGGCGCAGGTGTCGGGCGTGCCGATAAGCGCGCTCGTCCGCACGTAGCGTTCGTAGGCGGACGCGAGGAGGAATTCCATGTCGTCTGCGGAAAGGCGCTCGAAGTCGATTTGGAGACCCTGACTCTTGACGAGGTTCTGGAAGAGGTCGAGGGAAGACTTCAGGTAGTCGCGGAAGGGGCGGCGGGCGCGCTCGCGCACGTCGTCCGCGTCGCCGCCGACGAGCGTGTGCAGCAGGACGGTGACTTGGCCGCGCGCGGGGTCGTGGCCGTGCTCGGCCAGCGCGCGGCGGTAGAGGGCGACGTTGCGCGCGAGGTCTTCCACGGTCTGCCCCATCAGGTTCGTCAGGAGGCCGGCGCCGATCTCGCCCGCGCGCCGGTACGTCTCGGGGTTGTTGACGACCGTGATCCAGACGGGCAGCTCACTCTGCATCGGCTGCGGGAAGAGGCGGACGCTGAGTTCATTGCCCGCGCCGCCGCGCACGCGCAGGGACTCGCCCCGCCAGAGCCGCCGCACCTCCTCGATCTTCTCGAACATCAATTCGCGGTGGCGGCCGTAAGCCTCCGGCGCGAAGACGAAGTCGTCCGGGTGCCAGCCCGAAGCGAAGGAGACGCCCGCGCGCCCGCGCGAGAGGTTGTCCACCACGGCCCACTCCTCCGCGACGCGCACGGCGTGGTGAAGAGGCAGCACGACGCTGCCCGCGCGCAGACCGACGTGCTCCGTCTCGCGCGCGAGCGCCGCCGCGACGACCGACGGGTTGGGAGCAATCCCGCCGAAGGCGTGGAAGTGTCGCTCCGGAATCCAGACGGCCTCGAAGCCGTGACGGTCGGCGAACTTCGCGCCTTCAATCAAAAGGTCGTACTTATGTGCGTCGAACGCCGCGTCGTAGTTGCCGAAGTAGGAGAGACTGAACCGGACGGTCTTCTCGGGATGAGAGAGAGGCTCGACCTCTTGTGCAAGTGCGTGCGCGCGCGGCTCCGCGACGGCGGCGCGTTGGCCGACGAGCGCGGGCTTAGTCTCACGTCGCCCCCAGAATCCTAGGGCCTGCTCGGCCGTCGCGGGGCTCGCGCCTTCGGGCCGGCGCGAGCCGTTGGAAGGGCCGCCGGACTTCTCCGCGATGAAGCCGCCCGCGCGCATCTCGTCGGCGCTGTCAATGACGGCGCGGACAACGTGCGCGAGGTCTTCGTCCGTGTGCGCCGTCGAGAGGAAGCAGTTGCGCCACTCCCACACGTAGACGCCCTTCGTGAGCAGGTGATAGAAGAGCAAATCTAAATTGCCCGTGTAGTTGAAGCGGAAGAGCGAGCCGAAGTGCGCGACGCGGATGGGCATCTCCTCGCGCGTGAAGTGCTCGTTGAGCGTCGCGGCCAGGCGCGAGGTGCGCTCGTTCAACTCTGATTGGAGAGACGGCCCGCGCTCCTTGAGGTGTTTGAGCACGGCGCGCGCCGAGGCCATCGCGAGCGGATGCTGGCAGAAGGTGCCGCCGAAGTATGTGGTCTCCGCGCGCGGATAAGAGGCGTCGCCGTATTCCCACAGGCCGCCGTCGATGCCGTCCATGAAGGGCGCGCGCCCCGCGACGATGCCGATGGGCAGGCCGCCGCCCGCGATCTTGCCGTAGGTGGCGAGGTCGGCATCGACGCCGAACAAAGCCTGCGCCCCGCCGGGGTGGATGCGGAAGCCCGTCACCATCTCGTCGAAAATCAAGACGACGCCCGACGCCCTCGTCCAGTCGCGCAACTCGTGCAGGAACTCGCGCGGCTGCAACTCCGGGTGACGACTCTGCACCGGCTCGACGAGGACGGCGGCGAGTTCGTCCCCGTGCTCGCGCAGTATTTCGAGCGCGCGCGGGCTGCCGTAGTCGAGCACCAAAACGTCCTCGACGACGCGCGGCGGGATGCCGGGCGCGAGCGGCGCCGAGACGGGATAGCCATCGACCTCGCGCGCGCGCGCAAGCGTTCCGTCGGAGTGGCCGTGATACGAGCCAGCGAAGATGGCGACCTTCGTCCTTCCGGTGCGTGCGCGCGCGAGTCTGAGCGCCGTCATCACCGCCTCCGTGCCGGAGTTGCAGAAGGTCGCGCGCTCCATGCCCGTCAACTCGCAGACGAGCGAGGCGACCTCACCCGCGAGCGCGGGGCGCGGCCCCATCTCGATGCCCCGCCGGAGTTGTTCCTCGATGGCCGCGTTGACGAACGGCGGGCGGTGGCCGAGGAGGTGAACGCCGAAGCCCATCGTGATGTCAACGTACTCGTTGCCGTCTATGTCGCGCAGGCGCGCGCCGTCGGCCCCCGCGCCGACAATCGGGTAGAGCATCTCCTTGATGGAGAGACGGAAGCCGACGACGGCACGGCTGTCGGCGAGCACAGACCTGTACTGCCGCGCCGCCTGCTTCGACGCCGCCGTGCGTCGCGTGAAACGTTCGATCAACTCGCTCAGGTGTTGCCGCTGCCGCTCGTCGAAGCCCCCGACCGCGCCGGGCTGCACGGGGCGATAGGGGACGTACGGGGCGCGTGCTTCTCTTCCCACGGGCGCGGGCGTTTGCGTCCCGTTGCCCGACGAGGACGGCGGCGGCAAGGGCCGAAACTCTTCGTGCGCTTCGACGGTGTCGGGCGTCAGCGCGGCGCGGGCGGATGGGCCGCCCTGGCCGAGCACGGAAAGTTGCTGCGACATGAGGCCGGAGAACTGCGCGAGCAGTTCGAGCTGCCGCGACATGATGCGCTCAAGCGAGTCCGCGTGCGGCCCCGCGCCGATTTGTGCCACGGGCACGTCCAGCGTGGGTTCGGTCGCGGTGGCAAAGTCCCGCGCCGGCCGCGCGGGCAGGGCGCACGCGGGCGGGATAGTTTGAGTGGCGGCGCGGGGCGCTTCGGCGCGGACGGGAGGAGGCGCGGCCGTGTTCTGCTCGATGTGCTCGGCCAGCGTGTCGAGCGTGGTGAACTGCTCGAACAGTTGGCGGATGGAGATTTTCAGTTGGAAGCTGTCTTCGACAACGCGAATCGCTTCGGCGAGGACGATGGAGTCGGCGCCCATTTCGAGAAACGACGCGTGCGTGTCCAACGTCTCCGGCGCGGTCTGGAGCAGGCGGCTCACGATGTCGCGGAGTCTTTCGAGAATTGCTTCCCCGCGGCGTGGGTCGGTCGGCGCGTGCGCCGCCCCGGCGTGTGGCGTGGGCGAGGCTTCGGTCGTCATGATTTCGTATCCTTCCGACGTGGCGGCGGGCGTCTCCCGCCGCTGAACATCTGCCAGCCAGTAACTTTTTCTCTCGAACGGGTAGGTCGGAAGCCCGACGCGGCGGCGCGTGTAATCGCGGTCGAAACCTTCCCAGTCAACCTCCGCGCCCGAAACGTAGAGCGCCGCGAGGCTGTCGAGGAGCACGCGCCAGTCGCCCCGCGCCCGCCGGAGCGAGGGGAGCCAACGCCCCTCCGCGCCGGGCAGACAACGGCGGCCCATGTTCAGCAACGACGCGTCCGGCCCCGTCTCGACGAACGTCTCGCAGCCGCGCGCCGCGAGCGTCCGCATCGAGGCGTCGAAGCGCACCGGCTCTCGCGCGTGCGACAGCCAAAAGTCTGCGTCTAAGTACGCGCCCGCTTCGAGCGCCGCGCCGGTCAGCCCGGAGACGAGCGGGACGCGTAACGGGCTGAACCTGACACGCCGCAGGGCGCGCTCGAAGTCGCACATCATCGGCTCCATGAGAGGCGAGTGGAAGGCGTGCGAGACGTTCAGGGCGCGCGTGGTCGAGCCGTCCGCTTCGAGTCGGTTCAGCAACTCCCGCAACGCCTCGCGCTCGCCGGAGACGACCGTGTGCGCGGGGCCGTTGACGGCGGCAATCGAGACGCGCCCACGGTAAGGCTCGATTGCGGCGGCGACCCGCCCCTCGTCGGCGAAGACGGCGGCCATCTCGCCCGTCGTCGGGAGCGACTGCATCAGGCGCGCTCGCTCGGCGACGAGCGTCAGCCCCTCTTCCAACGTGAACGCGCCCGCGAAGCACGCCGCCGCGTACTCGCCGACGCTGTGCCCGAAGACGAAGTCGGGTTCGACGCCCCACGCGCGCCACAACTCGGCGAGCGCGTATCCGAGCGCGAAGAGCGCGGGCTGCGTGTAAGCCGTCTCGTCGAGCGGCGTCTCCCCCTCCCCGTAGAGCACGGAGAGCAGAGAGCGTTCCAGTGCGGGGCGCAGGATTTCGTCACACTCATTTAGCGCGCGGCGGAAACTCGGTTGTGTCTCGTAGAGTTCCCGCCCCATCCCACGATACTGCGCGCCCTGCCCCGTGAAGAGGAACGCCGTTCGAGAGCGGCGACGGCCCGGCAGGTGCGACTGCAACAGGCCGTCGGCCCGTCCTTCATCGGCGAAGGCGCGCAGGATGTGCGCGAGTTGTTCACGCGTCTCGCACGTCAACGCGAGGCGGTGTCGGAAGCGCGCGCGTCCGGCGTTCGCGGTGAAGCACACGTCGGGGAGTGACTGTTCGGCGTGAAGCGAGAGATGTTCCGCGTAGCGGCGCGCGAGCTCGCGCAACGCGCCGTCGCTTTGCGCCGACAGGGAGAGGACGTGCAAGGGGCGCTCTGCCTTCGCGGCGGCGTTTACGTCTTTGAGGACGGCGGGTGCTTCTTCGAGGACGACGTGCGCGTTCGTCCCGCCGAAGCCGAAGGAGCTGACGCCCGCGAAGCGACGCGCGCCGCCGCGCTTCCAGTCGCGGCCTACGGTGGCGATCTCAAGCGGCGAGTCAGCGGTCGAGAGGTGCGGGTTGAGTTCGCGGACGTGCAGGTGCGGCGGGACGTGCTCGCGGTCGAGCGAGAGCGCGACTTTGATGAGTCCGGCAATGCCTGCTGCGGCTTCGAGGTGGCCGATGTTGGTCTTGACGGAGCCGACGAGACAGTGCGCGCCCCGCGCCCGCCCCTCGCGTAAGACCGCGCCGAGGGCGTCGAACTCGATGGGGTCGCCGAGCGGCGTGCCCGTGCCGTGTGCCTCGACGTAGCCGATTTCCGACGGGGCGACGCCCGCGCGCTCCAACGCTTCACGCACAAGCGCCTGTTGCGCGAGCCCGTTCGGGGCCGTCAGCCCGTTGCTCCGCCCGTCCTGGTTGACGGCCGAGCCGCGTATCAGCGCCCACACGCGGTCGCCGTCGCGCGTGGCTTCCGAGAGTCGCTTGAGCACGACGACGCCGCAGCCTTCGGAGCGGACGTAGCCGTCGGCCGCCGCGTCGAAAGTTTTACAGCGCCCGTCGGCCGCCATCATCCCTGCGCGCGTGAGCGCCTCGGTCAGTTTGGGCGTGAGCAGGAGGTTGACGCCGCCCGCAAGCGCCACGCGCGACTCGCCCGCGCGCAGACTCTGACAGGCCGCGTGCACGGCGACGAGCGAAGACGAACAGGCTGTATCGACGGCCATGCTCGGCCCGCGCAGGTCGAGCAGGTAGGAGAGACGGTTGGCCGCGATGCTGAGCGCGGAGCCCGTGCCCGCGTACGCGTCGGGGCTCGCGTTCGCGTCGAATTGGAGTTGCGCGTAATCGCTGTTGCTGATGCCGACGAAGACGCCGGCCCGCGTTCCGCCGAGCCGGTCGGGCGCGTACCCCGCGTTCTCAAACGCCTCCCACGCGACTTCGAGCAGCAGACGCTGCTGCGGGTCTATCTGCGCCGCCTCGCGCGGCGAGATGCCGAAGAAGTGCGCGTCGAAGCCTTCGACGTTCTTCAGAAAGCCGCCCCGGCGCACGACGCCGCGCGACGAGTCCGAAGAGTCGGGCTCCCAACGTCCCGGCGGGACTTCCGTGACGGCGTCCACGCCGTCGCGCAGGAGCCGCCAGAAAGCCTCGACGTTTTCCGCGCCGGGAAAGCGACAACCTATGCCGACTATCGCGATGGGCTCAGGCTCGTCGCGTTCCCATGACCTTCGGCCCACGTCCCGCGCGCTCGCTATTGGCGGGACGACTTCCACCAATTGAGAGTCGCGCGCGGTCTCTTCGCCGAGGTGTCGCGCGACGGCCTCGACGGTCGGGTAGTCCCAGAAGAGCGTCGGCGGAAGCCTCCGGCCGAGCCACGCGCTCAAGTCCCCGACCATCGCCACCACCCGCGCCGAGTCGAAGCCGTAGCGGCGGAACGGCTGAACGTCGTCAACCTCTTCAGGCGGGATGCCGGCGCTTCGAGAGATTTTTTCAACGAGCCATTCGCGGACGGCCTCGACTGTCCGCGTCTCCCTGACGGCGGCGGGCTTCGGCGGCGGCGGCAAGGGTTCCGCGCCGTTGCTCGAATGAGTCTCGACCTCCGCGTCGTCGTGCGCCTGCCAGCGGGCCAACTCTTCAAGAGTCCCTTCGAGGAACTCGCGGCGGCTGGCGTGTCTCTGAATCTTCCCGCTCGAAGTCTTGTTGATGGTGCCTGTCTTGACGAGGACGACGGCGTGGGGCTGTAGCTCGTGGCGCTCGGCGACGCGCTCGCGGATGGCCTCGACGACTTCAGTCGCGTCCGCCGGGCCGAACTCGCGCCTGACCTCCTGCACGAGGACGAGGCGTTCTTCAAGGCCGACTTCGACCGAGAAGGCCGCGCAGCAGCCGTGCCTCAACATGTTGTGGCTGCGCTCGGCCGTCCACTCAATATCCTGTGGATAGTAGTTCTGCCCCCGGATGATGATGAGGTCTTTGACCCGGCCGCTGATGAAGAGTTCGCCGTAGCGTATGAAGCCGAGGTCGCCCGTGCGCATGAAGGGGCCTTCGCGCGTGTCGTTGATGCGCGCGTGGAACTTCGCCTCGGTCTCCTCGGGACGCCGCCAGTAGCCGCGCGCCAGCCCCTCGCACTTCACCCAGATTTCGCCGAGTTCGTCCGGCGCGCGGCGGAGCAATGTCTCCGGGTCAACGATGGCAAGCTCCGTGTCCATGATGGGACGGCCGCAGCCGACGAGCGCGCGCGCGCCCGTGTGAGTCGGCTCGACCTCGACGACGCGCCGCTCCTGTTCGAGCGCCGACGCCTGCGCCGTGATGAAGAGCGGCGTGTGCGGCTCAGCGCCGCCGGCCGAGACCATCAGCGTCGCCTCGGCGAGTCCGAAGGAAGGGTAGAAGGCTTCGCGTCGAAAGCCGCACGGCACGAACTTCTCGTTGAAGCGTTCAATCGTCTCGCGATGCACGGGCTCGGCGGCGTTGCCGGCGACGCGCCAACTGCTCAGGTCGAGCGAGTCGCGCTCCTCCTGTGTGACCTTGCGGACGCAAAGCTCGTAGGCGAAGTTGGGGCCGGAACTGTGCGTCACGCCGTAGCGCGTGACCGCCTCCAGCCAGCGCGCGGGGCGCTGCACGAAGGCGAGCGGCGAGAAGAGGTATGCGGGGACGCCGATGACGGCCGGGTGGACGATGCCCTCGACCAGCCCGTAGTCGTGGAAGTTGGGCATCCACGTGGCGCTCACGCTCTCCGGCGTGTAGCCGTAGGCGCGCGCGAGGTGTTCGGACTGGTGAGTCAGACAGAAGTGAGTGACCATCACGCCCTTGGGCGTCGAGGTCGAGCCGGAGGTGTATTGCAGGTATGCCAGGTCGTCGGCCGTTTGCGAAGGCGGCTGCCAGCGTGCGGCCGCGTCCGGGTCGATCTCGTCCACCTTTATCCAACGCAGCGTCCGCAGGTCGGCCGCGCCCTCAATCATGGAGAGGATTGACGCGGTGGTGAGGGCGATGGCCGGGCGCGAGTCGGCGGCGATGGCCTGGACTCTGGGCAGCGTGCGCCCGAGACGCGCGGGGTGAGGCGGCGGCGCGGGCACCGCCACCGCGCCCGCGTACAGGCAGCCGAAGAAGGACGTGACGAACTCCAGCCCCGCGTCGAAGAGCAGCAGCACGCGCTCACCCCGCGCGCCGTGCTCTTGCAGCAGCGCGCCGACGGCCCGCGCCCGTGCGTCGAGTTCGGCGTAAGTCAGACGTGCCGTCACGCCCTCGCCGTCGACGAGGAAGGAGAAGGCCGTTCGCTCGGGCTGCCGCCGCGCCCTCCGGCGCAGGATTTCCGTGAGCGTGTCCTGGTTCCGTTGATTCATCCCAAAGCTCGATCCATGCCGCGAACGCCGAGGGCGGCTCGGCCCGCAGGAAGTTTCGCTACTCGTTCTCCACCGCCGCCCCGCGACGCGACCGCGCTGTCTGCCGCCGTATCAGCTCGCGCCGCCTGCTCATCAACGCGGCGTGACCGGCGGACTCACTCCGCGCCGCGCGCGCCGTCTCAAACGGCTCGGCGCGCGGCGCGCTCAGGTGCTCGGCCAGCGCGCTCACCGTCGGGTACTTGAACATCTCGATGACGGGCAACTCCGCCCCAAGCGCCTCGCGTAGTCTGCTGTTGACGCGAATCATCAGGAGCGAGTGACCGCCGAGGCCGAAGAAGTTGTCGCGGACGCCGACGCGCTCGACCTCCAGAACCTCCCGCCAGATGCCTGCGATCAGACTCTCTAACTCGGAGCGCGGCGCGACGTACGGCTCACGCGGCTCGCGGCTCGCGTCGTCGGGGGCGGGCAACGCCTTGCGGTCGAGTTTGCCGTTCGGCGTCAGCGGCAATGCTTCGAGCCGCACGAACGCCGACGGGATCATGTACTCGGGCAGTTGCTCCGACAGGAAGTTACGCAGGCCGCCCGGCTCCGCCGCCGACGACGCGCGCGGCACGACGTAAGCCACGAGGCGGATGCCGCCGCCGCCCGTCTCGCTCGCCGTGACGACGCACTCTCGCACCTCCGCGTGTTGCCTGAGCACCGCCTCGACTTCGCCGACCTCGACGCGGAAGCCTCGGACTTTGACCTGTTCGTCGGCGCGGCCGAGGTATTCGACGTTACCGTCGGGCAGGAACCGCCCGAGGTCGCCCGTCCGGTAGAGGCGCGCGCCGGGCACGTTGCTGAACGGGTGAGGGACAAAGCGTTCGGCCGTCAGCGCCGGGCGTTGATGATAGCCGCGCGCCACGCCCGCGCCCCCGACGTAGATTTCACCGACCACTCCGACGGGGACGAACTGCCGCCGCGCGTCGAGGACGTACATCTCCGCGTTGGCAATGGGGCGGCCGATAGGAACGCTTGACGCCACGGCGTGAGCGGCGTCAAGTGTATCCGCGCCGCGCGGTTCGTAGTTGCTCGCCGTGACGGTCGTCTCCGTCGGCCCGTAAGCGTTGCTCCACTCGACGCGGTCGCCGACGAGTCGCCGCCAGCGTTCGAGCGTCGCGCCGAGCGTCTTCTCGTTGCCGACGACGACGCGCCGCAGCGTCGAAGGCAACGGCGCGTCCGGCGTCGCGCCGTCCGTCTCCTTATCTTCAACGCCCTGCTCTTCGAGCGTCGTCACCCATTCCGCCCAGAACGACGCGGGCAGGTTCGCCACCGTCACGCCCTCGCGCCCGACGAAGCGGACGAACTCCTCGATGGTGTCGAACGCGTGCGCGGGGCGCATGACGGCGCGCGCCCCGGCCAGCCATGCCCCGAAGAACTCTTCGGCCGCCACGTCGAACGAAAAGGACGCGAACTGCAACAGCCGGTCGCGCGGCGTCAAGCCGTGGTGAAACGCGAAGGCGAGGCTCGTGTTGACGAGCGAACGGTGCTCGACGAGTATGCCCTTCGGCCTTCCGGTCGTCCCAGAGGTGTAGACGAGGTATGCGAGGTCGTCGGCGCCGGCGACCCGCCCTAGACGGCCGCCCTCGCGCGCCTCCACCTCATGCGCCTCCGCGTCGAGGAGGACGAGCCGCGCGCCGTGCGCGGGCAGAGACCCGGCGAGCCGTGTCGTCGTCAGGAGCACGGACGCGCCCGCGTCTTCGAGCATGAAGGAGAGGCGCTGCGGCGGGTACGCGGGGTCTAAAGCCACCCACGCCCCCCCGGCCTTGAGCACCGCGAGCAGCGCGACGGCCGCCCACGTCTCACGCTCCAGCAGGACGCCGACCCGCGTCTCGGCGCCGACCCCGCACGCACGCAGGTGACGGGCCAATTGGTTGGCACGCTCGTTTAGTTCCGCGAACGTTAGCCGCTCGTCGCCGCAGACGAGCGCCACGGCCTCGGGTTGCGCGGCGGCCTGCTCCTCGAAGAGTTCGTGGACGCACCTGTCGCGCGGGTACTCGCGGGCCGTGTCGTTCCACTCGACGAGGAGTTGGTGTCGCTCCTCTTTCGTCAGCAGCGGCAGGCGGCTGAGTCGCGCGGCCGGGTCGGCGGTGGCGGCATCCAACAGCACCGCGAAGTGCTTGAGCATCCGCCCGACGGTCGCGCCGTCGAAGAGGTCTGTGTTGTACTCCAATCCGCACAACAGACCGTCCGCGCGCTCGGTCACGTCGAACGACAAATCGAACGGTGAAACCGACGTGTCGTCGTCCATTAAGCTGATTTCCACGCCGCCCATCCTCATCGGCGGCATCGGCGCGTTCTGGAGAGAGAACATGACCTGGAAGAGCGGGGTGCGGCTTGTGTCGCGCTCGGGCTGCAACTCCTCGACCAACTTCTCGAAGGGCACGTCCTGGTGCGCGAAGGCGCCGAGCGTCACTTCACGCACGCGGCCGAGCAGTTCCCTGAAGGTTGGGTCGCCCGACAGGTCGGTTCTCAACACCAGTGTGTTGACGAAGAACCCGACGAGCGGTTCCAACTCCGTCAGGTTACGGTTGGCGATGGGCGTGCCGACGACGATGTCGTCCTGCCCTGCGTAGCGTTGCAGCAGGGTCTTGAAGACGGCGAGCAGAAGCATGTAAGGCGTCACGCCTTCGCGGCGGGCCAGTTCTTTCAGCCGCCCTGTCAGCCCGAGGTCAACGAGGTGTGTGAGAATGGCGCCCCGGTAGCTCTGCACCGGCGGGCGCGGCCTGTCGGTCGGCAGTTCCAGCACCGGCGACTTTCCGCCCAGCCGCTCCTTCCAATATCTCAACTGCCGCCCGAGCGTCTCACCTTGCAACCACCCGCGCTGCCAGACGGCGAAGTCGGCGTACTGGATGGGCAACTCCGGCAGCTCCGGCCGCCGCCCCACAGCGAAGGCTTCGTAAGCCGCGCTCAACTCCCTGACGAGCACGCCTATCGACCAGCCGTCTGAAACGATGTGGTGCGTCAGCAACCAGAAGAGATGTTCCTCCTCGGCCAGCCGCACCAGCGCGGCCCCCACCAGTGGCCCGCGCACCAGGTCGAACGGCTGTCCGCTCAGACGCGCGGCAAGCTGTTTGACTCTCTCCGCCCGTTCGTCTTCCGTCAGGTGGCTCAGGTCTTCGACGGGGATGGACAGGGTCAGCCGTGGCGCGACGACCTGCACGGGACGCCCTTCGATCTCCGGGAACGTGGTGCGCAGAACTTCGTGCCGACTGATGATTTCGTTGACGCTCTGTTCCAACGCTTCGACATCGAGTCGTCCGTGGAGGCGGAAGGCGGCGGGCACCTTGTAGGGGCCGTTCGGCTCTAACTGTTCGAGGAACCAGAGACGCTGCTGCGCGAAAGAGAGAGGGTGGTGCGCCGCCTCGCCCCGCCGTGGGATGGCGCGCGCGCCCGCGCGCTCGTCCGCCTTCTTCTTTTTCAGACGCATCATCAGCGCCGCGCGCTCCGCGTGTGAAAGCTCGGCGATATTCTTTGCGTCCTTACTCATTAAGCTCTTACCTTCCGACCCAACCGTTCGCGCGCGGCCGTGACTCGCCCCCGGCAGCCGAATCCGCGCCTTCGGGGCTTCAAAAAGTTACTCGGCGTCAACTCGACGCCGAGCGGGGAGTACTCGCAACAAACATCCAAGCGGTCAGTGAACGGGCGGGCCGTGCCCGGCCCCCACGAACCGGGGCGTTGGACGGCGGCGCGGGCCGAACCCTAAATTAGACAAGGGGAATGATGTAACGTGCGGGCCTCCTCGGCGCGCGCTGCTAAAGGTCAGCACACTCGTTGCTGAAGCAGGGTACGTTACACTGAATCAGTTTTTCCTCCGCTGGACTGGCATGCAGAGGTGAGGCTAACTGGGCAAACTGGACGCGGGAACGATATGACTGCGCCGGGACTGTTGTCAAGGGTGAAGGCTGAAGCGTTAGGGTTCTGGTGCGAATTTCGGCACTGTTGCAGGAATTGCCCATGAGTTTATAATCCATCTTCAGCTCAACCAGCACTCTCCCGGGACTATACTCTTCAAGCAGACTAAATCTCCGTTCAAGTGGCGGCACATCGTCGCGGTCGTGACGTAACTCCGCGAGACGAGCCTCTCCCTTCGCGATGCAGCTCACACCTGAACTGGGGATGCCTGCTTCATAACATCACTGCCGTCGGCAGCACCCATCCGGCACGTTTGACATCGCAGTCCACGCCGTCATATCTTGCACGCGTCAACTAGATCGCGTGCTGCTGCCGTTGGTGCTTCACCAATCCAACTTCGTTAATCCCAACCAAAATTAACTAAGTCAGGAAAGATTGCAGACAGTAAACCTGTCGGACACTTGTGCCCCAAAGTCACCTCACTTTGTTCACACAAGAGTACAGGGAGTCGAATACCGTATGAATTTGTCAGTTCGTCGTAACACACAGACGGCGGCAGCCGCCCGCACGGGGCTGCCGACCTCCTTCGAGAGCAACTTCCGCAAGGCCGGGACGCGTTCGTTCGTCATCGCCCTGCTCGTCCTGTTCGGATTGACTTTCGTTGGGACGGAGCAGGCGCACGCGCAGGCGTGGAGCCTCACCAAGGCACAGCGTCAGGCATATCTGAATTACTACGCGCCCGTGATTCTCAAGCGTGGCGATGAGAATGACGGCAAGCAGGGGCGCGACTGGATCACTAACTTCGATTTTGACCAGGACGGAGACTTTTCCAACAACCGTCTCAACTGGCTCAACGTCCCGCAGTACGTGAACGCGGCGCAGGGCGGGACGGGCGCATACAACAACTGGCGCATCCGGCCGACGCTCTACACCGCCCTCATCGAATACATGGAGGGCGGCAGCAAGAATTTGGTGCTCTTCTACCACGTCTTCAACGCCACGGATAAGGACGCCAAAGACATACACGACTGGGAGCGCGTCGAAATCCTCGTGCGCGGCGTGACCGGCACACCGGGCGCGGGCGGCGAGTACGTCAACCACGTCGCGGTCACGATGCACGGGGAGCAGCTCATCCGCCGCCCCTACGACGCGGGCGGGCTGAACTTCATGCAGACGGCGACGGGCAAGCACATCCTGATCTGGCAGGCCGACGAGAGCGACTGGGATTGGTATACCGGCGCCGCTTACGGCTACCACGGGCACGCGCTGCGGCACGTCATCACCCCTTACAGCACGATTGCTTCCAAGATGAACTTATCGACGGCGGACGCGAAGGTGGCCGTTACCGAGTCGGATAGTAAAAACGTGCATTACGTCTTCGCGCCCGAAGGCGATCAGGCGGCCGTCGATACGTGGCGAGCGAAGGCTCTGAACTACGCGAACGCGTCGAGCCTCGCCAGCCGCGTCGATAACGGCAACACGGTGAACTGGACGACGACGAAGCGCCTCACCTACGAACTCCAGGATGTCGCCGACATCTTCCCGACGCAGTGGGCGGGTAATCAGTGGTACGTCAGTTGGGTCACGAATGATTCGAGGTACATCCTGCTGGAGAGTCCGATTCTGAACGAGGCGGGGCAGCCGGAGGTGAGCGCGGGGATGCAGCTCTTCTACGTGAGGTCGCGCGACATCGGGAGGTCGGGCTATGTCGGCGCGGACGCCGCCGTCCTCGGTAAAACTCAGATTTGGGGCGCCTACTCGGCCGAATTGAACTCGGAACTCTCCTTCCCGGAATTCAGCTTTACACAAGACCAATTCGGCGGCTTCGAGGGGCTCGGGTACGACAGCTACGGGCGCACTCGCGGAGCGGCCAGCGGCTACTACGACTCGCACAACTCCTACTGGTGGCAGCACGACTACTTCGTCCACTCGGGCGCCATCACCAGCGACCAGACGAACTACGAAGCCGGGACGTGGCTGGCGGGCGCGTGGTACACGGCGGCCAACGGCGGGTTCGACGGGCGCTGGGTGCAACTCTTCGACGACCGGCCCGGCTACGAGGCGCCCCCGCCCCCGCCCGTCGTCTGCTCCTCGTCCGCTCAACTGCAATGCGAGATCAGTGGCGGCACCTGGAAACCTGCTACGTGCAGTTGTAAAGCTTTATGTTCAGGCTGTCAGATTCCTTGAGAACTGAGGCCCGATCAGGCATCGGCGCCTGAGCTTCAACTGGTTTTTCGAGTGGCGGTGTTGACCTGAGATCACGGTCAGCACCGCCATTCACCGTATATTTTCTGGTAACACTACCGAAGAATGCCTGTTAATCTATCCCGGCGCGGGCGAAACAACATCTGTTTGACGGTATAATGCTTAATGAAAGAATTTTATGATCCCGAACTCATCGGCGGGCACCTGGTTATTATCGGTGGGGCTGAAGATAAGTATAATGAGCGCCGGATTCTGCATAAGTTTATCGCGGCGGCGGGCGGACTCGACGCGAGCGTCCTGATAGTCCCCGTCGCTTCCGATTACCCTGAATTTTCCGCCGACGTATATACGCAGACTTTTCGTAATCTCGGACTTCAGCGTGTCAAAGTCCTGCGCGCCACGTCGCGTCAGGCGGTGATTGACGCGGACGCTGAAGAGTTGCTTGCGGACGTAACGGGCGTGTTCATCTCCGGTGGAGATCAGATGCGCCTCGTCTCCATCCTCGGCGGCACCGAGTTCGCCCGCCTCCTGGAAGAGCGCGTCCGGCGGAGCCCCCTCGTGCTCGCCGGGTCGAGCGCGGGCGCGGCGGGCATGAGCGCGACGATGATTGTGCGCGGCGACTCCGCCTCGCATCCGAGCAAGAACACCGTCCGACTCTCGCCGGGGCTGGGCATCCTGCGAAACATCATCATCGACCAGCACTTTACGGAGCGCGGGCGTCTGAGTCGCCTGATCACGGCCGTCTCATACAACCCGCGACAACTCGGCCTGGGGATTGACGAGAACACCGCCGTCATCATCTCGAATGACGGAACACTTGAGGTTCATGGTCATGGCACCGTGACCATCGTTGACGGTTCACGCATCACCTATAACGACATCGCCGAAGTCGAAGACGTTCAGCCTTTCGCCGTTGCGGGCGTACAGTTACACATCCTGCGCGACGGTCTGCGCTACGACATCCCACGCCGCGCGCCGGTACCCGTCAACGAAAAATTTCTGTTGCCGGACATCGAATAAGAACAGCCGGGAGCCGGTAACAAACTGCTACATCATTACTTCCCTGAAGAAGGACTCTCGACATGCGTATTCTTGAAATCAAAGCCCTGCGCGGGCCGAATTATTGGAGCGGTTACAGGAAAAAGTTGATTGTGATGCGGCTCGATCTGGAGGATTTCGAGCAGAAGCCGACCGACAAACTCGACGGTTTCACCGCGCGCCTCCGGGAGGTGATGCCGAGCCTGGTCAATCACGGGTGCAGTTATCAGGAGCCGGGTGGTTTCCTGCGTCGCGTCGAAGAAGGGACGTGGGCGGGTCACGTCGTCGAGCACCTCGCGCTGGAATTGCAGACGCTCGCGGGCATGGACACGGGCTACGGGCGCACGCGCGAGACGAATCAGACGGGCGTCTATAACGTCGTCTTCAGTTATATCGAAGAGGACGCGGGGCGCTACGCGGCGCGCGCCTCGGTCAAGCTCTTTGAAGACCTCGCCGCGGGCTTGCCGACCGAAGAGATACAACAGGCCATCGTCGAAGACGTGCAGCGCCTGCGCGAGATACGCGAAGAAGTGCGCTTCGGCCCCTCCACGGGAGCCATCGTTCAGGAAGCGGAGACCCGCGACATCCCGCACATACGTCTCAACACGCAGTCGCTCGTCCAGCTCGGCTACGGCGTCAATCAGCAGCGCATTCAGGCGACCGTCACCGGACGCACGAACATGATTGCCGTTGACCTTGCTTCCGACAAAGACGCGACGAAAAACCTTCTGGGCAGCATGGGCGTGCCCGTGCCGCGCGGATATAAGATTATTGACGAGGACGAGATTGAAAAGACGGTCGAGAGGTTGGGCTTTCCCGTCGCCGTCAAACCGCTCGACGCCAATCACGGAAAAGGAATCACCGTCGGCCTCAAGACGCTCGAAGAGGTGCGGGCGGCCTTTCCACTCGCCAAAAAATATTCACGTCGCGTCATCATCGAACAATCGCTCACGGGGCAGGATTTCCGCGCGCTCGTCATCAACAATCGCCTCGTCGCCGTCGCCGAGAGAATCCCCGCGCACGTTGTCGGTGACGGCGAGCACACGGTTCGCGAGTTGATAGAGATGACGAACCGCGACCCACGGCGCGGCTACGGCCACGAGAACGTCCTGACGCTGATTGACCTGGACGCGCAGACCGAGAGCCTGCTGGCCGCACGCGGGCTGACGCCCGACACCATCCCGGCGGCGGGCGACGTGCTCCACCTTAAAACCACCGCGAACATCTCGACCGGCGGGACGGCGATTGACCGCACGGACGATGTTCACCCTTTCAACGTCTCTCTCTTCGAGCGCATCGCGCGCATCATCGGGCTTGACGTGGCCGGCATCGACGTGGTCGCGCCCGACATCACAACGCCTTTGACCGAGAACGGCGGCGGCATCATCGAGGTCAACGCCGCGCCCGGTTTCCGAATGCATCTCGCGCCTTCGGACGGCATCGGACGCAACGTCGCCGAGCACGTTATCGACATGCTCTTTCCGCCCGGCACGCCCTCGCGCATTCCTGTCATCGCCGTCACCGGCACGAACGGCAAGACCACGACCACTCGTCTGATTGCGCACGTCGTCAAAAACTCGGGTCTGAACGTCGGCTTCACCACGACCGAGGGTATCTACATCGGCAACAGCCTCATTCAACCCGGCGACAACACCGGCCCCGTCTCCGCTCAACTCGTTCTCAAAGACCCGACCGTCGAGATCGCCGTGCTCGAAACCGCGCGCGGCGGCATCATCCGCGCGGGTCTCGGCTTCGACCGCTGCGACATCGGCGTCGTGATGAATGTGACCGTGGACCACCTCGGGCTGAAAGACATCGAGACGATTGAAGACATGGCGCGCGTCAAAGCGGTCGTCGCGCGCGCGGTCGGCCAGAACGGCTACGCGGTCCTGAATGCCGACGACGAGCTGGTCTTCGCGATGGGCGCGGACACGCCCGGCAATGTCGCGCTCTTCAGCATGGAGGAAACGAATCCGCACATCGTCGAGCACACACGGGAGGGCGGCATCGCGTGCGTTTTCGAGAACGGCTATGTGACGTTGTTGAAGGGCAGGTGGAAGGTGCGAGTCGAGAAGGTCATCAATATACCTTTGACCTACAGCGGGCGCGCGGCCTTCATGATTCAGAACGTGCTGGCCGCGACGCTGGCGACTTACTTGCAGGGAATCAGCATTGAGGATATACGCGTCGGTCTGACGACCTTCGTGCCATCGGTCGCGCAAACGCCCGGACGCTTGAACCTGATCGAGATGGGCGACTTCACCGTCCTGATAGATTTCGCGCACAACCCGGCGGGGATGGAGGCGCTGCAACGTTTCGTCAGCAAGTTCCCGAACAAGATTAAGACCGGAGTAATCGGCGGCACGGGCGACCGCCGCGACGACGACCTGCTGCTTTACGGGCGTATCGCCGCACAGATGTTCACCAATGTCATCGTCCGCGAAGACGACGATTTGCGTGGACGCCCGCCCGGAGACTCAACTCGATTCGTCGTCGAAGGCATCAAGTCAGTCAGCCCGGACATGCCCATCAGGGAGATTACCGACGCGCCCGAAGCGATAGATTACGCTCTCAAGCACGCGCGCAAAGGTGAGCTGGTTGTGATTCTGGCCGACAAGGTCAGCCGCTCGGTCGAGCTCGTCAGCAAGTTTCGCGAGCAGCACGTGCCGATTAAAGTCGTGCACGACGACATCCCGAACCAGCACGCCTAAGAGTCTCAGTCGCGATAGATTGCAACCCGCGCTTCGCGCCCCGAGGTAATCCATGCGCGGTACATGCCCTCGCTGTTGAATGGCAGCGAGACGTTCCCCATGTGATCCACGGCGATGAGTCCGCCCTCGCCGCCCATCTCGCGCAGCGTCAGCCCGACGACCTGCTCACAGGCATCCGCGAGAGTCAATCCTTTGTACTTCATCAGGCAAGCCACGTCGTACGCGGCGACCGCGCGCATGAAGAACTCGCCGTGTCCGGTGCAGGAGACGGCGCACGTGCGGTCGTCGGCGTAAGTGCCCGCGCCGATGAGCGCCGTGTCGCCGACGCGCCCGAATCGCTTGTTGGTCATGCCGCCGGTCGAAGTCGCCGCCGCGAGATGTCCCCGCGCATCACGCGCGACGGCGCCGACCGTCCCAAACTTTTTCTGAGACGCGTGATCCAGACGCACCTCATTTTCGCGCCGCGCCCGCAAGAGCTGTTCGTACCTTAATTCATCGAAGAAATATTCCGGCGGCGCGAACTCGACGCCTGCTTCACGCGCAAACTCCTCCGCGCCGCTCCCGCACAGAAGCACATGCGCCCCGTCATCCATTACGCGGCGCGCAAGTATGATTGGATTTTTTATGCCGCCGACTGCCGCCACCGCTCCGGCGCGCAAATCTTCGCCCGACATTATCGCCGCATCCATCTCGTGCTTCTCGTTGTGTGTAAAGACCGAGCCACGTCCGGCGTTAAAGAGCGGATTATCTTCGAGCACACAGACCGTGGCCTCGACGGCGGCGAGCGCGGTCCCTCCGCCGTTCAAAATATCCCATCCGCGCAGCAGAGCGTGCCGCAAACCATCTCTGTAAGTGCGCTCACGCTCGAAGCTCATCTCAGAGCGACGGATAGTACCGGCGCCGCCGTGAACAGCAAGCGCCAGCCTCGTTGCGTCCTTCGTTTCAGTGTTCATGATTGAATGAATAATAATGTGACATTATCGAGCTATTGAGCAATATGACTTACTTTGCAAGTGCCGAGCGCGCCGCGCGTTGGCTACCTTCATTCGGCGCGGGCTTGAGCCTGAGTATGCGCGCCATGATGTTGTAGACATCGACGTTCGGGAATGGCGCGACTACGACGCCGCGTTTGAAGGCCGGCCCGCGCGCGATGAATGTGGCGCGCATTGATGCGAGCCTGTTGTCATAGCCGTGTGCGCCGATGGCGTGGTCAGGGATTTTGCCCTTCCGCCGGTCGTCCTCAAATCGCTGGCGCGACATTATTCGCCATCCTTCGTCGGCCATGCAGATGATTGCACCGATGCGCCCGCTGTCTCGGTAACGAAAGCGTGCCGGAATCTCCTGCTTTAGATAACAACGTACGTGTCCGAGTCTTCCGCCCTTCAGCGCACGGTAGATGGTCTTCTCCTCGCCCGCCTTCGGGAAGATTTGCGTGAGTTGTGCTCCCCAGACGATGCGCCCGGCTCTTTTCACGTCGAAGTAGTTATCCAGTAGTGTGACGTGCAAGGGGTTGACGGTCGCCATGCCGTGGTCGGAGACGATAATGATATTGACCTGTTCGTAGATGCCCCGTGCCTTTAGTCCATCAATCAACCTGCCGATTGCGGTATCGACCGTCGCCACCGCCCGCGCGACATCCTCTGAGTCGGGCGAGGCTTCGTGCCCGGCGTGGTCTACGTCGCTGAAATAGAATGTGATGAATGTAGGTCGCTGTGCGGGAGGCAAGTCGAGCCACGAAAGGGCCGTGTCCACGCGCTCGAAGTTCGGAACCTTTCCGTCGTATGGCTTCCAGTAAGTCGGTCGCACGCCGCCGATTTCGGTCTCGGTGCCGGGGAAGAAATAGGCGCCCGTGCGTTGCCCTTGCTTCTCCGCAGTCACCCAGATGGGTTCGCCGCCCCACCAGCGCGCGTCATGTACGGCTTCCGGTTCGCCCATCGAGAACGAAGTGCCGGTCGTGGGGTCGTAGATATCGTTGCCGACGATGCCGTGACGCGGCGGGTAGAGACCGGTGGCGATGGTGTAGTGGTTCGGGAAGGTCAACGTAGGATAGGACGGGGTCATCCACCTCGCCCTCACACCTTCGCGGGCCAGCGACCTTAGATTCGGCGGGTTGTACTTTGCCAGGTAGTCGGCGCGGAAACCATCGATTGAGATGAGGATGAGCGTCGGCTTCAGTTCAATGCCGTTGCGCGGGATGGCAACGGCGAACGGGCCAAACAAGACAAAGAGCACAGCCGCCAAAAGGATGCGATATGGGACGAGCGTCGCACTTTCCCCGATCTGTTTCATACGATGAGAGAGATTAGCAAAGCCTCACTCGGACGCGAAACCTATCCGGGTTGGGTCGCAACAATAGCCCTTGGGCTATAATCCATACCTCAGCTCGGCCATCACTCTCACGGAACCATTCTCCTGAAACAAAATATGTCCTCGTTCAAGTGGCGGCACTTCGAGCCAACAGACATCCTTTTGTGCGTCCGTAAGCTCAGGCGTGTGAAATATCCGCATAATGTGATTGAGCAAGACCACCGTTTCATTAGGAAGAAGGTGCGAGCCTCACAATGCTTCAAGAGCTTTCACACGGCGGAGCGCACTCTCGAAGGCATTGAGGCAAATGGTATGAACAGGCAAAGTTCGTCCAGGGTCTCTTCGGGCAAGCCGCATAGACGTGGGGCCCTTCGCGACCTCACTTGCCTCAAATTAATCCTTGCAACGGAACCTACTTAGCTTCTGGCGCGCTGTTGCAGCGTGAGGTGATTCGATCTCCTCGAAGATGGCGAGCGCGGCTTCCATATAGGCTATGGCCTGTTCTTGCCGATTGAGTTTGTAAAACGTATTACTCATGTTGTGTAGCACAATGCCTTCGCTGTCCCGGTCACCGATCTCGCGTGTGAGGGCCAGGGCTTGCTCTTCGTACTCGATGGCGCGGTGCGGCTCGCCGAGACTACTATAGGCCGTGCCGAGATTGTTCAGCACCGAGCCTTCACCGTCGCGGTCACCAATCTCGCGGGCGATGACCAAACGCTGCTCGTAACACTCGATGGCGTGGTGCGTCTCGCCGAGATTACTGTACGCCACGCCGAGATTGCCTAGCGCCTGACCTTCGGCGCGACGGTCGCCGGTCTTACGGGTGATGGTCAACGCTTGCTCGTCGTACTCGATGGCACGGTGCAACTCGCCGAGCGCCGTATACGCCATGCCGAGGTTGCCCAGCGCCTGGGCTTCACTACGGCGGTCACCGGTTTCGCGGGCGATGGTCGCCTGCTGCTCGTGGAACTCGATGGCACGGCTCGGTTCTCCAAGACGGGTATAAGCCAGGCCGAGATTGCTCAGTGTGGCACCTTCCCCGCAGCGGTCTCTGATTTCGCGGGCGATGATCAAGTCTTGCTCGTAGAATTCAATAGCGCGGCGCAACTCGCCGAGATTTGAAAACGCCAGGCCGAGATTGCCCAGGAGTGCGCCCTCACCACCACGGTCCTTCAACAGGCGGGCAGCTTCCAAGGCCGTTTCCATCCAGGCAATACGCTCGCGTGCATGCTGCCGCAGATTGAGCGAGACGGCTCCGGCCAGGGGATATTCACACGCTATCCGGCATGCTTCTTCATCGTTCCGCAACCGGCTCACCACCCACCTCTGCCCAATCTCGATGTTGCGCCATTCCAGGTCAAACACCGCCAGCCCGCGCATCATGTTTTCTCCGCCCCGCAGATAGATGTAGTCACATATACTGATGACCTTCAGATAATAGGCGGCGTGTCGCAGGCGGGCTTCGTTCATTTTATCTCGCGCTGAACTGCCATAACCTCGACGTTCCACTGGCTGAATCCGATATTGATGCACAGCGGCGATGGCGGGCAACAGACCAAAGAACTCGGCGACAATATCAGGGGATTTGTTCACCAGCGCGTCAAGCTCGCCGCGCGCCCAGAACACCGCCTCATAGCCGTGCCTCGCGCAACGAGCACTTACCTGTTCGCGCGCGGCGGCTGAAAGCGCCGCGCTTGTTACAAAGGCGATGCCGGCGGGCTTGTCTACTGGATTCCTGGCGGCAAGCTCGTCGTGGTTCTTCAACTCAGCAATGAATTTCGCGGCGCCGATCTTACCGTGGTGCTTGCACTGGAAATACCAGAGATGCTCGCCGGCATCCGTCGGCTTGTAGGCGATGATGTCGCGACCCTGCTCGCTGCCTGACTCGCCGAGATGTTCGGCACGCAGGTAGCCTTCGCGCTGGACCAGCCATAGGCAGAGGCGCTCGAACTCAGGCGGTGAGAGTTCGCCAAATGGCAGCGGTTTGTTGGTGCGGGTAATCCGCGGCTTGTCCATTGCGCCTGTATCCTGAGTCAGAGACGAAGCGGGTAAACTATCACACCTGATGAAGTGAACAGGAAGATGATTCAGAGCGCGACAGTATGAAATACCTCGAAGCTATAAGCGAATGAAAGACATTGAGCGCGCATGCAAGGAATGGCTCGATAACGCCGACCTGTGTGAGCTTAAGAGAACCTGCGAACGGTTCTGGCCGCGGGTGCCGAAAAGGACTCAACCTCGACGCACCAGCAGATTACTGATTGGTGTTTCCGCTTCGGGCCGGAGCGGGAGGAAGGCTCATTTTCGAGTAGCGAAGATGAGAAGCTTGATGCGGCGGCGGAAATCACCATTGATGTTGATGCACAATGGGATTTATATCTGGCGAATGAATACACACCTGGCGAGCAACAGACGATGAACTTCAAAAATAATTCGTCGTGTTTAGCACTTTCCGTCCCGGAATTCGCCTTTAGAACTAAGAGGAAAGTTCTTCGGTGGAAGGTGTCTCGGGCGGGCCGACGCCGCGCAAACTATAAGTTATCGAAAAATGGTAGACGGTTGCGACGCCCATCGCACACCGCTTCTCACGTAGAAAAGACAGCAAAACTTTAAGAGATGAAAGTCATCTCCGGCGTTGGACTCACGTGCGCCCGGTGACTGCGTGATAGCTTTACCCGTATCTTGCCTACCTGTTTCATCACCCTTACAACTTGAGATAGTAATGGCGCTATTTACGACTGAGATTTTGTAGCCCGTGGATTAACTTAATCCTCTGCTGGAGTAGCCTTAGGAATTTGTAAGCGGGCGGCGATGCGCCTGCCGTAGTTGTCGCGCTTTACCGATATACGCTGTACGTACGCGCGTGTCGTGGCTAAGTTGCGATGTCCGAGTGCCTCCTGCGTCGCCAGAAGACTCCCCGTCTCCTCCGACACCATCCGGGCGAAGGTGTGGCGCGTCTGGTGGATGTGAATCTTTTCGATGCCGGCCTCGCGTGCGTAGCGCTTGAGGTTCTTGGCGAAGGCGTGCGACGTGAGCGGAGCGCCCGGGCGCCCCGCCCTGTCGTGACGCGTCCACAACGGGCGCTCCGACGAGAGCGCGTTCAAACGGTCGCACGAGCCGAGGTAATCAAGGAGTGCTTCGCGTACCAGCGGCTCCTCGACCGAGCGCGCCACGTAGTCGCCTCCCTTCACCCTACACCGGATGACCAGGTCATCCTTCCTTAACTCCACGTCAGAGCCGCGCAAGCCGATGACCTCCTGCCGGCGCATCCCCGTCGTCACGAAGAGCATTAGCAAGGCGTAGTCGCGCTTTCCCACTGCGTCGCCCGCGGCGGCCCTCTCCCTTATCCGCGTCAGTAGCTTCGAGACCTGCTCGTCGTCGAGGGACTTCACGCTCTCGGTCTGGTAAGCCTTCGGGGCCTTCGGACGCGCGAGCCGCACCGGATTCTTCTGGACGAGCCCGGCTATCTGTGGGTCGCGCATCGCCCACTCGTAAAAGGAGGAGAGGCGCGAGAGGCGTGCGTAAACGGTCGCCGGCTTGAAGCCCCTCTCTTCGAGATGCTTCCGCCACGCCTCGACATCGTCGGGGCTGACCTCTCCGGGCAGCTTTCCGCAGTGTGAGAAGAAGTCGGCGGCCGCCTGCTGCTTGGCGCGCAGGAGGTCTCTTCGGCAATGGCTCTCCGCGTCGGTCGTCGCCGTAGCCCAGAGGTGTAGGGCCGTGCGGAGGGCAAACTCCTTCCCTTCACCCGCCGGCACGAGCGCCCGCTCTGGCCGCTGCTCTTCGCGCACAGTCCCATCGTCCTTACTGGTTTCTACAGTCTGCATCATTGCCTTCGCTCCGTGACCTCCAACGGCGTGCCGACGCTCAAGGTGTACCAAGTCGCCTTCCCCTTCCCGTGCCGATGGACGTGGCGGTACTCGACCAACTCCCGGAGCCGCACCTTCAGCGTGTTCCTGTTCGCCCCGGTCAGCCGCTCCAGCTCCGAGCCGGTCAGCCGCTCGTGCTCCCTCAGGAGGGCGATGACCGAGAGCGACAGCGGCGGGAGAGACCGCGCCAGCACCCGCTCACGTTCGAGCTTGGCGGCCAGGTTGTCTTTCTGCTTCTTCAGGCAGCGGAGGAAGAACGTGACCCACGCTCCCCACTCAGCCTGCTCCTCATGCAGCGTCCCCTGAGTTTTCCGGAGCGCGGCGTAGTAGATGTCCTTGTTCTCCTCGATGACGCTCTCTAATGAAGCGTAGGGCACGTACAGGTAGCCCGCTCTCAGCAGGAGCAGCGTCGTCAGAACGCGCGAGAGCCGTCCGTTCCCATCCTGGAAGGGGTGGACGGCCAGGAAACGGACGACAAAGGCGGTCACGGCGAGGAGCGGGTGCATGACGCTCTCTTCAAGCGCCCGGTTGGTCCAGCGGGCCAGCTCTTCCATCTCCCAGGGCGTCCGGAAGGGCGGCGCTGTCTCGAAGACGACGCCGATCTCCCGCCCCTCCCCGTCGTAGGCGACGACGTTATTCGGCTGTTTCTTGTACTCGCCCCGATGGTGCTCGTCTTTCGTGCTGAACTTCAGGAGGACTGAGTGGAGTTGTTTGACGTGGTTCTCCGTAAGCGTGAGTTCTTCCCAAGAGGAGAATACGAGATCCATAGCTTCGGCGTAGCCGGCGACCTCCTCCTCGTCGCGGGACTTGAAGGCGTAGCGACCCAAGTTTGAGAGGAGTGCCTCGACCTCCCGGTCGGTGAGCTTGACGCCCTCGATTCGGGTCGAGGAACCGACAGATTCGATTGTAGCGACATGGCGTAGCGCCCTGAGCCGTTCGGGCGACAGAGTGGAGAGTGCCTCCCAGCGTCCCTTGAACTCGTCAATCTCACCGATGAGCCTAAGGGCTTCGTGGGAGACTTCTTGGCTCAAGGCGATGACTTCGGGGGAATCCATACCCGTAAATATACCCGAATCAGGCAATCAAAATATGGTTACAGTTCAACGCTAGTCTGGTAATCTTAACTGAAATTTTGAAATTTATTTTCCATTCTATGGTGTAGAAAATAGAGAGATGTTGTTTCACATCCTGAGGTGTTCGATATCACCTTCTTTCCGACTCGGAGTTGCCACCTGAAAGCCACCAGATGCCGTAGCTGCCGGCCAAAATCACTCGCCTCCACTGCCGCCTTGGAGCCCGTGCTCGACTCTTTGCGCGCTTCCCCGCCTGACTTGATCCCGTGCTCGTACAAGAACTTATCCTCACTGCTCAACTTGATCCGTGGGCTCTAACTGCGACCACCCTCGGAGACCAAATGCGGCAGGCCAGCTCGATACATCCGCTAAGAACTCTTAAATGTCGGTTCGCAACTCCGCACCCTGCTGTCGCGTGAAACACAGATCTCGGTGAGGAGTTTTATAGGGCTGTACCTACCCATTTTGGACTTCTCGATGGATATCTGGGAAGCGATTGAAAGCGGTGAGGTCAATCTCTTCGAGGCACAACTGCTTCCAAGACTGATCGTTGAGAAGCTGGGCATCCGGCGAATGGTATCAGCCGGACTTAACCGAGTTGCTCACGGTAGAAAAGGCCGGCCAACTGCTGGAGGCGTATCCGCTCGACGCCAGTCACCTGCCGGCGAGACAGGTATGTGCCGCGCATCCGGAGTATCATTTCCCTCTCTTAGGCGCCACCTGCGCCAGCGCCGTGCTGCGGACCGTTGCCCAATCGACAGGATGCATGGTGGGAGCGAATCGCGTCTCGACCTCTTCGAGGGATTGTCCTTCTCCGAGTAAATCCGCGACGGTTGCAGTGAAGGATTGGATTTCCTCCGGCGTAAGCCGGTTAATGCCTTTATTAGAATTTTCTTTTAAATCTTTATCTTTATTGGGTGGCTGAGAGCCACCGGTACCCGATAGGGGAGGGGTGTGTTTTTGGGGAGGGGTCGCCAGGCGCGGCAGTAGCAGCCTGAAGCGGATTCCGCGTACTGAGACGTCGGTGCCTTCATTGACGACGCCCAGCCTTTTAACGTATTTCTCATCCACTTCAAGCAGGTACTTCCTCACCTGCTTTTCGTCCAGTTTGCAGTGTAAAGAGAGCTTTGGGATGGAGATTACGCACTCGTCCGAGTGCCACCCAGCGGCCGCCCGGTAGATCTCCTCGACCACGACGCGAGGTCCCGGTTTCAGTTCACGGAGTCGCTCCCAGACTGCGTAAGGGAGCCGCAAGTGCGGCGCGTCCCACGGGAGGGGTGGTATTTCTACCACCAGTGTAGTTTCCGGGGGTGGTCTGCGAGAAATGGCAGGGGTACGCCCGGGAGATTTGGTACCGGTAGTCTTTTGGGGAGGGGTTGCTATTTGGGGAGAGGATAAATCGGGCACCGGTACCTTTTCAGTTACCGGAGGAGTATTGGGAACGGGTACCGAATCGGGGAGGGGTAGTGGATTGGGTACCGGTGCTGAACCTAACTCCCTCTCCCGCGCCTCCTCTTGCGCGCGCTTAGCAGCCATCAGGTCCTTGAAGGAGTAAATCTTATTCGCCGACATAGACGGCCTCCGGGTAGAGAGCCTCGACTAAATCCGGTTCTATCCGGTCCAAACCCTGCGATCGCGCCATCTCCAGTGAAATGGAGCAGACCTTTAGAACCTCGCGCGGTACGCCGCCCGTCACGCGGTAGACGGCCTCGACGGCTGCCGGCTCGAAGGGGTTACGAATCCCCGCACGCTGGCAGCGGAAGTCGAGCATGTCCACAGTTTCGTTGAGGCTCAGGGGGTCAAGTACAGAGGGGGCGAATATGCGTGAGCGGATGGCCTTCTTCGAAGGGTCGGCGAGTTTCTGGCGGATTTCTAACTGCGCGGCAAGGACGATCTGGATCAGTTTGACCTTGCCATCCTCAAAGTTGAGGAGTGTGCGTACGAGCTCGAGCTGACTACCAGGAAGCTTCTGGGCCTCATCGACGAATAGGACGCATAGGCGCCCCTCTTGGAGCTGCTCGATCAGAAAGCCGTTCAATTCCGACTCCTGACGCTGCTGCGAGGGCCTTAGAGGCACGTCGAACTCTGCGCAGATAGCCTTCAGGAACGCGAATTCACTTTTGTAGCTGGGTGTGTGGAGGAAGGCCGTGCGGCAGTCCTCGCGCGCAGCGTAGGATTGATAGAGGTACCTGAGCACCGTGGATTTGCCGAGTCCGACATCGCCGAGGATGGCCGTCAGCCCCTGACGGTTTTCGATCACGTAGCGCGTCTTGTGGAGCGCCGCTTCGAGGCCGGGCGTAAGGTACAAGAGGGATGGGTCTGGGTTGATAGAGAATGGTGGTAAAGCCGGGGCGGCAGTCGTCATGGCCGGCGAGGGTATCATAATATACTTGGCAAATCAATATCCATTTTGGGGAGGGGGTAGGGAAGTGGATAGCGAAAAAGGGGTTTTGATTCGACAACTTGGACCATAGGGGTAACGCCGCCATAACCGGTTGTGACTCTGAGGGCGTCGTATGAAAATGTGGGTGGAGGCTAGGCGCCCGTCCTGTAAGTGACCCGCCGCGTGCGCACGGGAAGTAATGGCAGACTTCGACGATCTTCTCTGGATAGAGGGCCAAATCTTACAGCTGCTCTACGAGCCCTTTTCCTCTCCTTCGACGGAGCCAATCGGCGTGCGGAAAACTGGATGGGACTGGCTAGAATTGGTCCAAACCGGGAAGGTGCACCCACCCGCGCGAATCGCCCGGCGGCTCGTCCTTCAGCTCATTTAACTCGTGCCGCAGCTCATTTAACCAGTACGTCGTAGACCGCGGTCCGGTAAGAGATGTAAAGGTCTGACAGGCGTTCGGCCGAGGCCGGGTCGCGCCAGGCCGAGCAGGAAGATGGCGACGGCGGCGGCTACATGACGGTCGTTCCACCGGGCAGCTCGTCGAACCGGGATGAGCAGGTTAAAGCGGCGGATCAGGAGTTGGCACGAATAGTTATAGAAGACGCGGTCGTCAACCGGCTGTACAGCGTGCCTGGGGTTGGCCCCGTCACGGCGGTGACGTACGTAGAACCATTGGATGCTGCCGCTCATCAGCCCAACTCAGCGTTTGCACTAGAATCGTTCACTTCTCGCTTATACCGAGTCCGTTGAGATTTACTTAATAGCGTGCTGAGAAATTATTGAAGATAAGTTGAGTGTCTTCTTAAGGACTTTTCTTTGTCCTTTCAAGCAAAATCACTGGGTAAAAATGAATTGAGAGTTGAAGGAGTTAAATTTGTTAGCAGGGGGCAGTACAACAAGTCGTACTGCGAGAATTTTGCGGGTTCGGGGTGTTGCTTTATTACGCCGGGAGCGAAGGTATCTTTACCGGCAGTTACATATTTACATTGACCGCCGCTGAGCGCGAGATGACGCAAGAAGGTGCCGGCGCGCGCGGGCATTCCCTCACTATCCAGCTACAGCTACCCTAAAGAGATTATGCTGCCGGCGTAACGTGCGGTAGCTTTATCCATCAGACAAGCGCGCCTGTGGGAACGCTTGTTGCACCTCGTCAGTCTCCCGAAATCAGTGACCACTCACTCTCTGATTTCCCACACGCCAGGAGCATTCCGCCGCGACCCAAGCTCAATATAAGCGAGACCAGCAAAGGCAAATGATTCCGATGAAAAGCAAACATCACATCGAAGACCTCTACCCACTTTCGTCGGTCCAGCACGGGATGTTGTTCCACAGCCTTTACGAGCCGGAGACGGGCTTATACATCGTACAGAAGCACTGCACCCTGAGCGGCACTCTGAACCTTCCGGCTTTCGAGCGCGCCTGGCAGCGGGTCATGGACAGGCACCCGATACTGCGCACGTCCTTCGTTTGGGAGGGCCTCGACGAACCCGTGCAGGTCGTCAACCGCGAGGCTCAGCTCATCTTACACAAGCCCGACTGGCGCGAGCTGACCCCGGCACAGCAGCAGGAGCGGCTCGAAGCCTACCTTGAGGCGGAGCGGCGGCGGGGCTTTGATTTATCGGAAGCGCCGTTGATGCGGCTGGCGCTGATACGCCTCGCCTCCGACAGGTATCAGTTCGTTTGGAACTACCACCACCTGATCCTCGACGGCTGGTGCTACGCGCTGGTGCTCGGAGAAGTCTTCACCTTTTACGAAGCGTTCTCACAGGGGCGCGACGTTGAGATAAAGAAGAGCCGTCCGTTCCGCGACTACATCGCGTGGCTGCAAGGGCAGGATTTATCCGGTGCCGAAACCTTCTGGCGCAAACAACTACAAGGGATAACCGCCCCCACGCCGCTGCGCGTGGACCAGTTGGCGGAGCACAGCCCCATGCTGGAGCAGGTTTATGGCGAACAGGGCATTACCCTCACGCACGAGGTCACTCAAGCCCTGCAATCGCTGGCGCGAGTCAACCGCCTGACGATGTATACGCTGGTGCAGGGGGCGTGGGCGCTGCTCCTTCAACGCTATAGCGGCGATACGGACGTAGTCTTCGGCGAGGTCGTGTCGGGCCGCCCGGCCGAACTCGAAGGCTTCGAGACGATGATGGGCGTCTTCATTAACACCCTGCCGGTCCGCGTCCGCGTGCCGCCCGAAAGCCCGCTGCTGCCGTGGCTCAAGGAACTGCAAGAGCGGCAGGTCGAGGCGCGTCAGTATGAGCACAGCCCGCTCGTGCAGGTGCAGCGTTGGAGCCAACTTCCGCCCGGCACCCCGCTGTTCGACTCTCTTCTGGTCTATGAAAATTATCCGGTGGAAGCCTCTTTGAAAGAGCGCGGCGGCGCCCTCAAGATCGAAAATCTGGTCATCTTTCAGGCCGCGAATTACCCGATCACGATGACGGTCGCGCCCGCCCCGGTCCTGGCGCTCAACATCAAATACGACGGCACACGTTTCGACCGCGACACGATACAGCGGCTGCTCGAACACATAAGAACGCTGCTCGAAGCCATCGCGGCCGACCCCGAGCGTCGCCTCGCGGAGTTTCCGATTCTGACGGCGGAGGAGCGGCGGCGGATGCTGGTGGAGTGGAACGACACCGCGGCTGATTTCCCGCAAGGGCAGAGCCTTCAAAAACTCTTTGAAGAGCAGGCGCAACGCACCCCGGAGGCCGTCGCCTTAATCTTCGGGCGGGAGCGTTTGACGTACCGCGAGTTAAACCGTCGCGCCGACCGCCTGGCCTCGTATCTGCGACGCGGCGGGGTGGGGCCGGAAGTATTGGTCGGCGTCTGCATGGAGCGCACGTCGGAAATGGTCGTGGGGCTGCTCGGCATTCTCAAGGCGGGCGGCGCGTACGTCCCGCTCGACCCGGCGTACCCGTCCGAGCGGCTCAAGTTTATGTTGGAGGACGCGCGGCTTGGCTTCCTGCTGACGCAGGAGCGACTTGTCGGAACCCTCCCGCGCCACACGGCTCGGGTCATACGCCTCGACGCGGACTGGCAGCTCATCGAGGCGGCGGGTGACGGGTGCCCGGACGACCTGATAACGAGCGACAATCTGGCTTATGTCATCTACACCTCGGGCTCGACGGGCCAACCCAAAGGCGTCGCCATCACACATCACAGCGCGTTGACGCTGGTGCACTGGACCCGCCGGGAGTTCAGCGCGGAAGAACTGTCGGGGGTTCTGGCCGGGACTTCAATCATCTTCGACCTCTCTGTCTTCGAGTTGTTTGTCACGCTCAGCGTCGGCGGCGCGGTGATTCTTGCCGAAAATGCGTTGCAGCTACCCGATTTGCCTGCCGCCGCGGAAGTGCGTCTCATCAACACCGTGCCCTCCGCGATGACGGAGTTGATACGCACCAACTCTGTCCCCGACACGGTGCGGGTGATTAACCTCGCGGGCGAGCCTCTGGCGCCCAAGCTCGTGCAGCAAATTCACGCGCAGACGAACGTAGATCGTGTGCTCAATCTCTACGGCCCGTCGGAAGACACGACGTACACGACGTTCGGCGTGATGGAGCGCGACACGCGGCGCGGCGTGACAATCGGACGGCCGATTGCCGCCACGCAGATTTACTTGCTGGACGAGTGGCTGCGGCCCGTCCCGGTGGGCGTCATCGGTGAACTCTACATCGGCGGGGAGGGGCTCGCGCGCGGCTACCTGGGGCGCCCGGAGCTGACGGCGGAAAAGTTTATCGCGAATCCTTTCAGCGCCCGGCCCGGAACGCGTCTCTACCGGACGGGCGATCTGGCGCGCTACCTGCCCGACGGGCAGATAGACTTTCTGGGCCGCGCAGACCATCAGGTGAAAGTCAGGGGCTTTCGCATCGAGCTGGGCGAGATCGAAGCAGTCCTCGACCGGCACCCGTCCGTGCATCAGAGCGTGGTCACGGTGCGCGAAGACGCGCAGGGGGATAAGCGGCTGGTGGCCTACGTGGTCAACGCCGAAACGCCCGCGTCGAGTCCCGAACTACGCGACTTCATCAAGCAGAAGTTGCCCGCCTACATGGTGCCGCACGCTTTCGTCACGCTGGCGGAATTACCCCTGACGCCGAACGGTAAAGTTGACCGCCGGGCGCTGCCCGCGCCGGGCGCGTCGGACGAAGAGCCGGGCGGGGGCGAATACCGCGCCCCGCGGACGCCGACGCAGGAGATGCTGGCCGGCATCTGGTGCGAGGTGCTCGGCCTTGAGCGGGTCGGCCTCGACGACAACTTCTTCGACCTCGGCGGACACTCGCTGCACGCCACGCAACTCAGCTCGCGTCTCAGGGAAGCCTTCCGGGTCGAGCTGCCACTCCGGAAACTCTTCGACACCCCCCTGCTCTCCGGGTCGGCGGAGTTGATAGACGAAGCGCGTAGGGACGGGGTCGGGCTGGAGTCGCCGCCCCTGTCGGCCGTCGGCAGAGACCGCCCGTTACCGTTATCGTTCGCCCAGCAGCGGCTCTGGTTTCTCTATCAGATGGAGCCCGACAACTCCTTCTACAATATTCCTCTGGCCGTGCGCCTGAAGGGGCCGCTCGACGTTCCCGTCTTCGAGCGGGCTCTCAACGAAATGCTCCGCCGCCACGAGTCTCTGCGCACCGGTTTCGCGCCGGGCGGCGGCCAGCCCGTTCAGGTCATCGCGCCCGAGCTGCGCCTCAACTTCATAGTCGAAGACATCACACACCTCCTGCCGGCCGAGCGTGAGCACGAGGTGCGGCGTTCGAGCGAGGCACAAGCCACCGCCCCCTTCGACCTACAGGAGGCGCCCTTGCTGCGCGTGCGCCTGCTCAGGCTGGACACGGACGAGCACGCCGTGCTCTTCACGGTACACCACATCATCGCCGACGGCTGGTCGATGGACGTGCTGGTCAGGGAAGTCGGCGCGCTCTACCAAGCTTACCTGCGGGGGGAGGATTCGCCGCTCGAAGAGTTGGACATCCAGTACGCCGATTACGCCGTGTGGCAGAGGGATTGGCTGAGCGGCGAAGTGCTGGAGCGGCAGGTCGCGTACTGGCGGAAGCAGTTGGCCGGCGCGCCGACCGTGCTGGAATTGCCGACGGACAAGATGCGGCCGGCGATGCTGAGCTACCGTGGGGCGACGCAGGCTGTCAGCTACGGCCGGGAGTTGACGGCGAAGTTACAGGCGTTGAGCAGGCGCGAGGCGGTGACGTTGTACATGACGGTGCTGGCCGCCTTCGAGGTGCTGTTGTACCGCTACAGCGGGCAGGAGCAGATGCTCGTGGGGATGCCGATTGCGAACCGGACGCGCGTGGAAGTGGAGAAGCTCATCGGGTTTTTCGTCAACACCCTGGTGGTGAGGGGTGAGGTCAAACCGGATCAGAAGTTTCTCGACTTGCTGAAAGAAGTGCGCGAGGTGGTGCTGGGGGCATACTCGAATCAGGACGTGCCGTTCGAGAAGGTGGTGGAGGCTTTGAACCCGGAGAGGGACATGAGCCGCTCGCCGCTGTTCCAGGTCGTTCTGTCGTGGCAGAACGCGCCCGACAGCAGGCTCAAACTCGAAAACATCGAGCTGAGCGCGGTCGAGGTCGAGTACAAGGCGGTGCGTTACGACATCGAGCTGGTGTTGTGGGAGAGCGACGGGCAGATCGTCGGGAACATCGAGTACAACACGGACCTGTACGAGGCGGAGACGATCAGGCGGATGGGGCAGCATTTGAAAACGCTGCTCGAAAGTATCGTGGCCGACCCCGAGGCGCGCGTCTCGAACCTGACGATGTTGGAGGAGGCCGAAAGCCGACAACTGCTCGTCGAGTGGAACGAAACACGGGTCGGCTATCCGCCCGAGCCGTGTATCCATCACCTCTTCGAGGCTCAGGCCGAGCGGACGCCCGATGCGCTCGCCGTCGTGTCCGCGGGGCTGCGGCTGACCTACTCTGAATTGAACAGGCGGGCGAACCGACTGGCCCACCACCTGCGGTCGCTCGGCGTGGGGCCGGACACGGTCGTGGGACTCTGCACGGAGCCGTCGTTGGAAATGACGGTCGCCCTGCTGGGGATACTCAAAGCGGGCGGGGCTTACCTGCCGATAGAGCCGACGCTACCGAAAGAGCGTTGCGACTACCTGCTCGAAGATTCACGGACGCGCCTGTTGCTGACCACGAAAGAGCTGTCCGAAAACTTCAGCCGGCCGGGCGTCAGCCTGTTCCTCCTCGACGCCGACCCGGACGAACTTAAAAACCTGAGTGAGGAGAATCCGCGGGTGGACGTGACGCAGGATAATCTGGCCTACGTCATCTACACTTCCGGCTCGATGGGACAGCCCAAGGGAGTTCTTCTACCGCACCGCGGGCTGGTCAACCACAGCACCTACTTCGCCGGCCGCTACGGCCTGCAACCACAGGATCGCGTGCTGCAATTCGCCTCGCTGAGCTTTGACGTGGCGGCGGAAGAACTCTTCCCGACCTGGGCGAGCGGCGCGGGGGTGGTGCTCTGGCCCGCGCGGCGCACGTCTTCTTTCGACGCTTTACTCGAACTCGTCGAGGAGGAAGACCTGACCGTCCTTAATCTCCCGGCCGCCTACTGGCACGAATGGGTCTCCGAACTGGAACGCACGCGCGAGCAAATCCCCACGTCTCTGCGGCTGATGATCGTGGGCAGCGACAGGGTCTTGCGGGAGCGCCTGTCGCAGTGGCGGAAGTTGGTCTGGCACGAGGTGGAGTGGAGCAACGCCTACGGGCTCTCCGAAACTACCATCACCACGACGATCCACGACCCTGCCTCCGGCGGGGACGACCTTCAGGGTCTGTCGGTGCCCATCGGCCGACCCATCGCGAACACGCAAGTCTATCTGCTGGACACGAACCTCAATCCGGTTCCCGTCGGCATCCCCGGCGAGCTCTACGTCGGCGGCGCCGGTCTGGCGCGCGGCTACCTGAACCAGAGCGGGCGCACGGCGGAACGCTTCATCCCCGACCCGTTCGCCTCCGAAGCGGGGGCACGCATCTACCGCACCGGCGATCTGGCGCGCTACCTGCCTGACGGCAATCTGGACATCCTCGGTCGCGCGGACCAGCAGGTGAAGATCAGGGGCTTCCGCATCGAACTGGGCGAAATCGAATCCGTGCTGGCCCGACACGCGGGGGTGCTTGAGTGTGTGGTCATCGCCAGAGAGGTCGAGCCGGGCGGTAAACAGTTGGTCGGCTACATAGTCGCCGAGCCGGGGGAGACGCCGGAAATCTCCGCGCTGCGCGCCTACCTGCGGGAGCACCTGCCCGAATACATGCTGCCCTCGCGCTTCCAGCTACTCGATAAGATGCCGCTCACCGCGAACGGTAAAGTTGACCGCGGCGCGCTGCCCGCCCCCGACGCCACGCGTCAGGAGATGGACGGCGGCGATAACCTGACTTCGCGGACGCCGACGCAGGAGATACTGTCCGGCATCTGGTGCGAGGTGCTCGGCCTTGAGCGGGTCGGCCTCGACGACAACTTCTTCGACCTCGGCGGACACTCGCTCCTGGCGACGCAGGCCAGCTCAAGGGTGCAGGAGGCTTTCGAGGTCGAGTTCCTGTTGCATAACTTCTTCGAGACGCCCGTCCTGCGCGACATGGCCGAGGTGCTCGAAGAGGCGCACCGCGCGGGGCACGATATGAGGCCGCTGCCGTTCAGGCGCGTGAGCCGGGAGCAGCCGTTGCCCCTCTCTCACGAGCAGCAGCGGCTCTGGTTCCTGGATCAGTTGGAGCCCGGAAGCGCGTTCTTCAACTGCCCGGGCGCCGCACGCCTCAAAGGCCATCTCGATGTCGAGACGCTTGAGCGGAGCATGGACGAGATCGTCCGCCGGCACGAATCCCTGAGGACGAGCTTCCCGGCGACGGACGGACAGCCCGTGCAATTCATCGCCGACGAGATGCACGTTAACTTGCTGGTGGAAGACCTGGGCCACCTCTCACAAGGTGAGGCCGAGGCCGAGGCCGAACGACGCGCGACCGAAGAGTCTCACCAACCCTTCGACCTCGCGCGCGGGCCGTTGCTCCGCGTGCGCCTGCTGCGGCTGGCCGCGGACGACCACGTGGTGCTCTTTACGATGCACCACATTATCGCCGACGGTTGGTCCGTGGGCGTGCTGATGCGCGAGTTCGGGACGCTCTACGAAGCCTTCACGAAGGGCGAGGCTTCGCCGCTCGCGGAGTTGCCGTTTCAGTACGTTGATTACACCGTCTGGCAGAGGGAGTGGCTCCGGGGCGCGGTCCTGGAGCGGCAACTGGAGTTCTGGAAGAAGCATCTGGCGGGGGCGCCGGCGACGCTGGATTTGCCGACGGACAGGCCCCGCGCGGAGGAGCAGACGTTCCGGGGCGCGCGGCTGCACGTGGCCCTCACCGCGGAACTGTCGGAGTCGTTGCGCGTCTTAAGTCGTCGCGAGGGTGTGACGCTGTTCATGACGCTCTTCGCGGGCTTCAACTCTCTCCTGAATTACTACTCCGGGGCGGAAGACATGGTGGTGAGCACCGACCTCGCCAACCGAAACAGGATGGAGATAGAGGGGCTCATCGGCTTCTTCGTTAATCAGTTGCCGTTGCGCACCGACCTCGCCGGCGACCCCACCTTCGGCGAACTACTCCAACGGGTGCGGGCGGTGGCCTTAGGCAGTTACGCCCACGAGCACGTCTCGCTCGACAGGCTCGTGGAGGCGCTGAAGATCGAGCGCGACTTGCGGTACACGCCGCTGTTCCAGGCCAACCTCACTCTCCAGAATATGCCCGAGTCGTCGGTGCGACTGTCCGGCCTGAGCATCAGCCCCGTGGAGATGAAGGTGGTCACGGCCCAACTCGACCTGGCCTTCAACCTGACGGAGATAGACCACGTTCTCATGGGCGCGCTCGAATACAACACCGACCTCTTCGACGCCGCGACGATGCACCGGATGATGAGTGACTTCACGAACATGCTCAGCGCCGCCGTCGAAAATCCCGCGTCGCGGTTGAGCGAGTTGAAGGCCGCCGTCGCCGAGCAGAGCAGGGTGCGACAGGCGGCGGAATCGGAGCAGCTCAAAGACGCCGCCCGGAGGAAGCTGGCGGGGCGGAGGAAGCCCGCGGCCGGCGTCTCCTCAGCGCCGGAGCAAGAGGCGAGACAGACGGCGGACGAGGACAGTCCCGTCGGCGTGGCCTAAATAAAGATTCAAAAAACAAGCGCCGGGCCGGTCGGGTTCAGATCAAACTCGACAGGGGGTGGTCTGACCTCCGCGGCCGAAACCCCGCGAGCTTTGAGGGCACGCGCCGCGTGAGGCTTACGTGTGCCCGCGCCGCCGAACCGCATCAGGAAGGTAAGTTCATGTCAACCAGTGTAATCGAAGGCTTTCATCTCTCCCCGCAGCAGGCGCACCTTTGGTCGTTGCAACAGGGCGGCGATGAAAGAGCTTACCGCGCCCAATGCGTGATTACCGTCGAGGGATTCCTCGACACACAAGTCTTAGAGGCCGCCTTGCGCAAGGTCGTCGGTGGCCATGAAATATTACGAACCGCTTTTCGCCGCCTGCCCGGCATGGCTTTTCCTCTCCAAGTCATCAGCCCCGCCGACGGCCTGCTGCAATTAGAGCAGCATGACCTGAGCGACGTGGGGGCGTCAGAACAGAGTGCCCGCATCAACTCGCTGCTTCACCAAATGGGACGGCTTCCTGTCGATTTGGAGGGTAACCAGCCCATGCGTCTCCGGCTGGTTAAGACCGCCCCCGACGGGCACACCTTGCTGGTCAGCTTGCCGGCCCTCTGCATGGACGCGGCCGGGCTGAAGAATCTGTTGTACGAGATCGCGCGACACTGCGCGGGGCGGCCGGCCGGGGAAGAGACGGCCTACGCCCCGATGCAGTATGCGGATTTCTCCGACTGGCAGAATGAAATCCTCGCTTCGGAAGAGACGGCGGCCGGCAGAGCTTACTGGCAGCAAAATAATTTTGCCGGGCGCGGAGCTTTAAGTCTCCCGCTGAAAAAATCCGTGACGGAAAAATATGAGTTTGACCCTCGGGTCCTGTCCGTGGAGATTGACGCCGAGACACTGGCAGGCTTGGAAGCTCTGGCGGGCGGGCTCGACGTGTCGCTCTCAACCCTGCTGCTCGGATGTTTTCAACTCCTGCTCTGGCGACTGACACGGGAGACCGAAATCGTCACCGGCGTGGCCACGAGCGGGCGCAATTACGAAGAGTTGGAAACCGCCCTCGGTCTCTTCGCACGGCTCCTTCCCATCCGCTCGCGGCTCTCCGACGAACTGCCCTTCGACGAGCTGCTGCGGGAAATCGAGCGGCAGGCGCGGGAGGCGCAACAGTGGCAGGAGTTCTTCGACTGGGGGCCGAGCGGGAGCGCAGACGCGGCGGCGGGCGGCGGCGGCGAGAAGACGGCCCCTTACATATCTTTTAATTATGAGTTCGTCGGTGATGACGTTCAGGAGGTGCCTTCTTCCGGCGGCCTGCTTTTCAAGCTCGTCAGGGCCTCGGCCTACACCAGCCGCTTTGACGTACTGCTGCGCTGCCTACGCCACACCGGCGGCGGCCTCATCGCCGAGTGGCACTACGACGCTCACCTTTATGAGACGGGCGAGATAGAGCGCCTGTCGGCGGAATGGCGGGCCGCCCTGACGAGCCTGATGGGACGAGCCGGGGCGGCGGTCGGCGCGGTTAACATCCTCGACGCCGGGGCGCGCGCGCAGTTGCTCTCGGACTTCAACCGGACTCCGCAGGCCCGGGTCAACACGCTCTGCCTCCACCAGTTGTTTGAAGCGCGGGCGGGGCGAACGCCCGACGCTGTCGCTCTGGAATGTGGGGGGCGGCGCATGAGCTACCGCGAACTGGACGCGCGGGCTAACCGGCTGGCGCGACACCTGCGGCGCGCGGGCGTCGTGGCGGACGAGCGCGTGGCGATTCTCATGGAGCGTTCGGTCGAGATGGTGGTCGGATTGCTTGGCATCCTCAAAGCGGGCGGCGCGTACGTCCCGTTGGACGCGCAGTATCCGGCGGAGCGGCTGGCGCTGATGCTTGAGGATACGGGGGCGCGCGTGGTCGTCACGCAGGGGCGGCTCAGAGGAGTTTTAGACGCGCTCGCCCCCGTCGGTCAAGGGGCCGCCGGGGCGGCCAAGGTGGTCTGCATCGACGAAGACTGGCAGGTCATCGAGAAGCAGAGCGACAAGAAGATCGAGGGCGGCGTCGGCTTAGACAATCTGGCTTACGTCATCTACACCTCCGGCTCTACGGGCCGCCCGAAGGGGGTCATGATCTCCCACGGCGCGATATGCAACCGCCTGCTCTGGATACAAAGAGCTTTCCCGATGACCGAGGCCGACAGCCTCCTGCAAAAGACACCTTTCAGCTTTGACGCGTCGGTCTGGGAAATCTTTGTTCCGCTGTTTAGCGGCGCACGCCTCCACATCGCGGAGCCCGACGGGCACCGGGACAGCGCGTACCTCGTCGAGGCGGTCGCGCGACACAAGATCACGACGTTGCAACTGGTACCCTCGATGCTGCGGGTCGTTTTAGATGAGCCGGGCCTTCGTAACTGCAAACACCTCCGGCGCGTTTTCTGCGGCGGGGAAGCACTCACCTCCGACCTCCAGGAAAAGTTCTTCGAGCGCACGGACGCCGAACTGCACAACCTCTACGGGCCGACCGAGACATCCATCGACGCCACCTTCCGCACCTGCAAGGCCGACGACGAGCGGCGCGGCGTACTCATCGGGCGGCCGATCTCGAACATCCAGATTTACCTGTTGGACTCGCGACTGGAGCCCGTGCCGATAGGGTGCGGCGGCGAGCTGCACGTCGGCGGCGTCGGGCTGGCGCGTGGCTACCTTCATCGCCCCGACCTGACGGCCGAGCGTTTCATCCCCGACCCGTTCAGCGCGGAGCCCGGACGACGCCTGTACCGGACGGGCGACCTCGCGCGCTACCTCCCCGACGCGACCATCGAGTATCTGGGGCGCATCGACCATCAGGTAAAAATTCGCGGCTTCCGCATCGAGTTGGGCGAGATAGAGGCGGCGCTGTGCGAGCAGCCGGGCGTGCAGGCGGCCGTCGCCGTCGCGCGCGAGGACGAGCCGGGGCGCCAGCGCCTCGTGGCATACGTCGTCCCGACGAACAAGCATTCAATGACGGGCGGCGACGGACAGGGACTCGACCCGCTCGTTTCGGTCGAAGAGCTGCGCGGCGCGTTGGAGCGCAGGCTGCCGGACTACATGGTTCCCTCGGCGTTTGCGTTGCTCGCGGAATTGCCGCGCCTGCCCAACGGCAAGGTAGACCGTGCGTCGTTGCCGGCGCCCGAACGGGCACCGTCCCGCCCGCGAGAAACTCACGCGGCCCCGCGCACCGCCGTCGAAGAGACGTTGACGGCGATCTGGCAGCAGGTGTTGGGGCTTGAGCGCGTCGGCATCCACGACAACTTCTTCGAGCTGGGCGGCGACTCGATCCTCTCCATCCAGATCGTCGCCCGCGCCAACCAGGCCGGCTTGCAACTCTCCCCTAAACTCATCTTTCGCCACCAGACCATCGGCGAACTGGCGCAGTTCGCCGACCAGGCGGACGCGCCCACGGCGGCCCCGCAAGGCCCGGCTACGGGCGAAGTCCCTCTGACTCCCATTCAACATTACTTCTTCGAGCAGCGTTTGGCCGAGCAGCATCACTTCAACCAGTCGGTGCTGCTCGAAGTCAGGCGTCCGCTTTCGGCGGCGCGGTTACAACGAGTCGTCGAGCGGCTGGTGCTGCACCACGACGCGTTACGTCTGAGGTTCGGTCGTGACTTGTCCGGCGCGTGGCGACAGCACTACGCGGGGGCCGAGGCGGCGCGGCAGGTGCGGGTCGAAGAGATAGATTTAAGCGGGGTAAGTGAAGAAGAGCGAGAGGCGGCGCTGGAGGCGAGGGCCGGAGTGTTGCAGGGCGGGTTGAATCTGGAGGAAGGGCCGTTGATAAGGGTCGGGTTGATAGAGATGGGCGCGCGCGCGGGGCAGCGATTACTGGTGGTCGTACACCACCTGGCGATGGACGGCGTGTCGTGGCGGATATTGCTGGAGGACGTGGCGCGCGGGTTAGAGCAGGACGGGCGTGTCGAGGGGGCGAGTCAGGTCGCAAAGACCACTTCATACGGGCAGTGGAGCGAGAGGTTGTCGGAGTACGCACAAGCCGCGCGCGCGCGGGAGGAGTTGACCTTCTGGTCGGACGTGGTGCGCGCGGCGGCCGAGGTGCCTTTACCCCTCGACCACAAAGGCGGGGAGAGGACGCTCGGCTCAAGCCGCAGCGTCGTGGAGCACTTGGAGGCGGAAGAGACGCGCGCCCTGTTGCAGGAAGTCCCCGCCACGTACCACACGCAGATCAACGACGCGCTGCTGACGGCGCTGGCGGAGGCCGTGGGGAAGTGGACGGGGCGGCGGCGGCTGGCGTTGGAGATGGAGGGGCACGGGCGCGAAGAAATCTATGACGACCTCGACCTCTCACGCACGGTCGGTTGGTTCACCAGCGTGTACCCGGTCGTGCTAGACCTCGAAGGCGTCGAGACGATAGGCGACGCCTTGAAGCAGGTGAAAGAACAGTTGCGCCGGGTGCGGGGCGGGGGCATCGGCTACGGCGCGCTGCGCTACTTGAGCAACGAGCCGGAAATCAGAAAGCAGTTGGAGGGCGACGCCCCCGTGGAGTTGAGCTTCAACTACCTCGGCCAACTGGATCAGGTGCTCGACGCCGATTCGCCGTTCGCCGGCGCGCGCGAGCGCGGCGGGCCACAGCAGAGCGCGCGCGGGCGTCAGCGCTACGCGATAGAAGTGCTGGTGGCCGTGATGCAGGGCAGGTTGCAGGTGCGCTGCACCTACAACGAGCAGTTACACCGGGTGCAGACGATTCAGCGAGTCGTCACGGAGTACATGAGGGCTTTGCGCGAATTGATAGCGCATTGTCAGTCGGCGGAGGCCGGAGGTTTCACCCCTTCCGACTTCCCGCTGATAGGGCTGAATCAGGACGAGCTCGATTTGGCTTTTAGCGAAATCGACTTCGGCGGGTGAGCCGATTATTGAGGAGACAGCCAGGTGAGCGCCAAGAACATAGAAGATGCGTATCCTTTGTCGCCGATGCAGGAAGGTCTGCTTTTTCACGGGCTGTACGCGCCGGAAGGGGGTCTCTACGTCACGCAATTCGACTGCGAATTGCATGACGTGGATGTCTCGGCGATCCGGCGTGCATGGCAACAGATTATTGACCGGTATCCGGCGTTCCGGACGGCCTTCGTCTGGAAGAACGTGGAGAAGCCGCTGCAAGTGGTCGGGCGGCGCGTGGAGCTGCCTTTTCAACTCGAAGATTGGCGCGGGCTACCTCCAGGACAGCAGCAGGAGAGGCTGGACGCCTACCTCGTGGAGGACCGGCGGCGCGGGTTCCAACTCAACAAAGCGCCGCTGCTGCGCCTGGCCCTCTTCCGGGTCAGCGACGAGGCGCACCAACTGGTCTTAACTCACCACCACCTCGTGGTTGACGGCTGGTCGATGGCGATGGTCTTCAAGGAGGCTTTCGACCTCTACGAAGCCTTCGCCGAGGGGCGCGAGCCGCGCCTCGAACCGAGCCACCCGTACCGGGATTATATAGCGTGGCTGCAACGGCAGGATTTATCAAAAGCCGAAGAGTTCTGGCGGGAAACACTCAAAGGCTTTACGACCCCGACGCCGCTCGTCATAGACCGTGTGTCGGGTGGCTCGCGGGGGCGGGAGGAAGCCTACTCGGAGTACCAGCTTAAGCTTTCCACGTCCACGACCGCGGCCCTGCAAGCACTAACGCGGCAACACCAGTTGACCATGAACACCGTCGCGCAAGGCGCGTGGGCTCTACTGCTGAGCAGGTACAGCGGCGAGCGCGACGTGGTCTTCGGGTCGGTGAGCGCGGGACGCCCGGCCACCCTGCCGGGGATCGAGACGATGGTCGGACTCTTCATCAACAACCTGCCGGTGCGCGCGCGCGTCTCGCCGGAGACGCCCCTGATCGCATGGCTGCAAGACCTGCAAGCGCGCCAGAGCGAAGCGCGGCAGTTTGAGTATAGTCCGCTCACGCAGGTGCAGGGGTGGAGCGACGTGCCGCGCGGCGTCCCGTTGTTCAGCAGCATCGTCGCGTTCCAAAACTTTCCGATTACCGCCCCGAAAGGGCGCGGCAGTCGCGAGGTCGGGACGCTGCGCACGTTTGAAGGCGGAAACTATCCCCTCGCTTTAAGCGCGTCCGACGGCTCGGAGTTGTCGCTCATCTTGAGGTACGACCCGCGGCTGTTCGATGCCTCGGCCATCCTGCGAATGCTCGGCCACCTTCGGACGTTGCTCGACGGCATCGCGGAAAACGTGGAGCACCGGCGCATCTCCGAATTGACACTGCTGACCGAACCCGAGCGGCGGCGAATCCTATGGGAATGGAACGACACCGCCACCGACTACCCGTGGCGGCAGAGTGTTCAAGAGTTGTTCGAGGAGCAGGCCGCGCGCACGCCCGAAGCGATTGCCGTCGTCTTTGACGACGAGCGGCTCTCCTACCGAGAACTGAACGGGCGTGCCAATCAGGTCGCACACTACCTGCGTGGCCGTGGCGTCAGGCCCGAGGTCGCGGTCGGCATCTACATGGAACGCGGCGTCGAGATGATTGTCGGGTTCCTCGGCGTCCTCAAAGCCGGGGGGGCTTACGTCCCGTTCGACCCGCAGAATCCGCTCGACCGCATCGCCTTCATGATCGAAGACGCGAAAGTCGAGTTCCTGTTAACGCAGGAGCGCTGGCTGGATAATTTGCCGTCGCGGCGGGAACGGGCGATGTGCCTCGACACGCAGTGGGAAGATTTCGCGGGGCAGAGCACGGATAATCCGGACGTTACAGTCGGCGCCGACAACCTCGCCTACGTCATGTACACCTCCGGCTCGACCGGCACCCCGAAAGGCATCTGCATCACACACCGCGCCGTCGCGCGGCTGGTTTGCAATTCCAATTACGTTCAACTGGACGGGGCCGACGTGGTGGCTCAGGCGTCTAACGCCTCCTTCGACGCGGCCACGTTCGAGATTTGGGGGGCGCTCCTGCACGGCGCGCGGCTGGTCGGCATCAACCGCGAGGCGCTGCTCTCGCCCGCGACCCTCGCCGCGCAGCTTAAACGCGACGGCGTGAGCACGTTGTTCCTGACCACCGCCCTGTTCAATCAGATGGCACGCCAGCACCCGGAAGGCTTTAGCACCCTTAAGCACCTGCTGTTCGGCGGGGAGATGGTGGACGTTGAATGCGTCAGGCGAGTGTCGGAGGGCAGCGGCCCGGAGCGTCTGCTGCACGTCTACGGGCCGACGGAAACGACCACCTTCGCGGCCTGGTGGAGCGTAGACGGGGTCAAGGCCGGGGCGAACAATCTGCCGTTCGGCAGGCCGTTATCGAACACCGAATTATACGTGCTCGACGAGCAGGCGCGCCCCGTGCCGGTCGGGGTCGTGGGGGAACTCTACATCGGGGGAGACGGCCTTGCGAGAGGATACCTGCGGCGGCCCGAACTCACGGCGGAGAAGTTCGTCCCGCACCCCTTCAGCCGCGAGGCGGGGGCGAGGTTGTACCGGACGGGCGACCTCGTACGCTGCCAGGACGACGGGGCGGTGGAGTTCGTCGGGAGGGTCGATCACCAGGTGAAGGTGCGCGGCTTCCGCATCGAGCTGGGCGAGATTGAAGCCATGTTCAACCACCACCCGGCGATTCGCGAAGCCGTAGTGGTGGTGCGAGAGGACGAACAGAGAGAGCGACACCTCGTGGCCTACGTGGTGAGTGAGCAGGAGCCGGCGCCGACGGTCGGCGAGTTGCGCCGCTACCTCGGCGCGAAGCTGCCGGACTACATGATCCCGGCCCAATACGTCTGGCTCGCGGAGATGCCGCTGAACGTTAACGGGAAGATAGATCGCCACGCCCTGCCCGCGCCGGAGAGTGAGCGCCCCCGGTTGGGCGAAGAATATTCCGCCCCGCGCACGCCGCCCGAGGAGCTGCTGGCCGGCATCTGGGGCAAAGTCTTTCAGGTTGACAGGGTCGGCATCCACGACACCTTCTTCGAACTCGGCGGCGAATCCATCCTCGCCATCAAGCTCGTGTCGCTCATCAACAAGGGCTTCAACATCGAGCTGCCGCTGCGCTCCCTGTTCGAGCACCCCACCGTGGCCGGGCTGGCCAGCGTCGTCGTGCAATGTCAGGCCGAGCGGGCCGACGAGGAAGAATTAATCAGCCTGTTGGCGGAGGTGGAAGATGTCTCCGAGGACGACGCCCGCTCGATGCTCATCGACTGACGAACTCGGCCGGAGGCCCGCGAGAGACTGTCTGCTCAGGAAGCTAAGATGGGTAGAGCCGCCGAGCAGCAGCAGCAATAGCTGACGAAGACGAACCCCTACCCTGTAACTTTAACGGAGGACTCTCATGTCAGATACATCGAAACTCGACTGCGTCATCGTCGGCTACAACGACCTTGACTTCGGACACACCTTAAAGGCGCAGAAACTGGGAGAGAAATATTCCGGCGGCTATCGGAGCAGCAAGATTAACTCTCTCATTTACCGCGGGGAGCGCATCACCTACACCAACCTCCTGAATCAGGTTCTGACCAAGGCGACCGGCGTGGACCCCGAGCTAAACGTCTTCAAGCTGCCGAATCTGGCCGTCTGCTACCTCAAGAGTTATTTGAGCCGGCGCGGCCTCAACGTCGAGATCATTAATTTCTATAACTCAGAGAAAGACAGGTTCGCCGAGCTGCTGGCACAGTCGCCCAACGCCGTGGCGATCACCACCACCTACTACGTTGACGACGAGCCGATAGCGGATTTAGTCGAGTTCATTCGCCAACACTGCCCGGAGACGAAGATCATCGTCGGCGGGCCGCACATCTTTAACCTTCACACGCATCACGACGCCGCGACGCAGGAGTTCTTGTGGAAGAAACTCGGCGCGGACGTGTACGTCTACGACTCGCAGGGCGAGGCGACCTTGAATCAGGTCTTGCACCAACTGCGGGACGAGCCCGAGAAAAGCCTCGGCGACGTTCCCAACCTGATCTACACCACGGACGGCGTAAAATTCGAGAAGACGGCCAAGGCGATAGAAAGCAACGACCTCGACGAGAACATTCTCGATTGGAGCTTCTTCGAGCAGAGTTTCATCACGCCGACCGTTTCGATGCGCACCGCGCGCAGTTGCGCCTTCAAGTGCTCGTTCTGCTCGTACCCGTTCCTCGCGGGCGAGCTGACGCTGACGGGTCTGGACGCCGTCGAAAAGGAGATGCGCTACCTGAAGGGGCACGGCGTGAAAAACCTCATCTTCATCGACGACACTTTCAACATACCCCTGCCCCGGTTCAAAGACCTCTGCCGGATGATGATTAAGAACAAGTTCGACTTCAACTGGTATTCGATGTACCGCTGCTCGAATTCGGACGACGAGGCGTTCGAGCTCCTGGCCGAGAGCGGGTGCAAGGGGGTGTTTTTAGGCATCGAGTCCGGCAGCAACACGATTCTTAAAAACATGAACAAGGCGGCCAAGAAAGAGCGTTACATGGACGGCATCGCGAAGCTCCAGAAGAACGGCGTGACGACGCTCGCCTCATTCATCGTCGGCTTCCCCGGAGAGACGGACGAGACCGTTCAGGAGACCATCGACTTCATAGAGCAAACTTCGCCCACCTTCTATCGCGCGCAGCTCTACTACCACGACATCAAAGTGCCGATTCACAACGAGGCGAAGAAATACGGGCTCACCGGGGCCGGCTATAGCTGGAAGCACCAGACGATGGATTGGCAGCAGGCCGCCGACTGGATCGAAGTGATGTATCGGAAGATTACCAATTCCAGCGTCTTCCCGCTGCACGGATTCGACCTCGAATCAATCGCCTACCTGGTGGGCGCGGGGATTGACCTCGGCCAGATCAAGGGGTTTGCCAGCATCGCCCAGGAGATGCTGGTGCAGAGTCTTAACGACGAGCACCGTGATACGAGCGCGCAGGAGAGAAGATTGATCGAGCTGTTTCAACCCGTCACGGTGTAGCCGCGCACCCGCCCGCGCCGGCGGAACGGACTTTAGCCCCGCCGAAGCTGCTCTCCCAACCTTACGCCCCGCTTTAAAAAGCACGCGCCGATTTAAACAAATCGGCGCGTGCTTTTTTCGTGACGAGACGGGGCGCGGGCCTCCGAGACTAAATCTCAGACGCGCGCCGCGGACTTCTCAAGGCTCCGCGCCAGGGACTCCGCCAGGGCTTTGACGTGAGGCGCGTGCACCATCGTGAAGTGGTTGCCGGGGACGTTGACCCGGTCTACGCCTTCGAGGGTGAAGTCGTCCCAACTCCCCCGCTGGTCACCCTGCCCCTCCATTATTTCTTCCGCCTTGATGAACGTGAGCCGCCCCGCGAAGGGCCGCGCCGCGTAATCGAGCATCGCCCGGACGTTGGTTTTGAACACGGTGTAGAGCCGCTCGATCTGCGACAGCTCTACGTCGGGGGGCAGCACGTGGGCCTCCGTCGCCAGTTCGAGCACGTAACCTAGTTGCTGCTCGGGATTCAGTCTCCGCAACTCGTCGGGCGCGAGCCGCAGGTTCTCCAACGAAAGCCCCATGTCCAACGCGAAGTTCGCCATGAGTGAAAGCTCGTCCGGCTCGGCGAACTGATTCTCCGGCGCCGGCACCATCGTATCTATCAACGCCAGCAGGGAGACTTGCTGCCCCTGCGCTTGAAGTTGTTGCGCCATCTCGAAGGCGATGAGGCCGCCCATCGACCACCCGCCCAGCGCGTAGGGGCCGTCGGGTTGCACCGCGCGTACGGCCTCGACGTAGGACGCGGCCATCTCTTCGATACTGTTGAGGGGCACCCGCGCGCCGTCCAGCCCGTGCGCCTGTAGCCCGTAGAAGGGCTGGTCCGCGCCGAGATGTTGCGCCAGCTCGGCGTAGCACAGGACGTTGCCGCCGGACGGGTGGACGCAGAAGAAGGCAGTCCCGGATGTCCCGCGCTGAATCTCGACCAGGGGTGAAAACTCCTGGCGCGGCCCGCCGGATTGCTGCCGGATGTACAGGGCGAGGTGTTCGATGGTCGGCTGCTGCTTGAAGAACACGGACACCGGGAGGTTAACGCCCATCGTCTGCCGGATACGCGCCAGTAAACGCACCGCCAGCAGCGAGTGGCCTCCGCGGTCGAAGAAGTTATCCTGCACCCCGACCGTGGGCGCGGCGAGGACATCCTGCCAGATTTGCGCCAGCTCCGATTCCAGTGCGTCACGCGGAGCGACGAACTGCGCTTTCAAAGCCAGCCTGCCCTCTCCGGGCGCGGGCAGGGCGGCCCTGTCGAGCTTGCCGTTGGGCGTCAGCGGGATGGCTTCGAGCAGGACGAAGGCCGAGGGGATCATGTAGGAGGGCAGCCGCTCCTTCATGAAGTCGCGCACGTCCGCCACCATCGCTTCGCCG
>DASVGG010000057.1:0-71940 GCA_036379655.1 Pyrinomonadaceae bacterium
CGCGCAGCGCGAATACGACGAAGCGCCATACATCAAGATTGATGTATGGCGCTTCACGGTTAAGCGTGCTGGCGCACGCTTTGGCGGGCAGGGATGCCCGCGCTCCCGGCAGGCGAGCTTCGCTTCGGTCTGCCGCGCGAGGCTGTTAAAATGCTTCGGCTCCCCGGCATCAATCTCAACGTCAAACGGAGAAACTTAGTGTTTTTGTCAGCGCCTCATCGTGTGAAGTTCGTCGTCGCGCTCTTCGCCGCGTGCCTCCTGTTCGCCGCGACCACGGGCGCGCGGCAACAGCCTCAGCCGCAGCAGTCCATCAAGCTCGACCGGATAGAGTTCAAGGGACTCGAACGCGTCAAGGAGGACGAGGCGCTCGGGAAGAGCGGCCTCACGACGGGCCAGACGGTCGTCATCGACGACGTGGAGGCCGCCGCTAACCGCCTGCTGGAGTCGGGCCTCTTCACCAACCTCAGTTACAAGCTCAAGGGGACGACCGACAAGTCCGTGCTCACCTTCGAGGTCGTCGAGCGGAAGTGGACGATGCCCGTCTCGTTCGACAACTTCGTCTGGTTCACCGACGACGAACTGAACGCGGCCGTCCGCCGCAAGCTCCCGGCCTTCGACGGCACCGCGCCCGAGTCCGGCGGCGTCACGGAGCAGATTCGGCAGGCGCTTACAGAGTTACTCAACGAGCGCAAGATAGAGGGCACGGTCCAGTACGATCTTTCGGAGAACCCCTTAGACAAAAAAATCTCTCACCTCTACAGCGTCAAGGGGCCGGGCCTGCACGTCTGCAAGATTACTTACGCGGGCGCGCGCGCGTTGCCCGAAGAGCAGTTGGTGACGAAGTCGGGCGGCATCTTCGACAACGACTACTCGCGCGCATACGTCGGCGGATTCGTCGAGAGCAACCTGCTGCCGCTCTACCACGAGCGCGGCTACCTGCGCGCAGCCTTCAGCCCGCCGAAGGTCACGCCCGAGGCGAGCCCCGAGTGCAAGGGCGTCGCGGTCGCGATGAGCGTGGACGAGGGCTCAATCTACGTCTGGGATAAGGCCACGTGGGACGGCAACACGGGGCTCACCGCGCAGGAGTTGGACGCCGCGCTCGGGATGAGGAACCGCGAGGTCGCCAACGCCGTCAAGATCGCGAACGGGCTCGGGCGCGTGCGCAAGGCTTACGGCCGCAAGGGCTACATCGGCGCGCGCGTCCGCCCCGAGACCGAGTTCGACGACACGGCGCGCAGCGTCTCGTACCGCTTCCACATCACGGAGGGGCCGCAGTACTACATGGGCGACCTCGTCATCGAGGGGCTCGACGAGGTCGCGACGAATAACCTGCGCGGCCGCTGGCGCCTCCTCCACAAAGAGGTCTACGACGAAGGCTATCTCGAAGAGTTCGTTAAGAAGAGCGTGACCGAGTTCCAACGCGACGCCGCGCGCGCCGGCAACGCCTTCCCCGCGCTCAAGGTCGTCAGCCAGACCAAGGCCGACCACGACAAGCGCCTCGTCCACGTCACCCTTAACATCAAGCGCGACACCGCCCCGCCGCCGCCAGCCAAGCCCCAATAACAACGCTGAATGAGGAACGAGGAACGATGAACTGAAAGCTTCATGCCTTCAGTTCATCGTTCCTCGTTCTAAGATACACCGAGGCGGGCGGCGTCAACGGCTCCCGATCCACCAACGCGCGCCCGCCCGGCTACTTTCGACCTCTTGACGAGGCCGAAACTCAATCCTTCCGCTTCGGCGGCGTGAACCCCATGTGCCTGTAGGCGGCGGGGGTGCAGACGCGTCCGCGCGGCGTGCGGTTGAGGAAGCCGATCTGGATGAGGTACGGCTCGATGATCTCTTCGATTGATTCGCGCTCCTCGCTGATGGAGGCCGAGATGGTGCCGACGCCGACGGGGCCGCCGTCGAACTTCTCGATGATGGTCGTCAGAACCTTCCGGTCGATTTCATCCAAACCGAACTTGTCCACCTCCATCTCGTCCAGGGCGCGCCGCGACACCTCGCGCGTCACGCGCCCGTCGTACTCAACCTCCGCATAGTCGCGCACGCGCCTGAGCAACCTGTTCGCGATGCGCGGTGTCCCGCGCGCCCTCCGCGCGATCTCCGAAGCGCCCGACGCCTCCATCTCCACGCCGAGGATTTCGGCCGAGCGGTGGACGATGATTTCGAGGTCCTTCTGCGAGTAAAAGTCCAGGTGAAAGACGATGCCGAAGCGCCCGCGCAAAGGCGCCGTGATGAGCCCCGCGCGCGTCGTCGCGCCGACGAGCGTGAACTTGGGCAGGTCCAACTTAATCGAACGCGCGGCCGTGCCCTGCCCGATCATGATGTCGAGTTGGTAGTCCTCCATCGCCGGGTAGAGGACTTCTTCAATCTGCGGCTTGAGCCGGTGAATCTCGTCGATGAAGAGGACTTCCCCCTCTTGCAGGTTCGTCAGCACCGCCGCGAGGTCGCCGCCGCGCTCGATGGCGGGCGCGCTCACACTCTTCAAAGGCGCGTCCATCTCGGAGGCGATAATCTGCGAGAGCGTCGTCTTGCCCAGGCCCGGCGGGCCGAAGAAGAGGACGTGGTCGAGCGCCTCGCGCCGCGCCTTCGCCGCGCGGAGAAAAATCTTGAGGTTGGTCGTGATCTTCGGCTGCCCGACGTACTCTTCGAGCGAACGCGGGCGCAGGGAAGACTCGATTAACTGGTCGTCCTGCGTCGCCGCGCCCGAGACCTCGCGCGGCATCTCGACAACGTTTTTGAGCGCCTCCGGCGCCGCCTGTGACATCCCTTTAAAGCCCCCTTGCCTGTTCCGACCGCCGTCAACGTTTGAGGTCGCCATTATGCCACGCGCGGGCAAATGTTTCAAGCATGAAACGAAGAAAAGATGAAAAAACTTCTGATGATTTAAGTCAAAAAGAAAGGCGCGCACGACCGTCGAGAGGTCGTGCGCGCCCCGTTAGTTGTTGAAGTTTTTAGCGGCCCGGGTCGCCCGCGGAGAGTTGGAGGCGCGTGCTGGCGCGGTCGAGGCGCGCGCGTATGTCGGCCATCTCTTCGGGCGTGCCGGTGAAGCCGCCGAGGAGGCGTTCGGCCTCTTCGCGGTCGGCGCGGGCGCGCGCGGCGTCCACCTCTTCGGGGAACTCGGCGAGGTCGGCGAGGACGGAGACGCGGTCGTTGTTGACCTCGACGAAGCCGCCGGAGACGAGCAGCCGACGCGTCGCCCCGCCCTGCGTGTAGGAGAGCACGCCCGTCTGGAGCGCGGAGATGAGCGGCGTGTGGCCGGGCAGGATGCCCAGCTCGCCGCCGAGCCCGGGCACGGTCACGGCGTCCGCCTGCTCCGACAGCAGGCGCCGCTCCGGCGTGATAACGTCTAGTTGAAGTGGCATGGTTGGAAGTAGGAACGATGAACGCGGAACGATGAACTGTAAGACGGCCTGCTTTTAGTTCATCGTTCCGCGTTCATCGTTCATCATTAAGCTCCTGCGGCCATCCTCGCGGCCTTCTCGCGCGCCTCTTCGATGGTGCCGACCATGTAGAAGGCTTGCTCGGGGAGGTCGTCGTGCTTGCCGTCGATGATCTCCTGGAAGCCCTTGATGGTGTCGGCGACGGGGACGTACTTGCCCTCCATGCCCGTGAACTGCTGCGCGACGAAGAAGGGCTGCGAGAAGAATCGCTGCACCTTGCGCGCGCGCGCGACGACCAGCTTATCCTCCTCAGACAACTCGTCCAGGCCCAGAATCGCGATGATGTCTTGCAGGTCTTTGTAGCGCTGGAGAATCTGCTTGACGGCCTGCGCCGTGCGGTAGTGGTCCTCGCCGAGGATGCGCGGGTCGAGGATGCGCGACGAAGAGGTGAGCGGGTCAACCGCCGGGTAGATGCCCAGCTCGACGATCTGGCGCGAGAGCGCGGTGACGGCGTCGAGGTGCGCGAAGGTCGTCGCGGGCGCCGGGTCGGTGTAGTCGTCCGCCGGGACGTAGACCGCCTGAATCGAAGTGATGGAGCCGGTGCGCGTCGAGGTGATGCGCTCCTGCAACTCGCCCATCTCGGTCGCGAGGTTCGGCTGGTAGCCGACCGCCGAGGGCATGCGCCCGAGGAGCGCCGACACTTCCGAGCCCGCCTGCGTGAAGCGGAAGATGTTGTCCACGAAGAGGAGCACGTCGAGACCCTGGTCGCGGAAGTACTCGGCCACGGTCAGGCCCGAGAGCGCGACGCGCAGGCGCGCGCCCGGCGGCTCGGTCATCTGGCCGTAGACGAGCGCGACCTTCGACTGGCCGATGGTGTTCATGTCCACCTTCGTCATGTCGAACTCGCCGGTCTCCTCGAAGTGCTTGTTGAACTCCTCGCCGTACTGGATGACCTGCGACTCGACCATCTCGCGCAGCAGGTCGTTGCCCTCGCGCGTGCGCTCGCCGACGCCCGCGAAGACCGAGAAGCCCGAGTGCTTCATGGCGACGTTGTTGATCAGCTCCATGATGAGCACGGTCTTGCCGACGCCCGCGCCGCCGAACAGTCCGATCTTGCCGCCGCGCAGGAAGGGCTGGATGAGATCGACGACCTTGATGCCGGTCTCGAACATCTCCATCTCGGTCGATTGCTCGTCGAGCGTGGGCGCGTGGCGGTGGATGGGGTAGCGTTCCTCGGAGTTGACCGGCCCGAGGTTGTCCACGGGCTGGCCGATGACGTTGAGGACGCGGCCCAGCGTCGTCTCGCCGACGGGGACGGTGATGCCGCCGCCGGTGTCGGTGGCGATCATGCCGCGCACGACGCCTTCGGTCGGCTGCATCGAGACGGTGCGGACGCGGCCCTCGCCGAGGTGCTGCTCGACCTCGCAGATGATGTCGATGGGGTCGGGCACGTCGAAGCCCGCGCTGGTGACGCGCAGGGCCGTGTAGATGGGCGGCAGATAGCCGTCGCCGAACTCCACGTCGAGGACGGGGCCGATGATCTGGACGACCCTGCCCGTCTGGCCGCTGCCGTTGCTGCTTGAGTGTGTGGACATACCTTTAGTTAAAGCTCCTCTTCGGCAAAGCTATAAGGCGAGAAAATCTCAGTAAATTTAAGCCAAAAGGTTAGCACACGCGCCGCGCGGAGGCAAAGCGACGGCGCCAGTGGGAAAGGATTGTGCCGGGATAAGAGAAGGGCGGGACGCATACGCACGTCCCGCCCTCAAGCCTTCCGCGCGCGGCCGCGCCGTCAGTCGTCCGCGTCGTCGAAGCGTATCTTCATGCTGCGCAGCGTGCGGCGGTCTTCGTCCGTGAGTTCGAGCCGCGCGGAATCTTCGCCGCCCTCGTCGGGCTCTGCCTCGTACTCGCGCAGGCCGATTTCAAGCCTGAGCGTCAACTCCATCTCGTAGCCGGCCTCGCGCAAACGCTCGATGGCGGCGGCCACCTCCGAAGAGTTCTCGACCGCTGAGTTGATGGCCGCGCCCAACTCCTGCACGATCTCCTTCGCCTCGTCGTTGATTTCCAAATGCTTCTCGCGTCGAACGGAATTTAAGGGGATAACTCTCTGACCGGAGATGCTACGCGGCCGTGCCGCGCAGGTCAACCGCGCGCCGCGCGGAACGTTCCGGGAGGAAGTTTAACCATAGAGACAGAGACACGGCTTGAAGCAATTAGCTTCAAGCCGTGTCTTATGTGGTTAATGCTGAAACCGACGTTACGAGCGGCCGTCGAACTCCACGTTGGCCTCGACCGCTGCGTAGATGCGGAGGTACATCTTGGTCTCTTCGGGGATGAGCGTGCGCCAGGCCGAGCCGCCGCGCGCGAGGTACTTCGGCAGACGCATCGGGTTCGAGTTGTAGCCGGCCGCGAGCAGCTCCTCCTGCGTCGCCAGACCGCCTTCGAGCGCCGCCGCGACCTCCTCCTGCTTCTTCAGGTAGTCCCAGGTGTCCTGCATGTAGAGCAGCATCGCCTGCGTCGCGTTCGCGTGGTCGCGCATGCCCTCGACGAAGTCGGCCTTCAGCGCGGCCTTGGGGTGCTGCTCGCGGATTCCCTTGTAGGTCGGCGGGATCATCTGCACCATGCCGCCCGCGCCGGCCGAGCTGACCGAGTAGCGGTAGGTGTCGCCCGCGTTCAGCGCGTAGAGCGTCCGAATCTCTTCGAAGAGCGACGCGGAATCCTCCGTCAGGAAACGCTTGTGGTCCGTGTGCTCGACGTGGCAGAGGCGCTCGGCCACGTCGATGACGGCCGGGTCAACGCGCTCGCCGATGGCCGCGAGTTTGCGCGCGGCCTCGTCGAGGCGCTCGCGGACGTACTCGCCCCCAGCGCGCACGACCTCTTTGTTCTCGACCGCCGGGTGCGCGGAGGTGTAGTAGGCGACCTCGTGCAGTTGGCCCTCGCGCTCGACGGGGTAGCGCACGACGAGCGGCTGTAGCTCTCGGCCCTTCGCGTCGGTGACGCGTACGGCCGTGTTGACGTAGTTCGGGCGGACGATTGAAACCTTGAGGGGCTCGCCGTTCGAGGAGACGGCGGTAAACTCGCCGCCCTTCTGGAGGAACTCTTCCTTGGTCGCCTTAATCGTCTGCACGTCGCCCGAGGGCGCGGCGACGGCGAGCGTGACGTTGTCGAGCGAGTCGGCAGGCAGTTTCTTCAACTCGCGCTTGGCCTCGCCGATGCGCCCGCGCAGGCGCAGGGTCGCGGGGTTCGCGGAAGGCTTGCGGAGGTGGTTCGCCTCGACGCGCGACGCCGCCGGGCCGGCCAGGAAGCCGAAGAAGGAGGGCAGCCCGACGTAGGTCGGCCCCAGAAACACGAGGAGCGGGAGAACAGAAAAAAGCGTCTTTCTCATCGGCAATTATCCTAATTTTTTAAGGAAGTTTTTAAAGCCGGAGTGACCGAACCCCTTGTTCGTACCCGGAAACCTTGCTCGCCCGTTGCGCCCGCGTTGCGCGTTTATTGCAACAGTCATCAGACGCCTGAGCAGGACTTCCAGTTGTACCCGTTTGGCCGTTCAAGTTGGCGAAGCGTTAGCGCACACCCAACGTTAAACGTTGTGAACAGAAACAGTTCGTTGCCCGCCCCCGAGCGCCTGTGCTAGGCTTCGAAGCAACCCCGCAGACGAAAAAGTTGTCCGACTCGACACGTCAGAAAAGAGAATTTATGAGTACGAAGACGGATGCGCCGAAGGCCACGCCGCGCGAGCGCAGAGAGCACTTCGAGACCTCGTCGGGCATCCCGCTCCCGACCGACTTCAACCCGTCGAACACGGACCCCGTTGACTACGACCGCGACCTCGGCGACCCCGGCGACTTTCCATACACGCGCGGCGTCCGCCGCAACATGTACCGTGGGCGCCTCTGGACGATGCGCCAGTACGCGGGCTACGCGACGGCCGAGGAGTCGAACGCGCGTTACAAGTTTCTCCTCTCGCAGGGCACGACGGGCCTCTCGGTCGCCTTCGATTTGCCGACGCAGATCGGGCTCGACTCCGACGACCCTTTGGCCGCGGGCGAGGTCGGCAAGGTCGGCGTCGCCATCGACTCGCTCGAAGACATGGAGCGCCTCTTCGACGGCATCCCCTTGGGCGAAGTCTCGACCTCGATGACGATTAACGCGACGGCCGCCGTCCTCCTCTGCCTCTACGTCGCCGTCGGGAAGAAGCAGAACGTTCCGGCCGACAAACTTCAAGGGACGATTCAGAACGACATCCTCAAGGAGTACATCGCGCGCGGCACCTACATCTATCCGCCCGCGCCGTCCTTAAGACTCGTCACGGACACCTTCGCCTACTGCGCCACGGAGGTGCCGAACTGGAACACGATTTCGATCTCCGGCTACCACATCCGCGAGGCCGGCTCGACGGCCGTGCAGGAGGTCGCGTTCACGCTCGCCGACGCCATCGCTTACGTCGAGGCCGCCATCAACGCGGGGCTCAAGGTTGACGAGTTCGCCCCGCGCCTCTCCTTCTTCTTCAACGCGCACAACAACCTGCTCGAAGAGGTCGCGAAGTTCCGCGCCGCGCGGAGACTCTGGGCGCGCCTCATGCGCGAACGCTTCCACGCGCGCGACCCGCGCTCGCAGATGCTGCGGTTCCACACGCAGACGGCCGGCTCGACCCTCACCGCGCAGCAGCCCGAGGTCAACGTCGTCCGCACCGCCGTCCAGGCGCTCGCCGCCGTGCTCGGCGGCACGCAAAGTCTACACACCAACGCGATGGACGAGGCGCTCTCGCTCCCCACGGAAGCGGCGGCGCGTTTGGCGCTGCGCACGCAGCAGGTCGTCGCATACGAGTCGGGCGTGGCCGACACCGTGGACCCGCTCGCGGGCTCCTACGCCGTCGAACATCTGACGAACGAGATAGAACGACTCGCGCTCGACTACATCCAGAAGATCGACGCGATGGGCGGCATGCTCCACGCCATCGAACTCGGCTACGTCCAGCGCGAGATACAGGAGGCCGCCTACAGCTACCAGCGCGCCGTCGAGTCCGACGACGCGGTCGTCGTCGGCGTCAACCGCTTCCGCTCCGAAGACGAGACGCCCGTCCCGACGCTGCGCATCGACCCCTCGGTCGAGCGCGCGCAGGTCGAACGCCTCCGCGCCCTGCGTCAGCGCCGCGACGCCGAAAAGACGGAGGTCGCCCTCACCCTCCTCGAAGACGCCGCGCGCTCCGCCGACAACCTCCTCCCGCGCATCCTCTCCTGCGTCGAAGTGCTCGCCACCGTCGGCGAAATCTCCCACCGCCTCCGCCGCGTCTGGGGCGAATACCGCGAAGCCGTGACGGTGTAGAATGGCTGTAAAGGAGTTAAGCAATGTCTCAAACACTCAAGGCAATCTACCGCGACGGCGCCTTCATCCCGCAGACCCCCTGCGACCTCCCCGAAGGCTCTGAGGTCGAACTGACCATCATCGAGACTCGCGTCATGCCGCCGAAGGCCAGCAATTCCGAAGAGCGGAAGCGCATTCTGGAAGGGATGGTCGCGCGGATGCGAGCCAACCCTATCCCGGCCGACGCGCCCCGCCGCTTCACGCGCGAGGAGCTGCATGAACGCCGTTGACACGAACGTCCTCATTTACTCGCGCGACCCGCGTGACCCGAGGAAGCAATCGGCGGCCAACGCACTGCTCGCCTCGCTCACGGATGGGGTGTTGCTCTGGCAGGTAGCGTGTGAGTACATTGCCGCGTCGCGTAAGCTGGAGAAATTCGGTTATGACGTGGCACAGGCGTTGGCTGATGTGGCCGACATGCGAACTGCTTGGGAGACTCCACTTCCCACCTGGAACGTCATTGACACCGCCGAACGGTTGTTAAAGAAATACAGCCTGTCCTTCTGGGATGCGCTGCTCGTCGCTGCCTGTCTTGAAGCCGGCGTGACCAGGTTATACACGGAGGATTTCGACGACTTCTTGAGGGCCGAGGGGCTGGAAGTCGTAAACCCGTTCGCGGCTCCGTAGGCGTGTCTTGGCAGCCGGGGCGTCAGTCGTTTACTCTTGAGCGCGGTGGCACACCTTCTCGAAGTCAGAAAGTTGATGACGCAGTTTCCGACGCGTGCGGGGTTGGTGCGCGCGGTGGACGGGGTGAGCTTTCACGTGGGCGAGGGCGAGTTGTTGGGGCTCGTGGGGGAGTCTGGGTGCGGGAAGTCGATTACGGCGCTGTCGGTGATGCGTCTGGTCGGGGCGCCGGGGAAGATCGTGGGCGGGGAGATTCTGTTCGCGGGCGAGAATCTTTTGAAGGCGTCGGAAGAGCGCATGCGGGAGATTCGCGGCGACGACATCGCGATGATCTTTCAGGACCCGATGACCTCGCTCAACCCCGTCTACACGGTCGGCGAGCAGATCGCGGAGGCGTTGAGGCTCCACCGAAAGTTGAATCGTAAGCAGGCGCGCGAGGCGGCCGTCGATGCGATGCGCGAGGTGGCGATACCCGACCCGGGACGCCGCGCGGACGACTATCCGCACCAACTCTCGGGCGGGATGCGGCAGCGCGTGATGATCGCGATGGCGCTCGCGTGCGACCCGAAGCTGCTCATCGCCGACGAGCCGACGACCGCGCTCGACGTGACCATCCAGGCGCAGATTCTTGAGTTGATAGATGAGTTGAGACGGACGCGCAACCTCGCCGTGCTCCTCATCACGCACGACCTCGGCGTCGTCGCCGAAGTCGCGGACCGCGTGGCCGTCATGTACACGGGGCGCATCGTTGAAGAGTCGCCGGTCGAAGAGTTGTTCGCGCGGCCGAAGCACCCTTACACCGAAGGCTTGCTGCGCTCCGTGCCGAAGTTGACGCAGGGCGACGTGCACAGGGCGACGCGGCTCTCGACCATCGAGGGCACGGTGCCGAAGCCGACGAACCTGCCCGAGGGCTGCCACTTCGCGCCGCGCTGCCCGCACCGCATGCCGCGCTGCACGGAGGGCGACTTGCCGCTCTACCAGTTGGAGGGCGGTGTCTCCGTGCGCTGCGTGCTCTACGACCTGACGGCGGCGGTCGCGGCCGACACGCAGATAGAAAGAATGCGGAACGATGAGCGATGAACGATGAACTGAAAACCCGTTGTCTTCAGTTCATCGTTCATCGCTCATCGTTCATCGTTTAAAACATGAGTACGAACGAGCGGATGCAGACGGTGCCCGAGGCTGAAGTCTCGGCCGCGCGCGCGGAGGACGTAGGTGAAGACGCGGCGCGCGAAGAGCTTGTGCGCGTGCGCGGACTCTTCAAGCACTTCTCCATCGAGGGGAGCGACGACGTTGTGCGCGCGGTGGACGGCGTGACGTTCGACATCTACCGCGGCGAGACGTTGGGGCTGGTGGGCGAGTCCGGCTGCGGCAAGTCAACGGTCGGCCGCTGCCTGCTGCGCCTGATCGAGCCGACGCGCGGTGAGGTCGAGTTCGGCGGACGCAACGTGCTCGCGACCTCGGGCGAAGAGCTGCGGCGCCTGCGCCGCGAGATGCAGATCATCTTCCAGGACCCTTACGCCAGCCTCAACCCGCGCATGCGCGTGCGCGACATCGTCTCGGAGCCGCTGGTCATCCACGGCCTCGGCGACAAGACCGAGCGGCGCGAGCGCGTGGCCGAGCTTCTGCGCAAGGTCGGCTTAGACCCGGACTACATGAACCGTTATCCGCACGAGTTCTCCGGCGGTCAGCGCCAGCGCATCGGCATCGCGCGCGCGCTCGCCCTGAATCCGAAACTCGTCGTGGCCGACGAGCCCGTCTCCGCGCTCGACGTGAGCGTGCAGGCGCAGGTCGTGAACCTTCTGGAAGACTTGCAGGGCGAGTTCAACCTCACCTACCTCTTCATCTCGCACGGCCTCGCCGTGGTCGAGCACATCTCCGACCGCGTGGCCGTCATGTACCTCGGCCGCATCGTCGAAGTGGCCTCGGCCGAGGAACTCTACCGCAACCCGCTCCACCCCTACACGCGCGCCCTGCTCTCGGCCATCCCCGTCCCCGACCCCACGCGCAAGCGCGACCGAATAGTCTTGAAGGGCGACGTGCCCACGCCCATCAACCCGCCCTCCGGCTGCCGCTTCCACACGCGCTGCCCCGAGGCCGTCCCCGACTGCGCCCGCATCGACCCCGACCTCCGCGAAGTCTCCCCCAACCACACCGTCGCCTGCATCCGCGTCCCCGGCTGGTCCGAGGCCGAGACCAAAGCGCAGTAGCCATAAACCGAAGAACAAAAAGGGCGGAGTTTGCACCCCGCCCTCCTCGTCCGCTCTTTTAACTTGCTTACGCCTTCCCGTTTCGACCTTCGCTGATGTGGCGCTCGACGGTGTTGATGAGGGCGTTGAGGCGTTCGTCAAACTTCCGTATCTCGCGCGCATGCCGGACAGTAGCCAAGAGAGCCATGGCTCTATCGGCGATGTGGTCAACCTTCCCCATCGGGCGGTTAAGCCTTTCATCTATACGCGCCAGCGTGGCATTGATTCGCGCTTGCTGTTCGCGGATGAATGTCATTAATCGCTCCGCCTCTTCCCAAGTCATGTCTGTCCGCCTTTCCGGTCGAGTGGTTGATTTATGCTTGGACTTTGGCGGCAGCCCGTGGAGCGGCTCGGAGTGTTCCGGGTCGGTGGGGGGATTATGACAGAAAGGGCGGAGCGGTGAGTAGTGGGGGGTGAAACATTGGGGGGGGCGGGCGCGTAACAAAATTACTTTCGGCGCGGGTGCCCGTGTGGGGGTAGAATGCGCCGCGTGGTCTCGCATCCCGTAGTGAAGTGAGGGCTCTCCCCGTGACAAGTAACACGAAACGGTTCGTCGTCCCCGCGGTCGTTTTCGGCGCCGGGATTCTGCTGATCGTCGCCACCATCCTGAAGGTCGGGGTGGGGTTCGGGCCGGCGGCCGCGCTGTGCGTCCTCGGGCTCGCGCTCTTCGGCCTGAGCTTTATCCCGCACGCGCGCGCCGTCGAGGACCCGCCCGCGCCGATGCCGTTCTTCGAGAAGCTGGGCAACATCTTCTTCGAGCCGTCGGCCGTCTTCCGCAACCTGCGCGCGCATCCGCGTTGGCTCGTCGCGCTCATCCTCGCCGCGCTGCTGAGCTTCGCCTACACGACCGCCTTCACGCGGCGTCTGACGCCGGAGCGCATCGTCAGCTTCACGCTCGACAAGGTGGCCGAGAAGTTCAACATCCCGCCCGAGCAGGCCGCGCGGATGAAGGAGCAGCAGATTGCCGACGCCAAGGCGCCCGAGAAGATCGCCGGCAACGCGGTCACGACCTTCGTCTTCATGTTCTTCGTCATGTGCCTCCTCGCGGGGCTCTACATGCTCTTCGTGCTGCTCTTCGGCGGGCGGCTGAGCTTCTGGCCGGCCGTCTCGATGGCGGTCTGGGCGGCGCTGCCGCCGGTGCTCATCGGCAAGGTCCTGAGCCTCGTCCTGCTCTACGTCAAAGACCCGGACGACATACACCCGCTGCTCGGGCAGAACACGCTGGTGACCGACAACCTCGGCGCGCTGGTCAAGCCGGCCGACAGCCCCGTCCTCTTCGCCGTGCTCTCGGCCTTCGGCGTGCTCGCCTTCTACCACCTCTGGCTGACGGCCACGGGCCTGCGCAACACGAGCGACCGCTTGAGCAAGGGCAGCGCCTGGACGATAGCCATCATCTTCTGGGGCATCGGCCTCCTCTTGGGCGTCGTTTCGAGCGCGCTCTTCGGCAGCTTCATCTCGTAAACGATGAAGTAGGAACGCTGAACGCTGAACTAAAGACAAGAGGCCGGGTTCCCTCGTGGGCGCCCGGCCTTCTTCTTACAGTTCAGCGTTCAGCGTTCCTACTTCATCGTTTCATTCGTAGCGCAGCGCCTCAATGGGGTCGAGGCGGGCGGCCTTCCACGCGGGCCAGAGGCCGAAGACGAGGCCGATGCCGACCGAGGCGACGAAGCCCATGACGGGCGCCCAGAGCGGGACGTAGGAGGGCAGCAGCAGCCGCACGAGCAGCGTCAAGAGCCAGCCGATGGTCAGGCCGATGAGTCCGCCGAAGCCCGTCAGCGTCGCCGCCTCGATGAGGAACTGCCAGAGGATGTCGCGCCGTCGCGCGCCGATGGCCTTGCGGATGCCGATCTCGCGCGTGCGCTCGGTCACGCTCACGAGCATGATGTTCATCACGCCGATGCCGCCCACCATCAGGCCGACCGAAGAGATGGCGACCATCGCGATGGCGACGCCGCCCGTGATGGCGCGGAACTGGTCGATGATGGAGTCGGCCGTCGCCATGCCGAAGTTGTTCGGCTTGCCGAAGGGCACCTGCCGGCGCACGCGCAGGAGGTCGGTAATCTGGTCCTTCGCGGCCTCGATCTGGCCGGGGCGCGCGACCGTGAAGATGTAGATGTCGTCCTCGTTCGGCTTCAGTTTGCGCGCGACGTTGAAGGGGACGTAGATGCCGTTGTTGATGTCGTCGGAGCCGCTGCCGCCGAAGAGTTGTTCGCGCTGCTGGATGACGCCGATGACCTTGAAGTCCTGCCCGCCGATGTCGATGTTCTGCCCGATGGGGTTGACGTTGGGGAAGAAGTCCTCGGCGACGCGGCTGCGGACGACGCAGACGCGCTGGTTCGTGTCGTTCTCGAACTGCGAGAAGAAGCGCCCTTCGGAGACCACGTCCGTGCCCGCGCGGATGTAGTCGGGCAAAGTCCCTTCGAGCCTGACGGCCTCCGAAGTTTTGCCCTCGGTCGAGACTTTAATCTTGCGGCCGAAGAAGTTGTTGGTGATGTCGAGGAAGGGCACGGACAGCTCGACGGCGGGGAGCTGCGAGATGGCGATGGCGTCGTCGTAGGTCAGCTCCTTGCGCATGCGCTCCTCGCGCGACAGGCGCCCGACGCGGATGCCCGGGTCGAATTTCGCGATGAAGATGGAGCGCGTGCCGAACGACTCGATCTCCTTCTTCACCTGCTCGTCGATGCCGCTGATGATCGAGGCGATGAGCATGACGGTGATGACGCCGATCATTACGCCGATGACCGTCAGGAACGACCTCAGTTTGTTGGCCCGCAGGGTCTGCAAGGCCATCCAGAGGTTCTCTAGGATGTCACTTCGTAAGATGCGCATTTAGTCAGCCCTCAGCGCCTCGATGGGGTCGAGCCGCGCGGCCTTCCACGCGGGGAAGATGCCGGCCGCGACGCCGACCGCGCCCGAGACGGTGACGGCGACGATGACCGCCGACACCGAAAGATAGGTCGGGATGAGCATGGCCGAGACGACCCGCCCGAGCAGCCACGCGATAAGGACGCCGGTCGCGCCGCCGATGGCCGAGAGCGTGACGGCCTCGACGAGGAACTGCTTGAGGATGTCCGTGCGGCGCGCGCCGAGGGCCTTGCGGATGCCGATCTCTTTCGTCCGCTCGGTCACGCTCACGAGCATGATGTTCATCACGACGATGCCGCCGACGACGAGCGCGATGGCCGGGACGGCGATGGCGACGATGAAGATGGTGCCGAAGAGTCGGTCGCGCAGGCCCGTGATGGAGTCGGGCGTGAAGATGCCGAAGTTGTCCTTCTCGTTCTTATCGAGCCCACGGCGGATGCGCATCCACCCGCGCGCCTCCTCCACCGCGTCCTGAAACTGCTTGTCGTCCTTCGCAGTGCCCTGCATGTAGAGCGACCGCCAGTTGATGAGCGCGCCGAAGTTGCGCCGGTAGGTCATCAGCGGCAGCGTGACGAAGGTGTCCTGCGGCATCCCGAAGACCGTCCCCTTCGCGGTGCGGACGCCGACGACGCGGTAGGGCAGGGAGTTGATGAAGATTTCGCCGCCGACGGGGTCCGCGCCGGGGAAGAGTTTGTCGGCCACGTCCGAGCCGATGAAGGCGACGCGCGCGGCCTCCCGGTTCTCGATCTCGGTGAAGTAGCGGCCGTCGGCCACGTCCACCTTCTCGATCTCGCCCAGCAACGGCTCCTTGCCGTCCACCGCCACCTCCTGGAGGATTTCGTTGCCGCGCTTAATCTGCGCGCGCTGCGGCCGCGCCCCGGCGGCGAACTTGTCCGTCAGGGTCAGGCGCGTCTTCAGGAACTCGTAGTCTTCAATGGTCAACTCCTTGTTGCGGCGCTGCGCGGCCGCGATGGAGTCGGTGTCCTTGAAGTCGTCCATGCTGAAGCGGCCGATGGTGTAGGACTTGGCGCCGATGTTGGCGATCTTCTCGTCGATGTAGGCGTTGAAACCCTGGATGAGCGAGACGACGACGACGACGGCCGCCACGCCGATGATCATCCCCAAGAGCGTCAGCGCCGAGCGCAGCTTGTGCGCCCAGATGGCGGCGACGGCTAGCTTCAGTGTCTCGATGAGTTTCATGGTTCGCGTCTAGTACGGTCGGGCCACGGTATTGGTTGCACACCGCAGCCCCCGCGTTCGTCACCGGCGGCCGAAATCCAGGGGTTTGGAGAAAAGTTTACGCCTCAAAGCCGTGAACCGTAAACCGTAAACCGTGACAAGTGAAAGACGGGCGCAGCCGGTCGCCGGTTACGGATACGACAGCCACTCGTCACGGTCTACGGTTTGCGGTTCACGGTTCTATTCGTAGCGGAGTGCTTCGATGGGGTCGAGGCGCGCGGCCTTCCACGCGGGCCAGAGGCCGAAGACGATGCCGACGCTGGCCGAGATGCCGACGCCGACGAGGATGGCCCAGAGGGGGACGAAGGCCGGGAGCGGCGAGTAGGCGTTCGTCAGAAGACTCGCCACCTCGCCCACGACGAGCCCCGCGATGCCGCCCAGTCCGGTGAGGACGACCGCCTCGATGAGGAACTGCCAGAGGATGTTGGCGCGCGTGGCGCCGACGGCCTTGCGGATGCCAATCTCTTTCGTCCGCTCGGTCACGGAGACGAGCATGATGTTCATCACGCCGATGCCGCCGATCATCAGCGCGACGAACGAGATGGCCGTCAGCACCAGCCACGTCGCGCCCGTCAGTTGGTTATAGAAGTCTAAGAGCGAGTCCTGCGAAGAGACGCCGAAGTTGTCCTTTGCGCCCGAGGGCACCTGTCGTCGTCGGCGGAGGATGTCCGTGATCTGGTCCATCGCCGGCCCGACGTGCGCGCGCGTGTGCGGGCGGAGGATGATGAAGAAGACGACGACGGGCGGCTCTACGTCGCGCCAGTACTTGTCGAAGGTCGGGAGCGGGATGAAGACCGAGTTGTCGCGCGACTGGCCGAAGAAGTTCCCCAACGTCTCCATCACGCCGACGACGCGGAAGGGCGTGCCCTCGATTTTTATCTCCTTGCCGAGCGGGTCTTCGTTGGGGAAAAGCGCGCGCACCACGTCCTGCGCCAGGATGGCGACGTTCTCGCGGCCTCGGAGGTCGGCCTCGGTGACGAAGCGGCCGCGCTCGACGTACTGCGAGAGCGTGTACTCGTACTCGGGCGTGACGCCGAACAGTATCGGCGTGTCGGTCTCCTTGTCGGCGTAGCGCAGGCCGGCGGCGATCTTGCGGCGGATGGGCGCGACCGATTCGATTGCGTCGGCGGCCTCCGCGCTGATGGCCTCGGCGTCCTCGAAGGTGATGTCCTTGCGGTGCAACTCCTCGTTGTTCGGCGGACGGCCGAAACTCGGGTCGAACTTCGAGACGAAGATGGTGTTCGAACCTAACGATTCAATCTGCTCGGCGAACGCTTTATTCAAACCCTGAATAATCGACACCATGAACGTCAGCGTCACGACGCCGATGCCGACGCCGAGGATGGTCAACGCCGAACGCAGCTTGTTCGCCCTCACCGTCGAGACGGCCATCGCCGCCGATTCCTTGATGTCGTCGAAAGACATACGAACCTTCAACTACTCAGCACGCAGAGCGTCAATCGGGTCGAGCCTCGCGGCCTTCCACGCGGGCCAGAGGCCGCTGGCGATGCCGACCGCGGAGGAGACGCTGACGCCTAAAATCGCCGAGCCGGCGCTGAAGAGCAGCGGGAAGCCCATCGCCGCTGCGAGCCCGAACGCGAGAAGGAAGCCCGCCGCCACGCCCATCATCCCGCCGATGGAGGTGATGACGACCGACTCGATGAGGAACTGCAAGAGCACGTCGCGGCGCGAGGCGCCGACCGCCTTGCGCACGCCGATCTCGCGCGTCCGCTCGGTCACGCTCACGAGCATGATGTTCATCACGACGATGCCGCCCACGACGAGCGAGATGGCGGCGACGCCGATGGTGACGAGGTAGATGTTCGCCGTCGCGCTCTTGTAGAGGTCGATGAACACGTCCTGCGTTTCGAGCGCGAAGCCGTCCTCCTCGTCGTGGAAGGTCTTGCCGCGCCGGTTGCGCATGATGCTGCGCACCTGGTCTTCGGCCGCCGCGAGCCGCGCATCCTCGGTCACCTGCACGAAGATGATGAGCGACGTGCGCGCCCCGAACGCCTTCTTGAAGGTCGGGTAGGGAATCTGCACGAAGTTGTCGCGCGAGAAGCCGAAGATTTTTCCGAGCCGCTCGGTGACGCCGATGACCTCGTACGAGCGACCCTCGACGCGCACGAGCTTGCCGATGACCTGCTCGGGCGGCGCGCCCCCGAAGAGGTTGTCGAGGATGTCCGGGCCGACGACGGCCACGTCGCGGCCCGCCGCCTCTTCAACGTCGGTCCACGCGCGGCCCGCGACGATGTCCGTGTCCTCGATGGCGTACATCGAGAGCGTGAGGCCACGGACGCGCACGCCGTCGGACGACTGGTCGCCGGCCTTGACCATCGCCTGCGCGTTGGCGGCGATGCCAGTGCGCCAGCAGACGGCGCAGAGTCGCGCGACCGATGCGGCGTCGTCCTCGGTCACGTCCTTGCGCCGGTTGAACTTGATGAAGTCCTCGCGCGAGGTGATGACCTGCGGGCGCTTCGAGACGGTGAAGACCGTCGAGCCCTGCGAGGAGAAGGTGGAGGCGACCGTCTGGTCGAGCCCCTTGATGATGGTGACGACGGCGATGACGGCGGCGACGCCGACGACGACGCCGACGAGCGTCAGCGCCGTCCTCAACTTGTTCGCGCGCAACGAGCCGAGCGCGATGCGCAGGGACTCCCAGGTCTTGTGGAAGGCGGGCGGGAGCCATGTGCGGCGCGGCGCGGTCGCGGGTTTGAAGCCGCGCGTTGTCGCGTGATCGCGTTCTTCGGCCGGCTCTGTGAGTAGTGCGCTCATCCGTCAACGGATGCCCGCGAGGGTTGTCGTTCGAAAGTCGAAAGGAGGATGAGAGTCGCCGTGGCTCTCATCCTCCCTCCGTTGTGTCATCGGCTTTTTAGCCTCTGTCCCGAGCCTCTTACTTGATGCGCTCGTCCGACTCGATGTTGCCGTCGCGGATGGAGATGACGCGGTGCGCGCGCTCGGCGATGTCGTGCTCGTGCGTGACGACGATGATCGTGTTCCCGTCCGCGTGGAGCTTCTCGAAGAGGTTCATGATCTCGACGCTCGTCTTCGAGTCGAGCGCGCCCGTTGGCTCGTCGGCCAGCAGGATCGAGGGGTTGTTGACGAGCGCGCGCGCGATGGCGACCCTCTGGCGCTGGCCGCCCGAGAGCTCGTTGGGGCGGTGCGTCATGCGGTCGGAGAGCTCGACGGAGCCGAGCGCGCGCTCAGCCCGCGCCCGCCGGTCGGCGGCCGAAACGCCCGCGTAGATGAGCGGCAGCTCGACGTTGTGCAGGGCGGTGGCGCGCGCCAGGAGGTTGAACGTCTGGAAGACGAAGCCGATCTCCTGGTTGCGGATGCGCGCCAGCTCGTCGTCCTCCATCTCGGAGACGAGTTTGCTGTTGATCCAGTAGCGCCCCTGGGACGGCGTGTCGAGACAGCCGATGAGGTTCATCAGCGTCGATTTGCCGGAGCCCGAAGGGCCGATGATGGCGAGGTACTCGCCGCGCTGCACGTCGAACGAGACGCCGCGCAGCGCGTGGAGCTTCTCGGAGCCCATCTCGTACGAGCGCCAGATGTCGCGCATCGAGATAAGCGCGGCGGGCACGCCGTCGTGCGCGAGCAGGTCGCCGCGTTCGAGCGCCTCGGCGTTGATGGCGGCGGCGCCCGCGACGGTCGTCACTTCGTTTACGGCGTTCGCCTCTTCGGTGGTGGGGCTCTCCATCTCTAAAAGTGCCTCGCTCATTTCTTCTCACCCGCCTTGTCGCCGGGCTTGTTCTGCTGACGCTGCACGGTATCCCCCTCCTTCAGCGTCCGCAGCACGCGGCTCGGGCCGGTGATGACTTCCATGTCCTTCTGAAGTCCGCTCACGATCTCGATGTCGGACTCGCCCGTGATGCCGGTCTCGACGGGGACGAACTTGACCTTCTTGCCGTCGAGCACGAAGACGCCCTTGATGTCCTTCGGCTTCTCGGTCGGGGCCGGGGCGGGCTGGCCCGCGCCCTGTCCGCCGGGCGGGGTCGGCGTCGGCGTCGGCGACTTCTCGACGATGGCCTGGAGCGGCACGGCGACGACGTTCGCCTTCGTGTTGGTCGTGATGGTGGCCGTCGCGGTCATGCCGGGGCGGAGCGAGTTGCGCACGTCGTCGGGCATGCCGGTCAGGTCGAGCTGGACGATGACCTTGAACTCCTTGGCCTCCTGCACGTTGATGCGATTGCCGAGGCCCGAGCCCGTGGTGTCGGAGCGCGAGACGGCGAGCGGGTTCTTCTGGATGACCTTGCCCGCGAGCTCGCGCTCGCCCGTCGCGTCCACCTTGACCTTGACGGGCTGCTGCTCCTGAATCTGCGCGATCTCGGTCTCGTCCACGTTGACCTCGACGTTGATCGTGGTCATGTCGGCGATGGTCATGAGCGACGTGGTCGAGAGCCCCGCGACGGCGAACTGGCCGACGCGCGCCGGGATGTCCACGACAACGCCGGTCAGCGGCGAGACCGTGACGGCCTTGCTGCGCTGCGACGACTCGCCGCGCAGCATGGCCTGCTGTGCGTTGGCGCGGGCCTCGCTGGTCTTGACGCCGACCTGCGCGCCCTTGACGCGGGTCTGCGCCTCGGTGACGCCGACGCGCGCCTGGTTGACGCGGGCCTTCGACTCCTCGACCGCGATCTTAGCCGATTCGAGTTGCGCCTGCGAGGTCTTCAAAGCGACCTGCGCCGTCTTGAGTCGGTCCTGCGCCGTGTCGTACTCGGAGCGCGAGGCGACGCCCGACTCGATGAGTTCCGTCGTGCGCTTCAACTCGCGGCGCGCGGTCTCTAAGGCGACCTGCTCGCGGTCAACGGCGGTCTGCGCGGTGTTGACGGCCTGGCGCGACTGCGCGAGCGAAGCCTCGGCGGCGAGAAGTTGCTGCTGCTGCTGCTGGACGCTGGCCTCGGCGGAGATGACGGACTGGCGCGCGTTCTGCACGTCGGAGAGGGCGGCGGCCGCGCTGGCGGCCTGCGCCTCGGCGGAGGATTCGAGCTGCGTCGGGTCCACGCGGACGAGCGGCTGGCCGACCGTCACCTGGTCGCCGGGGTTGACGCTGATCTCGGTGATGCGCCCCTGCACCTCGCTCGTCAGGTTGACGAAGCGGATGGGGCGCACCTCGCCGGAGGCCGTGACCGTGGACTTGAGTTCGGGCCGCACGTCCACCTTGACGACCGTGACCTCCGCCTCGTCCTTGCCGCGCGCGAAGATGCTGATGACGACGACGAGTCCGAGTAGGGCGACGGCCGAGACCGCGATGATGATTTTCTTCTTCCGGCTCAGAGCCATTGGAGTTTAATTCCTCTTCTCGAAAAGACTGGGGTTAAAATTTCGGTCGGGACACGGGCTGGCTCCGCAAACACGAACGCGGACGGCGCTAAACCGAACTGCTGCTGCACCTTCCCGCCGCCGTGACTCTTCTACGTGCAAAAAGGTGGAACAGTTTCAGGAAATCGGTCAATGGTGAATGGTAAATGGTGAATGGAGACCAGATGCCGTACGTGTCGGGTGAAAGCGCGTCGGGAGGCGGATGCGAACTACCATTCACCATTCACCATTTACCATTCACCGCTGTTTGATGCTGTTGGCGCGCCTCGCGTTTCGCGGTACAATGGGCGGCCGGCGCACGGGCCGCCTCTCGGGCGGGCGCCGGCTCTAAGAGGTAGGGGGCATCTCAGGGGCGTGCCAGCCCGCACCGCCATCCAAAAATTCGTGAAGGACGCGGCCATGATCACCTGCGAAAGGTGCCAGACGGAGAATATCGAGGGCTCGCAGTACTGCGACGAGTGCGGGGCGGCTCTCCAGTCCGGCTCCGCCCCCGGCCCCCGCGCGCACGCCGCCGAGCACGCCGGCCCCGGGACGCACGCCGGCCCCGAGGCCGTCGCCTCCGACTCGGGCGCGCCGCGTCGCGCCTCGGCGGCGGAACTGCGCGCGGTCGCGAAGCCGCAGCCGCTCTCGTCGGCGGGAACCTCCATCGCGGGTCGCGCGCGCGCGCACGAAGAGTCGCAGTCGTCGCGGCGCGACTCGGGCGCGGCGCCGCACGCCAAGCTCGTCATCCATCGCGGGCGCTCGGTCGGCAAAGAGTTCCCCATGTGCGAGGACGAGTCGCACATCGGCCGTTGGGACGCCGACGGCGGCATCTTCCCGGACGTTGACCTCGACTCCGACGACCCAGAGGCCAAGGTCTCGCGCCGCCACGCGCGCATCACGCGGCGCGCGGGCCAGTACTACATCGAAGACCTCGGCTCGACCAACGGCACCTTCGTCAATCGCGGCCGGAGGTTGTTGCCGGGCGACCGCCAGCCCTTGCGCGACGGCGACGAAGTCATCGTCGGCAAGACGTTCCTGAAGTTCCACGTGCTCAACTAAGCGTCGGCGTTTATAGAGAAGTGATGTCGTCCTGTTTCGATTGCGGCTCGCCTGTGTCCGTGGAGGACCGCTTCTGCGGCAACTGCGGCCTGGCCTTGCAGCCCGCGCCGCGCGCGGAGGGCGGAGCCGCGTCCTCGCCCGACCTCCCGCCGCCGGAGTCTGAAGCCCCGGCGCAAGGCGGCGACGAACAATTTCAGCCGACCATCATCGAGCCTGCGCACGGCGGTCAGGCCGCCGCCCCCGCGCGCGCCTCCGAGCCGGTCGAAGAGAATGAAGCCACGGAGTCTTCAACTCCCACGGGCTCGACGGGCCTCTCGACCGCCGGCTCGGCCGAACTCGTCTCTTCGGTTGACGAAGATGTTGAGTCAACGGCCGACACTTCGGAAGAGCCGCCGACGGGCGCCGTGACCGACGGGCAGTCTCCGGCCGAAGCGTCCGCGCCCGAGTGGGAGCCCAAACCGTCAACGCAGGACACGGGCGGCGCCGCCGCTTCGGGCGCGGTGCGGAGAGACCGGCGCACGGGCGATTTGCCTTCGCGCCCGATGGCCTTCACGGGTCGGACGGGCAGCGGCTCGTCGGGCCGCCGCTCGCAGGCGAGCCAGTTGGAGTCGGGCACGGTCCTCTACGGCCGTTACGAGATCGTCAAGCGCATCGGCGGCGGCGGCATGGGCGCCGTCTACTACGCGAAGGACCGCAACCTCGGCGACGCGCCGCGCGCCGTCAAGGAGATGATCCAGACGCACCTCGACGAGTCGCAGCAGGAGAAGGCCGTCGCCGACTTCCGCCGCGAGTCGATGCTGCTGGCCTCGCTCGAACACCCGAGCATCCCGACCATCTACGACTACTTCTACGACGACACGGCCTCGCGCTTCTACCTCGTCATGAAGTACATCTCGGGCGGCGACTGTCTCGCGCGTCTGCGCAACGCGCCCGGCGGGAGGCTCGACGAGTTGACCGTGGCCGAGTGGGGCGCGCAGGCCGCCGACGTGCTCGAATACCTGCACAACCAGCGCCCGCCGATTATCTACCGCGACCTCAAGCCCGCGAACCTGATGATCGACGGAAACTCTGGCCGCGTGATGCTCATCGACTTCGGCATCGCGCGCTGGGTCGCGCCGCAGGAGAAGGGCGTGACGGCCGTCGGCACGATGGGCTACGCGCCGCCGGAGCTGTTCAGCGGGAAGGCCGAGGCAAGGACCGACATCTACGGCCTCGGCGCGACGATGTTCCACCTGATGACGGGCTCGGACCCGCAGGACAACCCGCTGCTCATCTTCGACTTCTCGAAGAACCCGACGCCGCGTCAAATCAACCCGGCCGTCTCGAACGAGATGGAGTGGGTTCTGATGCGCGCCGTCGAGTACGAGCCCGAGCGCCGCTTCCGCACGGCCGCCGAGATGCGCGACACGCTCCATCAGCACGTCGAGCGTCTGCGCGCGGGCGCCGTCACCTACGGCGTCGTGCGCGGCGCGCAGGACCAGACGGCGCGGACGATGGCCGTCGAGCGCGTCTTCTGCGGCTTCTGCGGCAAGTCCATCTCGTCGGAGGATGTCTTCTGCCCGCACTGCGGCGCGCGCCAGCCCATCGCGGCGGCGAGCGCGGCGCTGCGCACGGCGCGCGCGACCGCGCGGCTCGTCGTGACGGGGACGACGGAACTTGACGCGACGTTCCTCTTAAACAAGGAGACGAACCTCGTCGGGCGCACCGACCCGCAGTCGAACATCTTCCCCGACATCGACCTCTCGCGCTTCGACCCCGAGACGAAAATCTCGCGGCGGCACGCGCGCGTCTGGCGCGAGGGCGACACGTTCCTCGTCGAAGACCTCGGCTCGGTCAACGGCACGGTCGTCAACGAGGCCGTCCGCCTCGGCCCCCGCCAGCCGCGACCGCTCGCCAACGGCGACCGCCTGCGCCTCGGCGAGACGACGCTCCACTTTTTGCTTGGATGAATTGAGGAGCCAGAAGTCAGGAGTCAGAATAAGAACCTTCTTCATTCTGACTCCTGACTTCTGACTCCCGACTCCTGACTTTATATGTCTGTGCAACTGGAACGAGAAGGTAGGGCCGCGGCGGCGCGGGTGCGTGAGGGCGGGCGCGTGCAGCGCGGGGCGTTGAACTTCGAGCGTTTGCGGGCGCCGTTCTCGCTGCGGTGCGGGGCGTTGCTGATCGACTACATCGTCGTCATCGGCGTGCTCGCGCTGGCGACTCTGGCGGCGCGCGTCTTCGGCGGCGACGTGAGGCGCGGCGGCGGCTTCATCCTCTTCGTGGGCTACCTGACGACCGCGGGCGTCGCCTTCGTCAACTTCGTGCTGCTCGCCAACCTGAGCGGGCGCACCTTGGGGAAGTGGATCGCCGGGCTGCGCATCGAGCGGCGCGACGGCGAGCCCCTGAGCGTCGGGCGCGCACTGCTGCGCCACCTCGTCGGCTACCCGCTGACGCTGCTGACGCTCGGCCTCGGCTTCCTCTTCGCGGCCTTCGACCCGCAGGGGCGCGCGCTCCACGACTGGCTCGCCGGCACCGTCGTCGTGCGCAGCCGCGCGCCCCGCGTGACGAACTTGCGCTGAACGTCGGCGCCACTCTCTCCGTACAGATTCTCCGACGAAGGATGCAGACCTCCTGCCCGAGCTGTGGTGCGGACACCTTTCCCGGCGCGCGCTTCTGCCGGCGCTGCGGCGCGTCGCTCGCCCTTCAGAACGGCGAGACGGGCGACGTTTCGCCGCACGCCGCCACCGTCCCGCTCGTCACCGAAGAGGCGCGCACGACCGACGGGCTCGCGCAGGGCGAAGAGCGCGTCGCGCAGCCGACCGCGCGCGTCAGCCTCGCCGAGATGGAGCGCATCCTTCGCGGGCAGGACGACGAAGCCGGACCGCATCATTCTCAACCTCAACCGACCGGCCCCGCCGTCACGCGCCCGGACATCCCCGGCTACGAAGACGAAGAGCTGACCATCCACGTCCCGCGCCCCGCGCGGCCCGAGCCCGACAACTTCGACGCGACCATCGACCTCGAAGCCACGCAGCTCGTTGACCCAGAAGCCACCATCCCGGCCGGCTCCGCCCACTGGCCTCAAGCGCGGACGCCCGAGCCTGAGCCCGAGCCGCACGAACCCGAAGCCGCCGACGACGGTCACGACGCACACGCCTCCGCGCACGCAACGACACCAACGACCGCGCCACCGCCGCCGGGCGCGCGTCCCGCGCCGCCGCGTCGCGCGTGGCCGGCGGTCGTCGGCGTCTGCGTCGTGGTCGCGGTCATCGTTTCGGGTGGCGCGTGGCTCGCTTACAAACTCCTGTACCGCCCCTCCCTGACCGACCTGCCGACGCAGGGGCCGACCGCGCCCGTCACGGGCGACGCGAAGCAGCAGTTCGAGTTGAAGCTTCAGGAGGCGGAGGCGCTGCTCGCCTCGGGCGACATGGAGGGCGCGCTCGCGCGTCTGCGCGAGGCCAACGCGCTCGACCCCAACAACACGCGCGCCCACCGAAGGCTCGGCGAGTTGCTGCTCTCAAAGGGCGCGCGCCGCGAGGCCATCGACGCGTTCCGCGCACTCTCGCGCAACGCGCCTTACGACTTCAACGCGTGGCGCCTGCTCGCCTCCGCGCAGTTCGCCGAAGGGCTCTACGACGACGCGGTCGAGAGTTATCGTCGCGTCCTCAACCTGTCCGCGCCCGGCGCGCCGCCCGACCCGAACGACCTGCTCTCCCTCGCGGAATCATTACGTCTGGCCGGCCGCAACGAAGAGGCGCGCGCCGCGTACGAGCAACTGGCGACCACGGCCCCGCCGGACATCGCGCAGCTCGCGCGCCAGCACCTCGCGGAGTTGACGCCCGCGCAGACGACGCCGACGCCCGCGCACACGCCGCGCCCCGGCGAGCCGACGCCCACGCCGCAGGTCGAACAGACCGCGTCCGCCGTCGTGCCGCCCGCGCCGCAGCCGACGGCGCAGCCGACGCCTCAACCCACCGCGCCGCCCCCGCCGCCGCCCCCGGCCTCGCCCGGCGAACGTTACGGCCGAGGCGTTCAACTCTGGTCCTCGAACCGTGGGGCCGCGCTCGAAGAGTTTCGCGCGGCGGCGGCCGGCGGTAACGTTGACGCGCACTACTACCTCGGGCTCGCCTACGTCGAAGGGCGCAGGACCGGCGCGCTCCAACGCGCCGAGGTCGTCGCCGCGCTCCAACACTTCCAACTCGCGCAGCGCGGCCAGTACGCCGCACAGGCGCGCGGCTACGCGCAGCAGCTCGAAAAAGAATTTGACAGGCTGAGGAATAAATGAATAGTACTGGGTGCTGAGTACTTGGTAATGGAGCCATGTCGGAACTATTAGTCAACTACCCGGACCGCGCGCCGGAGCGTTTGCCGCTGGGGCGCCTGCGCATCACCATCGGGCGCTCGGCGCGCAACGACGTGTGCGTGCCCGACCCGTTCGCCTCGCGCGTCCACGCGGAGGTGCGGCGCGAGGGCGACAACTACGTGCTGCAAGACCTCGGCTCGGCCAACGGCACCTATTACAACGGCTCGCGGCTGGAGCAGCCCGTGGCGCTCATGCACGGCGGGCGCATACAGATTGGCGAGACCGAGATTGTCTTCAAGGACCAGGCCGCCGCGCCGCAGTTACCCGCGACGACCATCGAGGAGGATGCGCCGCTCCCCGAAGCGACCATCGCCTTCGACTCGGCGCAGCACACCACCAACGGCCTGCTCGAAGCTATCGAGGGCGCGCGCACGCAGTCTTCGGGACGCTTCGACGTGGCGACCATCATGCCGCAGCGCACGGGCTCGACGGCGAAGGCGGCAACGGCGGCCACCGACCACGGCGACCTGCTCGCGCTCATCTCGAAGGTCGGCGTGACGCTGCTCGCCTCGGCCACGCTCGACGAGACGCTCAGTCAGGTGGCGCTGCTCGTCTTCGACGCCGTGCCGGCCGAGCGTTGCCTCATCATGCTGCGCGAGCCGCCCGACGGCGGCGAACTCAAGATACGCGCCGCCGAGATGCGCGACCGGCGGCCCGAAGTCGGCGAAGTCCGCGTCAGCCGCACCATCGTCGAGGAGGTCGTCAACCAGGGCCGTTCGGTCTTAACGTCCGACGCGCAGCACGACCCGCGCTTCAAGTCGAGCACGGTCACCTTCCAGGGCATCAGGTCTGTCTTGGCCGTGCCGCTCGGCGTCGGCGAGCGCATCTTCGGGATGATCTACGCCGACTCGCCGCTCGCCACCTCGCGCTTCACCGAAGACCATTTGAAGGTCTTGACGACGCTCGGCTCGGTCGCCGCCATCCGCGTCGAAAACACGCGACTGTTGGAAGAGCACCTCGAACAGGAGCGGTTCGAGCGCGAGCTGCAACTGGCGCGCGAGATACAGCAACGCTTCCAGCCGACGGCGCCGCCCATCGTCGCGGGCTACGAGTTGCAGGGCATCAGCTTCCCCTCGTACCAGATCGGCGGCGACTACTACGACTTCATCCTCTGTTCCGACCGGCTCGTCGTCGCGCTCGGCGACGTGTCCGGGAAGGGGACTTCGGCCGCGCTCCTGATGTCGAGCTTGCACGCGGCCGTGCACGCGCAGGTCGCGTCGTGCCGGCCCCTCACGGAGACCATCGGCGCGGTCAACCGCTATCTCGCCGACAACACGCCGAACAACCGCTTCGTCACGCTCTTCTACGCCGAGCTTGACCCGCTGACCGGCTCGCTCTCCTTCATCAACGCGGGCCACAACCCGCCCATCATCGCGCACGACGGCGGCACGCTCGAACACCTCGCGGCGGGCGGGCTGCCGCTCGGCATCATGCCCGACTTCGACTACCGCGAGGGGCGCACGCAACTGCGGCCCGGCGACGTGCTCGTCGCCTACTCGGACGGCGTCACGGAGTCGCAGAACCCAGCGGGCGAAGAGTTCGGCACCATCCGCCTGCAAGAGGTCATCGCGCAGAACCTACACCGCTCGGCCGCCGGCATCCGCGACAAGATCGAGGCCGCGCTCTCCGCCTTCGCGCAGGGCACGCCGGCCGGCGACGACGTGACGCTTGTCATCGTCAAGCGCGAGCGCGAGGGGAAAAAGTAGGCAGTAGGCGGATGGCAGTAGGCGGTTAAGACAGGGAAGCAGTTTAAGGAACTGGTCTCATCAAAACGGAGGCGGCGAGCTTCGTGACTCGCCGCCTCCGTTTTATCTGACCACTTCCTTTAACGACTAACTGCCTACCGCCGCCTGCCTACTGCCTACTGCCTTCCCGTTAGGGCGCGGGCGCTACGGGCGATGCGCTCGGCCGTCTTCTCGCCGACGCCGTCCACGAGGTCGAGCCCGCCGCCCTCGACGAACTTCGAGAGGTCTTCGAGCGAGGAGATTTTGAACTGCTGGTAGAGCACGGTCGCCGTCTTCGGGCCGACGCCCTCGACTTCGAGCAGGTCGAGCACGGTCTCGGGCGTCTCCTCCTTCAGACGCTCCCACGCGTCGAAGGTGCCGCGCTCCAACAGCTCGACGATCTTGCCGCTGATGGCCTTCCCGACGCCGGGCAGCGTCTGCAAACCCTTCTGCCCCTCCTCGCGCGCAATCCGTTCTACGGAACTCGGCCACGTCTCCAACGTCTCGGCCGCGTTCCGGTACGAGCGCACGCGGAACTTGTCGTCCCCGCGAATCTCCATCAGCAACGCCAGCCGCTCGAACCTGCGCGCGAGTTCCTCGTTGGTCATAACGCCTTCGCCCCCGTCCGGGCGAATCTTACCACCAACCCCTCACCGCGTTTTAGAGAGCACGGCGTCGCGGCGCCGTCGCGCGAAGTCGAAGAGCGCGGGCTGCTGCGTGCGCGCGGGCTGGCCTGAAACTTTGACCTTGAGGCCGCGCCCGCCTTCGGGGAAGACGACGACGCGCGCGCCCTCGTCGCCGTCGAGACTCGCGGCGGCGGCGGCGGCCTTCATCTCGGCGAGTTTGCGCTCGACCTCCGCGTGGAGCGCCGGCACGCGCTCGACGCCGTAGGCGAGCCACTCGGCGACGGTGATGCGCGCGTCGCGCGGCCTGAAGTCGGCGCGCGCCGCTTCGAGCCCGTCGCGCGTGAGCGCGTAGGTCAGAAGCCCCTGCTCGATGAGGCCGCTCTCCAGCGCCACGTCGTCGGCCTGCGTCGAGGTCAGTATCCGCATGCCCTTATCGTAAGAGAGTTGGCCGAGGCCCCGGCTCCCCATCGGCCCCGGCTTGAAGCCCTCGCCCTGCACGCTCGCCGCCGAGTGGCACGCGTCCACGACCAGGATCAGCTCGCCCGCGTCCACGTCCCGCAGCCACGCGCCCAACTCGTCGGAAGAGATGGCGCGACTCAAAGCGTCGCGCAGCACGCCCGAACTCCCGGCGTCCGAAGCGAAGAGGAAGAAGCGGCCGCGCTCGTCCGCGTAGCCGTGGCTTGAGAAGGAGACGATGACGATGTCTTCGGGCGTCGCGCGCTTCAGTTGCGAGGCGTTGGGGACGCCCTTCAAGACCTCTTCATCAACCTTCCGCCCGGCGAGCAAATCGAGCACGGCCTTGAAATTCTTCTTCGTCGCCCCCGTCTCTTTGATGACGCGCGGGCTGGTCTTGCGCCCGCCGTCGGAGGCGTAGTCGGAGATGAGTGGGACGCTCACGACCTCCTCGTACTCGCCGCCCTCGCGCACGCGCGCGGCGACGACCTCCTGCAAGCGGCGCGCGTCGTTGGCGGCGAAGCGCAGGTCCCACTCCTCGTTCTCGTAAGCGTTGACGCCGACCGAGACGACGTACGCGCGCCCCTTCGCCGAGGGCAGCGGCGCGGGCGGCTCGAAGCTCACGCGCGCGGTCGTACTCTTAACCTTATCCTTGTTGAAGGCGTAGGCCGTGAACTCGACGCGCCGCGCTTCACCTTCAGAACCGGCGCGCGGGCGCGGCAGGCGCACGTCGTCGAAAGTGAAGACGGCCTTGCCCGTCGCGGGGTCCATCTTCAGCTCGCCGCCGTCCGCAGGGGCGTACGCGACGAGCTGCCCGCCGCGAAAGAGGCGCAGGTCGTAGACGCCCGCGCCCACAGGCTTCGACACTTCGACCGTCACGCGCGCGAACTCGGGCCGCGACTTTTGCTGCTCGATTGAGGTGATTTTGACGACCGGTTGCGCGCGGTCAACGTCAACGAGCGCGCGGACGGGCGCGAGCTTCTCGCCCGCGAGGATGCGCGCGAGCAGGCGCGGCTCGTAGTAGTCGCGCATGAAGATTTCGAGCGGCAGCGGCTTCAGAGGGTCTTCGGGCGCGAGCCAGTGGACGCCCTGTATCTCGTCGAGGTCGGAGGCGTCGAAGCGGCCCTCCGGGTCCACGACGACCCAACTCCCGTCGGCGCGCGTGATGAAGCGGCACAGCTCTTTGCCCGTCGCGACTTCATAAATCCGCTCGAAGCCGTCGAGGCCGGAGGTGAGCAGCAGGCGGCCGTCGGGCGAGAACTCCGCGACCTCCTCCTGCGGGCCTTCGAGCCTGCGCAGCTCCGTTCCCGTCGCCACGCTCCAAAGGGTCGCGCGCTCGCCGGGTCCGCTCCCCGCGCCCGTGGCGATGAGGTCGCCCTTCGGCGACCACGCGAACGAGCCGACGCGGAAGCCCGGTCGCCTGAGCGTGTCGAGCGGCGAGCCCGCGTCCACGTCGTAGAGCTTGACGAGCATCTGCTTGAGGCCCCCGCCGTTGTTCGCCGTGGCGACGACGACGCGCCCGCCGTCGGGCGAGAGTGAGAGATAAGACGCGTCGGTGTACGCCTCGTCCGAATCGACCTTGAACGAGCGCACGCGCTTGGGCTGCGACGCGCGCCAGACGTTGACGCGCTGGACGGTCTGGCCTCCCTCCTCTTCCACGGTCTCCCACGCGGCGGCGCGGCCGTCCGGACTCATCACGAACTTATGGTCCGTATCGGCGAGCGGCAGCTCGACCGCGAGCTTCGTCTCCTTCCAGTCGCGCGTGGAGAGCGTGACGGTCTGCGGCTCGCCGTAGGCCGAATCCCTGAAGAAGGTGACGGTGTCGAGCGGCGTGAAGCGGACTACTGTCCACTCGGCCGTGTCTGGCTTCTCACCGCCGTCGAGTTTCGCCTCGACGCGCGCGACGCGCTCGCCCGTGCGCGCGTCCCAGACCTCTCCGATAAGCCCCGCGCCGGTCGCGACGTAGCGTCCGTCCGGGGAAACGTCCTGCCTCGCGGTCGTGTCGCCCGCCGCGCGCCACGTCGCCTCCTTGCCGCTCAGCATCTCGCGCGCCGCGTAGTCGCCGTCCACGGACGAGACGGCGAACAGCTCGCCCGTGGGGGTGAAGCGGAAGCTCGTTCCCTTGGCGTACGCGCCGGTCAACGCGCGGAGTTGCGCGCCGGTCTTCACGTCCCAGACGCGCAGGAGGTGTTCGTCGTCGCCCTGCTCGCCCTCGTCGGCGGTGACGAGCGTCTGGCCGTCGGGCGAGACGGCGAGCGCGTACAACTCGTCGTGCCAGACCTGTCCCGGCATGGACGACGTGCGACCCTCGCTCAGCACGAGGAAGCGCGCTTGCCCGACGGCCTTGCCCGTCGCCTTCTCGGTGACGGTGACGAGCCCATCCTTCGCGTGCGCGACGAAGCGCCCACCCGGCGAGACGGCGTCGCGTGGCGGGCGCAGGTCGAACGACTCAACCTCCTTCGACGCCTTCGCGTGTCGCACGCGCGAGACGAGCCTGCCCGTGCGCGCGTCCCACGTCATCTTATAAGTCGTCCCCGTGACGACGACCTGCGCGTCGTTCGCGGCGAAGACGACGGGCGGCCGTCCGCCCTCGTCCGGCGTGAAGAAGGCGTTGTCCCCGTGCGTCGCGAGCCAGAGACGCTTGCCCGTTCGCAAGTCCCAGAGGCGCACGTTCGGCCCGTTGCTCGTCGCGAGCAGGCGGCCGTCCGCGGAGAAGGCGCCCCACAGCCACCCGTCCACGTCCTGCGCGCCCGGGTCGCCCGTGTTGTCGGTCAGCCGGCGCACCTCGCGCCCGCTCGCGGCCTCCCACACGACCACGTCGCCACCGCCCCCGTCGCCCGTCGCCACCAGCCGCCCGTCCGGCGAGAAGAGGATGAAGCCGTTCGACAGACGGTGCTGCCCCTGCTGCACGACGAGCCGTAAAGACTGCTTCGACGGCGCCACGGCCGAGGGCTTGGCCTGTCCGGTCTTCGGCCTGCCGGACTTCTGCGCCGACGCCTCGGGAAATTGAATTGTAAGTAGTGCGAGCAGGAAGAAAGGGAGAAGGGGAAGGGGCCTGTTCATCTTTGACTCCGGGTTAAAAGGGAACGAGTAGGCAGTAGGCAGATGGCAGTAGGCAGTTGAAGAAATGTTGTCTTAACTGCCTACTGCCATCTGTCTACTGCCATCTGCTCTGCTTAAGCCTTCTCAAGGCCGGCGTATTTTTCGACGAGCTTCTTCTGGCCGAAGCCGGGGAAGCTGACGAGGAGCTTGGCGGCGTCGCCGACGCCCTCGCGGCGCAGGACGAGGCCGCGCCCGTACTTGGGGTGGCGGACGTGCGTGCCGGGGGTGAAGCCGGCGGCGGACGAAGATGATGTTGACGAAGGTGATACGGACGAACGTCCGCCGGTCGCGGGTCGCGGCTTGGCCGGCGGCGGGGTGGGCGGCTGTTGCCGGCGCGTGTCCGCGTCGGCGTTGCGGCGTATCTGGTCGCCGCGCTGGCGGAAGAACTCCGCGATGGAGTCGGCGCTGTTGTAGGTCTTCCCGTCGAAGGGGCGGGCGGGCTTTGCCGGCTCACCGCGCAGGACGCGCGCCGCGTGGCGCGACTCCAGGGCCGAAGAGCTGCGCGCGAACGAGAGCCACGACGCGCCGCGCGAGAGGTCTTCGATGGAGTCGAGCGGCATCTCGTTTAAGAACTGCGAAGGCTCGGAGGCCATCTCCTCGCCGTAGACGCGGCGGCGCATCGCGTGCGAGACGTAGAGGAAACGCTCGGCGCGCGTGATGGCGACGTAGCAGAGGCGGCGCTCCTCCTCCAGCTCCGACTGGTCGGCCATCGCGCGCGAGTGCGGGAACAGACCGTCCTCCATCCCGACGATGAAGACGACGGGGAACTCAAGCCCCTTCGCCGAGTGCATCGTCATCAGCGTGACGGGTGCGTCACCCTTATATTGATCCGTGTCCGAGACGAGCGCGGCGGCGTCGATGAAGTCGCGCAGGCCGCCGTCCTCCTCCTTGTCATAATCGACGGCGGCGTTGACGAGTTCCTGCAAGTTCTCCAGACGCCCCTCGGCCTCCTCGCTGTTCTCGGCCTTGAGCGCATCGGCGTAGCCCGTGTCGAGGATGGCCGCCTTGACGACCTCGGAGGCCGGCTCCTTCTGCGCGCGCGCGACGAGCCCTTCGATGATCGACTGAAACTTCCTGAGCGACGCGACGGCGCGCGGGCTGAAGCCCTCGGGCTGCTCGTTGATGATGGCTATCGTCTCCCAGAGCGAGACGTTGTAGTCCTTCGCGCGCCGGTCGAGTTCATCGAGCGTCTGCTTGCCCAGGCCCCGCGTCGGCGTGTTGACGACGCGCAGCAGCGCGACCGAGTCGTGCGGGTTCAGCGCGAGCTTCAGATACGAGACGATGTCGCGCACCTCCGCGCGCTCGTAGAAGGAGAAGCCGCCGACGATGTTGTAGCCGAGCCCGGCTCTTCTTAAAGCCTCTTCAAAGACACGCGACTGCGCGTTGGTGCGGTAGAGGATGGCGGCGCGCGACTTCGCATCGAGCCGCCGGTGCTCCTCGATCTTCGCGGCGACGAAGCGCGCCTCGCCCTCCGCGTCCATCGCCTGGTAGTAACGAATCGGCGCGCCCGCCGGGTTGGCCGTCCAGAGCGTCTTCTCCTTGCGCTCGGTGTTGTGCTTGATGACGGCGTCGGCCGCGTCGAGGATGGTCTGCGTCGAGCGGTAGTTCTGCTCCAACTTGATGGCGCGCGCCTCCGGGTAGTGCTGCTCGAAGTTCAAGATGTTCGAGATGTCCGCGCCCCGCCATTTATAGATCGACTGGCTCTCGTCGCCGACGACGCAGATGTTCTGCTGCTTCTGCGTGAGGTAGTTGATGAGTGCGAACTGTAGTGCGTTGGTGTCCTGGTACTCGTCAACGAGGATGTAGCGGAAGCGGTCGTTGTAGTGCGCGCGCACGTCCTCGCGCTTGCGCAGCAGGCGGACGGTCAGGATGAGCAGGTCGTCGAAGTCTACGGCGTTGTTGTTGACGAGCCGTTCTTCATACAACTTGAAGACGCGTGCGATGGCCGTGCGCTTCTCGTCGTGCGACTCGGCGCGCGCGGCATACATCTCCGCGTCGAGACCCTGATTCTTCGCGTGGCTGATGGCCGACTGCGTCTGGCGCGGGGCGAGCCGCTGGTCGTCGTAGCCGAGGTCTTTGATGCAGGACTTGACGACGCGCAAGCTATCGTCCTGGTCGTAGATGGTGAAGGAGCGCGTGTAGCCCTCTTCGAGTTTCTCGATGTCGCGCCGCAGCAGACGGACGCACAGCGAGTGGAAGGTCGAGACGAGCGGCGCGCTCTCACGCCTCTGGTCTTCGAGCAGGCGCGTGACGCGCTCGCGCATCTCCTGCGCGGCCTTGTTCGTGAAGGTGACGGCGAGGATGTTGTGCGGCGGCACGTGCTTCGCGGAGATGAGGTGCGCGATGCGCACCGTGATGACGCGCGTCTTGCCCGAACCCGCGCCCGCCAGAATCAGCAGCGGCCCCTCGGTCGCCTCGACCGCCTCGCGCTGCCGCTCGTTGAGTGATTCGAGTAATTGATTCATTTCTTCATCTGTTCATTTCTTCATTGACTCATCGATTCAATGAACAGATGAATCAATGAACAAATGGACTAATCCTACTTTATCAATTTCTGTATCGCTTTGAATTGTTCGTGGCGCGCGTCGCGCATGAGTTCGAAGAGCGCGAGTTCGGTGGAGGAGGGGAGCGCGCCGGAGCGATGCATCTTGTCGAGCCCGACTTGTCTGTTCCGCGCCGTGCGCGAGGAGACGCAGTCGGCGAGGACGTGCACCTGGTAGCCGCGCGCGAGCAGGTCGTGCGCCGTCTGGTTGACGCAGACGTGCGCCTCGATGCCGCAGAGCAGGACCTGGCGCGCGCCCGCCGCTTCGAGCCGCGCGACGAAGGCTTGCGCGCCGCACGAGCTGAAGGCGGTCTTCTCGACGGGCTCGAAGCCTTCCGGGAAGACGGCGGCGATCTCCGAGGCCGTGTGCCCCAAACCCTTCGGGTACTGCTCCGTGACGACGACGGGCACGCCGAGCAGGCGCGCGGCGTGCGCGACCAGCGCGCAGCGCGCGGCCACCTCCGCGAAGTCCGGGATGTGCTGGCGGAAAGCCTCCTGCACGTCGATGACGGCCAGCGCCGCCCGCCCCGCGTCGAGCGTGTTCTCGTGTGGCATCACTAAACCCCTTGATTAAACTATGAACGAGGAACGCTGAACGATGAACTGAAAACACGTTCTCTTCAGTTCATCGTTCAGCGTTCCTCGTTCCGCGTTCACAACTTGCCGGCGGCGCGCTTGGCCTCTTCGACGAGGCGCTTGAGGCGCGCGATCTTCTGCTCTTCCGTCTCGCCGGGTTGCGGCCTGAACTCCGGCCCGGACTTGAAGCCGCCGGCCCCCTTCTTCTTCGGCTTGGCGTCGGCGGCGGGCGCGGGTGCGGCGGCCTCCGCCTTCGGACGCTCGTCCTTGGGGGCGCCGGGCGTCAGCTCGGTCGAGGCTTCCGGCGCGAGGTCGGAGACGGTCTCGGCCCCTGCGGCGGGCGAGGCGGTGGCGGCCGTCGGGCTCAAGGGCGCGGCCGAAGCCTGACCCGTCGCGGCCTGCGCCTCGGCGGCGGGCCTGTGCGCGTCGGCCGAGGTGGATGAGTCGGTCGCAGCAGCAGCCGTCTTACCCTCGGGTGCGGCGGATTTGGCTGCGGCGGGCTTCGGCGCGGAGACGCGTTTGGGCTTCGGCTCGCCGCGCCACGCGGGCGTCGGGTACTGGTAAGCGGGGAGCGTGCCGCCGGCCGCGCTCAGGATGGCGGCGAGGTCGCGCTCGACGTAGCGCGTCTGCTTCGAGGGGTCGCGGACGTGCCCCATCGGCGGCCCCATGTAGAGCGCGCCGCACGCCTGACAGCGGTGGAGCGTGTCGTCGCCGCGCAGGAAGACGCGCGAAGGGTGCTGCGTGTTGACCTCCTTGAGGTGGCCGTTGCAGAGCTTGCCCTTCTCGTTCTTCTCGTTGCACACGGTCTGCCCCGTCGCGAAGCGTTTGGGCACGCCGGGCTTCGACTCCTGCTGCTCGGTCGGCGCCTGCTTCGCTACGTCCGTCGGGCTCGTCGTCTGTTTGGCTTCGCTCGACATAAAGGTTTCGGGGGTCGGCTTCCTTCTCTTTAAAAGTGTACGAAAGGCGTGGGTCTTGCGGCGCCTCGGGCGCCTCCGGCTTTAAACGAATCTTACGCGCGCCGCGTGGGGAACGCAACGGAGGAAAGTGTGAACTATGAACGCTGAACGATGAACTGATAATCGAGCCCGATTTACTTCATCGTTCAGCGTTCATAGTTCATAGTTTATGATGCGCGGATGCTGAAGAGTCTGCTGGCGCGTGTGTGGCGCGGGTCGCCACGGTTCGTGAAGAGGGCCGGGGTGTGGCTGACGCAACCTCGGTTCGCGGTGACGGCCGGGGCGGTCGTGTCGGACGAGCGCGGGCGCGTGCTGCTGCTGCGCCACGTGCTGCGCAAGGGGAGCGGGTGGGGCGTGCCCGGCGGCTTCCTCGTCGCGGGCGAGCAGCCGGAGGAGGCCGTCCGGCGCGAGCTGCGCGAGGAGACGGGGCTCGAACTCGAAAGCGTCGAGCTGGTCTTCGTGCGCTCGCTCGCGCACGTGCGTCAGGTCGAGATCATCTTCCGGGGCCGGATGCGCGCCGAGGCGCTCGAAGGGTTGGAGAAGAGCTTCGAGATCGACCGCGCCGAGTGGTTCGCGCGCGACGCGTTGCCCGGCGGCCTCCCGGCCGACCAGCGCCGCCTCATCGAGCGCGCGCTGGCTGTAAACGCGCGCGAGTAGTGGTATGCTGGGGGAAAAGTAGTCAGTAGCCAGTAGTCAGTAGACAGTAGGCCCGCTTCGGCGGAGCCGACGTTTGCACTTCAACGCCTCGCCGTCGCTGTTCTTCTACCGACTACCGACTACGGACTAGTGTCTACTTCTTTTTCAGGAGAACGATGACGATGACGATCCCGCGACTGATACCCGAGCAGGACGAGGTGCTGGAGATGCTCAAGAAGACGGGGGCCTACCGCGAGGGGCACTTCGTCTACCCGTCGGGGCAGCACACGCCGCACTACTTCCAGATGCCGCTCGCCTTCCGCTACTACGACACGGCGCGCGTGCTGGCCGTGGCCCTCTCGCGCAAGCTGCGGCTGGAGAAGGACGTGTCGAGCGCGCTCCCGAAGGTCTCCATCATCAGCCCGAGCCCGGGCGGCATCCCCGTCGCCTTCGCCGTGCGCGAGGCCCTGACCGCCGAGCAGATCTACTGGGCCGAGCGCGAGGAGGGCAAGCGCATGTTCCGCCAGTACGTCCAGAAGGGCGACGTGCACCCCTGCGTCATCGTGGACGACATCTCGCGCACGGGCACCGCGCTCAACGAGACGGTCGAGATCGTCCAGCAACTCGGCGCGCGCGTCATCGGCGCGGCCGTCATCGTCCGCTTCCGCAACTCGCCCGCGCGCCTCGAAATCCCCGGGCAAGACCCCGTCCCCGTCCTCTCCCTCGTAGACTTCGACGCCAAGTGGTACGACACCGGCGCCGCCTGCGCCGAGTGCAAGCAGGGCGCGCCCGAAGAGCACGTGAGAATTTAGTAAGCAGTAAGCAGTGAGCGGTGAGCAGTGTTTGAGTCTGGACGGCTCGTACGTCTTAACTCAAACACTGCTCACCGCTCACTGCTTACTGCTCGCTATATCTCGTGCCGGTTGGCGAGCGCCTTGTCCATCGTGACCTCGTCCACGTATTCGAGGTCGGAGCCGACGGGCATGCCCATGGCGATGCGCGTGACGCGGACGCCGAGCGGCTTGAGGAGGCGGCTGATGTAACTGGCCGTGGCCTCGCCCTCGGTGTTGGGGTTGGTGGCGAGAATGACCTCGCGCACCTCGATGCCGTCGTTGTTCTCGGGCCTGAGTCGCGGCAGGAGGTTCTGGAGCCGCAGGTCTTCGGGGCCGAGGCCGCGAATGGGCGAGAGCGACCCGTGCAGCACGTGGTAGAGACCGTTGTAGCTGCGCGTCTTCTCGACGGCGACGAGGTTGTAGGGCTCCTCGACGACGCAGATGATGGAGCGGTCGCGCGCCGTCGAGGCGCAGAAGCGGCAGGGGTCAACGTCGGTCAGGTTGTTGCAGACCGTGCAGGAGACGATCTTGCGCTTAACCTCTTCGAGCGCCGCGACGAATCGCTCCACGTCCGCCTGCGTCATCCGCAGGACGTGGAAGGCGAGTCGCTGCGCCGACTTGTGCCCGATGCCGGGCAGGCGCTTGAACTCGTCGATCAGCTTGGTGACGGGCTCGGAATATTCGAGCATAAAAGATAGTAGGCAGAAGGCAGATGGCAGTAAGCAGTTCGCTCCGCGTTACAGAAGTGGAAGAGTTTAAGCCGCGACTTTCGACAGCGGCGTCTTCAACTGCCTACTGCCCTCTGCCTTCTGCCTACTGCTTTACATCAGTCCGGGCGGGAGCATGCCGCCGAGCTTGGACTTCATGGCCTCGTCCACCTTGCGGCCGGCCTCGTTGACGGCGGCGACGATGAGGTCCTGGAGCATCTCCACGTCGCCGTCCTTGACGGCCTCGGGGTCGATCTTGATCGACTCGACCTCCTTGGTGCCGCGCATCTGGACGGTGACGACGCCGCCGCCGGCCGTGGCGTCCACCACCATCTCGTCCATCTCCTTCTGCATCTTCTCCTGCATCTGCTGCGCCTGCTTCATCATCTGTTGCAGGTTCATGCCGCCCGGAAATTTCATAGCACTTGACCTCGTTCAATTGTGTTTCAGAGTTTGTGCCAGCATCCTACCCGCCGCCCGCCGCAAATGCAAAGCCGACTCAGCCGAGAACTTTCGAGACTGAAAGGCTCAGCGGCGCGAGCGTGTGCGACTGCAACCTCCGGCCGCGCGTGTACGACCGGACGGTCTGGTACTCGCCGCCCGTGGGGTCGCTGTAAACCTCGATGCGCTCCTCGGGAAGGTTGACGACCCACGCCTCTGGAATCCCCGCAGCCGCGTAGAGAGGCACCTTGACCTTCCGGTCGTATTCCAGCGTCGTGTCTGAGACCTCGATGATGAGCAGCACGTCGTCGGGCGTGGGCTTGGAAGTTCTGTAGTTGTCACCACGCGGCTTGAGAAGCGCGAGGTCGGGCTGTGGCTCGGAATAGTCGTCGAGCACGATTGGATTCTGCGTCCAGACGAGGGCGCTGAGCCGCAGCCGCAGCGTGATGAGCTGCGCCAGAGTGGCGACGCAGGACGCGTGGCGTTCTCCGATGGGTGACATTTGGATTATCTCCCCGCAGACAAGCTCCACGCGTGCGTCTTCCGAGAAGATTCCGAACTGGCCCATCCGCTCATACTCGGCGACGGTGAAACTGCGTCTGTTAATTTCGACTGATTCGGCTTTTTGAACAGACATGGTTTTTCTCCCGTGCGTGAGTTGGCGGCCTCCGCTGGCGTTGGGGGCATGATAGCACGGCGCTCGTTTACGCGCCGCGTGCGCGCGTGCTATAAGCCGATGAGGTATGAAGCGTTACGTCATCAAGCGCCCCGAGGGCGCGGGCGTGCCCGACCGGCTGGCGCGCTACCGCGAGGAGTTGAACGAGGAGCAGTTCGCCGTGGCGACCGCGCCCTCGGGCTCGGCGCTCGTCATCGCGGGCGCGGGTTCGGGGAAGACGCGCGCCATCACCTACCGCGTCGCCTACCTCGTCGAGCACGGCGTGGCGCCCGCGCGCGTGATGCTGGCGACGTTCACGAACCGCGCCGCGCGCGAGATGCTCCGAAGAGTCGAGCAACTGACCGGCGGCACCACGGACGTGGCGCGCCGCGTCTGGGGCGGCACCTTCCACCGCATCGCCAACCTCATCCTGCGCCGTCACGCCGAATCAATCGGCTACACGTCGAGCTTCTCCATCCTCGACGTGGAGGACGCCAAAGACTTCATCTCTACTTGCGTGGACGAGGCCGGCGTGGACACGAAGGCACGCCGCTTCCCGAAGCCCGAGGTCTTGCAGGACATCATCAGCTTCGCCACCAACACCGACACGCCCATCGCGGACGTGGTCCCGCGCCGCTACCCGTACTTCGAGCCCCTGACGCAGCAGATCACGCGCGTGGACCGCCTCTACATGGAGCGCAAGCGCGAGCGCAACGTGATGGACTACGACGACCTGCTCCTGAACTGGAAGCGTCTGCTCGAAGAGCGCGAGGAGGTCGCGCGTATCTACCGCGAGCAGTTCGAACATATACTCGTCGATGAGTACCAGGACACGAACAAGTTGCAGGCGGAGATAGTGGACCTGCTCGCCGTCAAGCACCGCAACGTGATGGTGGTCGGCGACGACGCGCAGAGCATCTTCGCCTTCCGTGGCGCCTCGGTCGAAGGCATCTACGAGTTCCCGAGGCGCTACCCGGAGGCGCGCGTCTACCGTCTGGAGACGAACTACCGCTCGACGCCGGAGATACTCGCCGTCGCCAACGTCTCCATCGCCTCGAACCGCCGTCAGTTCACCAAGACGCTGCGCGCCGCGCGGCCTTCGCAAGGGTTGGCGCCCGCGCTCGTCCCCTGCCGCGACGCGGACCAGCAGGCCGCCTTCGTCGCCTCGCGCCTGCTTGAGCTGCGCGACGAGGGGCTGCCCTTAAACGAGTTGGCCGTGCTCTATCGCTCGCACTATCACTCGCTCGAACTACAGCTTGAGCTGACGCGGCGCGGCATCCCTTACCGCGTGCGCAGCGGGATGCGCTTCTTCGAGCAGGCGCACATCAAGGACGTGGTCGCATACCTCCGTCTCGTCGCCAACCCGCGCGACGAACTGGCGTGGAAGCGGTGCTTGCGCCTCATCCCCAACGTCGGCGCCGCCACCACCAACCGCATCTGGGAGCGCATCCAACTCGCCCCAGACCCTCTGGCCCTGGTGATAAGAGGCGACGCGGACGCGACCGCCGCCAGGCGCGGCGCGGGCTGGTCCGAGTTCCGTTCTCTCCTGGAAGAACTGGTGCGCGACGAGGTGCGCACCTCACCCGCGCGCCAGATAGAGACGGTGCTCGCGCGCGGCTACGAAGACCACCTCGAAAACAACTACGAGAACGCGGAGGCGCGGCTCGAAGACCTCCGCCAACTCGCGCACTACGCCTCGCGCTACACATCGACCGACGAGTTCCTCGCCGAACTCTCCCTGCTCTCCACCGAGCGTTACGGCGCCCCGCAAGGCTTAACCTCCGAAGACGTGGTCGAAGGCGGCGACGAGGACGAACTCCTCACGCTCTCCTCCGTCCACCAGGCCAAGGGGCTCGAATGGCGCGCCGTCTTCATCCTCTGGGCCGCCGATGGCAAGTTCCCCTCGCCCCGCTCCTTGCGCGACACCGAAGGCGAAGAGGAGGAGCGCCGCCTCTGGTACGTCGCCCTCACACGCGCCCGCGACCAGCTCTACATCACATACCCCTTGATGGTCACAGACTATTCTTCCAGACAGACCGTCCTCCAACGCCCCTCCCGCTTCGTCACCGAAGTCCCGCCGGACTTGTATGAAATCTGGAGCCTTGAAGAAGAATCTTCAACGCCCGCGCTCGCAGCGCCCACGGCGGACAACGGCAACGGCGGGACGGAAGGTGGAGGCGGCGAGCCAAGCGGCTACGTTAATTAAGCCTTTACCCGCGAAGCGTCTCAAAAGGGACGAATCCACTTCGTTGACACACACATCCCCCTCACATATATTCCCCGCGCAATAAACATAGTACTCACCGGAGTTGATTGCGATGGCTAACCAAACACAGCGCGAACAAGTATTTTTCAGTTACAGCCACAAAGATAAAAAGTGGCTTGAACTGTTCCAGGCTACCCTTAAGCCATTTATCAGGACTAATCAGTTTTCCGTATGGGATGACACCAAAATAAAGGCTGGCGATATATGGAGAGATGAAATCAAACAAGCATTAGCGTCGGCAAAGGTAGCCGTTTTACTTGTGAGCACTAATTTTCTTAACTCAGATTTCATTGCGGAGAATGAGTTGCCGCCCCTGCTCGAAGCTGCACAAAATGAAGGGCTGAGAATTTTATTAGTTGTAGTCGGCCATAGCCTATTTGAAGAAACTGAGCTAGGACGTTATCAAGCTGTCAATGAACCTTCAAGGCCATTAGCGAGCATTTCGGCTACGAACCGTGAAAAAGAGATTGTAAGGATTTGCAAGGAAATTAAATCAGCAGCGTTAGGAACAATCCGTGCCTCGAATGCCGAAGAGAACAGTAAGCCAAGCTACATAACGCCAGATAGCGTAGAAGGACGAGCTGTATTATCTCCGCGTAATACCATCAAGAAAGAATGGGATAAAGTAGAGTCATTAATAGTTCAGGCCGGCAGACGTAATGGATTGGTCGATAAAGAAGAACGAGTAGTATGCGGTCACCTTATCAATAAATTGCACGAAGCGGGAAAGATAAGTAATGACATTAGGGAGAAGTTCTTTAATCTAAGTAAGTGGCATAGCAGCGTCGCTTTCAATAGTTTTTCTTCACCAGAGCCAGCAGAGGCAATTACCTTTACAATTCTTGCTGAAGAATTACAGCAAGAATTGAATGGTCTAATGAACTCTAATTAAACTTCCATTTCGAAGTCTGAGGGTTGAATGATTCAAGAGGGTGGAGCTTTGACGAGTGACCTTTCGCTGAAGGCGGAGGTGCGACTCTATTACGACGTGTGGGCGCCGGGTGGGGGGGCGGGGCCGTTGCTGTTGGCGCTGCATGGGTATGGGAGCAATAAGGGGTGGATGATGCGGGAGGCGCGGCAGCACGTGCCGGAGGGGTTCGCGGTGGCCGCTTTGCAGGGGCCGCATCAGCACATGAAGGTGTCGCGGGAGAAGGACGGGCCGCCGCGCTATGGCTTCGGGTGGTTGACGAACTTCCGGCCGGAGGAGTCCGTGGCGTTGCACCACGGGGCCGTGCTTGAGGTTATCGAGACGCTCGTCGCGCGCGGCGTCGCGCGGCGTGAGAGCGTGTTCCTGTTGGGCTTCTCGCAGTCGTGCGCGCTCAACTACCGCTTCGCCTTCACGCATCGCGAGGTGTTGCGCGGCGTCGTCGGCATCTGCGGCGGGATGCCCGGCGACTGGGAGTCGAACCCCGACTACGGCGAGACGCGCGCGGCGGTCCTGCACCTCAACGGCACGCGCGACGAGTTCTACACGCCCGAGCGTGTCGCGCCTTATGCCGAACAACTGCGAAGGCGCGCACGTGACGTGGAGACGCGCGCCTACGACGCCGCGCACGAGTTCGTCCCCGAGATGCGCGCCGACGTGCGCGCGTGGCTCGCGGAGAGAGTTTGAGATTTCAAAGCCCCGGGCTTATCCTCGCGGCCGGAAAGGAGCTTGAAGGAAACGATGAAAGGGAAGCACCTCTTCACGCTCGGGTCGCTGCTGGCGTTGGCGGCGGTCGTCGTCGGCTACCAGAAGAGCGCGCCGAAGTCGCAGGCGGAGGATAAAAACGTCGCGGCCGTGCGCGCCGTCATCGAGGCGCAGGCGGCGGCGTGGAACCGTGGCGACGTGACCGGGTACATGGACGGCTACGCGCGCGAGGACTCGACGACCCTTGTCTCGGCCGACACGATCACGCGCGGCTGGCAGGTCGTCCACGACCGCTACAAGGCGCGCTACGACACGCGCGAGAAGATGGGCACGCTCGCCTTCTCGGAGCTTGAGTTTAAGCCGCTCAGCGAGTTCTACATGATGGCCACGGGCCGCTGGCAACTCACGCGCGCCGCCGACACGCCGCGCGGCCGCTTCACACTCATCTTCCGCCGCACCAACGCCGGCTGGCGCATCGTCCACGACCACACGTCGTCGGAATGATGAACGATGAAGTATGAACGATGAACTGTAAGACAAGCGGCTTGTTTTCAGTTCATCGTTCAGCGTTCATCGCTCATCGTTTCAGCAAAGGAGCCTGCACGTGGAAGAAGTGAGGCGCGAGGAGCGGGAGGTTGAGGGGCGGAGCGCCGTGTTGCGGAAGGAGTTGGGGCTCCGCGACCTCGTGTTGACGCAGATCGTCTTCGTGGTCGGCACCATCTGGGTCGGGACGGCGGCGAAGCTCGGCGACGAACAGCTCTTCTTCTGGCTCCTCGCCATCGCGACCTTCTACCTGCCGCTGGCGGCGGTCGTCATCCATCTCAACCGCCTGATGCCGCTCGAAGGCGGGCTCTACCAGTGGGCCAAGCTCTCGCTGGGCGAGTTCGTCGGCTTCATGGTCGCGTGGAACCTGTGGGTCTTCGCCATCCTCGTCATGTCGGGCATCGGGCTGACGGTAGTGACGAACCTCTCGTACGCGTTCGAGGGCGGGCGCTGGATGGCGGAGAGCCGCTGGTTCATCACGCTCTTCAGTTGCGCGCTCGTCGGCGTGATGGTCTACGTCTCGACGCGCGGCCTCTCCTTCGGCAAGTGGGTGCACAACGCGGGCGGCGTCTTCCTCCTGCTCGTCTTCCTGACGCTCATCGCGCTGCCCTTCGTCTGCCTCGCGCTCGGAAAGATAGACGAATACCATCCCTTCGCCTTCGCCGTGCCGGCCCTCTCGCTGTCGAACCCGGACCTGATTAAGAAGAGCCTCAACATCTACAGCAAACTCGCGCTCGGCGCGCTCACGGGCTTCGAGTACGTGGCGATTCTTGCCGGCGAGTGCAAGACGCCCGCGCGCAACATCGGCCGCTCGGTGCTCATCGCCGCGCCGGTCATCGCTTTGATGTTCATCCTGGGGACGAGTTCGGTGCTCGCCTTCTTCAAGCCCGACGAAGTTGACCTCATCGGCCCCATCGCGCAGGTCTTGACGCGCGGCTTCGGGCTGCTCGGCGCGGGCGTGGCGAGCGTCGTCTCGCTCGTCATCCTCGCCGTCGTCGCACGGCAGGTCGCGCTGATGAGCATCTACCTGACGGCGAACGCGCGGCTCCCCCTCGTGGCGGGCTGGGACGACCTCCTGCCCGAGTGGTTCACGCGCCTGCACGCGCGCCACAGGACGCCGGTCAACTCAATCGTGCTGGTCGGCGCGCTCGCGTTGGGACTGGGCTTGCTCGGGCTCGTCGGCGTCGGGATGCAGGAGGCGTATCAACTGTTGGAGAACGCGGCGACCATCTTCTACGCGACCTCGTACGTGGTGCTCTTCGCCATCCCGCTCTTCGCGGCGGCGCGCATCGGCCTGCGCGTGCCGCCGTGGCTGCGCGTCGCATCCCTGTCGGGGCTGCTCGTCTCGCTGCTCGGCATCGCGCTGACGCTCGTCCCCATCGTGGACGTGGAGAGCCCTCTGGCCTTCGCCGCCAAGCTCGTCGCCGTCACGCTCGCCTTCAACCTCGCGGGCGCGCTGCTCTACCGCTGGGGCCGGCGCAGGCAGCAAAGAATCGCGCTCGCCACAAGAGGGGAAGTGAGATGAGAGGCACGCTCGCCGTCGTCAACTGCTCGCAGCTCGTCACGCTCAAGGGGCCGCAACGTCCGCGCGTGGGCGCGGAGATGCGCGAACTCTCAATCGTCGAGGGCGGCGCGATGCTCGTCCGCGACGGCTTGATAGAAAGAGTCGGCGGACGCGAAGAGGTCGAGCCGCTGATGGACGCGGACTGCGAGGTCTTCGACGCGGGCGGGCGCGTCCTGACGCCGGGCTTCGTGGACGCGCACGCGCACCCTGTCTTCGCGGGCAATCGCGCCGACGAGTTCGAGAAGCGCGCGGCGGGCGTCAGCTACCAGGAGATAGCCGCGGCGGGCGGCGGCATCCGCTCGACCGTGCGGCGGACGCGCGCGGCCGATGAAGAGGCACTGTTCGCGTCCGCGCTCAGGCGCGAGCAGTGGTTCCTGCGCACGGGCACGACGACCGTCGAGGCCAAGTCCGGCTATGGCCTCTCGACCGATGACGAGCTGAAGATGCTGCGCGTCGTGCGTCGCCTGAACGCGGAAGGGAGACTCTCTTACGTCCCGACCTTCCTCGGCGCGCACGAGGTGCCGGACGAGTACCGAGGCTGGCGCGAAGAGTACGTGCGGGCCGTCGTTGAAGAGATGCTGCCGCGCGTCGTCGCGGAAGGGCTCGCGGAGTTCTGCGACGTGTTCTGCGAGGAGAAGGTCTTCACGGTCGAAGACGCGCGGCGCGTGCTGGAGGCCGCGCGCTCACAAGGTCTCGGCTTGCGCGTCCACGCCGACCAACTCACGCGCGGCGGCGGCGCGCTGCTCGCGGCGGAGTTGCGTGCGAAGACCGCCGACCACCTCGAACACACGGACGCGGAAGGCATCGCGGCGCTCAAGTCGGCGGGCGTGCAGCCCGTCCTGCTGCCCGGCTCGGTCTACGCGCTCGGTTCCTCGGGCTACCCTTCGGCGCGCGCGATGATTGACGCGGGACTCGCGGTCGTCCTCGCCACCGACTTCAACCCCGGTTCCTCGCCGACGCCCTCGATGACGATGGTGCTCTCGCTCGCCTCCACGCAGTTGAAGATGACGCCCGCCGAAGGTCTCACGGCCGCGACCGTCAACGCCGCCTACAGTCTCAATCGCGGCGCGGAGGCAGGCACGCTCGAACCCGGCAAGCGCGCCGACTTCGTCGTCCACGACTGCGCGGACTACCGCGAGCTGGCCTACTTCTTCGGCGTCGAGCACGCGCACGCCGTTTACGTCGGCGGGGCTTTGGCCTACGCGCGCGGCCGTTGAAGGGGCCTCGGAAAATAATCGTTGACGCGTTCGGGGTCGTCTATTATTATCGCCGCAACACTGGAAAGGAGGTGATCCGAAAATATATGAATTCAAATCACAGTGAGGTGGCTGGAGTCTCCTGAACAGGGATTAGCACCACACCGCAGTAGCGAGCCTACGACTGTCAATCCCTGAAGCGTAGTTTACGGAGCAAGACTCCGCAGGCAGACGAAGTTCAGAGAGGCTAATCCACACAGTCCACCGAGCCGTAGGCAAAAAAAGGGAAGGCCGCCCACGTGGCGGCCTTCTTCATTTATGCGCCACGCCACGGGCGGCGCGTCCGCGCGGAAATCTCACGTTCTAAAACTTGAACTTCACGCCGCCGTTGAAGACGCGCCCCTCGGTGTGCGTGTAGATTTCGGCGAAGGTGGGTTGCGGGTGCGTCGGGAAGACGACCGTGCCGAAGCGGCTCTGGCGCGTGTCGGTGACGTTCTCGGCGTTGATGAAGAGGCTGTAGTGGCCGAAGGTCTTCTCGCCGAAAATCCCGAAGACCCAGTAGGGCCGCGTCCCGGAGCGGTCGGACAGCGTTTGGCTGCTCGTGTAGTACGCCTCGAACCCCGCCTTGAAGTTCTCCTCCCTCTCGAACAGGAGCGCCGAGTTGAGCTTGCTCTTCGGCGTCAGCGGCAGAGTTTGATTGCCCGTCAGATACTTCGCCTTCGCGTTGGTGTAGGTGTAGCCCGCGAACAGCTTTACGAAGTCGTAGGAGGCCCGCACGTTCGTCTCGAAGCCCGCGCTCGTGACCGGCCGGTTCGCGTTCGCGAAGCCGTAGAAGCCGCCCGGGCCGAGCGACAGCACGAGCGGGTCTTCGATGTGCGTGTAGAAGAACATCTGGTTGAGCGAGTAGCGGAACTTCTCGCCGGCCGTGTCCCTGTAGTTCACGTCGAACGTGCCACCACGGCTGCGCTCGGCCTTAAGGCCGTTGCCGATGGGCAGCACGTTGCGGAAGAGAAGCGTCTCGGCCTCCTCCGTGAAGATGCTTGGCGCCTTGTAGCCGAAGCCGAAGCCGACGCGGCTGCTCAGCTTGTCCGTGAACCTGTAGAGCGCGGAGACGCGTGGCAGAGGGAAGAGGCCGTAGTGCTTGACGTGGTCGAGGCGGAAACCCGCTTCGAGCGAGAGCCTCCGCGTCACGACGAAACTGTCCTGCGCGTAGCCGCCGAACGTACGGCGGCTCTCGTCGCGCGGGATTAAGCCGTCGCTCTCTCTTCCTTCCCTGAAGCGGTCGTAGGCGGCGTTGAAGCCGAAGACGAGCGCGTGCTTGCCGGCCGGTTGGAAATACGAAACATCCGTGTAGGAGTTGAACTGGTTGCCCTCGAACAGGTGGCCCGGCGTTTCGAGGTTTCGCCTGAAGAACGCGAGGCTCTGCCTGGCGACGAGGCTCCGGCCGCCGGAGAGCGCGCGCGCGAACTGGACGGTGGTGATGTTGCGGAGCGAGTCGTTCTCCTCGAAATATTGGTGAAGGCCGTCCGCGCCGCCGCGTATCACGAACACGTCGCCGCCCTCGCGGTTCTGGTAGGCGGTCGAGTTGCCGACGGTCAGGCGCGTGTCGTCGTCGAGGTCGAAGAAGAGGCGCGGGCTCAACTGGAACGAGTGCGTGCGCGGTAGCTCCGTGAAATCGTCGTCGTCAACGTCGTACTCCTTCTGGTAGTTGAGCGAGCCGAGCAGCGTGTAGCCGAAACGTTTGAACTTCCGCGAGTTGAAGATGGAGAAGTCGGTCCCGCCCGCCGAGGTCTGGTTAAGAATCATGCTCGTTACGGGCTCGTCCCCCGGCTCCTTGCTGACGAAGTTGACGACGCCCGCAATCGCCCCGCCGCCGTAGAAGGTGGCCGCGGGGCCTTTGACGATTTCGACCTGTTTCAAGTCGAGCGGGAGAATATCCAGCAGGCCCAGACTGCCAGAGAAACCGCCGAAGGCCGGGAAGCCGTCCTTGAGAATCTGCGTGTAGCGGCCGTCGAGACCTTGTATGCGAACGCTCTGCGTCTGCGTGGTCGCGGAGGTCTGCTGCACCTTGATGCCCGTGCTCTCGTTCAGGACCATCGAGACGTTCGAGGGGCGCATGTTCATCTTCTCGCCCACTTCCTCCTCGTCAATGGCTTCCACTCTCGTCGGCTCGTCGTCAATCTCCCTGCCTGTGCGCGTGGTCGCCACGACAGTGACATCGCCGAACTCCGTCGTGATCTTGATGAAGACGACGTGCTCGTTCTGTTTGGTTAAGGGGAAGGTGAGTCTCAACTCCCTGGTCTCGTAGCCGACCGAAAAGACTTCGACGGTCTGCTCGCCGCCTGGGACGTTCGTTAGCTGAGCCACGCCGTTGGCGTCGGTGACGGCGGAAATCTCCGTCTCTTTGACCGTGACCTTTGCGCCGGCCACCGGCTCTTTGGTCTCCTGGTCTTTGACCGTGACTTTGAAAGAGGCTTGCGCGAATGAAGCTTGCGCCGTCAATAGAACGGCACACAACAAAAGTACCCGTCGCATGATGACAGTTGTCTCTCCGGTTGAAGCTGTGAGTTCACGACGCTGACACAACGCCGGTTACACACTTTGGCGGCGCGTCGAAAAGAGGGTGAGAATTAGCAGGCGGGGGGCGTTAAATCCGGAGTGTCGGCAGAAGCTCCAGCGGCGGGTCTGATTGAAAGTGATGGCCGTGTAGGAGAGCCGAGGTGAAAACGTCGGGCGAAGGAACAGCCGAAAAGATTGAAGCTGGAACGCTACTTACGACTTGAAGGTCAGGCTTAAATGTTGTCCGCTCTGGAGACTTGGCTTTAAGGAGTGAAGCGTCCGGACAGTCCTCACATTCCGTCGCGTTCGTCTCGGTCACTTCAACCGTCGGGACGAAACCGGGCCGGGCATGTGCCGCGCTCTCCAAACCGCATATCAAGATGCACGCCGCAAACACCCACAGCAGAGGCAGGGGCAGCAGCGCGGCGACTGCTCGCTTGATTTGGATTCGCGGGCTCAACATCAAGGTCAGTATATCCAACGGCCGGCGATTTTGACCAACCGGGGCTCGTTTGCGGCCTCTTTATTTTTGCGCGGTTGATTTTTTATTGCGGGACGGTTACGCGGCGCCCGGCGGCACTGCCGTTGCAGCACCGGCCGCTCACAAGGGGGTAAAGCCGATGATGTCGTTTCGGAAGCATGCAGCGTGGAGTACACGACGCCCTGATTCGTTCCTCTGGCGCCGCGCGTTGGAGGCCGTCGCGCTGTTGACGCTCCTGCTCGCCGCGCATGCGGTCGCGGGCGCCGCGCCGCAGCAGCAGAAGCCGCAGGAAGGCACGGCCGCCGCCGAGCCGGCCGTCGAGGCGAAGATACCGATCCGCGTCAAGCGCATCGAGACGCCGGACGGGCCGGGCGTCGTCGCCACCATCGGCGAGTTCCCAGAGGACCTGAACGAGGCCGGGCAGGAGTTTCTCAAGCGCGAGTTCTTCGAGCACTTCGCGACGGATGTGCTCGGTTTCGGCGAGTCAACGCCGGGCACGACGCTGAAGGTCGCGATGCTGCCGCAGGAGAAGGATAACCAGCGCGAGTGCGACTTCACGGCCGGCAAAGTCGCCGGCCACATCGTCGTGATAGTCGAGAAGCGGCGCGTGCTCATCGCCTGCACCTTCTCGGAGGCGGCGCAGAAGCCGCAGTTGTTGGCCGGCGCGTGGGCCTTGAAGGGCTTCGCCGTCCCCGGCGCGTGAGCCGGGCGGGGGGCAACAAAAAAGTGATAGTTCGGGAAAACGCGCGCCAACCTTTGCCCTTACTATCCTCCACATCAAGGGGTTGCGCGGCGGGTTTCGGGGGAACGCCCACCGCGCATCGGTAAGTCAAGAGCCTTGTCCCAGGCATTTGGGGGAGTGCCGGGACAAGGCTTCTGGCTTTTCAGCACGAATTTTTCAGAGGCCGGACGCGGCCGCCGAAGTTTGAATGCGGAAAGCCCCGCGGCCGATTTGAAACCGGCTGCGGGGCTTTCCTGCGTCCGCGAGCGCAAAAGCTGAGGGCGCGTTGTCGCGACAACGCGCCCTCGAACTTTTGACACGAACTGGCGAAACCTTAGTTGTGGTTGTTCGTGTTGCCGCCCTTCATGTTCGAGTTCGACATGTTCGAGTTCGACATGTTCGAGTTCTTGTTCATGTTCATGTTGCCGTTCATATTGCCGGCATTCGAGTTCGACATGTTCGAGTTCGACATGTTCGAGTTCGACGTGTTCGAGTTCGACATGTTCGAGTTCGACGTGTTCGAGTTCGACGTGTTCGAGTTCGACATGTTGGCGTTGTTGGCGTTAGTGGCATTGGTGTTGTTGGTGTTATCACCGCCGCCACAAGCCGAGAGGCTTGCGACGCCCGCCAACGCCAGAAGTGCTAAAGTCTTGCGCATGGATCGTTCTCCTGAATTACTTTGAAATTGAGGTACCTCAAGCGGGGAAACTATACTTAAAACGGCCTTTGCTGTCTAGCCGCCGCATAAATTTTTTTTCGCTTTTGGCGCCCGCTATTGTATAATACCGCACGTTGTTGTGGCGCTGAGGCCGGCCGCATCTCAGCGACGGCTGACTCTCCTGTGTAGGTCGCCGAAGGCCCACGGCCACACTGCCGGAAGTGCTAAAAGAGGGAAGGCGTGACCCGTTATGGCGAAACGGGTCACGCCTTCTCTGCGTTTCCGGGGACGGCGGCGCGCGTCAGGGCTTGGCGGGCGTCCGCGTCGGCGCGGCGGCCGGGTCGGCGGGCGTCACGCGCTCGGACGGCAGCAGGCGCGAGGGGTCTGGGCGGTCGGGCGAGGTGTGCGTGTGGACGATCTTCCAGTCCAGTCCGACCTTCTGGTAGACGATGGTCAGGCGCCCCGTGGCGTGCTCGGGCTGGCCGTCGGCCGTCTGTGACTGGTCCCAGAGACAGGTGACGACCGCGCCCGCCGGCCCGAGCGTCTTCACGCGCACGTCGCGCACGTCGAGCTTCACGTCCGAGACCTTCGCGTAGAGGCTCTCGCGGTTGCTGCGCGCCTGCTCGTAGGTCTTGGTCACCGTGCCGTTGTTGTTGAAGATGGTGAGCTGCGGCGAGTTCCAGAAGAGCTTCGCGACGGCCGCGGCGTCCGCGCGGCGGATGCCGTCCACGAGCGAGTCGAAGGCGTCGCGCACGGCGCTCAGTTGCGCGGCCTCGCCCGGCCTCTGCGCGGCGGCGCGGCGCGTGCGCGAGGCGGCCGGCGCTGTCTGCGTGGACGCGGCCGGCGTCGTCGAAGGGGTCGCGCTCTGCGCGAACGCCGTCGCCGCGAGCGCGAAGACGAAAGTCGTGTTGAAGAGCAGTCTCTTAATCATTTACGGCAATACCTCTCAAACCTAAATATCCAACCAACCTTTGTGCCCTTTGTGAATACCTTGGTGTCCTTTGTGGTTAAGCACGTCAGACTTTAACCACAAAGGACACGAAGGTATCCACAGAGGGCACAAAGTAAAGTCTCAGACCAGTTCGGCGGCGGCGCGCAGGCGGCGGGCGGAACGCTCGCGGCCGATTACGTCGAAGACCTCGAACATGGAGGGGCCGACCGATTGCCCCGTCAGCGCCGTGCGCGAGGCGTTGATGAGGAGTCCGGCCTTGACCCCCTTCTCGTCCGCGAAGTCGCGGAGCGCCTTCTCCGTCGCCTCCAGGGTCCAGGGCTCGACCGCCTCGACGCGCTCGGCCAGCCCCGGCAGGAGTTCGCGCAGCGCGGGGTCCTTCTTCAGGTTCTTCGCGACGGCCGCCGGGTCGTACTCGAACTCCTCGCCGAAGTAGGCGCGCCCCTGTCCCGAAAAATCCTTGAGCGTGATGAATCGCTGCCGTATCAACTCGACCGTGCGCCCGAGCCACTCGGCCTGCTCGGTCTCGTACTCCGCGCGCCAGAGTCCGGCCGACTCTAACTCGCTTTTAACCATCGGCAGCAGTTCTTCGAGCGGCATCGTGCGGACGTACTCCGCGTTCATCCAGAGCGCCTTCTGGTCGGTCCACTGGCGCGGGTCCGTGTCGCTGAAGTTGAAGACGGCGTTCGAGCGGTGCACGCCTTCGAGCGAGAAGAGCGAGACCATCTCTTCGAGCGACATGAACTCCTTGTTCTCCTCGCCGGGCGACCAGCCGAGCAGCGCGAGGTAGTTGCGGAAGGCGGCGGGCACGAAGCCTCGGTCGCGGTAGGTCGTCAGACTGACAACCTCGCCGTGCTTGCGCTTCGAGAGCTTGGCCTTGTTCGGCGCGAGTATCAAAGGCAGGTGCGCGAACACGGGGACGGGCGCGCCGAGCGCCTCGTAGATGAGCACCTGCTTGTGCGTGTTCGTCAGATGGTCCTGCCCGCGGATGACGTGCGTGATGCCCATCTCGATGTCGTCCACGACGACCGAGAGGTTGTAGAGCGGCGAGAGGTCGCCCGAGCGCAGCAGCACGAGGTCTTCGATCTCCGAGTGCGCGCGCTCCTGCTCGCCGTAGACGGCATCGACGAAGCGCGTCTGCCCTTCGGGAGAAACTTTTAAACGGACCGCGAAGGGCTCGCCGCCTTCAGCCCTGCGCTCCGACTCTTCGAGAGTTAAATCCCTGTAAGGGTTCGCGCGGTGGTCCGTGCCGGAGCCTTCGGCCTGCGCGCGGGCGCGCTCGGCGATCTCCTGCTTGACGTTGGCGTCCGCCCGTTCGCCCTTCGGCGTGAAGTCGCGGTACGCCTTGCCTTCTTTAACAAGACGCAGCGCGGCCTCGCGGTGCTTGTCGGCGTTGCGCGACTGGAAGACGATCTCCTCGTCGTAGTCGCTGACGCCGAGCCACTTCAAGCCTTCGAGGATGGAGCGCGTGGACTCCTCGGTCGAGCGCTGGAGGTCCGTGTCCTCGACGCGCAGGAGGAACTTGCCGCCCCGGCCGCGCGCGTAGAGCCAGTTGAAGAGCGCGGTGCGCGCCGACCCGATGTGCAGGTAACCCGTGGGCGAAGGTGCGAAACGGACGCGGACGGTCATAGGCATAAAGTATGAACGCGGAACGCTGGGCGATGAACTGAAGAGCGCCTGCCTTTCAGTTCATCGTTCAGCGTTCCGCGTTCATCGTTTCAAAATCTGGCGGAGATGGCAGGATTCGAACCTGCGATAGGCTTTTGACCTATAACGGTTTAGCAAACCGCCGCCTTCAGCCACTCGGCCACATCTCCGCGAAGGCGAAAACCTATTCTAGCCCGCGAGACCCTTTTGTCAAGCCGACGCCGCCCCGTCGCTCCCCGACAAAAACTCAGACTCTCCCGCCGCCCCGCGATGATAAAATTCGCACGCACGTCCAGACTTCTCGTTGATTAGGAGACCGCCTCACGTGCCCAACGATTCAAACAAACGCCCCGTCGTTATGGTCAGCAGCACCGCGCGCGACTTGCCGGCACATCGCAAAGAGGTTGAAGACGCCTGTCTTCGACAGGGCATGTTCCCCCTCATGATGGAACGTCTGCCGGCGAGTGACGCCGAAGCCATCTCCGCCTCGCTCGGGATGGTGGATGAGGCGGACGTTTACGTCGGCGTGTTCGCGCACCGCTACGGCTATGTGCCGAGAGAGAGCAACCCGCGCCAGATTTCCGTCACCGAGATGGAATACGAGCGCGCCGTCGAGCGCAACATCCCGCGCCAGATATTCATCATCGACAAGAAGCAGCCGCTCGGCGACTTCACCATCGACGACATAGACAAGGGCGAGAGCGCGGAGAGGCTGGCGCAGTTTAAAAGCCGCGTCGAGACCGAGAACATCGTCAACTATTTCAAGTCGCCGGCCGACCTGCGCGCCCACGTCATCAACAGCCTGTCGCAACTGCGTAAACCCGACCTCACCACGTTCCACTACGTCAGCGACATCCCCGAACCGCCCGAGCCCTTCATCGCACACCCCTACACGCTGCTGCAAACGCACCGCCTCGTCGGCCGCCAGCCCGAACTCAACCTCCTCGCCGACTGGGTCGCCAAACCCGACGCCGTGGTCTACCGCGCGCGCATCCTCAACGTCGTCGCCGTCGGCGGCATGGGCAAGAGCGCGCTCACCTGGAAGTGGTTCAACGACATCGCCCCGCAGGAGATGAAGCCGCTCGCCGGCCGCCTGTGGTGGAGCTTCTACGAATCCGACGCCACCTTCGAGAACTTCGTCACCCGCGCCCTCGCCTACACCACCCGTCGCCCCCTCGCCGAAGTCCAACAAATCCCCGCCCCCGACCGCGAGTCCCAACTCCTCCACGCCCTCGACCGCGAGCCCTTCCTCCTCGTCCTCGACGGCCTCGAACGCATCCTCATCGCCTACGCCCGCATGGACGCCGCCCGCCTCGAAGACAGCCAGGTCGGCACCCAAAGAAATCTCCGCAAGACTGCTGACCCTCGCGCCGGTCGCTTTCTTAAGAAACTCACGCAGGTCAGGACTTCCCGTGCCCTCGTGAGCACACGCCTGTATCCCGCCGAGCTTGAGACGGACGGCGGAGACCCGATACCGGCCAGTTTTAAGTCAGACATCAAGGGCTTGGCCGACGAGGACGCAGTCGAATTCTGGCGAGCTTTGAATGTTATGGGCTCGCGCGACCTGTTGCTGCCTGTCTTCGCCACGTTCGGTAAACACCCCCTGCTCATTCAGGCGCTCGCGGGAGAGGTGAAGCGCTATCGGCGCGCGCCAGGCAACTTTGAGGAATGGCGCAGGGCCAATGCACAATTTGACCCGACTAAGTTCCCGCTCTTGCAGGACGCGATGAGCCATGTGCTCGAATTCGCCCTGCGTAGGTTGAGTAGTAAGGCGCAACAGGTGCTGCAAGTAGTCGCCGCGTTCCGCATGCCCGCACACTACGACACGCTGACCGTCCTGTTAATTGGTGAAGGAAAGCCGTGCCTTGACGAGCGTGAACTGGACGAATTGCTGACGGAGTTGGAAGACCGTGGGCTGGTTGGCTGGGACAAGCGGGCCAACCGCTATGATTTGCACCCGATTGTACGCGGCGTGGTGTGGAGCCGATTGGATAATATTATCAGGAGGGGGATTTACGAGCAGCTACTTGACCATTTTCAGTCGTTACCAAGGCAAATCGGCTTACAAAGCGCCATTGGGTTGGCCGATCTCGCGGCAGATATAGAGCTATTCAACTCGCTAATTGGACTCAAGCGTTACGACGAGGCTTTCAAGTATTTCAAGGAAACTTTTTATCGTGTCAATCAATATCATTTAGGGACGCAATTACTGTATGCGGAACTGCTGGAAGCCTTCTTCCCAAAGGGAAAGGACGAGCTGCCAACTTTAAGTGACGTGCAGAATCAATATTCCGTGGTTGAAATCCTGGCAGGCATTTACTGGAATCAAGGAGAGATATTAAAAGCCGCGAAAGTCTTTATGCGATGTTCCAAGGCCCTCAATTATCCCCTAAAGTCACTACTCAGTTTGTCTAGTATTACGAGACTGGGAGGCTCACTGAGATATTCAGAGAGTACGGCTTTAAAAGTTCTAGGGCTCGCGCGTGCCGAAGGCAAACACAAAACAGAAGGTAGTGCTTTATATCGACTCGGCTTAACCCTGGCCCACCGGGGATGTCAGGACAAAGCGGAGCTTGTTTTCAGGCGCGCTCAAAGACTCTTCTCTTACAGACGAGATAAAGATTCTTCCGGCGTTGTCCATGCTTGCTCGTCGCTTTTGTCGTTGTGGTCAGGTGACGCGCCTGGCGCGAGAGCATTTGCTGAACAAGCGCGAAGCTTCGCGGGAACAAATCAAAGACTGGCAGAGATCGTACGAATTCTTAGACGTGATTATATTCGGGCGACGAAACTGATAGGTATAGCGGAATCACAGCTAGGAAACTTTGAAGTTGCGGAAAGCTATATTTGCGATGCGTTGCAGCGCGCCAGGATTGTAGGTGTTGTTGAAGAAGAAATAGACTCCCTGATTGCATTAGCTGAACTCCGACGAAAGCAACAAGAATTACAGGTGGCAAGCGACATTCTCGACGCTGTGTGGGAGCCTGTTAAGCGGGGACCGTATCGCCTCTTTCACGCGGATGCCTGCAATGTGTTGTCGCGAATCGAGCATGATGCAGGCAATCAAGCGGCGGCAATCAAAGCGGCGAGGAAAGCTTATCGGTTGGCGTGGTGTGATGGGCCGCCGTTTGCTTATCATTGGGGATTGGAGAGGGCGCGGGGGCTGTTGAAGGCGTTGGGGGCGGGCGAGCCGTTGATGCCGGCGTTTGATGAGTCGAAGTTTGAGCCGATGCCGGAGGTGGAGATTGACCCGGCGGATGAGTTCGGGGCGGCGAGTGTGGAAGGGCGGGAGGGGGGTTGATTTGGGGCTGACGCGGAGGGAGTTTTTGAAGTGGGCGGGGGCGGCGGCGGCCGTGGGGGTGGGTGTGCCGTCGGTGTATGGGAATCTGTTCGAGGCTTGGGCGTATGAGGTGACGGAGACCGTTATCAGGATTAAGGATTTGCCGGAGAAGTTCGAGGGGTTTCGGATCGCGCAGGTGTCGGACGTGCACCACAGCCGTCTGGTGTCGATTGAAGAGGTGCGGCGGGTGGTGGCGTTGGCGAACGAGGCACGCGCGGACATGGTCGCGTTGACGGGGGATTACACGACCGACCTGTCGAAGTACGTTGAGCCTTGCGCCGAAGCGTTGAGTGAGTTGAAGGCGCCGGAGGGCGTGTGGGCGGTGTTGGGGAACCACGACCACAAGACGGACGGGCCTCTGACGCGGCAGGCGTTGCGGCGGCGCGGGATAGAGGTCTTGACGAACCAGAACACGGAGCTAAGGCGCGGGGCGGACCTGTTGCAGTTGGCGGGCGTGGACGACTGGGGGTGGGGCAAGGCAGACTTCGCGCGCGCGGTGCGCGGCGTGGACACGCGCCGGCCGTCGCTGATGCTTTCGCACGAGCCGATGGCGCTCGACGTGCCTGAGACGCGCGGCGTCTCGCTCATCCTGAGCGGGCACACGCACGGCGGGCAGATTCGGCTGCCCGTTGTCGGCGCGCCGGCCGCGTGGGTGTGGGGACACCTGAAGTATTTACGCGGGGAGTACGAGAGCGAGGGGACGCAGCTCTACGTCTCGCGCGGGACGGGCGTCATCGGCGTGCCGGTGCGCCTCGGCGCGCGCCCCGAGGTCGCAGTCATTAAACTCCAAAGGGCTTGAACGGGAACGATGAAGTAGGAACGCGGAACGATGAACTGAAGTCAATTCGTCTTACAGTTCATCGTTCAGCGTTCCTACTTCATCGTTTCAGAGGAGCGTCGTAGGGCGCGGGGCGCCCTGGAGTCTGACGGGGAGGCGTGGGGCGCAGCAGATGTTCTCCATGCGCGCGCGGTCTTTCTGCATCTCGCGCTCCTCGCCGAGCCAGGTCATGACCTCCGCGAAGACGCGCGCGGCGTGCGGGTCGGGGGGCGTCTCGATGCGATAGTGCATCCACTTGCCGTCGCGGCGCGCGGCCACGACGCCCGCGCGGCGCAGGTACGCGAGGTGGCGCGAAATCTTCGGCTGGCTCGCGCCGAGCACCTCGACGAAGAAGCAGACGCAGACCTCGCCCGCCGCCATCAGGTTCAGGAGCCGCAAACGCGTGCGGTCGGCCAACGCCTTAAAGAGCAGTTCCAACTGCGCCTCGTTCTTCTTCATCTTCAGTCAACTCCCACTGCCTGACTCCGGCGTTCGAGCAGCACCGTGTCGCGCCAGCGCCCTTTGAGTTTGCCGACGCGCTCGCGCCGCCCGACCTCGCGGAAGCCGCAGGACTTGTGCAGCTCGACGCTCGCGACGTTCTCGGGAAAGATGCCCGCCTGTAGCGTCCAGATGCCTTCCGACTCCGACTCGCGCACGAGCGTCGAGAGTAGCACGCGCCCGAGCCCTCGGCCCCTGAACTCCGCCCCGACGTAGACGCTCACCTCGGCCACGCCCGCGTAGACCTTCCGCGCGGAGACTGGGCTGAGCGCCGCCCAGCCCGCGACGCGTCCGCCCTCGGCCAACGCGACGACGCGGCACGCTCGCAGGTGCGCGGCGTCCCAGCGTTCCCACACGGGCGCCTCCGTCTCGAAGGTCGCGTCGCCCGTGGCGAGCCCTTCGAGGTAGACGGCGCGCACGCCCGGCCAGTATTCGGGGCGCATCTGTTCGAGTGCGATCTCCATGAAAATCCTCGGGCCGAAAATATTTTACACATACGTCTTGACGAATGTGAAGTTCAGATGTAGGATGCTCTCACATTCGCTTTAGCGAATATGTCGCGGGAGGGAGAAGGCAAGGCGCCGGGCGGCGTCGAAGGGTTAAGGAGAGAGGCGGGGAGTCATCCCGAAGGAGAGTTATCATGTCGAGTTCAATCGAGCAGTTGGTGCGTGAGAGGTACGGCTCGGTCGCGAAGAGCGGGCTGTCGAGCGAGCAGGGCGGCGTGCGCGCGGTGGCCGAGGCGTTCGGCTACACGGCGGAGGAGCTTTCGTCGATCCCGGCGGAGGCGAACATGGGGCTCTCGTGCGGGAACCCGACGGCGACGGCCTCGCTGCGCGAGGGCGAAGTGGTCGTGGACCTCGGGTCGGGCGGCGGCCTGGACGTGTTCTTAGCCTCGGAGAAGGTCGGCCCCGGGGGGCGCGCCATCGGCATCGACATGACGCCCGAGATGGTGGAACTGGCGCGGCGCAACGCCGCCAAGCGGCTCGAAGGCGGCGCGCACGACAACGTCGAGTTTCACCTCGCGACCATCGACAGGTTGCCGCTCGCGGACGCGTCCGTCGATGTCGTCATCAGCAACTGCGTCATCAACCTCGCGCCGGACAAGCCTGCCGTCTTCCGCGAGGTCGCGCGCGTGCTCAAGCCGGGCGGTCGATTGGCCGTCAGCGACATCGCGCTCAAACTCCCGCTCCCCCTGGAGTTGAGTCAGGACCTGCTGGCCTACGTCGGCTGCATCGCGGGCGCGATTCCGATTGAGGATTACAAGCAGGGACTTATCGAGGCGGGCTTTGGCGAAGTCGCCGTCATCGACTCGGGCGCGGACCTGAACGCGTACGCGCAGGTTGACGGCCAGTCCGGCTGCTGCGCGCCTTCGATGAAGGAGGAGGCGCCGAAGAGTCTGCCCGTCGCGAGTTCGTGCTGTGCGCCGGCCGTCGAGACGAGTGAAGCCGCGCAGCCCGCGATCTCCTGCTGCGGGCCGGTCGCTTCCGTCTCTGAAGGCGAGTTGCACGGCGACCTGCGCGACGTGCTCGCGCGCTACAACGTGAACGACTACGCGGCGAGCGTAAAGGTCTTCGCCGTCAAGCCGCGCGGCGAGTGAGAGGGCATGGGCGATAAGAGCGGCGTGGTGAAGTCAGGGAAATTAACCACGGAGACACGGCTTTTGATTTCAAATTTGAAATCAAAAGCCGTGTCTCTGTGGTTCAAAAACTCTCCGGTGGGGGCGGCCTAGTTCTCCGGCGGCCCGGCCTCTTCGAGTTTCTTCGAATCAGTTCCGGGCGGGAGCTTATTGTCGGGTGGGGGCTCGCCCTTCTGTTCGCGGACGCGGAGGATGGAGCAGTCGTCGTCCACGTAGACCTCGTCGAACCAGCCGCTGTCGAGCGCGTCGTTGAAGAAGTCTTCGTGCTCGTGGTCCGTGAAGACGTAGCGTGCGCAGCGCCTCTGTTCGCCCTGGCCGAGACAGAAGTTGTCGCGGATGAGCGGGCCGAGGTTGGCGACCTCTTCGTCCGTGAGTTCGCGGGCGATGGTGATGCGGCCGTGCAGCTCCGCGAGTTTGCGGTCCTTGTCGAGCAGATAAGTCGGGTCGAGCCCCGAGACCCAGGCGAGCTTCGGGTTATAGTAGAAGAGCTTGGGGAAGTCGTCCCAGTCCGTGTTGACGATCAGCTCGCCCGGCTCGGCGTTACGCGAGAGCCACTCCATGCCCCCCTTATATAAGTCCGGCCCGGCCATCCCGGCGATGTCCTGCGCGGTGACGCGCGCGTACCAGACCATCGGCGCCGCGAGCAGCACGAAGGCCGTCGAGACGAAGATCATCTCCCACGCGCGCGCGTTCTCGACGCGCGCGGGCGCGGGCGTCGTTTCGAGTTCGAGCGGGTTCTCCTCGTCGTCGGTCGCGCGCCGCGTGTAGGCGGCCCGCGCGCGGCGGATGAGCGGCTCGGCGGCGAAGGCCGCGAAGACGACGGCGAAGGGCGGGAAGTACTCCGCGAAGCGGCGCCAGCGCATGTTGGCGAGCATCAAAAGCGTCGCGAAGAGCATGAGGAGGAACGCCCTCTGCCTGCCCTCGCTCGTCGAGTCCTTGAACGAGACGTAGCCGACGACCATCGCGGCGAGCGCCACGCCGCAGTTCCCTAAAAACTCCCAGGTGCTGTACGGGTACCACTCCGAGCCGACGGTCGTCGTGAAGTCGCTGGCGGTGACCTTGATGACGAGGTGCTCGTAGAGCAATTGGAAGTTGTGCGGGAAGTAAGGGTTGATGACGAAGCCGAGGAGCGACCCCGCGACGACGAACGTGAACGGCCGCCACTCGACGCGCCGCTCGCTCCAGAGGATGACGAACGTCCACATCCCGGCGGCCGCGACGAGCAGCACGAACATGTCGTAGGCGAGCGCGAAGACGAAGGCGAGCGGGAGCAGCCAGCGATACCTGCGCTCGAACAGCAGATGGATGCCGACGACGAGCAGCACGATGGAGAGGCTCATCGCCTTCCCCATGTTCATGCGGTAGAGGAACGGGGCCGAGCTGCCGATGATGGCGACGAGCCACACGAGCGGATAGCTCACGCGGTTGCGCACCAGCAGCCAGTAGCAGGAGAAGACCGCGAGGCACGCGAAGAGCCACGTCCCGATCTTCGCGCCCGTCTGGAAGTCGGAGAAGAAGGTGAACGGAATCTGTAGGACGTGGAAGAGGAAGTGATGATCGACGTAGTCCTTCGGGTTGAGCGTCGTCAGCGGCAGCGCGTCGAACGAGGGCGGGAAGTGGCCCGTGCGCATCCCCTCCCAGAGCATTTGGCTCCAGCGGAAGTGGTAGTAGGCGTCGTAGTCGCCGCAGCAGAGCGAGCCCGTCGAGAACTGCAAGTACCAGAAGACCCCGCCGACGAGGACCGCGCCCGCGACGAGCAGCACCACGCGATTGTTAAGAAGATCGACCAGACCCGCGCGCCGCTTCGAGACGACTTCCGCCCCGGCGGCCTCCGCGTCGGCCGCGGCCTCACGCTGCTCGGCCGCCTCCGCCGCCTCCGCCGGGACAGTCCCGCCCTGTATGTTCTCCATCTCTCTTTCGCTCACTTGTACGGACGTGGCCCGGAAGATTTCGCGGCCCGAATCGAGTCAACGAACATAACACGAACGCGCGCGACCATGAAGTCGCGGGCCTTTTAACCGCAGAGCCTTCGGACGGCGTCGAGGAGGTCGGAGGGGTTGATGGGCTTGTGAAGGAAGTAGTCGAAGCCCGCGCGGTGGGCGCGCTCGCGGTCTTCGATGTGGGTGAAGCCGGTGACGGCGATGAGCGGCGTGCTCTCGTAGCCGGGCAGCGCGCGCAGAGCCTCGGCCAGTTGGTAGCCGTTCATGCCGGGCATGCCGATGTCGGAGATGACTGCGTCGAAGCGGCCGGCGCGGGCGGCGTCGAACGCCTCCGGGGCCGAGAAGGCCGTCTCCACCTCGTAGCCGGCGTGGCTCATCAGAAGGGCCAGCAACTCGGTCACGTCCGGCGCGTCGTCCACGACGAGCACGCGCAGGCACGGGGCTTTCCGTGCGGAGACTTCGTCGGCGCGTGCGGGCTGTGCCCCGGCCCCGCCGGGCGCGGCCTGTGGCTTCGCTTCGGCCGCGTCGCGACTCGGGCCGCGGTCGGGGTGGGCGTCGGGCTCGTACATCTTCTTCAACGTGGCGCGCGCCCCTCTGACGGGCGCCGCACTCCCCCTGCTTGTAAGTGGGAAGTATGAACGCTGAACGATGAACTGAAGGCAACTGTCTTACAGTTCAGCGTTCCGCGTTCCTACTTCATCGTTCCTTGCGCGTGAGCTGGTCCATGCGCTCGGCCAACTCGGCCGGGTCCACGGGTTTGGGGACGTGCGCGTCGAAGCCGGCGGCGAGCGCGGCCTCGGCGTCCCTCTGCGCGGCGTAGCCCGTGAGCGCCAGCGCCGGCACCTCTCGCATGTGCGGCAACTCGCGCAGCCGCGCGATCAACTCGTAACCGTCGATTCTTGGGAGGCCGATGTCGGAGACGATTATATCAAACCGCCCCGACTCGGCAACGCGCAGCGCCTCTTCGGGAGTGGCGCAGGCCGCCGTCGTGTGGCCGCGCGCCTCGAAAGCGACCTTCAACATCTCAAGCGTGTCGGGCGCGTCCTCGACGAGCAGGACGCGGCACGACTGCCGCGCGCAAGGCTCGCCCGCGCCCGCGTCGAGGTCGCCCGAGCCGCGCCGTGGGCCGTCCGACTCTGACGCGGGGAGCGCGACCGTGAAACGGCTGCCGCGCCCCGGCCCCGCGCTCTCGACACTGACGCTGCCGCCGTGCGCCTCGACGAAGCTCTTGACGAGCGCGAGCCCTAAGCCCAGACCGCCGTGCGCGCGCGTCGTCGCCATGTCTGCCTGACGGAATCGCTCGAAGACGTGCGGGAGGAACCCTGGCTCGATGCCGGAGCCGTCGTCCTCGACTTCGACGCGCGCCGTGCCGTCGCCGCCTACGACGCGGACGCGCACGCGCCCGCCCTCGCGCGAGAACTTCACGGCGTTGTGCAGCAGGTTCCAGAAGACCTGCACGAGGCGCGTGCGGTCGCCGCTGACGACCGTGGGGCGCGGGCCGCCGGTCTGGACTTCGACCGCGACGGAGCGCGCGTCGGCCTGCGGCCGGACGGTCTCGGCCGCCTCGCGCACGACCGAAGAGAGTTCGACCGGCGCGCGCTCGATCCGCATCTTGCCCGAGAGGATGGAGGACATGTCGAGCAGGTCGTTGATGAGGCGCGAAAGCGACTGCGAGTTCTTCTCGATGACGCGGACGCCCTGCCCGACCTCCGGCTCGCCGAGCCGGCCCGAGCGAATCATGTGCGTCCAGCCGAGGATAGGCGTCAAAGGCGTTCTCAATTCATGCGAGAGCGTGGCGAGGAACTCGTCCTTGACGCGGTTGACCTCCTGCGCGCGCGCGTAGAGCCGCGCGTTCTCGATGGCGAGCGCGGCGCGCGCGGCGATCTCCTGCGCGTAGGCCACGTCCTCCGGCGTGTAGCGGCGGCGCGAGCGCGTCGAAGAGAAGGTGAGCGCGCCGATGGTGCGCGCGCGCGCAATGAGCGGGACGGTGACGAAAGACTTGAGCCCGAGTTCTCTCAACAGTCGCGCGTGCTCCTCGTCGCGCGCGAGCGCGGGAATGATCTCCTCCGTCACCTCTTCAAAGACCTCGGGCCGTCCCGTGCGCAGGACGCGCGGGATGCCCACGCTCTGCGGCCCCGGCGGGAACTCGCGCAGGCGCTCGGCCAGAGGCTGGAGCGCGGGGTCGGCGTGCGCCGCCGCGACGCGGCGTGGGCGGCCGTCGTCGTCAACTAAGTCAACGAGGCAGTAGTCGGCCATCGCCGCGACGGCCAGTTGCGCCAGGCCCGCGAGCGTCGTCTCGTAGTCGAGCGATGAGCCGAGCACGCGGCTCGCTTCGGCGAGGAAGCGCAGACGCTCTTCGGCCGCCTTGCGCTCGGTGATGTCGAGCGTCACGCCGCGCATGCCGACGGGGCGGCCGTGCTCGTCGAGGACGACGCGCGACTGTGCCTCGACGTGGACGAGGCGGCCGTCCTTGCGCACCCAGCGGAACTGGCTCGCGCCGCCGTCGCCGCTCTCGTAGATGGCGCGCGCCTCCGAGCCGGCGCGCTCGCGGTCTTCGGGGTGGACGATGGAGAGCCAGAAGTTCGGCGTCGCGAGCCACTCCTCGACCGTGTAGCCGAGCATCTGCTCGACGTGCTCGCTGATGAAGTCGATGCGTTGCGTCGTCTCATCGGGCTCGCCCCACGCCTCCCACACGACGCCGGGGACGTGCGCGACGAGGTTCTTCAGACGGCCACGCTCGTGCTCGACGAGGCGTGCGAGTTGGACGCGCGCGGTTTCGACCTTGCGCGCCTCGGTCACGTCGTGGAAGACGAGGACGACGCCCGACGTGCGGCCGCGCTCGTCGCGGATGGGGGCGCCGCTGTCGTCGATGGGAATCTCCGTGCCGTCGCGCGCGACGAGCACCGTGTGGTTGGCGAGCCCGACGACCTTCCCCTCGCGCAGGACCTTCTCGACCGGGCTCTCGACAATCGCGCGCGTGACCTCGTTGACGATTTTGAAGATGTCGCCGAGCGGGCGCCCCTCCGCTTCGGCGAGCGGCCAGCCCGTCAGGCGCTCGGCCACGGGGTTCATGAAGCGGACGCGGCCGCGGCCGTCGGTCGCGATGACGGCGTCGCCGATGCTGCGCAGCGTCGTCTGCAAGGACTCGCGGTCGGCGCGCGCGCGCGACTCGGCGCGGGCGCTGCGGTCGGCCAGCGCCGAGATGAAGAGCGAGACGATGACGAAGACGCCGGTCTGTAGTGAGTCCGAGAAGTCTAACGCGAGCGCGTTGGGCGGGCCGAGGAAGAAGAAGTTGGCGGCGAGCGCCGAGAGCGCGATGGTCAGCAGGACGGGGCCGCGCCCGCCGTAGAGCGCGACGACGATGACGGCGACGAAGTAGAAGATGAAGGGGACGGTGCCGCGCTCGAACCCCGCCGAGGTGTAGAGCGCGAACATCGCGAGCGTGGCGGCGGCGGACGCGGCGACGGCCAGCGCGTAGCGCGCGGGCGCCGACTCGCTCCAGTGCCGGTTCGGACTCTCGGCGCCGTGGGGGCGGGGGTCAGGCATCTCTCCACCTTTGCTCGTTCCAGGGGCGCGGCCTACGCCCGGACTGCCAAAGATGCGGGTGTCGTTGACGGTCTGTTGCTTGCGCCGACAACCTACTGCGTTTCGCCGCGGCAAGTCAAGAAAGGGGTAAGCGTTGAGCGTTGAGCGTTGAGCAGTTAAAAACGTGCGTGTTAGCCAACGCGAACCGTTTCTGCTAAAAGAAAGAACGCGAACCATCTCAACCTGAGTTAAAGGAGAAGCGACGGGCGTGGCTTCGGACTGCTCACTGCTCGCCGCTCAACGCTCACTGTCATGTACCCGGCCGGCAACCTGCACATCCCCGCGCCGCACGGGCGCCTTGAGGCCATCCTGAAGGAGCCGCGCGGTGAGGAGCCGCGCGCCGCCGCGCTCGTGCTCCACCCGCACCCGCTGCACGGCGGGACGATGCACAACAAGGTCGTCTTCCGCGCGGCGCGCGGGCTCGAAGACGCGGGCGCCGTCAGCTTGCGCGTCAACTTCCGAGGCGTCGGCCACTCCACCGGCGAGCACACGGGCGCGCGCGGCGGCGAGCAGGAGGACGCGCGCGTCGCCCTCGACTATCTGGTTGAGAAGTACCCGAACCTTCCCGTCTTCCTCGCCGGCTTCTCCTTCGGCGCGCGCGTCGGGCTCGAAGTGGGCACGCGTGACGCGCGCGTCAACTACCTCGTCGGCGTCGGCACCCCCGTCAGCATCCCCGAGCGCGAATACGACTTCTCCTTCCTCGACGAATGCCGCAAGCCCCTCCTCCTCGTCCACGGCGAACGCGACGAGTTCGGCTCCGTCCCGGACCTCCAGGCACTGGCCGCGCGCCTCCCCACGGAAGCCCGCGTCCAGATCAAGATCATCCCCAACGCCGGACATTTTTTTGATGAGCAGTTGGAAGACTTGAGGCGCGCCGTCGCCGACTGGGCCGGAGAGATGTTAAAGGCTTAGGCTGGGCAGCAACGTCAAAAGGAGGACGAGAAACAGCGTGTTTCTCATCCTCCTTTTTTTATGTTGGCCCTTCGCCCTTACTCTGAGCGTGCTTCCGCCTCTGCGTACATCCGGTCAATCACGTCCTTGTATTTCGCGTCGATGACGCGGCGTTTGACCTTGAGGGTGGGGGTGAGTTCGCCACCTTCGATGGTGAGTTCGCGCTCCAGCAGCGCGATCTTCTTCACGCGCTCGTAGCGGGCGAGGCCGGCGGTGAGCGAGTCCACCTGTCGTTGGAGGAGGTCGATGACGCGCGGGTGGCGGCAGAGGTCGGCGGGGGTCTCGCTGCCGAGCCCCTTGTGCTGCGCGTAGGAGCGGAGCAGCTCCCAGTCGGGGACGATGAGGGCGGCGGGGAACTTGCGCCCGTCGCCGACGAGCACGACCTGGTTGACGAAGCGCGACTGCTTGATGAGTTGCTCGACCGGCTGCGGCGCGACGTACTTGCCGCCCGAGGTCTTGAACAGCTCCTTCTTGCGGTCGGTGATGCGCAGGTAGCCTTCCGAGTCGAGCGCGCCGATGTCGCCGGTGCGGAACCAGCCGTCGTCTGTGAAGACCTCGCGCGTCGCGTCGGGCTTGTTGTAGTAGCCGCGCATGACGTTGGGGCCGCGCGTCTCGATCTCGCCGTCCTCGGCGATGCGCACCTCGACGTGGCGGATGGGGCGGCCGACGGTGCCGACGCGGTTGTCGTCGGGGCCGTTGACGCAGATGACGGGCGAAGTCTCCGTCAGCCCATAACCCTGCACGATGGGCAGCCCCGCGCCCTGGAAGACGAGCCCAAGCTCTTCCGGCAGCGCCGCGCCGCCCGAGCAGAAGAGGCGTATGCGCCCGCCCGTCGCGTCGCGCCACTTCGAGAAGACGAGGCGCGACGCGACGGCGTGTTGGGACTTGAGCAGAGGGCCGACCGGCTTCTTCCAGATGGTCGCGTGCGCCCAACGCTTGGCGACGCCCACCGCCCACATCAGCAGCGCCGACTTCACGCGCCCGCCCTCGGCCGCCTTGTCCTTGATGCGCGCGTAGATTTTTTCGAAGAGGCGCGGGACGGCGACGACGATGGTGGGGCGGACCTCGCGCATGTTATCGCCGATGCGTTCGATGGACTCGGCAAAGTAGACCTTCGCGCCGTGGTGCAGGTACATGTACATCGCGCCGCGCTCGAAGACGTGCGAGAGTGGCAGCACCGAGAGCGCCACGTCCTCGGGCGTGAACGCCAGACGCTCCGACGTGTCCACGAGGTTCGAGGCGACGTTCGCGTGCGTCAGCATGACGCCCTTCGGCTCGCCCGTCGTCCCCGAAGTGTAGATGATCGTCGCGAGGTCTTCCGCCGTGACGGCGCCGTAGAGTTCTTCCAACAGGCGTGGCTGCTCCTCTTCGAGCTTCGCGCCGCGCGCCTCAAGCTCCGCGAGCGTGAGCAGGCCGTCCGCGCCTCCGCCCTCGCCCGTCATGAGGACGACGGTCGAGAGCGCGGCGCAGCCCGCGAGGGCTTCGCGCACGCGTTCATAGGCCGCGCGATTCTGTACGAAGAGGAGGAGCGCGCCCGAGTCCTCCACGATGTAGCAGACCTGCTGGGGCGCGAGCGTCGGGTAGAGCGGGACGTTGATGACGCCCGCGAACTGGCACCCGAGGTCCGAGACGACCCACTCGGGCGAACTCTCCGAAAGTATCCCCGCGCGGTCGCCGCGTCGCAGGCCGAGCGCGTGGAGGCCGAGCGCGACGCGCCGCACGCGCCACAGCAGTTCTTCGGAAGAGATGGGCCGCCAGCGGCCTTCGCGCTTGTAGTTGAGCGTGTCGGGGCGCGCCTTGTGCGTCAGGGCGCGCAGCATGATTTCGATGATCGTCTCGGGCGCGCCCGCGCTCACCCTCTCGCCGAGGGAGGCGCCCGCCGTCAACTGCCCCGTGGTCTCCATCATCAAGCGCTTACACCCCCGAGGAAGATGTCCAGCACCTCGTCGGCCAGCGGCGCGAGCTTGTAGCGGCGCTTCGACAGAATCCAGTTGGTCGCCATCTCGTCGAGCGCGCCGAAGAGCACCTTCGCGACGAGCTTCGCCTTCAACCCGCGCCGGAAGAAGCCCGCCGCCTGCCCCTCCTCGAAGACCTCGCGGATGAGGCCGAGGTACTCGGCGAGCCCCGCGGCCGAGAACTCCTCCATGAACTTCGTCGTGCCGCGCAACTCGACCTGGAAGACGATGGCGAGGTCGCGGTCGGCGCCGAGGCGTTCGAGGTGGTGGCGCGCGATGCGGCGCAACTTCTCGCGCGGGTCCTCGATCTTCGCCAGCTCCTCGCGGCCGGCGCTGACGGCCTCGCTCGTGTTGCGCTCGAAGATGGAGCGCAGAATCTCTTCCTTGCTCTTGAAGTAGAGGTAGACGGTGCCGTCGGCGACGCCGGCCTCGCGCGCCACGTCGGCCACCTTCGAGTTGAAGTAGCCCGAGCGCGCGAAGACCTTCGTCGCGGCGCGCATGATGGCCTCGCGCTTGTCGCCCACCGGGGCCTGCTGGAGAGAACGTGCGGTACGCATCTGGCTCAAAGGTCTCCGTGCCGCTCTCGCGGAGGTTCTGCTGAATGGCTATTCATTCAGTCACGACGCCCCTAGCCTAACGTCCGCGCGCGTTTTCTGCAACAAGAACCAAACGATGAAGGAGGAACGCTGAACGCTGAACTAAAAATCTCTGTCTTACAGTTCATCGTTCATCGTTCATCGTTCATACGTTCAGGCGCCTCTTCGTCTTCTTCCGCGACGAGTTGTTCGCGGCCGTCGAGTTTGAGCGAGCCGGTGCGGAGGTTGATGTCGCGTTGCGGGAAGGGGATTGCGATGCCCTCCTCTTTGAAGAGGCGGTGGATGTTGTAGCGGATGGCGCTCTTGACGTTGACGTGGCGGCGGGGCTTCTCGGACCAGACGAGCAGGCGGAAGTTGAGCGAGGAGTCGGCGAACTCCATGAACTGCACGGTCGGCCTGGGTTCTTCGAGGACGAACTGGACGCCCTCGACCGCGCGCAAAAGCGTCGCGGTGACGTGGTTGGGGTCGGCGTCGTAAGAGACGCCGACGGGGACGGAGAGGCGCACGCGCCGCTCGCGGTTGTAGGACCAGTTGAGGAAGTTCTGGTTGACGATCTTCGAGTTGGGGACGACCGAGGCGACGTTGTCGTTGGTGATGACGACGGTCGTGCGCAGGTTGATGCTGCGCACCATGCCCTCGGTGAGCTTGCCGTCGGGGCCGTTGATGGTCACGTAGTCGCCGACGCGGACGGGGCGCTCGAAGAGGATGATGAAGCCCGAGGCGATGTCGCCCGCGATGAACTGGAGGCCGAAGCCGATGCCGATGGAGAGCGCGGTGAAGGCCACCGCCAGCGACGTGAAGTCGGCCGAGATGGCGATGCGCAGCGCGACGATGGCCCCGACCGCGACGACGAAGTAGTGGACGAGCCGCAGGATGGTGAACTGCACGCCCGGGTCGAGGTGCTTGTGGCTTGCCATCCGCCGCTCGATGAAGCCGCGCAGGTAGCGCGAGAAGAGGACGGCGAAGACCATCGCGAGGAGCCCGAGCGTCAGCGTCGCGATGGAGAAGGGGAAGTTGCCGACCGTCCACGTGTGGTTGACGTAGCTCCAGAGCCGCTCCAACAACATCAACCGTCGCGGCTCCGCCGTCGCCGCCGCCTCCTGCCGCCACAGCCACGCCGCCCACACGAACGACCACAGAAACGCAGACATCAAAGCCTCGAACCCTCCCTCCTAATTCTCCAAACCGCCCGAAAGTCGAAACCGCCCGCACCTCGTTGCAGGGGGCGGGCGGCTTCTTCTTCGAGAAAGATGTTTTGGCGGAGGGAACAGGACTCGAACCTGCAAGCGCGTTAGCGCGGTAGTTTTCAAGACTACTGCCTTACCAATTAGGCTATCCCTCCGCTTGATTGCACACAAAATATAACCCGCGTCGGAAGGGAAGGCAAAACGTTCGGCTGCGCGCGCATGTGCGTTGGCGGTCGAAAAATTTTCAAAGGGGTGAACCGACTGAGAGTTTTTTGCCGCGTTAATGGACGGGTTGAAGTGTTGGCCCGTGCGTGCGGAGGGGGCGGGTAAATTTTGGGGCGGAGGTCGTGTCGATGGCAGGGAAGTGGCGGAGGCGTTTGTTGAAGGCGGCCGGGTACGGGGCGGCTGTCGTCGTTGTAGTCGCGTGCGTGGGCATCACGGTGACGGTCGGGTGGCGGCCGTTCGTGGGGCCGAACGCGCGGCCGCTCGTGGCGCGTCGGTTCGAGGCGACGACGGCGAGGCTTGAGCGCGGGCGCTACCTCGTCGAGAGCGTGTCGGCCTGCTTCGCCTGTCACACGACCTATGACTCGAAAGACCCCGTGAAGTCTTACGCCGCCGCGACGAACAAGGGCGGCGGCGGGTCCATGGCGGCCGACGGCGCGCCGTGGCTCATCGCGGGGAACATTACGCCGGACGTGGAGACGGGCGTCGGCACGTGGACGGACGACATGCTCGCGCGCGCCATCCGCGAGGGCATCGGCCGCGACGGCCGGGCGCTCTTCTCCGCGATGCCGTACCAGAACTACCGCAACTACTCGGACGAGGACGTGGCCGCCATCGTCGTCTACCTGCGCTCGATTCCGGCGGTGAAGAACAAGCTGCCGAAGTCAGAGATACCGTTCCCGCTCTCGCGGCTCATCAACATGGTGCCACGGCCTTTGACCGACTCGGTCGCGGAGCCCGACACCTCGACGCCGGTCAAGCGCGGCGAGTACATGATCAAGGTCGCGGACTGCGCCGGCTGCCACACGCCGCGCGGCGACAAGGGCGAGCCGCTCGCGGGGATGAACTACGCCGGCGGCAACCCGTTCGACGACGGCCGAGGCGGCGCCGTCACGCCGACGAACCTGACGCCGGACGCGACCGGCATCTCCTACTACGACGAGGCGCTCTTCGTGAAGGCCATCCGCACCGGCCACGTCGGCGCGCGCGAACTCAGTCAACACATGCCCTGGTGGGTCTACCGGAACATGACGGACGAAGACCTCAAATCGATCTTCGCCTACCTGCGCACGCTCAGGCCCGTCGAGCACCGCGTGGACAACACGGAGCGGCCGACCTTCTGCAAAATCTGCAAGCAGAAGCACGGGCTCGGGGAGAGGAACTGAGGAAAGTAGACAGTAGTCATACCGACTTGCAGATGTGAATAAGGCGACCTCACGCCGGGAGCGCGGGCATCCCTGCCCGCCATGAGCGCGTCAGCGCGAATAGAGGGAGACTTTACACCTCAAGGTTGAGGGATAGAGTTTCACTGCCAA
>DASVGG010000058.1:0-30265 GCA_036379655.1 Pyrinomonadaceae bacterium
AAGCACCACTCACAACACGCCGTGTTCTACATGGCGATCCCTCCGAGCATGTTCCCCGAGGTCGCCACGCGGCTGGCATCGGTCGGGCTCAACGAACGCGGCCGGATCGTCGTCGAGAAGCCGTTCGGTCGTGACCTGCCGTCGGCGATCGACCTGAACAAGACGCTGCACGACATCTTCCCGGAGGAGCGCATCTTCCGGATCGACCACTACCTCGGCAAGGAGACCGTCCAGAACCTCCTCGTCTTCCGCTTCGCCAACGGCATCTTCGAGCCGCTCTGGAACCGCCAGTACGTTGACCACGTCCAGATCACCAACGCCGAGACCGTGGGCGTCGAGGGGCGCGGCGGTTATTACGAGAAGTCGGGCGTGGTGCGCGACATGATTCAGAACCACGTCTTCCAGGTGCTCTCGCTCGTGGCGATGGAGCCGCCCTCGTCGCTCTCGGCCGAGGACGTGCGCGACGAGAAGATCAAGGCCATGCACTCGGCGCGCGATTTCACCGGCGAGCGCGTGCGGCTTGAATGCGTGCGCGGCCAGTACGGCGCGGGCAGCATCGGCGGCGCGGCCGTGCCCGGCTACCGCGAGGAGAAAGGCGTCGCGGCCGACTCTGTTACTGAAACTTATGCGATGGTGACGATGTGGTTCGACAACTGGCGCTGGTCGGGCGTGCCCTTCTACATCCGCTCGGGCAAGCGACTCGCGAAGCGCGTCACCGAGATCGCCATCCAGTTTCGCGCCGCGCCGCACGCGCTCTTCGGCCGCGCGATGGACGAGGTGGCGCCCAACCAACTCGTCATCCGCATCCAGCCCGACGAAGGCATCACGCTCCGCGTCGCCGCGAAGGTGCCGGGGCAGGTCACGCGCATCCGCGACGTGAACATGGACTTTCGCTACGGCGCCTCGTTCGGCGTGCAACTCGCCGAAGCTTACGAGCGTTTGATACTCGACTGCATCCTCGGCGACTCCACGCTCTACGCGCGCAAGGACATGACCGAGCGCGGCTGGGAACTCGTCATGCCCATCCTCGAAGAGTGGGGCGCGCACAAGACCGAAGCGGACTTCCCCAACTACGAGGCCGGCTCGTGGGGGCCGGACGCGTCATTTAAATTACTCGAACAACATGGGCGACGTTGGCGCCGCCCGTAGACGCTTTATGGAAACACAGGCCAGCACGGCGCAGGTCGCTCTGGGGAAGGGCATCGACGCGGCGAAGCTCGAACGCGAGCTGAACGCGATGTGGGGCGAGATGTCCGCGCCGGAGGGCGAGGGCGGGAGCGCGGGCGTCGTGCGCGCGTGCGTGCTGAACCTCGTCGTCTACGCCGAAGGCGCGGAGGAGCGCGCGGAGGTTGACGAACTGCTGTCGGAGGTCGTCGAGCGCCACCCGTGTCGCGCCATCGTGCTCGCGGCCGAGCGCGGCGCCGATGGGCCGGGGCTCGAAGCATACGTCTCGACGCGCTGCCAGCTCTCCTCGCGCGGGTCGAAGCGCATCTGCGGCGAGCAGATAACGATTGAGGCCGCGGGCGCGTCTGTCGATACGGCGTCGTCGGCGGTGGCGCCGCTGCTCGTGCCGGACGTGCCGGTCTTCCTCTGGTGGAAGGACATCCCGCACTACGACGACAAACTCTTCACGCGCCTCGCGGGCATGGCCGACCGCGTCGTCATCGACTCGGCCTCGTTCGACCGGCCGCACGAAGACATGCGCCGTCTGGCGACGCTGCTCGAAGGCGGGCGGATGCGCGTGAGCGATTTGAACTGGGGGCGTCTGACCTCCTGGCGCGCGCTTGTCGCGGGCTTCTGGGACGTGGCCGACTATCGCGATTCGCTCGCGCGGATTGAAAAAATAGTTATCGAATACGACCCGCCCGACCGCTCGCACGAACAGGTCGCGCCGAAGGCTCTGCTCGCGCTCGGCTGGTTGGTCTCGCGTCTCGGTTGGGAAGTTTCCGACGAAGGCGCGATGTTCGACGGAGGCCGCGCGCGGTTCACCTTGAAGGACGGCGGCAGGGAGATTGACGCCGTGCTCGCGGCGACGGGCGACGTGGCGGGGCGCGACGGCTGGCTGACCTCGGTCAGGTTCACGACGGCGGCGGGCGACGAGTTCTTCGTCGAGCTTCTGCTGGAAGAGCGCCGGATGCGGACGGGCGCGCGGCTGCGCGGCGCGGGCCACGCGTGCGAGCGCGTCCTCGGCTACGAGGCACGCACGGAGGGGCAGCGTTTGAGCGCCGAACTCGACATCCTTTCGAGGGACGTTGTATATGAGAGCGCGGTGGGCGCGGCGGCGCGTTTGCTCGCGGCGCTCGGGGCGTGAGTCTTTAAGAACAATTCCGGCGGGGGAGCTTCTCGGAAACAGATGATAATCGCGGGCGACATCGGCGGGACGAAGACGAACGTCGCGCTCTTCGAGGTCGGGGACGGCCGGGTCGGGGCGCCGCTGGCGCAGCAGAGTTTCCCGAGCGCGCGCTTCGACTCGCTCGAAGACATCCTCAGAGAGTTTGTGCGAAACCACGAGCAGGCGCGCATCACGCACGCCTGCTTCGGCGTCGCCGGCCCCGTCGTGCGCGGCCACGTCGATGCGACGAACCTCACGTGGGAAGTCTTCGACTTCAAACTGGCCGACGCCGTCGGCGTCAACGAAGTCCGGCTCATCAACGACCTCGAAGCGACCGCGTACGGCATCGGCGAACTCGGCCCCGAACAGCTCTACACGCTCAACGAGGGCGAGGGCGAGCGCATGGGCCACCGCGCTCTCATCGCCGCCGGGACGGGTCTGGGGATGGCCGCCATCTACTTCGACGGCGCCGCATACCACCCGATGCCCTCCGAGGGCGGCCACATCGACTTCGCGCCGCGCAACGAGCGCGAGTGGGAACTGCTCAACTACCTGCGCGAGAAGATCGGCGGGCGCGTCTCTTACGAGCGCGTGCTCTCGGGGATGGGCATTCACAACATCTACTCGTTCCTGCGCGACCGTGGGCACGGCGAGGAGCCCGCGTGGCTGGCCGAAGAGATTCGGACGGGCGACCCGAGCGCGGCCATCTCGCGCGCGGCGCTCGCGGGCAAGAGCGAGTTGGCCGCGCAGGCGCTTGAAATCTTCGTCGAGGTCTACGGTTCGATGGCCGGCAACCTCGCGTTGCTTTTGAAGTCCGTGGGCGGGCTCTACATCGGCGGCGGTATCGCGCCGAAGATCATGCCGAGGCTGACCGACGGCACCTTCATGCGCAACTACGGCGACAAGGGGCGCATGTCGGGGCTCGTCAAATCGATTCCCGTCCGCGTCATCCTCGACGACAAGGCCGCGCTCTACGGCGCCGCGCGCTGCGCGCTGATGGGCGGTTGATGAAGGGGGTAGGGATGAGCCCCGACGACGCAGGGCCGAACGTGAAAGTCTTCGACGACGCGGAGTCGGTCGCGCGCGCGGCCGCCGCACGTGTCGCGGAACTCGCGCGCGAAGCAATCGGTGCGCGTGGGCTCTTCACCGTCGCGCTCTCGGGCGGCTCGACGCCGCGCCGCGTCTACGATCTGCTCGCGGGCGAAGAGTTCAGGGAAGGCATCGACTGGCCGAACGTCCACGTCTTCTTCGGCGACGAGCGGATGGTGCCGCCCGACCACGCCGAGAGCAACTACCGCATGGCGAACGAGGCTCTGCTCTCGCGCGTCGCCGTCCCGCCCGAGAACGTCCACCGCATCGACGGCCTCGGCGACGCCGCCGCCAACGCGAGCGCGTACGAGCGCGACATGCGCGGCCTCTTCGGCGACGCGGAGTGGCCTCGGCTCGACCTCGTCCTGCTCGGGATGGGCGACGACGGACATACGGCGTCGCTCTTCCCCGAAACGGACGCGCTGAACGAGCGGCGCCTGTGGGTCGCGCCGAACTGGGTCGAGAAACTCGGCGCGTGGCGCGTCACGCTCACGGCGCCGGTCATCAACGCCGCGCGGCACGTCGCCTTCCTCGTCAACGGCGCGGCCAAGGCCGAGCGACTACGCGAAGTCCTGAAGGGCGAGCGCGACCCCGCGCGTCTCCCCTCGCAGTTCATACACCCCGACGAAGGCGTTCTCGAATGGTTCGTTGACCGCGAGGCGGCGTCGAAGTTAGAGCCCTAACTGTTAACGTCGCCGCCGAAGTTTTTAACTTAGCCTCCCTCCTACCGCCGTGGCCCGCTGATGTCGAACAAAGAACAGGAAAGACTCTACGAGAAGACCGACGCGCCCACGCGCCCCTGGCGGAAGTGGGGGCCGTACGTCTCGGAGCGCGCGTGGGGGACTGTGCGCGAAGACTACTCGGCGCATGGCAACGCGTGGGAGTACTTCCCGCACGACCACGCGCGTTCACGCGCGTATCGCTGGGGCGAGGACGGCATCGCGGGTTTCTGCGACCGCTATCAGGTGCTCTGCTTCGCGCTCGCGTTGTGGAACGGGCGCGACCCCATCCTGAAGGAGCGCATGTACGGCTGCGTCGCCTCCGAGGCGAACCACGGCGAGGACGTGAAGGAGTACTACTTCTACCTCGACGCGACGCCGACGCACTCCTACATGAAGTTCCTCTACAAGTACCCGCAGGCGGCCTACCCTTACGAGCGACTCATCCGTGAGAACGGCGCGCGCGGCGCCGGGGCGCCCGAGTTCGAGCTGCTCGACACGGGCGTCTTCGACGAGGACCGCTACTTCGACGTGTTCGTCGAGTACGCGAAGGCTTCGCCCGAGGATGTCGTCGTCCGCATCGAAGTCTTCAACCGAGGCCCCGAAGCGGCGACGCTCCACCTGCTGCCGCACCTCTGGTTCCGCAACACCTGGGCGTGGTACCCGGAGGCGCGGCCCGAGCCCTTCATCACGCACGGTCCCGCCGGCAACGACTACACAAGCCTCAAGGCGACGGACGCGGGGCCCGTGCCCGGCCTCGCCTTCGACTACAGCCTCGGCACGCGCTACCTCTACGCCGACGCGGGCGGGCAGCCGCTCTTCACCTTCAACGAGACGAACGGCCCGCGCATCTGGAACGTCGCGAGCCGCCGGCCCTACGTCAAGGATGCGTTCCATCGTTACGTCGTGAACGGCGAGCGCGCCGCCGTCAACCCCGAACCGACGGGCACGAAGGCTTGCATACATTACTCGAACCTCAACGTCCCGGCCGGCGGCTCCGTCGTCGTGCGTTTGCGGCTGACGGACGAAGTGTCGGACGCGCCACTGCGCGACGTTGATGAGATTGTTCGGGTGCGTCGTCGCGAGGCGGACGAGTTTTACGAAGAGATTCACCCGCCGAAGGCGAGCGAGGACGAGCGTCGTGTACAGCGGCAGGCGTTGGCGGGCATGCTGTGGACAAAGCAGATATACCTCTACGACGTGAACGTCTGGCTCGACGGCGACAATCCCGCGTGGCCTCCGCCCGAGTCGCACAGGCACATCCGCAACGTCCACTGGAAGCACCTCAACTCGATGCGCGTCATGTCGATGCCAGACAAGTGGGAGTACCCTTGGTTCGCCGCTTGGGACTTGGCCTTCCACTGTGTGCCGCTCGCGCTCGTGGACGCGGAGTTCGCGAAGGACCAACTCTGGATGCTGCTCTTCGAGCAGTTCCAGCACCCGAACGGGCAGCTCCCCGCGTACGAGTGGGAGTTCTCGGACCTGAACCCGCCCGTCCACGCGTGGGCCGTCTGGCGCGTCTACAACATGGACCGCCTGCGCCACGGCAAGCCTGACCGCGACTTCCTCGAAAGGTGCTTCCACAAGCTCCTCATCAACTTCGCCTGGTGGGTGAACAAGGTTGACGCGCAGGGCAACAACGTCTTCGAGGGCGGGTTCCTCGGGCTCGACAACATCACCATCCTCGACCGCAGCCACGCGCTGCCCGAAGGCGCGTTCCTTGAGCAGTCGGACGCGACGGGCTGGATGGGGATGTTCTGCCTCAACCTGATGCGCATCGCGCTTGAGCTGGCGAAGGAGAACCGCGTCTACGAGGCTCTGGCGACGAAGTTCTTCCAGCACTACGCCTACATCGGCGCGGCGATGAAGTCGATGGGCGCGGACGACGTGGAGGTCTGGGACGAGCAGGACGAGTTCTTCTACGACGTGCTCACGCGCGCCGACGGCACGCACCAGAAGTTCCGCGTCCGCTCGCTCGTCGGACTCATCCCGCTCTACGCCATCGAGCGTTTGGAGGACGACTGGATCGAGCCCTTCGAGAGCTTCGACGAGCACCTCAAATGGTTCCTTGCGAACCGGCAGGACATCGTGCAGAACTGCGTGCAGACAATCGAGCACGACGGCAAGCGCGTGCACGTCCTCGCCATCGTCAACCGCGAGCAGATGCGCGGGCTGCTTGAGCGCGTCTGGGACCCTTCGGAGTTCCGCTCGGAGTACGGCCTGCGCAGCCTCTCAAAGTGGCACGAACAACACCCGTTCCGACTCGGCGACGCGCAGGTCGGCTACGAGCCGGCCGAGAGTCAGGAGATGCTGAAAGGAGGCAACTCCAACTGGCGCGGCCCCGTCTGGTTCCCGACAACCTTCATGATGATCGAGTCTTTGCGTAAGCTCGGCAAAGCCTACGGCCAACATTTCGCCGTCGAGAGCCCCGTCCCCGGCGAGCCGCCCGTCAAGCTCGACGAGATGGCGCGCGGCTTCGCCGAACGCCTCATCAGCCTCTTCACTCGCGACGCTGAGGGCCGCCGCCCCGCCCACGGCTGGTACGAAAAATTTCAGACGGACCCGCACTGGCGCGACCTCGTCCTCTTCTACGAATACTTCCACGGCGACACGGGCATGGGGCTCGGCGCCTCGCACCAGACCGGCTGGACCGGCCTCGTCGCCTCCCTCATCGACGAGTGGAGAAGGTGAGCCGACAGCCGCCCCGTTCCACGCGCGAGCACGGGCGTCCGAGAAAAAAGCTCGGGACTCCGAGCTTTTTTCTCGGGACTCCAAGAAAAAAGCTCGGAGTTTCGAGAAAAAAGCTCGGAGGTTCGAGCTTGATAACTCGGAGTCCCGAGTTTTTTTCTCGAAACTCCGAGAAAAAAGCTAGAACCTCCGAGAAAATAGCTCGGAACTCCGAGCAAAAAGCTCGGGACTCCGAGAAAATAGCTCGAACGTCGAGGCTCGGAGCAGGAACGTCCGAGCTTTTTGCTTGAACGTTGAGACTCGGAGAGAGAAATTTCCCCCTTTTTTCCTCAACTTTCAGCCTCCGTGCGCAACATTTGCGCCAAGGAGGGTGAAAGACGACTAAACGCCGGGAGCGCGGGCATCCCTGCCCGCCAAAGCGTGCGCCAGCACGCTTAGCCGTGAAACTCCATCCCTCAACCTTGAGGCTTTAAGTCTCACCGTATTCGCGCTGACGCGCTCATGGCGGGCAGGGATGCCCGCGCTCCCGGCGCGCGGTCGCTTTATCCTTCCCACAAGTCGCTTTTATTCAATAGTTTAGGGGTACAACCTCGTTCCGTGGGGCGGCATCCAAGTAATCTTGACAAAAAAGTCAGGTATGTCTAAGATGCTTGGCGTAAGGACTTAAAGCCAGTTCGGGTATTTTATGAAGGTCTCGGCACAGGAAGAGTACGGTCTGCGGTGTCTGTTGCAGCTCGCGCGCCTCGGCGGGGGCGAGTTCCTGACGCTCGGGCAGATCGCGGAGCGCGAGGGCATCTCGCAGGCCAACGCCGGCAAGGTTCTGTGGCTTTTGAACAAGGCCGGGCTGGTCAACTCGACGCGCGGCACGAAGGGCGGCTACACGCTCGCGCGCCCCGCCGCCGAGATTCGCCTGAGCGAGATCATCAAGGTCCTGGACGAGGGCGAGGTGGACGGCCACTGCAAGACCTACCCCGGCGTGCTCGATTCGTGCGTGCACACGGGCGACTGCGGCATCCGCTCCGTCATCGTCAACGTCCACGAGGCGGTCCAGCGCGCGCTGTCGGCCATCACGCTCGCGCAACTGGCCGGCACCGAGCGCGACGTTGAGACGACGTTACATCAGATTCGGCCCTTGCGGCCCGACGCGCAGGCCACGGTCGAGGGCGCGCAGTAGTTTCATAAGTCAGGACGGATAAGTCCGTAGGGAAGCGATCATCAGATGAGCACAATCGAACTGCTGGCGAACAAGGAGTACAAGTACGGCTTCGTCACCGACATCGAGTCGGACATGATCCCGAGGGGTCTGAGCGAGGACACCGTCCGCCTCATCTCCGCGAAGAAGGGCGAGCCGGAGTGGATGCTTGAGTTCCGCCTCAAGGCGTACCGCCAATGGCTGAAGATGTCCGAGCCGAAGCACTGGCCGAACATCACCTACCCCGAGGTGGACTACCAGGACATCATCTACTACAGCGCGCCGAAGCAGAAGGCGACCAAGGCGAGTCTCGACGAGGTTGACCCCGAACTGCTCCGCACGTTCGAGAAACTCGGCATCCCGATCACCGAGCAGAAGCAGCTCGCGAACGTCGCCGTGGACGCCGTCTTTGATTCCGTGTCGGTGGCGACGACCTACAAGGAGAAGTTGAAGAAGCACGGCGTCGTCTTCTGCTCCTTCACCGACGCGATTCGGGACTACCCCGACCTCATCAAGAAGTACCTCGGCTCGGTCGTGCCCGTCGGCGACAACTACTTCGCGGCTTTGAACAGCGCGGTCTTCTCCGACGGCTCGTTCGTCTTCGTGCCGAAGGGCGTCCGCTGCCCGATGGAGCTTTCGACCTACTTCCGCATCAACAACCAGGAGTCCGGCCAGTTCGAGCGCACGCTCATCATCGCAGAGGAGGGCGCCTACGTCTCCTACCTCGAAGGCTGCACCGCGCCGAAGTTCGACAAGAATCAACTGCACGCGGCCGTCGTCGAACTCATCGCGCTCGACGACGCCGAGATTAAATACTCGACGGTGCAGAACTGGTACGCGGGCGACGAGGAGGGCGTGGGCGGCATTTACAACTTCGTCACGAAGCGCGGCGCGTGTCGCGGCCGCAACTCCAAGATTTCGTGGACGCAGGTCGAGACCGGCTCGGCGATTACGTGGAAATATCCTTCGTGCATCTTGCAGGGCGATAACTCTATCGGCGAGTTCTACTCGGTCGCGCTGACGAACCACGCGCAGCAGGCCGACACCGGCACGAAGATGATTCACATCGGGAAGAACACGCGCTCGACCATCATCTCGAAGGGCATCTCGGCGGGCAAGTCGAACAACTCGTATCGCGGCCTCGTCAAGGTGCTGCCCGGCGCGGAGGGCGCGCGCAACTACACGCAGTGCGACTCGATGCTCATCGGCGGGCGCTCGGGCGCGAACACGTTCCCCTATATCGAGGTGATGAACAACACGGCGCGCGTCGAGCACGAGGCGACGACCTCGCGCATCAGCGAGGAGCAGTTGTTCTACCTCCAGCAGCGCGGCATCTCGCAGGAGGACGCCGTCTCGCTCATCATCAACGGCTTCTGCAAGGACGTGTTCCGCGAACTCCCGATGGAGTTCGCCGTCGAGGCGCAGCGCCTGCTCGGCATGAAGCTTGAGAACAGCGTTGGATAGGTAAAGCGGTGAATGGTGAACAGTAAATGGTGAATGGACTAAGGCAACTTCCATTCACCATTTACTGTTCACCATTCACCGCTCTCCGAAGGAGAGCATTAGTGTTAGAGATTAGAGACTTGCACGCGACGGTTGACGGTAAGGAGATACTGCGCGGCATTAATTTGACGGTAAATAAAGGCGAGATTCACGCCATCATGGGGCCGAACGGGTCGGGGAAGTCTACGCTGGCGAAGATACTTGCCGGCCACCCGGCCTACGAGGTGACGAAGGGCGAGGTGCTGTACGAGGGTCGGAACCTGCTCGAACTCGCGCCGGACGAGCGCGCGCGCGAGGGCGTCTTCCTCGCGTTCCAGTATCCGGTTGAAGTGCCGGGCGTGTCGAACGCGCAGTTCCTCCGCCTCGCGTACAACGAGAAGCGGAAGCATCTCGGCGAGGAAGAGTTAGACCCGCTGGAGTTCAAAGACCTGCTGGCGGAGCGCGCGAAGGTGGTCGAGATGGACGCGGGTCTGATGTCGCGCTCGGTCAACGAGGGCTTCTCGGGCGGCGAGAAGAAGCGCAACGAGATTTTGCAGATGGCCGTGCTTGAGCCGAAGCTCGCGGTGCTCGACGAGACCGACTCCGGTCTCGACATCGACGCGCTGCGCATCGTCTCGGAGGGCGTCAACAAGCTGCGCACGCCCGAGAACGCCGTCGTTCTCGTCACGCACTACCAGCGGCTCCTCAACTACATCGTCCCCGACCACGTCCACGTCCTCTACAAGGGGCGCATCGTGCGCACGGGCGGCAAGGAGCTGGCGCTCGAACTCGAAGAGAAGGGCTACGACTGGATCAAGGAAGCCGCGGCCGGCGCGTGAGATAAGAGTCAAAGTTAATGTCATCAGCAGTCAAAGAGAAGAGTGTCTACGCGGACGCGTTCCGCGAGTTTGAGAGTGCGCGCACGGGCGAGCCTTCGTGGGTCGCGCGTCTGCGCGCGGGCGCGTTCGAGCGTTTCGAGGAGTCGGGATTCCCGACGACCGACGAGGAGGACTGGAAGTATACGAACGTCGCGCCCATCGCGCGGAAGGCGTTCCGGACGGCGGTCGAGAAGGTTGAGCTTGAGAGTGACGCGGTAGAACGTTTCGTCTCGGCGGAGGCGCGCCGCAGCCGACTCGTCTTCGTCAACGGCGTCTACAGCGCGGAGCATTCTTCGCTCGAAGCGATCCCGTCGCAGGTCGTCGTAGAGGAACTCGGCGCGGCGTTCGCGGGCGAACACGGCGAACTCCTCTGGAATCACCTCGGCCGTCTGTCGGGCGAGGGGAGCGACGCGTTCACGGTGCTCAACACGGCCTTCCTCGGCGGCGGCGCGTTGCTGCGCGTGCCCGAGGGCGTCGCGGTCGAAGCGCCGGTGCAACTGCTCTTTCTCACCGCTCCGGGTGAAGGTGAGTCGGCGGCGTTCCCGCGCGTGCTGGTCGTCGCGGGGCGCGACAGCCGTCTCGACATCATCGAAACATACGCGGCCCTGAGCGACGCGGAATACTTCACCGACGCCGTCGTCGAAGTCTTTGTCGGCGAGGGCGCGCGCGTGACGCATTACAAGGTGCAGGACGAGGCCGACGGCGCTTATCACATCGCCTCGACCCGCGCGGAGGTCTCGAAGGACGGCGCGTACGACCTGACGACCGTGACGCTCGGCGCGCGCCTGTCGCGGCACGAAATTGAAGTAATGCTGACGAGCCCCGGCGCGGAGTGCCACGTGGACGGACTCTACATCGTCGGCGACGGGCAGCACACGGACACGCACTCGCTCATCGACCACCGCGAGCCGAATTGCGCGAGCCGGCAGACTTACAAAGGCATCCTCGACGGGAAGTCGCGCGCGGTCTTTAACGGCCGCGTCTACGTCCACGAGGGCGCGCGTGGGACCGACGCGCAGCAGAGCAACAAGAACCTCCTGCTCTCGACCGACGCGCGCGTGGACACGAAGCCGCAGCTCGAAATCTACAACGACGACGTGAAGTGCGCGCACGGCGCGACCGTCGGCCAGTTGGAAGAGGAGGAGCTGTTCTACCTGTTGAGCAGGGGGCTGCACCCAAACCTCGCGCGTAACCTCCTCACTTATGGTTTCGCCGAAGAGATCGTCGCGAGTATTAAATTCGAGTCCATTCGCGCGCAGTTGGACGAAGCCATCTTGAACCGGCTGCACGCGCGGCTTGAGGTTTGAAAGTTGTAGGGGCGGGGCTTAAAGAGATGATTGCGACAGAGAAGACAACGGAAGAGCAGGGCGTGGCCGTTACTTCAAACGGCGGTTGGGACGTTAAGCGTGTGCGCGAAGACTTCCCCGTGTTGGGTCAGACGGTGAACGGGAAGCCGCTCGTCTACCTCGACAACGCCGCGTCGGCGCAAGTGCCGCGCATCGTCATCGAGCGCGGGGCGAAGTACCTGCGCGAGGAGCACTCGAACATACACCGGGGCGTCCACTACCTGAGCCAGCGCGCCACGTCCGCCTACGAGGGCGCGCGCGAGAAGGTGCGCCGCTTCATCAACGCGCGCGAGGCGCGCGAGTGCATCTTCGTGCGCGGGGTGACGGAGGGCGTCAACCTCGTCATGCACGGCTACGGTCGCAAGTTCGTCGGCGAGGGCGACGAGATAGTCGTCTCCGAGATGGAACATCACTCGAACCTCGTGCCGTGGCAGATGCTCTGCGAGGAGAAGGGCGCGCGGCTGCGCGTCATCCCGATGAACGACGCGGGCGAGTTGATACTCGACGAGTTCGACGCGCTCTTGAACGAGCGGACGAAACTGGTCTGCGTCGGCCACGTCTCGAACTCGCTCGGCACCGTCAACCCGGTCAAGGAGATCGTGGCGCGCGCGCACAAGGTCGGCGTGCCCGTGCTCGTGGACGGGGCGCAGGGCGCGCCGCACCTGAAGGTTGACGTGCAGGATTTGGACTGCGACTTCTACGCCGTCTCGGGCCACAAGATGTTCGCGCCGACGGGCAGCGGCGTCCTCTACGGCAAGGCCGAGTGGCTTGAGAAGATGAACCCGTTCCTCGGCGGCGGCTCGATGATTCGCACCGTCACCTTCGAGCGGAGCACCTACGCGGCCATCCCCGACAAGTTCGAGGCCGGCACGCCCGCCATCGCCTCGGCCATCGGGCTCGGCGCGGCGATTGATTATCTCAACAGCATTGACCGCGAGGCCGCGCACACGCACGAGCAGGAGCTTCTGGCCTACGCCACGGAAAAACTCTCGGCCATCGAGGGCGTCCGCGTCATCGGCACGGCGCGCGAGAAGGCGAGCGTGCTGGCCTTCGTCATCGACGAGGTCCACCCGCACGACGTGGGCACCATCCTCGACCAGGAGGGCATCGCCATCCGCGCCGGCCACCACTGCGCGCAGCCCGTCATGCAGCACTTCGGCGTGCCCGCCACGGCCCGCGCCTCCTTCGCCTTCTACAACACGAAGGAGGAGGTGGACGCGCTCGCCGCCGCCGTGCGGAAAGTGATCGAGGTCTTCGCTTAAAATGAGTCCCGGGGACACGCACGATGCGCCAGAGGGTTAACTCAAGCCTGACGCTCGTCGTCGCCGTGCTCTGTCTCGCGCCGGCCTGCTACGGCCAGACGCCGCGCCCGCGCGTGGGCAAGAGCGAGGCCGTCAGGTTGGTTAAAGTCGCTTCGCTCGCCGGGTGGAAGGAGGCGGTCTCGGACGCCGGCCGTTTCAGAATCCTCTTCCGGGGCGAGCCGGAGGTGGCCGACGAGCCGACCGGCAGGGGCTTCGAGATGAGGGGCGAGCGGGTCAAATGGTTCGCCCTGTACCACGACTTTGAAGTCCAGGTTGACGACGACGACACGACGCTGACGCGGAAGTACAAAGAGAGCATAGAGGCGGTGGCGGAGAAGAGAGGGTCGAAGCTGCTGGCGAGAAATAGCGTCACCTTGAACGGGCGGCCGGGCGTCGGATTCATCCTCCTGGGTCCGGCTGGCCCGGGGCAGAGGGCCAAAAGTTACATGAGGGCCTTTCAGGTCGGGAGCAGGCTCTACACGCTGGCGGTGGACGACTACGGCGACGTGACCGAGTCGGCCGTCGTGCCGGCCGAGGTGCAGACCTTTTTCGACTCCTTCACATTCTGGGAGTGACCGACGGGGGCGTCGCGGGAGAGACATGTCGGAACTGAGTGAGCTTTATCAACAGGTCATTCTCGACCACAACAAGAAGCCGCGAAACTTTCAGAAGCTCGAAGGCGCGAACCGCGTCTCCGAAGGGTTCAACCCTCTGTGCGGCGACCAACTCACCGTCTACATGCTGATGGACGAGGGCGTGGTGCGCGACCTGAGTTTCGTCGGGACGGGCTGCGCCATCTCGAAGGCGGCGGCGAGCATGATGACGCAGGCCATCAAGGGCAAGACGCGCGAGGAGGCGCAAGTCCTCTTCGACGAGTTTCACCGGATGGTGACGGGCGAGTTGGACGAGGAGGCGGAGGCGAACCACCTCGGCCGCCTGACGATCTTCGCGGGCGTGCGCGACTACCCCGCGCGCGTCAAGTGCGCCAGCCTCCCCTGGCACACCATGTACGCCGCGCTCGAAGGCGCGGAGTCGGCCACGACCGAGAACCTCGGCCCCGACATCACGCAGGCTGCCGGCGTCGAATAACAGTCGGAACGATGAACGAGGAACGCTGAACGATGAACTGAAGACGGCCTGTCTTACAGTTCATCGTTCAGCGTTCCTCGTTCATCGTTTCCGTGCTACCGCTCGTCGTAGCGTTTTGCTAATCTTAAGCGGCATGAACATCCGCACCATCGAGTTGCGCGAGATACGCCTGCGCCTCGTACACTTCTTCGAGACAAGCTTCGGCCGCACCATCGAGCGCCGCATCATGCTCGTCCGCGTCTTGGACGCGGACGGCGCCGAGGGTTGGGGCGAGTGCACGGCGGGCGAGGGGCCTTTCTACAGCGAGGAGTGGATCGATTCGGCGTGGGAGGTGACGCGCCTCTTCCTCGCGCCGATGGTTTTGGGGCAGGAGGTCGAGGGCGCGGCCCGCGTCGGCGAACTCATGCGCCGGCCGCGCGGCAACCGCATGGCGAAGGCGTCGGTCGAGACGGCCTGCTGGGACCTTGAGTCGAAGCGCCTCGGTGTCCCGCTCTGGCGCCACCTCGGCGGCGTGCGGCCCGAGATACCGTGCGGCGTCTCCATCGGCATACAGGACACGCCCGAACAGCTCCTCGAAAAGATAGAGAGGGAACTGGCCGCCGGTTACCAGCGCATCAAGATTAAGATTAAGCCCGGTTGGGACAGGGATGTTGTTGAGAAAGTTCGGGCTCGCTTTCCAGACATACAATTGATGGTTGACGCCAACTCGGCCTACACGCTCGCGGACGCGCCGCTGCTGCGCGCGCTCGACGAGTTCGGGCTGATGATGATCGAGCAGCCGCTCGCCTACGACGACCGCGAAGACCACGCGCAATTACAGAAGCAGATACGGACGCCCGTCTGTCTCGACGAGTCGGTGCGCTCGGCCGAGGACGCGCGTAAGGCGATTGAGTTGGGCGCGTGCCGCATCGTCAACTTGAAACTCGGCCGCGTCGGCGGACACGCGGAGGCCGCGCGCGTCGAGGCCGTCTGCCGCGAGGCAAACGTCCCCGTCTGGTGCGGCGGGATGCTTGAGTCGGGCATCGGCCGCGCGCACAACATCGCGATGGCGACGCTGCGCGGCTTCACGCTGCCCGGCGACGTGTCCGCGAGTTCTCGTTATTGGGCGGAAGACATCATCGACCCGCCCGTTACCGTCACGCCACGGGGGACGATTGTCGCGCCCGAACGCCCCGGCATCGGCTTCGAGCTTAAGCGCGACCTCATCGAGCGCCTGACCGTGCGCGGCGAAACGCTCACGGCGAGTTGAGTGACCCGGATGACCTTCGACACGAACAGTTTCGACCCCGCGCGCCTGCGCCGGCACTTCGAGACGAGGCGAGGCGAGATACTGTCGCTCGCACGCGCGCTCTGCGAGATAGAGTCGCCTTCGGGCGACGGCGAGGGGAGCGCGGCCGTTGTCGCTTTACTCTCGAAGGCCGCCGCCGCGCTCGGGGGCTTCGTGTCCGTCGAGCGCGTCGCGGCGCCGGACGGCTACGGCGAGCACTTCATCCTCCGCGCCTTCGAAGACCCTTCGTCCGACGCGCGGTCGTTGCTGCTGCTCGGTCACACGGACACGGTCCACCCGCGCGGGACGCTCGCCGCGCGCCCGTGGCGCGAGACGGAGGGGCGCATCCACGCGCCCGGCGTCTACGACATGAAGGCCGCCTGCGCCGTCGCGTTCGAAGCCGTCCGCGCGTGCGGCGAGTTGTCGCTCAAACCGCGCCGGCCGGTCGTCATTCTGCTGACGTGCGACGAAGAGTCCGGCAGCTTCAGCGGGCGCGAGTTGGTCGAGCGCGAGGCGAGCCGCGCGGAGTGCGTGCTCGTGCTCGAACCGCCCGCGTCGGGCGGCCGCGCGAAGACCGCGCGCAAAGGGACGGGGCTCTTCACGCTCGAAGTCGAGGGACGCGCCGCGCACGCGGGGCTCGAACCGGAGAAGGGCGTCAACGCCGTCCTCGAAATCGCGCGACAGATTGAACGCGTGTCGGCCTTGGCGAAGACGGAGTTGGGCACGACCGTCAACGTCGGCATTGTCTCGGGCGGCACGCACGCCAACGTCGTCCCGGCCGAGGCGCGCGCGGAGATCGACGTGCGCTTCAGCACTACCGCCGAGGCGCGCAGACTTGAAGAGGCAATCAAAGGTCTGCAACCGTTCGACGAACGCGCGCGGCTCCGCGTCTCGGGCGGCATCAACCGGCCGCCGATGGAACGCACCGACGCGACGGCCGCCCTCTTCGAGAAGGCGCGGCGCGTGGCCGCGTCGCTCGACATGGAGTTGGGCGAGGCGAGCGTGGGCGGCGCGTCGGACGGCAACTTCGCGGCGGCCTGCGGCGCGGCGGTGCTCGACGGCCTCGGCGTGGACGGCGACGGCGCGCACGCCGCGCACGAACACATACAGGCGGACGCGGTCGCGCGACGCGGCGCCTTCCTCGCGGCGCTCGTCGCGAGCCTCTGAGGGATGGACGTGAGACTGACCGGCGCGGAAACAGACGAACAGGTCGAACAGGCGCGCACGCTCTTCAAGGAGTACGAGGCCGCGACCGGCGTTGACCTCTGCTTCCAGAACTTTGCGCAGGAGTTGGCGGCGCTCCCCGGCGACTACGCGCCGCCGTCGGGCCGTTTGCTGCTGGCGTACGACGGGGAGGATGTCGCGGGCTGCGTCGCGCTTCGCAAGGTTGACGACACGGTCTGCGAGATGAAACGCCTCTACGTGCGCTCCTCCTTTCGCGGCACGGGTCTCGGCCGCACGCTTGCGGAACGTATCGTCACAGAGGGGCGCGGCATCGGTTATGAGAGGATGCGGCTCGACACGCTCCCCTCGATGCGCTCGGCGATTGCGCTGTATCGCTCGCTCGGCTTTAAAGAGATTGACCCTTATCGGTTCAATCCGGTGGAGGGGACGTTGTACATGGAACTGGAGTTGCGGTAACAAACAACCATCCAGACTGCGAGATTCCGACCATGACCGACAGACACATCTTCGTCAGACTGCTGCTCGTCCTACTGTTCTTCGTCTCGCCCGCGGCGCCTCTGCTGAATGTTGGGCACACGGGAGTTGCGCGCGCGGCGTCGCGCCAACCCGTGCGTGCGCGGCGCGGCATGGTCGCCTCGACCGACCGTCTCGCGTCGCAGGCGGGCGTCGAAGTCCTCAAGCGCGGCGGCAACGCCGTGGACGCGGCCATCGCGGTCGCGTTCGCGCTGACCGTGACCTACCCGGCGGCGGGGAACATCGGCGGCGGCGGCTTCATGATGATTCGCCTGCGCGACGGGCGCACGACCGCCATCGACTACCGAGAGATGGCGCCGGCCGCCGCGCACCGTAACGTCTATCTGGACGAGCGCGGCGAGTTGAAGAAGGGTGAGGGCGGCTCGCTCGTCGGCTACCGCGCGTCGGGCGTGCCCGGCACGGTCGCGGGGATGGAGCTGGCGCTCAAGAAGTACGGCTCGGGCAAACTCACCTGGGCGCAACTCGTCGAGCCCGCGCGCCGACTCGCCGCCCAAGGCTTCCCGCTCCCGTACGGCCTCGCGCGCTCGCTCAAGGGCAACGCGAAGGAGTTGGGGCTCTACCCCGAGTCGAAGAAGGTCTATCTGAAGGGCGGCCAGTTCTTCGAGGAAGGCGAGGTCTGGCGTCAGCCTGAATTGGCCGCGACCTTCGCGCGCATACAGCGCCTCGGCCCGCGCGAGTTCTACGAGGGGCGCACCGCGCGTCTCATCGCCGACGACATGCGCGCGCACGACGGACTCATCACGCTCGAAGATATGAAGAACTACGTCGCGAAGGAGCGCGCGCCGTTGCGCACGACTTATCGCGGCTTCGAGGTCATCTCGATGCCGCCGCCTTCGTCGGGCGGCGCCGTCCTCATCGAGATGCTAAACATCCTCGAAGGCTTCGACCTGCGTCACATGGGCGCCACGGCGTCGGAGCGATACCACGTCCAGACCGAGGCCATGCGCCGCGCCTTCGCCGACCGCGCCGAGTACATGGGCGACTCCGACTTTGTCAGCGTCCCCGTCGCCGGGTTGATTGATAAGTCTTACGCGGAGAGTCTTCGCAAAGGCATCAGGATGGAGCGCGCCTCGACGAGCGCGGAGGTCAAGGCCGGCAAGCCCGCAGGTTACGAGTCCGAAGAGACGACGCACTTCACCGTCGTTGACGCGGAGGGCAACTGCGTGTCGAACACCTACACCTTGAACGACGGCTTCGGCTCGAAGGTCGTCATCAAGGGGACGGGCATCCTGATGAACGACGAGATGGACGACTTCGCCGCGAAGCCGGGCACGCCCAACATGTTCGGCCTCATACAGGGCGAGCGCAACGCCGTCGCGCCGCGCAAGCGTCCGCTCTCGGCGATGACGCCGACCTTCGTCCTGCGGCCCGACGGCACGCTCTGGTTCGCCGTCGGCAGCCCCGGCGGCCCCACCATCATCAACACCGTCCTGCAAGTCATCACCAACGTCATTGACTTCGACATGAACATCCAGCAGGCCATCGACGCGCCGCGCATACATCATCAATGGTTGCCGGACGAGATAGCTTACGAGCCCTTCGGCCTGAGCGCCGACACCTTCCGCGTGCTCGAATCGCGCGGCCACCGCATCACGCAGAAGCCGCGCTACATGGGCGACGCGCAGGGCATCATGATCGAAGAGAAGACCGGCGTCCGCCTCGGCGCCAGCGACCCGCGCAACTACGGCGAGCCCGTCGGCTACTAAGAGTCCTGGTTAAAAGTTTTGAAGGAGTTGCCCGTTTTGAGAAATAGAGCCATCGTCGCGGCGTTGCTTTGTGTCTGCGCCATTTCGTCAACGCTCCCGTTCGGCCTCTCCTACGCGCGCGCGCGGGTCGGGCCGCCGCCGGTGATTCGTGAGGCACCGCCGGCGCCCGAGTTCACGGATGAGGAGCGCCACGCGGAGCTGCGCGCGCGGCGCGAGCGCGTGATGGAGAAATTGGGGCCGAACTCTTTGCTTGTGCTCTTCAGCGGCGAGCCGCGCGTCTACACGAACGACGTTGACTACGAGTTCCGGCAGGAGAACAACCTCTACTACGTGACGGCGCTCAAGCAGGCGGGCGCGACGCTCGTCATGGTCAGGGGCGCGGCGGGACCGGCGCGCGAGCTTCTCTTCCTGCCGCGACGCAACGCGGCGGCGGAGACCTGGACCGGTCACATGTATTCGCCGGAGGAGGCGCGCGCCGCCTCGGGCGTTAATGAAATTTGGGACGCGAGAGAGTTCGAGCCCTTCATGAAAGCCGTCCGCTCGCGCCTCACCTACAGGCCCGCGCCGGAATCCGTGCTGCTCGCGCCGCCGAACGCGCAGCCTGCGCCACAGCAGGATTTTCTCGCCGCGATGTCGAAGAACGAGGCCACGCTCTACCTTCTGCTCCGTGGCGATAAGAGCCAGGAGTTCCGGCAGGAATTTCTGTACTCGGTCGCGTGGATGGGCAACTCGGGCGGATTGAGCGTGCGCTCGGCGTGGGAGGTTTTCGCGGGGCTGCGTCAGCGCAAGTCGCCGTATGAACTGCGTTTGATGCAGCACGCCGTGGACATCAGCATCGAAGGGCATCAGCGTGCGCAGGCCGTCGCCTCGCGCGCGAAATGGGAGTACGAAGTCGAGGCCGAACTGGACTACACGTACAAGCGGCGCAACGCGGACAACTGGGGCTATCCTTCAATCGTCGGCTGCGGGCCGAACGCGACGACGCTTCATTATCAGGAGTCGCAGGGGCGCGTCGGTCCCGGCGACCTTTTGCTCATCGACGCAGCGGCCGAGTACGACCATTACAGCGCCGACGTGACGCGCACCTTCCCCGCTTCGGGCAAGTTCACACCCGCGCAGGCGGAAATTTACAACGTCGTGCTCGCGGCGCAGGAGGCGGCCTTCCGCGCCATCAAACCCGGCGCGCACCTCTCGGACGTGCACAATGCCGCGACCGAAGTCATCAAGGACGGGCTGCTCCGCCTCGGGCTCATCACGGACCGGAACGGCATGCAGTACCGCGTCTGGTTCATGCACGGCACCTCGCACTGGCTCGGGATGAACGTCCACGACGTGAGCGCGCGCGGCGACGAAAGGCTGGACGTGGGGATGACCTTCACGGTCGAGCCCGGCATCTACGTCCGGCCGGACGCGCTCGACAATCTGCCAAAGACGCCCGAGACGGAGAAGTTCGTCGCGGCCATCCGGCCCGCGTTCGAGAAGTACAAGAGCGTCGGCGTGAGGATCGAGGACGACGTGGTCGTGACCGCCGACGGTCACCGCAACCTCTCGGTCGCGCTCCCGCGAACCATCCCCGAAATCGAAGCCTTCATGGCCCGCGCCCAGAAGGAGGTCCGCGTCGGCCTCCTCCCACTGCGTCACTGGAAGGATTCGGGCGAGTAATAAGGCAACCGCGCGCCGGGAGCGCGGGCATCCCTGCCCGCCAAAGCGTGCTTCAGCACGCTTAGCGACGAAGCGCCATACATCAACGTTGATGTATGGCGCTTCGTCGTATTCGCGCTGCGCGCTCATGGCGGGCAGGGATGCCCGCGCTCCCGGCGTGGGGCGGCCTTATAAGAATCAGAGCAATTCAAGAAGATATTCAAGTTCGTCCGGGAGTGATTTTGGTGGTGCCGACCATTTTGTCAACGAGATAGGAAGAGAAATATCCGCGATACTTCTCCTGCAACTCGGGCCGGCGCCAGTCCTGTCCGGTGATGACCTGGCGGCAGGAGGGCGCGCCGCAGTTGCAGTCGAGCACGTACTCGTCGTCGTCGGTCGTCGCCCAGTCGTGCGCCAACTCCTCGCCCGCCGAGACATCGCGCATGGCGACGAAGACGATCTGGCCTTGGACGCCGATGTTCGGCTCGCACGAGTGGTTGCTGAAGACCATCGAGCCCTCGCGCTCCTCTTCAAGCAGAGGGCCGATGAAGAGGTCTTCCGCGACCTGAATCTCGGCCGACCTGTACCATTCGCCCATCGACTTCAGCCGCGCGCGGTCGAAGACGTATCCGCCCTTCACGCACACGACCTCGCCCCGCGCGAACGGCGCGCGCGCGAAGAGTCCGCGCCCGTGAATCGCGCTCTCCCTCACTTCGGCCTTCGGCGAGATGTAGGACAGATTCGGCAAGAGTCTACTCGTAACTCAACGCGTCAACCGGGTCCTGGCGCGCGGCGCGCAGCGCCGGGTAGAGCGCGCCGAGCGTGCCGCCGAGCAGGCCGATGGCGAGCGAGACGACGAGCCACTTCGGCTCGATGTCCACGGTGAGCGTCGTCGTGCGCATGACGACGAAGCGCGCCGCGAGCGTCAGCACCACGCCGAGCAGGACGCCGAGCACGCTCACGGCCAGCGCCTCCTGCTCGATGACCCACGCCACGCCCGCGTTCGACATGCCGAGCGACTTCATGACGCCGATCTGTCGCGTGCGCTCGGTGACGGTCGTGTACATGGCGAGCAGGATGACGAGCATGCTGATGACGGCGGCGACGCCGACGATCACGTTGATGAACACGTCGAGCGCGGGCACGCTCGACGCGTAGAGTTCCGGCAGGTCGCGCGTGAAGATGATCTGGTCCTGCGGGAAGGCGTTGTGGATGCGCTCGGCTACGGCGTCCTGCTCGGCCGGGTTGTTGACCGAGACGAGAACGCTCGTGGCGAACGCGCCGTTCTCGACGCCCGCGTTCGCCTGCATCGTCGAGAGCGGTATCTTGATGCGCGCGCCGCCGGGCGGCTCGTAGACGCCGACGAGTTTGTAGTCGCGGCCGAAGAGCTTGACCGTGTCGCCGACCTTCGCCTTGCGCTGCTCCTTCCAGACCGGGTCCACGATGAGTTCTTCGCCGCCCGCGAACGGGCGCCCCTCGACCACGCGGAGGCCGGACATGCGCGAGTAGCAGTCGAAGTCGATGCCGTCGATGACGCGCATGCCGAAGCCCGTGTCGCTCGTGTCGGTCGTCTGCCCGGCCGGGCACGCGGCGCGCACGCCGGGCAGGCGCGCGATCTCTTCGGCGCGCGAGACGGGGTAGGCGAAGCGTTGCGCGCCGAAGCCGAGAGAGCCCCTGGCGCGCATCAATATCTCCGCGCCGACCTCCGACTCGCGCCGCCCGCGCTCGCGCAGGACGCCGTGCGCGAGCCCGACGGTGAAGGCGACCAGCAGCACGCCGACGGCGACGCCGAGGACGCTGACGAAGGTGCGCGCCGGGCGGTGCGTCATGTTCGAGAGAACCAGGTTGTCCATAACTTCTCGCAGTCGCGGGTGGCGCTCCAGGGTCTTGCGCAGGGCGTCGGGCGCCGTGTGCCTTATCAGCATCAGGAGCCCGACGAGCGCCCACACGATCATACTCGCCTTGCGCACGATGCCGATGGTCAAACCGGTCGCCACCGCGTAGCCGAGCGTGTGCAGGATGAAGCCCGTGCCGCCCTCGTAGACGCCGATGGTGGCGGGCACGAAACTGAAGACGAGGTTAATGACCTTCGTCAGCGAGTCGATAATGTACGACACGCCGAAGCCGGGCTCAAAGCCGAGCATCCAGAGGACGGCCGCCACCTCCGCGACGGTCGTCAGGTGCGAGAGGAAGTCGCACGCGAGCATCGTGAAGAACGTGCGCGGGCGTTTCTTGTAGAAGTCGTAGACGTTCTCCTCGACCTCGTGAAAGTGCGCGCGCTTCGACTGAAACCACTTCGCCTTCCAGCCCCGGCGGATGAAGAAATCGACGGCCGCCGTCACCGGCATCACGTCCGAGATGACGGCCGCGACGACGACGGTGATGACGAGCGCCATCGCCGCCGCTATCCCTAACAGCGGCAGCCGCGCCCCGACCGGCAGGTCGTAGGTGAGAAGCATGACGAGCGCGCCGCTGGAGATGTAGACGGCGACCGAGAGGTTGTAGAGCAGGTTGTCTACGGCCAGAGCCTGCACGGCCGCCTTCGTCGGCACGCTCTTCCTGAGCAGCGCCGCCTTCGTCGCTTCACCCAGGACGGGGCCGGTGAAGGTGAAGAAGGTGATGGTCTCGCCGGCAAGGCGCGTCGTGTACGCCTGCCAGAAGCTGAAGCGGCGGTGCTCGCGCGCGACGGCCATGCGCATCGAGGTGGTGCGCAGCGCGTGGCGCGTGCCCGCGAGCGCGAGCAGGATGAGGAAGCCGTAATGTATCTGTCCGAGCGCCTGAAAGATCGGCTCGATGCCGACGGCGCGGACGAGCAGGACGAGGAGCGTCGCGCCGAAGACGAAGGCGAGGATGTGTAGGTAGAAGAGCCAGCCCTTGCGCTTGGCGCCGGGCTCGCCCGTGTCGGCGGTGATGTGTATCTCCGCCTCGAAGAGGTCTTCGCGTCCGACCTCGTCGTTTTCGCGCGCGGCGGTCAAGGTCTTGCCTCCGGCGTCGTGGTGTCGGCGACGGGGGCGGCGGGCGTCGTCGTCGCGTCGAAGAGTTCGCGGACGACGCGGCCGGGAAACTGGCGGAAGCCGCGTTGCCAGAGAACGGGGACGGGGCGCTCGCCCTCTTCGAGTTGGCCCGTGAGCGTGAGCAGCGTCGGCATCAGGCTCAGAGAGTCGTAGGGCTCTTCGACCGCGAGGCCGCGCGGGATGCGCGTCTGCTCGCCGCCCGCGAGCATGAGCGTCGAGTGCGTCGAGACGCGGAAGTAGGAGCCGTGATTGCCGCCGGGGTTGAAGCCGCGCACGTCAAAGTTCCAATGGTCGTTGGCGAGAATGAGGAGGTCGTTCTCAACCAGCATGCGTTGACGTTGGCGGAAGCGACGGACGAGCCTGTCGTCTTCGGAAAGACCCGCCGCGTTCGCGTCGGTCCCTTCGACGACGTGCCGCGCCAGTTGCTCGTGGAGTCCGACGACGGCGTTTGAATATTTCGTCCGGTGCGTGGCGCGCAGCCATTCGAGGTCCGTGTGCCAGCCCGCGAGCCAGCGGCCGCGCTCGGTGCCCGTGGGAGTCAGGCGCGTGTCCTCGAAGAGCTTGAGCGGCAGCCCCGCGCGCCAGCCCGCGCGCTCGAAGGTGACGCGGCCGTCGGCCGACTGCTTGAGGTTCGCGACGGGAAGGTAACGGAGCTTGAGTTGGCTTCCTTCCTCGCGCGAGAGGATGAGCGCCTGCCGGTCGGGGCCGCCGTAGAGCCAGACGGCCTGGTCTGGACGGTCGTCCGCGTCGAGCACGCCGCGCAGCGACTCTTCGGGGACGCGGACGGCGACGAAATCGACGGGCCGGCTCTCGACGAGCGGCTGCACGTTGTTGCGGACGCCGAGCCGGCCGAGCAGGGAGAAGTAATCGACGCGACGGAAACTCCGCTCCATGTCGAGCGAGCCGTCGGGCGCGAGCACGAGCCCTTCGGGCGCGGGGCCGACGACGTAGTTCTGCAACTCGTGGAGCGTGTTGTGGTCGCCCATCGCGCCCTTCGGGATGAGAAGGTCGAGGTTGACGGCCGAAGGGTTCAAACGCGCGGGGTCGAGCGCGAGGAGGTTGGCGAGCATCTGTAAGTATGCGCCGTACTCGCGCTCGTCCGAGGTCCACGAGTCGAGCCGCGCGGACTCGCGACGGGCCGCGCGGTCGCGGCCGGCGTCCGCGTCCTCCTTCGTAAATTTCTTCGGCTGCGCGGCGACGAGTACGCGTTGACGCTCGATGAGGCGGCGGAGCGCGCTCAACTCTTCGCGCATCTCTTCGAGCGTCTGCTTCCAACCCGCGCGGCGGCGGTCGATGGTGGCGAAGAGGGCGCCGGTCGCGGCGCGGCGCAACTGCGGCGAGAGGGCGCCGCGCTTGAGTTGCAAGAGGAGGATGTGAACGAGGTTAAGGTCGCTGTCGCGGAGTTGAATCGACGCGCGCTCGTTGCCGTCGAAATCGACGAGGGCCGTCGGGTACGAAGTGCTCTGACCCTTGAGGTAGAAAGAGTCCTCGGTCGTCGTGTAGATGAGCGGGATGAGCGGGTAGATTCCCTTGAGCGCGTAGTCGTTCAGCAGCCGCCGCTTGGTGACGACGTGGTGTCCGCCGCCAGCGGCCGAGCCGAGGAACTTGACGAGGTTGTAGCCCTGACTGTAGACGCGCTCGTCCGTGTTCGTGCCGTGGTCGGAGACGAGGACGAGCGCGGTCGTGGCGGCCTCGGGCGTCTTCTGGATGGCCGTCCAGACGCGGCCGACGAGGGCGTCGAGGTCGCGCAAAGCGGCGAGCTGCGTCGCCTCGTCGCGGTTGTGGTGCGCGGCGTGGTCGAAGTCGGTCGTGTAGAAGTCGAGGTAGCGAATTTTCGGGTCGGAGAGTTTCTCGATCAGCTCGCGCTCCATCTGCGCCATGAGGATGTCGCGCCCGCCCCACCCGAGCTGCCACTCGTCGAACAGTTCGCCGGGCGGCTTGGCGAAGGTGTTCTGAAGCCCGCGCTGGAGCGTCGTCCAACGCGTCCCGCGCTGGTAGAGCTGGAAACTGAGGTGTCGCTCGTCGTAAGGGTAGGCGTCGGCGAGGAGCGGCACGCCGACCTCGTCGAGCAACTCGGGGCCGGGCATGTCCACGCGCACGCCGCCGACGTTGGCGACCCAGAAGGGGATGAAGTTGAGATAGTCGTAAGAGTGGAGCGTGTAACGGTCGAACTCGACGTTGCCCTTGATCTGCAAGTGCTGGCCGGTGTCGAGGAGCGACCACGAAGGACCCGACAAACTCATCCCGCGCACGTAGAAGTTGTCGAGGCGCGTGCCGCGCTCGTAGAAGACGTGCTCGAACCACGGCAGAAGGCTCTTGCCCGTCCGAGGGTCGCGGCGGCGGACGAATCGCTCGACCGTGTCGTGCGGCAGCCCGTCCACCTTAACGACGACCAGCCGCTTCACGTCAGCGGCGAGTGCGGGCTGACTCAAACAGAAGAGCACGCACGCGGCGGCCAGCGCGAGTCCGAGACGGCGGCCGATGAGACCGCCGAGAGAGTTTATTGAAACTGGATGCACCCGGAGATTATCCCCACACACTGCGCTAACTCAAAGCGGCGCCTCACTGACCGATGGCGGCGATGATGGCGCGGGCGTCTTCGGGGGTGATGCGCTGCTCTTCGCGCAGTGCGTTGCGCAGGTACTCGGCCGTCAGGAGCCGCAGCTCTGGTTCGACGCCGGGCGACTGGTAGATGCGCAGCAGCGCGGTCTTCGCGGCCTCGTTGTCGATGCGGTAGAGGCAGTCGAGGCAGAGGCGGCGCGTCTCGGCGTCGCCCGTCCGCGCGAAGATGCGCGCGGCGGCGCGCGCGGCCCCTGCGTCGCCGCGCGTATTGGCGGCGGCCACGTAGCGCAGGCTCCGGCGCACGTCCTCGATGTTCCAGACGACCTCGACGACGGGCGTCGATTTCGCCACGCGCTCAAGGAAGCGTTTGTGGAAGGCGAGGCGGCGCTCGGCGTCCAAAGTCTGACGGACGCCGTCGGGCGCGGCCGGCTCGCGGTGCTTGTAGAGGCCGAGGCTGAGGACGTTGGCGAAGCGCAGAAGCACGCGTTCGGTCTTGCCGTGTTCGAGCGACACCATCTCTTCGCGACGGTCGCGGTCGAGACGCGCGGCGAGGCCGTCGGGGGCCTTGGCCGCCGCCACGAGCGCGGCGTACTGCTGGCGCGCGAGCCGCGCCTCCGCTTCGAGGTCGTTCTCAAGCGGGTTGAGCGAGACGTTCTCGACGCGGCTCGTGATCTCTTCGCGCAGGTCGCTGTCGAGCGTGCGGTCGAGCGCGAGCAGGAGCTTGAGCTGCGAGTAGGCGCGCAGGCGCGTCGGCTGATTCACGTCGATGCCGCGTCGGCTGGTGACGAAGTCGAAGACCGTGCGGCCGAGGAAGTAGTGCACGTCGCCGTAGCGCGAGAGCGAGAGCACGTTGCGCGCAACGTCTTCGATGACGCGGTGCGACATCTCGCGCCGCTTCGGGTTGAGCCGGTCGCGAAAGTCTACGAGCAGCGCGGGAATTTTTGGAAAGTCGAGTCCGTAGAGTGCGAGCGGTATCAGCTCGATCTTCTTCGCGCCTTCTGTAGTCGAAGCCACCGTCCGGCCGTCGCCGTCAACGTAGCGCGTCTCCGTGTGGCCGTCCCAGCGCGCGAGGCGTGAGTCGTCCCACGGGCTCTTGATGTTGAGGAAGCGGCTGCCGAACTTGCGCCCCTTGTTCTTCTGTAAGTCTTCGCGCGAGGCGTATAGGATGGCGTGCGTGGCCTCGCCGTCGGGCATCGTCAGCGGCTCGAAGTAGAGACCTTCGGCCTCCGCGCGCTGGCGGAGGAGTTCCCAGTTGTGGCCGCGCGTGTCGAGCGTCTGCGTGTTCTGCCGGCGCAGAACTTCGTCGAGGTACGCGTCGTCGATGAGGCCGCCGAAGGTCTTGCTCGTCAGCATCAGTCGGCCCTGTATCTCGGCCGACTCGGAGAGCGTGAAGGCGGACTCGGCGCCGGTCTCGGCCTCGTAGAGCGAAAGGATCGCGAGCGCGCGGAGGATGTGCGCCTGACGGTAACGCTCCGAGTTGCGGCGCAGCGCGGAGGTCGAAGCCTTGGCGGCGACGCCGTAGGGGTTGAAGACCACGTTCTGGAGCGCGAGCCACATGAAGCGGTGCCACATGTCGCGCTTCGGGTCGGCGAGGTCGATGACGGCCGGCGGCACGCCCTTCGTGCTCGCGCGCTTCTTGTCGCCGACGCGGCCGTAGAGGAACGGGATGGCGGAGGCGACGCGCTGCATGGCGGTCGGCCGCGTGTAGGTGAGCATCCAGACGTGACGCAGCCGGTCGTTCTCCGGGTCGGCGTCGCCGAGCGTGTCGCGGAGGATGCTGACGAGCGGAACCTCTTCCGACTGTGATGCTCCGTCTTTGAGTCCGTCGAGCCTGCCGAAGACGGTCAGGAGTTGCGCGTCGCGTCCGACGGGGACGGTCTCGATGCGGAAGGGCGAGGGGCCGGGCGTCTTGCGCGGGAGCGCGTCCTCGTTGCTCGCGAGCGCGTCCTCGCTTCTGAGGGCGGGCACGATCTGAACCTGCTGCGCCGCCGTCGGCAACACCTGCCCGCCTAAGATGAGGAGAGAAAGCGCGAGCGTCAGTTGCTTTTTCACCAGCCCCGTCCGGGGAACAGTCTTCATGTCCTCAAACGTCCCTTGTGTTCAATCAGAAGGCTCCTCTCGGAGCGATAAGACTGCGCGCGGCCGTTCGAGGGGAGTCGAAATGTTGCGCCCGGCGCGCGTCTCACAAAGCCTCGCGGCTCAAAAGAGCAAGCGACGTTCCGCTGTCACAGTCAATCTACACGAACTCGGCCGCGGTTGCGATGTCGCCGCCCGTCGTTGGTGTTGCCCCAAAGTTTGAGACTACTACCTCAACGGTTGACGACCTCCTCGAACGCGCCGAAGTTCGCGGCGTCCAACTCGTAGACGCGCGCCGAGGGCACGCGCCCGAGCGCGATGTCGGCCGCTGGCTTAGACGCCGCTTCGAGCCGCGACGTTAACTCGTCGTTGCTGATGTAGCGACGGCCGCGCGCGACGACGACGATGTCGCGGTGACGGAACTCGCGCAGCGCCGCGCGGTCCGAGAGCGAGACCGAGCGCAGGTCTTCGCGCCCCGCGAGCCGCAGGTAGTAGGTGAGCAGTTCGGGCGTCTCGTTCGCCACGCGCGCGCCCGGCGGCGCGACGGCCGCGACGGCGTTGGCGATGTCGCGCGTGCTCGAATCGTAGAACTCGTCGTGCGGGAAGTAGCTGCCCGCGCGCTCCGCGCCGCCGCCGATGAAGTTCGTGTAGAGCCTGTAGTGCGGCGCCGCCTTCAACGACGCCAGGAGCGAGAGTCCGACGACGAACCCGAGACACATGCGCGCGTAACCGGCCCACGGCGCGTTAGGCGCGAGCCTTGGCCCGAATCGTGCGAAGAGTCCGACGAGATAGTAGAGCCCGACGGCCGAAGTCATCAGCACGGCCGGCAGCGCGAAGGTGAAATAGCGCGTGAACTTCCCGCCCAGGAACGTGAAGGGAAAGAACCAGAAGAAGAGCCAGAAGAGAAGGAAGTAGCGCCCGTCGCCCAGCCGCCGCCGGAAGAGCAGCGGCAGCCCCGCGACGCACCCGATGAGCACCGTCACGGGCAGCTTCACGCCCATGAAGACGTAGTAGAAGTACCAGGGCGAGCCGCGCAGCCACAGCGTCATCTGGTTGCCGTAGAGTTGACCGAGGAACTCGTAGGAGTCGTGCCCGATGCGCTTCTCGCCCGCGAACGTCCGCATCTCCTGCCACGTGCCCGGCAGCAGGATCGTCGGGTTGCAGATGACGAAGGCGACGCCGAGCACCGCGAACCAGACGAGCCACTTCTTCTTACCCATCCGCCAGCGCGTCGCGGGCACCCCCTGGAAGACGTAGTAGTATGCGCCGCTGATGGCGAGAAAGTGCGGCACGTACTTCGACGCCATCATCGCGCCGAAGGCCGCGGCCGTCGCCCAGTAGAATGGCTCGGGCTTACGCAGCCCCGCCTCGGCCGTCTTCTGCCCGCGCAGCCAGAAGACGTTGCCGAGCAGGAAGAAGAAGACGAGGAAGCTGTCCTCCTTCGCGATGCGGTTGAAGCCGACGGCCGCCGGGTCGAAGGCCCAGAGCGCCGCCGCGAGCAGCGCCACCTCCGAGCCGAACAGTTCGCGCGTGACTAGGAAGATGAGGAGGGAAGTGAGCGCGCCGAGCAGCGCGCCCGGCAGTCGCGCCGATGTCTCGGTCGAGACTCGAAGCTCCGGGTTCGCGCGCGCGGCGGCCGTCGAGTTCCACGACTCCGACGCGACGATGCTGACCGTCAGCAACGCCTTCATCAAAAACGGGTGCTCGCCGTTCGCGGGCGTCAGTCCGCGCTCGCGGTACTCGGCCACGGCGCGGACCTTGTTCAACTCGTCCTCGCTCAGGCTCTCCGCGCCGAGCCTGTAGGCGCGCAGGCCGAAGCCGACCAGCACGAAGAAGGTCAGCGCCGTGACGACGAGCGCGCGGCTCGTCGTGCCTACCGACTGCCCCGGGAAGAGTTCGGGCCTGACGGGCGCGGTCGTGGGCGTTGCTGCGGGCGCTGACAAGGTTCGGCTGAATCTCCGTTAAAACTCGCGGGGCGCGCGCACGGAAGAGGCCGCCGCCCTACACTTAAAGCACGGAGAGTAGCGGACTAGACTGTTACTGTCAAAACCATCTGTGACAGAAGGTTAACCGTCACAGCCACGCCGGGAGCGCGGGCATCCCTGCCCGCCAAAGCGTGCGCCAGCACGCTTAACCGTGATGCTTTATCCCTCGACGTTGAGTT
>DASVGG010000059.1:0-47340 GCA_036379655.1 Pyrinomonadaceae bacterium
GGCGGCGGATCTCGTCGCTCTCGCGCGCCTCCGGGGTGTACACCGGGCAGTCGGTGACGAGCCGCGTGCCCGGGAACTCGGCGACGACGCGCCCGTTCTCGGTGATGCGGTAGACCGGCTCGGCGATCACCTCGCCGATGACCGCGGTCGTGAGGTCCCACTTCGAGAGGATCTTCTCGACCTCGTGCTCGTGCCCCTTCTTCGCGACGACGAGCATCCGCTCCTGCGACTCGCTGAGCAGGATCTCGTACGGCGTCATCCCCTCCTCGCGCACCGGCACCTTCGCCGTGTCGATGACGACGCCGACGTCGCCGCGCGCCGCCATCTCCGCCGACGACGACGTGAGGCCGGCCGCGCCCATGTCCTGAATGGCGACGATGTGACCGCTGCGAATGAGCTCCAGCGACGCCTCGAGGAGCAGCTTCTCGGTGAACGGGTCGCCCACCTGCACGCGCGGACGTTTCGCGTCGCTCGCTTCGGTGAGATCCTCCGAGGCGAATGACGCTCCGTGAATCCCATCCCGGCCGGTTCGCGCGCCGACGGCGATGATCGGATTGCCGACACCCTCGGCCACGGCCCGAATGAGCTCGTCTTCGCGCATGAGGCCGACGCACATCGCGTTGACGAGCGGGTTGCCTTCGTACGCCTCGTCGAACACGACCTCGCCGGCCACGGTCGGAATGCCAACGCAATTGCCGTAGTCACCGATCCCCTTCACGACGCCCGCGAGGAGATACCGCACACGCGGAACGTCGAGCGATCCGAATCGAAGCGAGTTGAGCAGGGCAATTGGGCGCGCGCCCATCGTGAACACGTCGCGCAGGATGCCGCCGACGCCGGTCGCGGCGCCCTGAAACGGCTCGATGAAAGAGGGATGGTTGTGCGACTCGACCTTGAAGGCCGCGCACCAGCCGTCGCCCACGTCAACGATGCCGGCGTTCTCTCCCGGCGGGACGATGACGCGTTCGCCCCTGGTCGGGAGGCGCTTGAGGTGGACGCGCGAGGACTTGTACGAGCAGTGCTCCGACCACATGACGGAGAAGACGCCCAGCTCGACGTAGGTGGGCTCGCGCCCGAGCAACTCCCTGATGCGCTGGAACTCTTCCGAAGTGAGGTTGTGTGCGGCGATGACTTCCGGGGTGATGATTTCAGAATTCATGACGGGAAACGGCGGCGACCTTGTTCGGCTGACCAGTAGGACAGCACAGGATAAAGGCTCGCGCCCGTTTCTTCAAACGCGGAAAGAAGAAGACGGCCTCTCCGCCGGGAGCGCGGGCATCCCTGCCCGCCAAAGCGTGCGCCAGCACGCTTAACAGTCAAGCGCCTTAACTCAAGATTGACGTATGGCGCTTCTTCGTATTCGCGCTCTCGCGCTCCCGGGAAAGTGCTTACTTTTGCGCGCCCGCCTCCGGCGGCTTCTCCTTCAGCGCCTCGTCGAGCGCGGCGCGCAGCTCGGCCGGTTTGATGCGCCCCTTGTGCTTGAAGACGACTTGACCGGCGCGGTCGTAGAGGAAGGTCGCGGGCAGCTCGCCGCTCCATGAAGGGTCTACGAGGTTGATGGCGACGCTCTCGTCCGCCGCGCGGAGGAGGTAGGAAGTGAGCATCGTGGCGCGCTGCTCGGCGAGGAACTCGGGCACGGCCTTGTCGATGTCCGAGGGGTCGTCGAGCGAGACGAGGACGAAGTCGAGCCGGCTCTCGTCGTACTGACCGCGAATCTTGACGAGGTCGGGCATCTCGTCGCGGCAGGGCACGCACCACGTCGCCCAGAAGTTGACGAGCAGCGGGCGCGCGCGCCCCGCCCCCGCGCCGAGCAGAGACTTGAGCGCGGCCTCGTCGATCTCGGACACCTTCGGCGGCGGCGCGGCGGGCTTGGCGTCGGCGGGCGGCTTCGCCGGACTCTGTTTCTTCTGCGCCCCGCCGGAGGCCGCGCCGCAAGTGAGTATGAGGGCCGCGACGACGGCCGTCAGCAGTACCTTTAACATCTTCCCGCCTTCTAGCTCGTGCGCTTGATGGAGCAGCCGAAAGCCTTGACCTCGGACTTCTCGACGGCCCGACCGGCGAGCGTCGCCTCGATGGCGTCGCGCAGCTCTGTGTTGGTGATGGAGTCGCCGTTGCGCGAGTTGTCGATGCGCCCGCGATAGACGAGTTTGCCCGCGCCGTCGAGGAAGTAAGCCTCGGGCGTGACCTGCGCGTCGAGGCGGTCGGCGAGCTGGTTGCCGGCGTCCTTCAGGATGGCGAAGGTCAGACCCTTCTCGGCCGCGTGCGACTTGACCTCGGCGGCCGGCTCGGTCGAGTTCGAGTTGATGCCGACGACGTTGACGCCCTTGGCGCGATAGTCTTCGGCGAGCTTCTGCATGCGCTCGTTGTAGCCGTTCGAGACCGGGCACTTCGTCGCGATGAAGATGAGCACGGTGCCCTTCGAGCCCTTCAAAGAGGCGAGCGAATGCTCCTTGCCGTCGGCGTCGGGCAGCTTGAAGTCCGCGACGATTGAGCCGATGGCGACGCCGGCCTTCGCGTCGGGCGTGTTCTTTGTGGCGCGCGCCGCGTGCGCGGCGAACGCCGTGGCGAGCGCGAGGAAGAGTGCGATTGCGGAGAGTTTCTTCATAAACTTGCCTGAACTCCTTATCTGCCGGAAGTGAAAGGGGAGCGCCGACAGCTTAGCCAATGCCGGCGCAAAGTTCAAAGCGCCGGGGACGCCGAGCGGCGCCCCCGACGCTTGCTGTTAGGTTTAATCCACTGCGGCGTACGGCGTCGTCACAGAGACTTGAGGAAGTGTATGACCTGCGCCTTCTGCGCCGGGGTCAACGCCTGGTAGGCGGTGCGGCTCGACGTGGCCTGACCCGCGTGGCGCAGGATGGCTTCGTTGAGCGCGAACGACTGCGCGCCGCTGTTCGAGGGCGCGGATGACGAGCCGCCGTCGTGCATCAGGCGGTCGCGCGTGCGCACGCCCCAGAGCGGCGCCGTGCGAATCATGTTCTTGGTCGCCTCGCCGCCGTTCGTCTCCACGATGCCGTCGCCGGTCCCGATGTCGTGCAGCAGGAAGTCGCCGAACGGGTGGAAGACCTTGTTGGCGAGCGCCGTCCCGACGACGAAGGTGCCGCCGTTGAAGGAGGTCGCCGGGTTCGCCGTGGTCGTGATACTGCGCGTGTGGCAGACCGAGCAGCTCAGCGAGTCGAAGAGCGCGGAGCCGGGGTCGGTCGCGTCGTTGGGCACGAGGTTGCGGTCGCGCGGCGGCGCCTTCGTTGAACGCATGAAGCGCGTGAAGGCGCTGATGTCGTCCTCGGGGTCTTCGCCGCAGATTTCGTTCGGGTCGTCGTCGCAGGGCGTGTCGTCGGGCACGGGGTCGAAGTCGAGGACCGAGCGGCCGAGCGAAGTGCTCTCGACGAGGTTGAAGCGGTTGGTGATGCCCATCTCGGCGAGGTAGGCCGCCGACGAGAAGGAGAGCAGGCTCGCGAACTGTGTCTTGTGGCTGAAGCGCCCGACGCGCGTCTCGTTCGGCGCCTCGAACGAGGGGACGAGGAGGGCCGTGCCGCGCATCCCCACGGGCTGCGCGTCGCGGATGGCCAGGAGCGTCGCGTCGTCGGTCGCCTCGACGAAGCCGTCGCCGAGCAGGTTGAGCGACGAGCGGAAGGTGCGCACCGTCTCGCCCTCGGGGTCGGGCGACCACTGCGGGTTCGAGTAGGAGGAGAAGCCCTGCTTGACGAGCATGAACGGGTTCGACCCGTCGGTGTTCATCACGTGGATGCGGAAGGCGCCGCCGTTGCGCGTGCTCTGGAAGGCGATCAGGTTGCCGTCGGGCGACCACGCGGGCGTCCCGTCGTTGGCCGAGTGGTTGGTCAGGCGGGTCTGCGACGCGCCGGCCGAGGTCATCTTGTAAATCTCGTTGTTGCCGTCGCGGTTGCTGCCGAAGGTGATCTGGGTGCCGTCGGGCGAGTACGAGGGGTTGCCGTTGAAGTTGAAGCCGGTGGTGTTGGTCAGGTTGGTCTGACCCGTGCCGTCGGCGTTCATCACCCACACGTCGGTCTGCGCGCCGTTGCGGAGGCGCTGGAAGGCGATCTTGGAACTGTCGGGCGACCAGGTGGGGAAGTCGTTGCCGCCGATGCCGTCGTTGGTCAGGTTGGTCTGGCCCGTGCCGTCCGGGTTCATGCTCCAGATTTGGAAGCCGTCCTGCCGGTTGCTCATGAAAGCGATCTTCGAGCCGTCGGGCGCCCAGACGGCGTGGAACGCGCCCGCCGGGTCGTTGGTGAGCTGCGTCTCGTCGGTGCCGTCCACGTTGGCGACGAAAATCTGCTTGATGTTGCTGACGGGCCTTGAGTAGAGAATCTGTCTCGCGTCGGGCGAGAAGGTGCCGAAGTTGACGCCGTCGGGCACGTTCGCGACGCGGCCGTACTGCCCGCCGTCGAAGCCCATGACGAACAGCTTGTCGGAGTCCTTGGCGCAGAGGATGCGCGAGCCCTCGGGCACGCGCTCCTGTATCTCCGCGTTGACGGCGCGCGACTGGATGATCGAGCCGCCGGGCGGGTTGACGAACGTCCCGTCGGGCGCGCTGTGGCCGGCGCGCAGCTCGAAGATTTGGCTGACGCCGCCGGTCACTGGGTTCTGGTGACACTCGCGGCAGGACTGCGCGTTGTAGACGGGGCCGAGCCCGTCGGCGATGGTGTCCGTCCCCTCGAAGATGAACTTGTCGGCCTCGAAGGTGCCGGGGGTGGGGTCGGTGTTGGGCGGGACGGGCGTGCCCTGTGGGGTGAAGCCGTTGGTCTGGTTGTCGAAGGCGGCGGGGGCTTCGGTCGGCCCCGACTGGCTGCGTGCGGCGCGGGGCGGCGTGAGAGCGGCGGCCAGCGCCGCCGCGAAGAGCGCGATGACGAACAGCTTGAGAGCTTTCATTGTCTCCTCCTCAGCTCGAAATCCACTTCCGGTGGAAGTGGGAGGGTGATGTCCGCGAGGCGTTAGGGCGGGAGCATGCGGAGCTTAAAGAGTCTTCGGTGAACTCCTTGGCGAATTAGTTGAGAAAGGAATCCCGGCGCGTGCGCGCCGAGGCGCACGGCGGTGCGTGCAAAAGGCGTGTCGAAAGCGGGCCGGGGAGACGGCCGCCGAGCCGTGTCTTGCGTCAGACGAAGGAGGCCGCGGGGATGACGGCAGAGAGTCGCCTTGAGGGGCGAATCACTCCCTAACGGGGGAAGGGAGAGTCGAGCCGGACGGCTGTCAGTGCCGTCGCCGTCCGTTTGAAGTTAAAGGAAGTGAGATTGCGGGGCGTGTCTTACGCCGTCCAAGCCAGTTGCGCTGAGTTGACCGCGCAAATCTACTCGCATCGACCGACCGCGTCAAGAAAATTGTTTTGAAGTCGGAAGCAGGAAGGCTGAACGATGAATTAAATACGAAATGGCTTCAGTTCATCGTTCAGCCTTCCCATCATTTGCACGGCCGGCTACTGGCCTGCCGCCACGTTGCCCCGGCCGCCCATCAGGTTGCCGGCGAGGTCGCCGACGACGCGCCCGAAGACGAACGCGCCGAGGGTGGTTGCGATGACGCCGGCCGCGCCCACGTCGGTCCCGGGGATGATGCGGGATGTCAGGTAGCCGCCGATGAGGCCGCCCACGATGCCGGCGATTGCGACAATCCACCAGGGCTCCGGATCGGGCTTGGGGCGCGGCCCTCTCCACCAGCCCGGCCAGGGGGTGCCACACCAACCTGCTGCTGCCCATAATGCGAATAACATAGGCTCTCACCTCCTCTTCTTGTGTGAAGAAAACAGCACGGCTCCGGAGCGCGGTAACGCGACTACGAACGACCCCGGGCTGTTGTGTTATTGGTTACGTGGTCTAACGACGGGAGCGCGGCCCGCGTCAGCGGCAACCCCGTGTGGAATGGGCGCACGATACCGCCGCGACGTGTCCGTAGTCAACGATTTCCGGGATGGGAGAGGGCGACGTGGGCCGGGCGTCAGCGCGCGTTGGCGAGCGTCGCGGCGAGCGAGCGGAAGATGCCGCTGCCGTCCGAGGAGCCGAGCAGGTCTTCGCACGCGCGCTCGGGGTGCGGCATCAGGCCGAGCACGTTGCGCGCGCGCGAGCAGATGCCCGCGATGTGGTCGCGCGAGCCGTTGATGTTCGCGAACTCGCCCGACTCGCCCGCCGGGTCGCAGTAGCGGAAGACGACGCGGTCTTCGCGGATGAGTTCTTCGTACGTCTCGTCGTCGCAGACGTAGTTGCCCTCGGCGTGCGCGACCGGCAGGCTCAGGACGCGGCCCGCGCTCAGTTCGTGCGTGAAGGGCGAACTCGTAGTCTCGACGCGGACGTTGACGTGCTGGCAGATGAAGTGCAGCTCGCGGTTGCGTATAAGCGCGCCGGGCAGCAGCCCCGTCTCGCAGAGGATTTGAAATCCGTTGCAGATGCCGAGGACGAACCCGCCGCGCGCGGCGAACTCCTTGACCGAGGCCATCACGGGCGAGAACGAGGCGAGCGCGCCCGCGCGCAGGTAGTCGCCGTAGGAGAAGCCGCCGGGGATGATGACGGCGTCGTAGGTCGAGAGGTCCGTCTCGCGGTGCCAGATGAAATCGACGGGCTGCCCGACGTGCTTCGAGATGACGTGGTAGGCGTCGTGGTCGCAGTTCGAGCCGGGGAAGACGATCACTCCGAATTTCAACTTCTCACCTCCGCTAATGCGCTTGAAGACATCGGTGTTTGGAGATAGTAGCACGCGGCGGCGGCGCGCTCAGGAGTCCTTGTCGAGCAGCTTGGTGGTGTTCTCGGTCACGCTCGGCGGCTGGTATATCTCGGCGGTGTTGGCGCGCTGCTGGTTGAAGAGCGGCGCGGGGATGAACTGCGGCGGGCCGAGGGCGGGCCTGTCTCCGGCGGCGGCCAGTTCCTGACGCCGCGCCTTGCGGCTCGCACGGGTCTCGACGGGCACGGTGTTGTCGTTGAAGAGCCAGGAGAAGACCATCCAGGCCAGCCCCGCGAGAAACGTGGTGCAGACGAGCAGCAACGGCCCGGGCGCGTCGTCCTCGAAGGCGAGCAGCGCGGCGGCGGGCAGCAGGACGGCGCAGATGAACATCAGCTTCGCGCCGCGCCGCATGCCGCGCCTGCGCGCGGTCATCGACGGGGGACGCGGGGCCGTGGCTTCGGCCGGGGCGGACTCGTTCGCCATGTAGGCCGCGAGCCCCGCGAGATGGAACCCGCACCTCGGGCAGAAGCGAACTCCGTCTAACGACTGCTGACCGCACTTGGGACAGAACATCTCTTTCACCCGTGGCTCAGGCGTTGAAAATAACCACGCCGGACTTCGTCACTCGACCTCCACGCGGTAGTCCTCGATGACGGGGTTCGAGAGCACGTCGCGGGCGAGCGCCTCGGCCGTCGCGCGCGCGCGCGATTCGTCGAGCGCGGCGTCGAGCGCGATCTCGAAGTACTTGCCCTGCCGCACGTCGGCGACGCCGTCGTAGCCGAGCAGGCCGACCGAGTGCTGGATGGCCTTGCCCTGCGGGTCGAGCACGCCCGACTTGAGTGTGACGTAGACTTTTGCTTTCAAGGGTCTCTCCAGAGAGTTCAGAGTGCGAAGCGCAAAGGTAAACGAAGACCCGCCCGGCGTTCAAGCGCGCCGGCCTAAAGCTCCATCGACATCTGGTGTTGACGCAGAACAACGCTGAAGCCGTGTGCGAGGAGCGGCGCGACGTAGGGGCTGCGCTCGGGCTCGTTGATGACGTGCGTGGGGCCGGCCACGCGTCCGAGCGCGGCGCACATCGCCTCGGCGCCGGCCTCGTCGGCGGCCGCGAGGTCGGAGAGATAGGTGTTGCCGTCCCCGCGCCCGTACCCGACGAGCGCGTAGGCGCGCGGCCGGCGGCGCCCGCCCACGTAGAAGCCGCGCAGGTCAGCGGCTATCAGGGCCGGCAACTCGCGCTGCCACGCGGGCGGCTCCGGGTGCAGGCGCCAGTGGTGCGTGAGCAACTCGGCGGCCGGCGCTTCCGAGGGCGGGCGGCGGCGGCCGGCGGCGCGCGGCGCGTAGTCGGCGGGGCGCTCGAAGATGAGCAGGTCGCGCGTGATGCGCAGCCCCGCGCTCTCGTAGAGCCGTATCGCCCCGTCGTTCCCCTCCAGCACGTCGAGCGTGAGTTGCCGGAGCCCGTAGTCGCGCGCGCGTTCCAGGAGCGCCGACATGAGGCGCCGCCCCAGCCCGCGCCTCCGCCACGAGGGCACGACGCCGAACCCGCTGACCCAGCCGCGTACGCCACGGATGGCGAGCCCCGCCATGCCTATCGCTTCGTCGCCGTCGAGCACGAGCAGCGAGCTTTCGAGGTCGTGCTGCTCGAACCGGACGCGGCGCGCGAGCATCGGGGCGGTGAAGTTGATCTGGACGGGATAGCCCTCGAAGGAGGACGTGATGGCAGCGGCGTACGTTTCGAGCGACACGGTCGCGGCCGGGACGAATTTCACATTTGAGATTTGAGACTTCAAACTCTTTCAGCCGTCTCCGCCGAAGACGCGCGCAAAGACCTTCCCGACGTTACGCATGTAAGGCTCGGGCGAGAGCAAGCGCGCGACCTCTTCGGCCGTGAGAAGTTTGGAGATGTCCGGGTCCGAAAGAACGTGGTCGCGGAACTCGCCGCCCTCGTCCCACGTCTTCATCGCGTTGCGCTGCACCCACTCGTATGACTGCTCGCGCGAGACGCCCGCGCGCGTGAGCGCGAGCAGCAGTTGGCCGCTGTAGACGAGCCCGCGCGTCGCCGCGAGGTTCAAGAGCATCCGCTCCGGGTAGACGACGAGCGTGTCGAGGAGCGAGGCGCACTTGTGCAGCATGTAGTCGAGCGCAATCGACGCGTCGGGCAGGACGACACGCTCGGCCGACGAGTGCGAGATGTCGCGCTCGTGCCAGAGCGCGACGTTCTCAAGCCCGACCACGGCGTAGCCGCGCACCACGCGCGCCATCCCGCAGAGGCGTTCCGACAGGATCGGGTTGCGCTTGTGCGGCATCGCGCTTGAACCCTTCTGCCCCTTCTTGAAACGCTCCTCGGCCTCGCGCACTTCGGTGCGTTGCCAGTGTCGAACCTGCAAAGCGAACTTCTCGACGGAGGCGGCGCAGATGGCGAGCGTCGTCAGATACTCGGCGTAGATGTCGCGCTGGACGACCTGCGTCGAGACGGGCGCGGGCTTAAGTTCCAGACGCGCGCAGACGCTTTCTTCGACTTCGGGGTCGAGGTGCGCGAAGGCGCCGACGGCGCCGCTGATCTTGCCGACCGCGACCGCCTCGCGCGCCCGTTCGAGTCTGACGCGGTTGCGCCGCGTCTCGTCGTACCAGAGCGCGAAGGTGAGGCCGAAGGAGGTCGGCTCGGCGTGGACGCCGTGCGTGCGCCCGACCTGCGGCGTGTCACGGAACTCGAAGGCGCGACGCTTGAGGACTTCGAGCAGCGCGTCCGTCTTCGCCAGCAGCAGGTCGCAGGCGTCGCGCAGCAGCAGGGCGTTGGCCGTGTCAACCACGTCCGACGAGGTGAGGCCGTAGTGGACGAAGCGCGCGGCCTCGCCGATGTTTTCGGCGAGCGCGGTGGTGAAGGCGATTACGTCGTGGTCGGTCGTCTTCTCTATCTCGCGGATGCGCTCGACGGTGAAGGCGGCCTTCCGCTTGATCTCTTCGACGGACGCGGGCGGAATCGTCCCCATCTCCGCGTGCACCTCGCAGACGGCGACCTCCACGTCCAGCCACTTCTGAAACTTGTTCTGCTCCGACCAGAGCGCGCCCATCTCGGGCAATGTGTACCTTGAGATCATGCGTGTCTCGGTTCTACTTACTTCTGTTCCGCCTCCTCGGCGTCCCTCATCAGCTCTTCGCGGTGCAGGAGTCGCTTGTGGAGACTGGTCGTCAGCCGCCACCCGACCGCGACGGGCGTGCCCGGTTCGTCATTGCCGTCGTCCCACTCGCCCATCTTCACGCCAGGGCGCTTGCGCACGGCGCGGACGACGATGCCGAGCGCGTAGTCGCGGCCGACGCGCGTCAACTCGACCCGCTCGTCGTAGTCGTCCGAGTCGAGCGCGTGGAGCTTCATGCCGCGCCGGAGTCCACGGTCGCTGCCCGCGCTGACGCGGATGGGGGTGACGAGGTCGTCGTACCACTCGTCCTCGGGGTTGACCTCGACGTAAGCCTTGCCGACGCGCACGACACGCGCGTTGATGGGCTTGCGCACGTGCTCCTGATACTCGGGCGGGACGGTCGGCAGCGGCGCGGTCGGCTTCGCGCCGTCCTCGCCGTGCATCAGGAACTCGACCTCGCCCGAGTTATTCGGGGCGTTGTATTCGCCGAGCCCCGCGACGTAATCGCAGAAGGCCCCAACAGCATGCTGATCGACGAGGTAGCGCCGCTCGCCCCACTTCACCTTGACGTAGGTGCGCGGGTGGGTCGCGGAGTCAACGACCACCTCGCCGGGCGACTCGGAGACCGTCTCGGCGTAGTCGAGGCTGTCCACGTTCGCCGTGCAGGTGTTGACGTTGAAGGAGACTAACCCCTTCGGCGACCAGCGCAGGTAGTGCGCGCGCGTGTCCATGTTGATGATGTAGTCGCCAGCCCACGCGTCGCCGCCCGCGTCGCCGATGCGCTCCCAGACGGCGCGCGCGGCCGCGGCCTGCTCGGGCGTGTACCTGTGCGAGTTGAACCACCACGCCTCCGTGACGCCGTTCTGCCAGCGGTCGTCAACCACGGCGGCCGGCTCCTGCGCCGCCGCCGCCAGCGCGAACAGGAGGCACAGGGCGAAGACCGTCAGACGAAAGGCGTTGACTCGCATCGTTACCCCTCCCGACTATTTCAGAACGTCCGAGCTGACCGTGTAGCCCGCGAGCTGCCACTCGCCGCCGCGTTCGAGCAACGTGAATCGCTCGGTGGCGCCGCCGCGCTCGAAGCGGGTCGAGTAGAAGAGTTCGAGGGCGTGGCCCGAGAGCGGCGGCGAGGCGCTCTGCTGCTCCGTGCCCTTCGTCAGCGCGCGGCTCTCGACGCGCCCCAATCTCTCGCGGACGCGCGCGAGGATGCGCGCGTTCTCCTCGGCCGAGACCTGCGCGCGCCACTCGGGCGCGGCCTCTCCGTAGACCTTCTCGTCGCGCCCGGCGGCGATGTCCTCGGTCACGCGCTCGACGGTCGCGCGCGCTCCCGCCGGGATGTCGCGCCGCTCGTCAACGGCACAGGAGGAGAGAAGTAGGCAGTAGAGAACCGTGAACCTGAGAACGTTCTTGTTCCGACTTCGACGGCTCGTCGCGGGGCGAAGGCGAACCATCGCGACCCGTTCACTGCCTACTGCCATCTGCCTACTGTCTACTTTCCTCACAGTTCTATCCAGGGCGTCGGCTCCTTGTGGTGCGAGAGGGTGATCTTGGTCGCGGGCTGGAAGAGTCCGCCGCGCTCGCGCAACGCCGACTCGGCGGTGAACTTGGCGAGGTCGGGGTTGTTGGCACGCTGCGAGAGGTGCGCCAGGACGACGTGTTCGGCGCAGCCGTCAAAGCCGTCGCGCAGCCACACGGCCACGTCCTCGTTCGAGAGGTGGCCGGTGCGCGAGAGGATGCGTTGCTTCAACTCCCAGGGGTACACGTCGCACGCCTTGAGCATGTCGCGGCTGTGGTTCGACTCGATGACGATGGCCGCGCAGCCCTTCAGACGGTCGGCGACGAGCGTCGTCACGCAACCGAAGTCCATCAGCGTCGCGACGCGCACGCCGCCCGAAGTGGCGACGAAGCCGAAGTTGTCGGCGGCGTCGTGCGGGACGGTGAAGGGGTGAAAGTCGATCTCGCCGATCTGGAAGTCGTGGCTCGAAGAGATTTCGACCGTGCGGTCGCGCAGGCACTCGGCCCGCCTCTTCGGCTCGTCGTTGGTGCGCGCCTTCTCGCGGATGTACGCGTCGCGCGTCGCGCCCGAGATGTAGACCGGACACGACAGCGACTTTAAGAGCACGCGCAGACCGCCCGCGTGGTCCGAGTGCTCGTGCGTGATGACGACGCCGTCCAAACGCGCCGCGTCCTCGCCGACGAGCGCGAGCCGCCGCGCCGTCTCCTTCGCGGAGAGCCCCGCGTCCACCAGCACGCGCGTCCGCCCCGCGCAGATGAGCACGGCGTTGCCCGTCGAGCCGCTTCCTAAAACAGTCAATCGCATCGGGAGTCTATAGCTGTCAGCCTTCAGCCCAGCGTGTGTCAGCCGAAAGACAATTATTAAGGCTGCCGCGTTCGATGGCAAATGGTGCCGACATAAAATCCGCGCTTGACTCAAATGACGGCCGCCCGTCGCCGTGAGCGCGAATGCGACGAAACGCCACACCTCAAGGTTGAGGTGTGGCGTTTCTCTGTTAAGCGTGCTGGCGCACGCTTTGGCGGGCAGGGATGCCCGCGCTCCCGGCTAAACGCTCTTACTTATTCAGGATGAGCTTCGAGACCTTGTGGCTGCCGGCGATGTAGAGGTTGTTCTGTGCGTCGAAGGCGAGGGCGTCGGCGGCATGCGGGATTTTGAGCGTGCGCACGAAGCGGCCGTCCGGTTCGTAGACGTGGACCTTGTCGAAAGACTCGCAGACGTAGACGCGTCCCTGCGTGTCGGACGCAATCGCGGAGGGCGGGCCGTACTGCCCCGGCTCGCGCCCCTGCCCGCCGAAGCGCGCGAGGTACTTGCCATCGGGCGAGAAGCGGAAGACGGCGATGTCTTCGTCGTCGTACCAGTGTTCGCCCGCGACGCCGCCGATGGCGTAGAGCGAATAGACCTCGCCGCCCGACCCGGCGGCGACGCGCAGCGCCTCGACTTCGAGCTTCTTATCCAACTGCGTGCTGACGAAGCGGTGCGTGCGCCAGGCCGCGCGCTTGTCGCCGCCGATGAGCACCAACTCGTCGTCGTCGCCCTTCTGCGAGACGACGAGCAGCCCGTGGCCCGGCGAGAGCGCCGCGTCGTGTATGTAGTCCGAGCCGTGCGCCGCGCCTAAGACCTCGCCCGTCTCGCCGTCGAGCTTCAGAATCACGCCGGCCAGTATCGCGTAGATTTCGTTGCGCTCGTTGACGATGATCTTCGACGGGCCGCCGCGCAGTTTCCGGTACCACTTCGTTTCAAGCGGAATGTTCCAGGTGTTGAGGAACTTGCCCGACGAATCGAATCGCTGCACGCGCCGCGTCTCGTCGGAGACGTAGACGCGCCCCTCGCCGTCAACGGTCACGCCCAGAGAGTCTTTGAAGAGGCCGGGGCCGGTGCCCTCGCCGCCGAAGGTATAGGCGATGGTGTAGCCGTCGGGGTTCGGCGTGGGCGTCGGGGTCGGCGCGCGCCAGGGCGTGCGCGACGTGTTGACGAGGCCGAGGCCGTTGGAGTTAGACGGGCGGTTCGTGGCGATGAGGAGGCCGACGCCCCCCGCGACGACGAGGAGCGCGACGGCCGCGAGCACGAGCTTCTTCGGCGTCGCCTCTTCGCCGCCGAAGGTAGTCTTCAACTCCTCTTTCGGCGGGGGGAGCGGCGGGCGCAATTCGACGGGGACGACCACGAGCGAGTTGCAGAATTGACACCTGACCCACGACTTGTCTAAGTGCTCGAATTCGAGCGACGCGGCGCACTGTGGGCAGTTGAAGACTTTCAACTCGGTGGCTCCCGCCTCAAGGCTTGCGCTCGTCCCGGGCCTCTGCCTTCCACTCGCCGCCGCCCTCGAACTCGACGCGCGTGATCTGAACTCGCTGCTTGCCGTTGGTGAGGTGGCGCGTGCTCTCGTCGGGTTTGATGAAGACCGCTTTGTTAAGCGTTAAGGTCTCGCTGGCCGCGACGCGCTGTTTGAGTTGGAGGCGGTAACGCTTCAACTCCTTCCCCGTCGCGGGGTCGTAGAAGACGTGCGCCCACTCGACGGACTTGACGGCGCGCTCGCCCGTGTTCCTGACCGTCACGCGCGCGTCGTACTTGAAGACGTAATCGGTGCCGCGCTTCACGTCGAGCTTCACGCCCGACTTGCCGCTGCGCACCACCTCGACCGGCGCGTAGCCCCCATACTTCCACTCGAACGAAGAGACCTCCATCCCCGGCGCCCCTTGCCGGTCGTCCGGCGCTTGCGCCGCCGCGACCGCAGTCAGCGCGCAGAGGAGAAGAGTGATTCTTGAAGCTGTCAGCATCATCGACCCGCCGCGTGAGCGGCGTCAGACTTCGAGCCTTGCGCGGTCAACCTTGAAGCCGTTGAGGTCGCCGAGGGCGCCGAGGGCGAGCCGGTCGGTCTTGAAGTGCTCGGTGGCGACGCGGAGCATGTCTTCGGGCGTGACGGCCTCGATGCGCGCGATGACCTGCTCGGGCGGGATGCGGCGGCCGTGGACGATCTCCTGCCGCGCGAGCGTGCCGGCGCGCGCGCTCGTCGATTCGAGTCCGAGCAGGATGGACGAGACGGCCTGGTCCTTGACGAGTTGCAACTCATCCTCGCCCACCGACTCGCGCAGGGCTCGGCGCATCTCTTCGACGGAGATGTCCAGCACTTCGTCCAACTGCTCGGGCGAGGTGCCGGCGTAAATCTGGAAGATGCCCGCGTCGGTGAAGTGGCTGCCCGCCGCGCCGACCGAGTAGGCAAGTCCACGCTCCTCGCGCACGCGTTGCCAGAGTCGCGAGCTTGTGCCGCCGCCGATGACGGAGCTTAAAAGGCTCGCCGCGTAACGGTCTTCATGACGCGCCGAAGGGAACGGCGCGGCGATGATGAGGTGCGCCTGCTCCAACTCTTTCTTGCGCTGAATGAGGATGGGCGCGGCCGGGCTCGGCGATTCGTCCTTGACGCTTTTGACTTTGCTTTTGACTTTGACCTTCGCCGCTTTCCCGTTCTCGAAAGCTTTCGCGGCCAGCTCGACGAGTCGTTCGTGCTCGACGTTGCCGGCGGCGGCGATGACGAGGTTGGGCGGCGCGTAGGCCGCGGCGTGGAACTCGGCGGTGCGCGCGTGGCCGAAGGTCGAGACGGTCTCCTCCGTGCCCTCGATGGGGCGCCCGAGCGGGTGGCCGGGGAAGTACGCGGCGTTGAAAATTTCGGCGAGGAACTCGTCGGGCGTGTCCTCGACCATCTTCATCTCTTCGATGATGACCTTCTGCTCGCGGCGCAACTCCTCTTCGTCGAAGCGGGGCCGGGCGAGCATGTCCGCGAGCAGGTCGAAGGCGAGGGGGACGGAGGTGTCCACCACCTTCAACGCGAAACCGGTCATCTCGTGCGTCGTGTAGGCGTCGAAGTGTCCGCCGAGGCGGTCGGATTCGACGGCGATGTCTAAGGCCGTGCGCCGCTCGGTGCCCTTGAAGACGGCGTGCTCGATGAAGTGGCAGACGCCGTTCCAGTCCGCCGGTTCGTGGCGCGAGCCGCGCCGCACCCAGATGCCGACGGTGGCCGAGCGCAAACCGGGCATCCGCTCCGTGAGCACGGTCAGCCCGTTGGGAAGTCTGGTCAACTGAACTTGTTCGGTCATTACTTCGGAAAGCTTTAAGGAAACCCCTCGGCCGGCACTCTCTTGCATGATTTGAGCGGGCATCGTAGCACGCGCGCGGGGGGCGGGCAAACCAACCACTCGCGGGAGCGCATCTCACGGCGCGAAGGCTACGATTTTAAAGGCCGACCTGCTTGACACCCCCCTTGAATTTAGCGGAAAATGCCGTCTCCGCCTGATGCGGGTCGGACACACAGAAGGGGTTACGCCTTAAAAAGTGTCGCTCGTCGTGACGCCGGGACTGGAGCCGCGCACCCAGACAGCTCCCACCCTCGCCCGGACGCCGCCCTGGACACAGTCAAAGCTAGGGGTCAGCTCGGGGAGGGAAACGGAAAAGTCCCGGGCAGTCCCGGAGGTTTTGCTGCGATGAGAAAATTCAACTGGCGCATCTTCCCCGTGCTGCTCGCGGCCCTTTCGGTCGTCGCGGCCGGCGGTGGGGCGCGGCAGGCGCGCGGGGCCGAACCCCCGGGAGGGCCGCGCCGCAGCAGTCTGGGTACGATCAGCGGCGCCGTCCTCGACCGCGCGGGCAACCCCGTCGCGGGCGCCGTCGTGAAGATTCTGCGCGACGGTTTCAACGAGGTCGTCAAGGAGACGAAGAGCGGCTCGGACGGCAGCTTCGCCGCGCGCGTCACGCCCGGCCGCTACCTCATCCGCGCGCTGGCCGAAGGGTTCACGCCCGCCACCTTCTCCTCCGTCGAAGTCTCGCCCGCGACCGAACTCGTCTACCGCTTCAACCTCCAACCGGCCGGCGAGGGCAACACGCGCCCCGAGCGCCGCGCCGACCGCAACGACCCCAAGTTCCGCATCCGCGCGGCGGCCGCGCGCCGCTCCGTCTTCAACGCGGGCGACGCCGAGGACGAGACCGTCCGCCGCGTGCTCGAAGAGCTTGAGGAGGAGGAGCGCGTCAAGGCCGAGGAGGAGGAACTGGCCCTCTCGGAAGAGACACCGGAAGAGAGGCGGACCAACCGCACGCGGACGCAAGGCTACGTCGAGACCTACTTCGGCTCGTCGGGCGTGCCCGGCGCAGGCCCTTACGCGGGGCTCAACTTCGCCGTGGCGACGCCGGTCAACCGTCAGGTCCAACTCATCTTCGCGGGCCAGGCCGGCGAGTTCGAGCGTCTGGAAGCGACCGCGCGCATCCGCGCCGGAGCGCGTCACCTCATCAGCGCGACCTTCGGCGGCGCGCGTCTGCCCGCGCTCCCGAGCGTGCGCGACGAAGAACCGGTCGGCGCCAAGCTCGGCTTCAACGCCGCGCGCGGCGAGAAGTTGGAGCAGGTCTCCGTCCGCGCCGTGGACGAGTGGGTCGTGCGTGACGGCGTGGTCGTCGTGCTCGGGCTCGATTATTCGAAGTTCGTTGGTGGCGAGGGCTCCTTCTCGCCTCGGCTCGGCGTCGCCTTCGACGCCAACGCGCGCACGCGCCTGCACGCCTCGTTCGCGCCCGGCGCGGACTCCGGCACGCGCGCCGACGGCGTCGAGTTCGAGGACGGCGAGATCGTCTTCAAGGAGAACCCGGGGCAGGCCGTCGCCGTCATCGACGGGCAGGCAGTGCTTGAGCGCAGCCACCGACTTGAGTTCGGCGTCGAGCGCATCCTGACCGAGAACTCGTCCGTCGAAGCCACCGCTTTCTTCGACACCATCAGCGGGCGCGGCGTCGGCCTCCTGAGCACGCCGCTCGAAGGTCTGACGAGCGAGGGCGGCGCGGCGCTTTTGGACATCGCGAACCAGCAGGGCGGGGCGCGCGGCCTGCGTGTCGTCTACACGCGGCGCGTGTCGAGCCGCCTGAAGGCTTCGGCGGCTTACGCCTTCGGACAGGGCCAGCAGCTCTCGCCGGAGGGCGCCGCGACGCCGGACCAACTTTTCCAGAACACCTTCTTCCAGACCGCCGCCGCGCAGCTCGACGCGAGCCTGCTCGACGGGATGAACGTCCGCACGGTGCTGCGCTTCTCGCCGCGCGCGGCGGTCTTCGCCATCGACCCGTTCGCCGGACGGCTCGCCGTCTACGACCCCAGCTTGAGCATCCTCGTCACGAAGGAGTTGCCAAACTTCGGCCTGCCCGTCCGCGCGCAGGCGACCGTGGACGCGCGCAACCTCCTCGACCTCGCGACCGGCGCCGACGACGGCGAGACGCAACTCTCGCTCGGCGCGCTCCGCCGCTCTTTGCGCGGAGGGATTTCGGTCAGGTTCTAATCATCGCCGTCGGCCCCGTTCGGCCGACGGTTTAAGACAAAGTCCCCGTGCCCACGCTCAACGAGTCTGAGGCGCGGGGCTTTTGTGTATCAATGGTTTATCCGAATTTTCGGAGGCGATACGAAATTCTGAATCGGCGCGGGAGCGCGCCCCGCGCCGTGCATTTTTGTCAACGAACTCGGGCGCGCGGTTAACACGCGCCAGCACAGGGATTGTCCGGCCCACCGGGCGCGCGGCGAGTGCGGGGGCGGGCGGCGTTCAAGTTGGAATACTGCTTGCTTCAAAACTTTTGATTTAACAGGGCTCGAAGCCCGCCGGGTCTTAAAAGACACCGGGCCGGGCGCGTTCCTCAAGCTCTTAATGACAAGACATTGCGTGTAGGACGATGAAGGATTCCGTGCTGACGACGAAGGGCTGGGCGCTGCTGATTGTGGCGGCGGTGCTCGTCGCGGCCGGCACCATCAACTTCGCGCAGCGCCTCACGCACAAGGCGCCCCCGACCGACGGCATCGACTGGGTGAAGACCGACGCGGGCATCGTCGCGCGCGCGGTCAAGGAGGACTCGCCCGCCGGCCGCAAGGGCGTCTTCGGCGTGATGCCGGGCGACCGGCTCGTCGGCGTCAGTCTTGATGAGAAGGTTGACGACGAGGTCGTCACCTCCTACGACGTGCAGGTCTACCTTGAGGACGCGGGCGTCGGCGGCCGCGTGCGCTACCTCATCGAGCGCCCCTCGTACCCGGAGGAGATACGCTACCGTTACGTCTACCTCGAAAACCTGATTCCGCAGCGGACGCTCACGTCGCGCGACCTCTACGTCAACCTCATCGGCGTCGTCTACCTGCTGGTCGGCCTCTTCGTCTTCTTCAAGCAGGGCGGGCGCTCGCCCTTCGCGCTCCACTTCGCGACGCTCTGTCTCGTCGCCTTCGTCTTCCACTTCTACAAACCTTACGGCGGTCTGGAAGACCTGGACCTCGCCATCGAGTTCCTCGACAACGCGGCCTTCGCGCTCTTCGCGCCGGTGCTGCTCCACTTCTGCGCGGTCTACCCCGTCCGCTATCAGTTGTCCGAGAAGCGGCCGCGGCTCGTCTACCTGCTCTACGCCCCGGCGGCGCTGCTGGTGGCGCTCGCGGCCTTCTTCGACTTCGTGCCGGCGCTGTACCACCGTTGGCCGGACTCGGCGCTCGTGGGCCTGCTCGCCGTGGCCTACGGGGCGCTGCCCGAAGACTTCCCCGCGCGGATGTCCGTGGCGGCGACCGGGTTCCTGACGGCCTCGCTCATCGCGGGCTCGTTCATCCTCGTGCGCCGGTTCGTGAAGAACGAGTCGGCCATCGTCCGGCAGCAGTTGAAGTGGGTCGTGTGGGGCTCGGCGCTGGCGGTGACGCCGTTCACGCTGCTCTACGCGGCCGGCTACCTCTTCGGCGTGGGCGAAGGCTTCCTGAGCGAGACGACGCGGAAGTGGATGACGGACGCGTCGTTGCTGCCGCTCGTGCTCATCCCGCTCACGTTCGGCAACTCGGTCGTGCGCTACCGCCTGATGGACGTGGACATGGTCGTGCGGCGCACGGCCGTCTACGCGCTGACGACTCTGACCATCGCGCTGATGATCGGGTCGGTCGTCTACGTGGCGGGGCTCTACGCCTTCGGCGGCGAGGTCATCACGCCGGGCATCGTCACGATGCGCGTCATCGTCGCGGTCGCCGCGATGGCCGTCATCGTGATGACGGCCGCGCCTTTGAAGAACTTCCTGCAAGAACGCACCGACCGCTTCTTCTACGGCGAGCGTTACGACCTGCGCGCGGGCCTGCTCGACTTCGGCCGGACGCTCTCGGCGACGAGCGCGCTCGAACCGCTGCTCGACGCGCTGGTCGGCCGCCTCCAACAGGTCCTCGGCGTCGAGCGTGTCGCCATCTTCATCGAGGACGCGCGCGGCGCCGGCTCCTACAGCGTGGCGCGCACCGCCGGGCTCTCGTCCGACATCATCGTCCCGCCCGACTTCCGCGAGATGATCCGCACGCGCTCGGCCGAGGACGGCATCGTGCGCGCCGACGGCATCGACATGCCGCCCGAGACGAACGGGTTCGTGCGCCGCGCGCTCCACTACTATGTGCCGTGCGTGGTGCGCGGCCGGATGGTGGCGGTCATCGGCCTGGGCCGCTCGACGGGCGGCGCGCTGCTCTCTTCGGAAGACCTCGAAATCCTGCGCACCGTCTCGGGCTACGTCGCCGTCGCCATCGAGAACAGCCTGCTCTACCAGGAGCAGAAGGAGCGCGCGGAAGAGTTGGCGCTCTTGAAGGAGTTCAACGAGTCCATCGTCGAGTCCATCAACGTCGGCATCCTGACGGCCGACGCCGACGGGCGCGTGACGGCCTGCAACTCCGCGCTCGAAGAGATGCTCGGACTCAGGCGCGACGAGGCGACGGGGCATCTCGTCGAAGACCTCTTCGCCGAGGACTTCGCGGAGACCCTGCGGCTCGCGCTCGGCGAGCAGGGCTGGAACCTCTCGGAACTGCGCAACATCTACAAGCTGCACACGGCGACGCGCAACGGCCGCACGCTCATCCTCAACATCGCGCTCGCGCCGCTGAAGCGCGCCGACGCGGCCGAGCACGGCGGCGTGCTCGTCGTCCTCGAAGACGTGACGGGCCGCGTCCGGCTCGAAGAGCAGTTGCAGCAGCGCGAGAAGCTCTCTTCAATCGGCCTGCTCGCGGCCGGCGTCGCGCACGAGATCAACACGCCGCTGACGGGCGTCTCGTCCTACACGCAGATGCTTCTCGGGATGCTCGCCGACACCGACCCGAAGCACGCGCTCTTACAGAAGATTCGGCGGCAGACCGACCGCGCGACCGGCATCGTCAACAACCTTCTCAACTTCTCGCGCACGGGCGGCGCGACCGACTTCGCCGAAGTGAACCTCGCGCGCGTGCTCGACGACACGCTGCAACTCTTAGAGCCGCAACTGCGCCAGAGCCGCGTCGAGGTCGCGCGTGAGTACGGCGCGGACCTGCCGCGCGTCTACGGCAACGCGGGCAAGCTCCAGCAGGTCTTCACCAACCTGCTCCTGAACGCGCGCGACGCCATCCCCGACGGCGGCCGCATCACCTTGCGCGCCGCGACCTCGGACGCCCGCGACGCGCTCACGGTCGAGGTCGAGGACAACGGCATCGGCATCGCGCCCGAGAACGTCGCGCGCATCTACGACCCGTTCTTCACGACGAAGGGCGTCGGGCGCGGGACGGGCCTCGGGCTCGCGGTCTCCTACGGCATCGTGCAGGAGCACTCCGGCCACATCGCCGTCGAGAGCGCGCCCGGGCGCGGCACGACCTTCCGCATCAGCCTCCCCACCGCCGGCGCGCACGCGCACACACGCCTCCAGGTCGCGAGCGATTAAGAATTTGAAATTTCAAATTTGAAATTTCAAATCACCCCTCCGTGTCTCTGCGTCCAACGCCTTAGATCGCCCTCTGCTCTGCGCCCGCGCTCGCGGCCATCGTCTACGACTTAATCACAAGGGAAGTGCGTCCGCCGAAATAACTCTTGCTTTTAACGACGCCGGTGCTAATCTCGCACGCGCTCTCGCATCAACGAACGGGAAGACTCTCTCCAACCTTTATGAGCAAGCGCAGACAGGTCCCGCGTTGGGTCGCGTGCGCGTGCGCCGCGCTTGCCGCCGGCCTCATGCTCGCCACAGACTTCTACCCGGACGCCGCCGCCGTGTCGCGCCCGAAGGCGCCCGTTGCGCTCGTTCGGAGGCAGACGGAGCGCGTTGACATACGGCTGCGCTCGCTGACGACGCGCGCGACGGGGCAGTTGACCGTCGAGGCGAGCGAGGGCGGCGGGCGCGCGCGTCTGACCGCACTGAACCTGCCCGACCCGCGGACGGTCGCGGCCGGCTCCACGACCTACGTCGTCTGGGCCGTGAGCGGCGGGCGGATTCGCAGACTGGGCGAGTTGCGCCGCGACGAACGCGGCAACGGCGGCCTCGCCTTCGAGCGCCCCGAAGGGCTCGAACGCTACGGCGTCATCGTCACCGCCGAGACCTCCGCCGATGTCGAGCGCCCCGGCGACCCCGTGCTCACCACGCGCGCCGACGAGGCCGCCGCGCTCTATCCCACGCAGCCCGCGCCCGCCGCGCCCGCGCCCGAGACGGCCGCCACGCCAAAGACGAACACGACTAAGCCCGCGCCCCTGCCGCCCGTCGCGCCGAGCCCGCGCGCGCGCAACACCGCGGGCGACTTCTACGCGGAGGTTGACGAGGCGCTCGCCTCGCGCGGCGGCGGACGCGTCATCGAGTTGGAAGGCGACCCCGTGGCGCCGGACGCGCGCGGCGCGGCGCGCGCCACGCTCAGCTCCAACCGCGCCTACGTCCGCGCGAACTTCCGTGGCGTGCCGCTCCCTTCGTCGCTGGGCGCGAGCGTCTACGTGCTCTGGGGCGTCATCCCCGACGGCCGCATCGTCTACATGGGGAGCCTGCCCGCGACCGAAGACCTCAACCGCGCGGAGGTCTACGTCCGCGTCGCGGGCTTCGACACGGACGACTACACGCTGCTCGTCACGGCCGAGCGCGCCCGCCCCGCCAACGCGCCCGACGGCCGCCGCCTGCTCAAACCCAAAGACTCAGCCTCCGTCAAGTGACCGCCGCCCCGCCGGGAGTATAGAATGAGTGACAAGTGATGAGTGATAAGTGATACGAGGGAAGCATCCCGTATCACTTATCACTCATCACTTATACACTCAACATTTATTCCGGGGTTCTTGATGGCGAGAAAAGGTTCCGTCCTCGTCGTGGACGACGAGGAGATCATGCGCGACGTGTTGGAGACGTTGCTGTCGGCCGAAGGGTACCGCGTCGATCTGGCGAAGACCGGCGAGGAGGGCCTGGAGTGTTACGGCCGCCGCGCCTACGACGTGGTCCTGCTCGACGTGTCGATGCCGGGCATGGGCGGCCTGCGCGCGCTCGAAGAGTTGCAGAAGGCGGACCCCGAGGCCGTCGTCATCATCATCACCGCCTACGCCACCTTCGACACCGCCATCGGCGCGTGGGAGCGCGGCGCCTTCAACTGCATCCGCAAGCCCTTCCAGAACGAACAGATTCTTGAGACGGTCGCCTCCGGCATCAAGCGCCGCCGCAAGGAGGAGGAGCGCCAGAACCTCCGCCGCGCCATGAGCCGCAGCGTCGAGCGCGGCAGCATCATCGGCCGCTCCGAGAAGATGCAGGCCATCTTCCAACTCGTCGATCAGGTCGCGCCCGCGCGCTCGACCGTGCTGATTACGGGAGAGAGCGGCACCGGCAAGGAACTCATCGCGCGCGCCATCCACATGCAGAGCCCGCGCGCCACGAAGACCTTCGTCACCGTCAACTCCTCGAACATCCCTTCCGAGTTGTTGGAGTCGGAACTCTTCGGCCACACGCGCGGCGCCTTTACCGGCGCGGTCGCCGCGAAGAAGGGACTGTTCGAGGTCGCCGACGGCGGCTCCATCTTCCTCGACGAGATCGGCGACATCCCGCCCGAGACGCAGGCGCGGCTGCTCCGCGTCCTACAGGAGCGCGAGTTCACGCCCCTCGGCGACACGACCCCGCGCAAGGTTGACGTGCGCATCATCGCCGCCACCAACATCGATTTGAAGGAGGCCGTCCGCCAGGGCACCTTCCGCGAAGACCTCTATTATCGCCTCGCCGTCGTCCCCATCGAGCTGCCGCCCTTACGCGACCGGCGCGAGGATGTCTTGGCTCTGGCGCAGCACTTCATACGCAAGTACAACGAGGAGAACGGCCGCCACGTCTCCGACCAACTCGCGCCCGACGTGCTCGCCCTCCTTGAGCAGTACACGTGGCCCGGCAACGTCCGCGAGCTTGAGAACGTCATCGAGCGCGCCGTCGTCATCGCCCCCGGCTCCGAGGTCACGCGCCAGTGCCTGCCCACGGAGATCGCCGACCCCTCGAAAGCGGCGGGCGCCGCCCCGCTCTCGACCGGCACTGGCAGCCTGGACGTGAGTCGCGGCGTCAACTTCTACGACGAGGTCCGCCGCTTCGAGATCGACATCATCCGCCGCGCCCTCGACCAGACCGGCGGCCACCAATCCCGCGCCGCCCGCCTCCTCGGCATGAACGCCACCACCCTCAACTCCAAAATCAAGACCTACAACATCCAACTCCGCTCGTGAAGACCAGGCACGCCGCAAGAGCGCGACGCTACGTCCCGACGCTTGTCGTGTGCGTGCTGGCCTTCGTGCTCTACGCGGTCGATGTGCCTGAGAACCCGCCGGGTTTCTACATCGACGAGTCTTCCATCGCTTACAACGCGCTGACCGTGGCTCAGACGGGGAGGGATGAGCACGGGGAGGCGTGGCCGCTCTACTTCAGGGCGTTCGGGGATTATAAGAACCCGACGTACGTGTATCTGTTGGCGGCGGTGTTTCGTGTGACGGGGCCGGGCGTCGCGGCGGCGAGGTTGTTGAGCGCGGCGTTGGGCGCGGCGGCGGCGTTGCTGTTGGGGCTGTTGGCGTGGAGGTTGACGCGGCGTGCGGAGGCGGGCGCGGTCGTGGCGTGCTCGGCGTTGTTGACGCCGTGGTTGTATGAGTGCAGCCGTCTGGTGTTTGAGGTCGCGGCGTACCCTTTGGCGTGCGTGCTGTTCCTGCTGGCTCTGCGAAGGGCGTCGGAGCGGGAGAGGTGGGGTGCGTGGGACGTGTCGGCGTTGGCGTGCGCGCTGGCGCTGTTGACGTACACGTATTCGGTGGGGAGGCTGCTCGCGCCGCTGCTGGCCGTCGGGCTCGCGTTCTTCGTCACGCGGCGCAACGTCGGGCGGGTCTTGATGACGTGGGCGGCTTACGCCGTCACGCTCGTGCCGCTGCTCGTCTACTCGCTACGGAACCCGGGCGCGCTCGCGGGGCGGTTCAACCTCATCACATACATCACACCGCAAAACAGTCTTGTGGATGACCTACGTGAGTTCGCGTTGCACTACCTCGCGGACGTGAACCCGTGGCGATGGCTCGTGACGGGCGAGCAGAACATACGCGACCACCTGCCGGACGCGCCCGCGCTGCTCGCGGCGACCGTGTTGCTCGCGGCCGTCGGGCTCTTCGTCGTCATGCGCGAACATAGAAGGGCACCGTGGTGGCGCTTTCAGCTCTACGCGCTCGCCGCGTCGGTCGTGCCGGCCGCGCTCACGGTGAACGACTTTCCGCAGTTGAGGCTGATAGCCTTCCCCGTCTTCCTGCACGTGCTCGCCGCGCCGGCCGTCGCGCGGATGGTTGACGGAAGGATGATGAGAGTCGCTTTGTACGTCGTCCTGTTGCTGCTGCTCGCGCAGGGCGCACACTTCCAGTGGCGGTTCCACGCGCGGCCGCCGGAGCGTTGGTACGTCTTCGACGCGCGTTTCCCCTCGAAGATACTCGCGCCCGCGCTCGAAGCCGCGCGCGGCGGGGCCGTTCATCTCTACGACCCGCCGGGCCGCTCCGGCTACATACAGGCGTTGTGGCACGGTGCGCTCCGAGGCGTCGAGGCCGCGCGCTTCGTCCGACTTTCAACAAACGAACCGCCGCCGGGCGCGGTCGTCGTCAGCACGCAAGAGGATTGTAAGAACTGCCGCGTGCTCGCGCGCTCGACCAACTACATTCTTTATGCAGTCGAGCCGACGACCTTAAGCGCGAACCCTCGGCCGCTCCCGGCGGGGGCCTTGCGCGCACGGCTCGACGCGCGCGAACTCCCGACCTCTTTGAACGCGGGAGGTAGACAAGGCTTCGAGGTCATCGTTCGCAACGTCGGCGGCGAGACGTGGCCGGCCGTACCGGACGCGGCCGGACGCCACGCGGTCTCGCTGCGCGCGCGTTGGTTGAAGGCGGACGGCACGCACTTCAACGACGACGCGGCCGTTGCTCGCATCCCTTACGACATGGAGCCGGGCGACACGGCGGGGCTCAGATTAGAAGTCGTGGCGCCCTCCGCGCCGGGCGAATACGTTCTCGAAGTGTTTGTGGTACAAGAGGGCGTTGCGCCGTTGGAGGCGCGCGGCGCGCGGCCCTTGAGGGCGGCCGTCAAGGTTTCACCAACCCTTTAAGCCAAAACAGAAGGCATGGACAGAACAGTCGAGGCGGTCGAACAGATAAGCCCGGCCGAGGCGCGTTTCGAGCGTTGGCGGCGGGTGGCGGGGTTCGTCGTCGCGCCGCTGGCGTTCGCGGCGTTGCTGCTGCTGCCGCTGCCCGGTCTGAAGCCGGAGGCGCAGAGGCTCGCGGCGGTGATGGCGGCCGTCGTGCTGCTCTGGATCACGGAGGCGCTGCCGCTGCCCGTCACGGCGCTCCTCGGCGCGGCCGCGTGCGTCGTGTTGAAGGTGGCGCCCGCTAAAGACGTGTTCGCGCCCTTCGCGGACCCTTTGATGTTCCTCTTCATCGGGTCGTTCATGATCGCGCGCGCCATCTTCCTGCACCGTCTCGACCGCCGCCTCGCCTTCGGCGTGCTGTCGTTGAAGTGGGTGGGCGCGAGGCCCGCGCGCATCCTCTTCGCCTTCGGCGCGGTGACGGCCTTCATCTCGGCGTGGATTTCGAACACGGCGACGACGGCGATGATGTTCGCCATCGGCATGGCCATCCTCGCGTTTCTCTTCGACCAGGAGAAGGAGGGCGGGCAGCAGATAAGCCGTCGTTACGCGACGGCACTCATGTTGATGACCTCGTTCGCGGCATCGGTCGGCGGCCTGGCGACGCCCATCGGGACGCCGCCCAACGTCATCGGGCTCGGCTTCATCCGACAACTCACGGGCGTCGAGTTTCCCTTCTTCAAGTGGGCCGTCATCGGCGTGCCCATCGTCGTCGTCCTCTTCCTCTGGCTCTTCTTCTATCTCAACTGGCTCTCGCCCGCGGGCGTTAAGGAGATTGAGGGGAGCCGCGAGATGCTCCAACGCGAGCGCGACCGTCTGGGCGCGTGGACGACCGCGCAGAAGTCAACGCTCGCGGCCTTCGTCGTGACCGTCGCGCTCTGGGTCGTGCCCGGCCTCATCGCGCTCTTCGCGGGCGACCAGAGCGCACTTTACAAGAGCGTCAACGGCAGCGTCCCAGAGGCCGTCGCCGCTGTCGTCGGCGCGTCGCTCCTGTTTCTACTTCCCGGTGACGAAGGCGCGCGCGCCATCACGTGGGAAGAGGCCGTCAAGATTGACTGGGGCGTCGTGCTGCTCTACGGCGGCGGGTTCGCTTTGGGCGTGCTGTCGTTCCAGACGGGGCTGGCGGAGGCGGTGGGGCGGGGCTTGACGGGCCTGCTGCCGGTGAGCGGCGGGACGGGTCTGCTGTTCGCGTCGGTCCTGGTGGCGGTCGTCGTGTCGGAGGCGACCTCGAACACGGCGTCGGCGAACATGGTCGTCCCCGTCGTCATCGCCATCGCGAAGGCGCAGGGCGCGGACCCCTTGGAGCCCGCGCTCGGCGCGACGATGGGCGCGAGCCTCGGGTTCATGCTGCCGGTCTCGACGCCCTGCAACGCAATCGTCTACGGCTCCGGCTACGTCCCGCTCGCGCGCATGATGCGCTACGGGATTCTGTTAGACATCGTCGGCGTCTTCGTCATCGTCGCCCTCGTCAAACTGCTCGTCCCATTCCTTCGTTAATCACCAGCCCGTGGCAAAGAGACCTTGCGCGGCCCTGAGCCCGCAGTTCTGATACTTGTCGTAGGCTTTGGCGGCGCGGAGCCTGACCTGTTCGCCGTCCTCGCCCGCAAGCCAGCCGTCGAGCGCGGCCTTGAGCACGTAAGCCTCGGGCGCCATGAGGTTCGTCGTCCAGACGAGCGGGTGCGCGCCCGACTCTTTGAGCGCGGGCGCGAAGTACTTCTTGCTGATGCAGGCGAGGACGACGGCGTCGCGGCGGATGTCGTCACCACGCTTCGGGAGCGCGGGCAGTTGGAAGTCCATCAACCCGTCGTGGCCGACGTACGCGACGAGGTGCGCCGCCGCGCCGCGCCCGAGCCCGTAGGTCTTGCCCGCGTCTTCAAACGTCGGGTTGAGGTTCCCCGACGCGACGTTGAAGAAGTCCACGGTGGCCTGCTTGATCTCCGCGCCGCGATAGGCGTCCGCGACGAGGTACGCGTCCAGAGTCTTGTGCTTGTAGACGACGCGTTCGAGGACTTTGGGCGAAGGGTTCCCGACGGCGCCGACGGCGCGCCATTCGCGGGCGGCGTTGAAGTGCGTCTTCACGCCGAAGCGCGCGCCCCAGTAGAGGTTGCGCGCGGGGTCGTCGCCGTTACCGAGCGCCGCCGGGACGGGCACGATGCCTTGATTCACGTTGTCGCACAGCGCGACGACGACGTAGATGACCTTGCCCGCGTAAGGCTCTGTCTTAACCTCGACCGGCGCCGCCGCGCGCGACTCCGGGGCGACGACTTGCATCACCCCGCCGCGCCCGGACCCGCCGCCCACACACGCCGCCAGCGCGAACAACAGGCCGCAGCCCGCCAGCAGAAAGTCGAACCAGAACTTGCGCGGGAGCATTTGACGCACGTGTGACCTCCTCGCCGACGGTTTTAGGATGGGCGCACCACGGCCATTCAAACTTTTGACGCCCACACCCGCTCGCGGGTTCCAGAACCTTATGGAGAGTGTCGTCTTTCTCGAACGCGACCGGGATGGAGGTCTTAATCTCGGAGCACGGAGGGGCGTCGAAGTTAAGGGAGGGGCAAACGCGGTTTGAAGAAGTGCCGCGCCGCTCGGACGTTTTGACGCCGCACGTGTTGTTGAAGGAGGAGACGCGGAACCTGTTCGGGCGCGAGGAACTGTCGTTGATGTAAGGACACGACCATCCTCATCAACTGCGCGCGCGGCGTCGTTGATATCGAAGACTTCGTGAATGGTAAATAGTGAATAGTAAATGGTGAATGGAAAGACCTGTCTTCACCATTCACCATTTACTATTCACTATTTACTTCTTTTCACTCCCCGTGCTCGGCCGTGTAGAGGCGGAGAATCTCCAGCCCCTGGCGGGAGCGCGGGTCGATGGTGCGGAGGTGCTTGCGGCCCTGCATCTCCCAGATGGCCGTGACCTGCCCGTCCTTCTCGACGGCGTGGTAGGTGATCTCTTCGGCGGGCGCGGCCTCCGCCTGCGGCTCCTCCGCCTGCGGCGCCGCTGCCGTCGTCGCACCCTCGCTGGCCTCGCTCGTCGCCTCCGTCGCGGGCGCGACCGCGTTCTCGTTCTCTGCCATTATGCTTTCCTCTCCGGACTGTCCGCTGGAATTTTCCTGCTCAGGTTTGTGCGGAGGATTGTAGTAAGGCATAAGGCAAAAGGCAAAGGCAGGCGCCTTGACTCAGGCCGCCTCGCGCCGGGCGATGGGGACGGCGCGGGCGGGTTCGGCGCGGCGGCGCTGCTCCATGTCGGTCTGCCACAACTCGCGCTGCGTGCGGTAGGCGAGGAGGCAGAGCGCGACGAAGCCGCAGGCGGCGACGTAGGGCAGCACCTTCTCCATCCGCCGCGTGCCATAGAAGACGAGCAGCGAGTTGATGATGACGAGCGCGAGGCGGAACTCGGTCGGCCCGAGCTTGCCGTGGCTGATGTGAAAGCGCCCCGTCGCCGCGAAGGCCAGAAACGAGTTGACCATGAAGCCGCCGAAGACGGCGAGGACGAGAAGCAGGCTCAGGTGCGCCGTCGCGGGCAGCACCAGCGCGTAGCCGCCGAGCACCGCGCACAGGAACGCGAAGTCGAGCAGGTGGTCCATGTAGAAGCCCCAGCGGACGAGCCCCGTCCCGCGATGCTTCCCGACCTTCCCGTCGAAGAAGTCGGTCGCCCACTGGAGCGCGATCATCGCGGACGAGCCCCACAGCCAACGCAAATCGCCGGCCGCCATGTACCCGAACGCGACGAGCCCCGCGCACCACGCGAGCGTCAACATCGTCAGGTGATGCGTCCCTAGCCAAAGGGGGATGCGCGGCACCACCCGCGCCGCCAGACGGCGTTCGAGGGGTGACAACAGCGACGAACTCGACTTCGTCGCCAACGCGAACTGTTCTCTCTGCATAACTCTTAAAACTCCGTCCCGAAAACTCGGGAGAACACCCACCCCACAGCAAGGCACGCGCCACGCCCACACGGACGAAACCGCCGCCGTTCGTCCTTATCCCTGATTAAGAGACGCAGGAAAAAGCTTGCACCTGGCGGGTCTACCCTTCGCGAACGCCGGTTGGGGACTTTAGTGCGCCGCTAACAACGGCAGATGATAAAATTCGTCGAGGAGGTTTTATGTCTCAAGCGCACGACGCAAACCGCGACAATTCTGGTGAGCCTAACGTCCGCCGGGCGCATGCCCCGGATTTGAGGTATGAGGAGATGTCCGAATTAGGGCGTGAGCTGTTCGACCTCAGCCGTGATTATGAAAGCTCCGGCGGAGAGCTACTCACGGAGGATGAGATCGAGAGCGAGTTGATGCGCCGACGTGGCGGGCACGTCAAACATGATGCCGCCTAAACAACCTACCTTTGTAGACGCTTCCGTTTTAATCAACGCGATTGTCGGCCAGGACGCCGCACGGAAAATGCGCGCGCTCTCCGTGCTCGCAGACCCTGACCGGGAATTCGTGGCGACGGAATTTCTCAGACTTGAAGTCCTACCGATTCCGACAAAATACGACAGGAAAAAGGAGAGGGCTTTTTATGAGAGATATTTCAGAGGCGTCGTCGTCTGGATAGACCCGTCCGCATTTCTACAATCGCCTTTGACCTCGCCTGTAAGTACGGCCTCGGCGCGATAGACGCTCTGCATCTGGCCGCGGCGATTAACGCCGGTGCCGAGTTCGTGTCCGCCGAGAAGCCTACCAAGCCGATCTATTCCGCGTACACCAACGCCGCCTCCATTTACTGACAGCGGCTCTCCCGCTACTGCCTGAGCGAGAGGGCGATTTCGACGGCGCGGCGGGGGGCGATGACGCCCCAGCCCTGGCGGTCGATCTCGACGCCGGGGAGGCGTTCGGCCGTGTCGATGAGGATGCGCTTGACCCGCTGCGGCGAGAGGTGCGGGTTGGCTTCGAGCATGCAGGCCACGGTCGAGGAGACGATGGGCGCGGCGAAGGAGGTGCCGTCAACGAACTTGTAGTGCTCGGAGATCACGTCCGCCTCATGGAGCTTGACGGAGACGAGTTGGCGAATCAGATAAGTCGGGAGCGCGCGCGCGTCATAGATGTCGCGGTCTACGTCCTTGTGCTCCTCGATGAGCGGCAACAACTCTTCATCCTTAGCGCGGTCGAGCCTTGCGTAGAGTTCGGCCTCGGCGGCGGTCGGCGTGTGCGGGAGTATCGGCGCGGGCACCCAGATGCCGGGCGCGATGACCTCGGGCTTCTGCAAGCCGTCGGCGGTCGGGCCGTAGGAGGAGCGGTAGAGGCTGTGGCGCGCGCGGTCGAGCGAGTTCTGGTCGTTGAGCCCGCCGACCGCGATGCAGGAGGGCGACGAGGCGGGCGGGATGACGGGATGGCCCGGCTCCCAACCGGCGTTGCCGACGGCGCAGACGACGACCAGCCCCTCGCGCACGGCGCGCTCGACCGTCTGGCAGAGCGAGTTGTCGAGGTAGGAGACATCCTTGTCGCCGCCGGCCGAGATGTTGACGACGCGGATGCCGTACTTCTCACGGTTCTCGACGACCCAGCGCAGCCCGATCTCGATGTTCTTCTCGGAGATGTGGCCGGACTGGCTGACCTTGACGAGGACGACGTTGCAGTCGGGCGCGATGGAGCGGAAGAAGCCGCCCGAGAGCGCGCCGTTGCCGGCGGCGACGACCGAGGTCATCATGCCGTGCCAGCTCGCCACGTCCACGGATTCGAGCGTCCCCGTCCCGCGCGTCGAGAGGTTGTGGAATTCGAGGATGCGGCTCTCGGGCGTCGTCAAATCGGGGTGCGGGTAGAAGCCCGAGTCGAGGAAGGCGATGGTGACGCCGCGCCCCGTGAAGTGCTCGTGCGCGCCGAGCCGCAGCCACGTCGGCAGGACTTGCCGACCCTGCTCGAAGACGGCGCCGTACTTCTCGACCTGCCTGCGCGCCCGTCCGAACAGCTCAAGGCAGCGCGGGCAGACGGCCTGCACGCCCTCGGGCGCGTTGGCCGAGATTATCTCCTTCAACTCGCCAGACAGTTCATCGAACGGCGCGAGCCCTTCGCCCGCCCCGCGCCCGCAGACCGGGCACACGGGCTGTCCCGCCGGCACCTCCGACACATGCGCGGACCCTTCCATCGTCTCAGACACTTTTCGTCAACCCCTTGAAAATTTTCTCTATCATGCAGTCGAACAGGCAGCGGCGCAAGGAACGGCAGGCCGTCGGCGCGGCCGATTCGCCACGCGCGGCCAAATGTTATAAATTACGTGCAGGCGTAAACCTTAAAAGTTCAGACGAAGGGGCGACCGATGGCGAAAGAACAGACCAGCGTGCCCGACATCTTCCGCCGCGCGCAGGAGTTGGCGCGCGCCGACGAGCGGCTCTCGCTGAAAGACCTGCGGCGCAGGCTCTACGACGAGTTCAAGGACTCGCCGATGCCGCCGCTCTCAAACCTGACCATCCCCGAGCAGGACGCGCGCGCGCCCGAAGAGGACTGGACGGCCGGCCTCTCCATCGTCCGTCGCGGCATCCAGAATGATGACTGGCGCGAGATAATCAACGGCATCTCCATGAGCCTCGACCAGACGCTCCGCTACGAGCGCGAGCGCGGCGCGCCCGGTCAGGCCGACGACTGGCACGACCGCACCGTCGGCATCGAAGGCGCGCTCCAGAAAGGCGTCTCCAAGTGGATGCCCGACGAGTTGATGCGTCTAGCGGAGAGGGCGGGGAAGAAATAGTAACTGCTTTATGAGTTTCCTCGACACGCTTTTCAAAGACCCTTTCAGGCAGGAGGGCGAGCCTCGGCGGGCGGAGGAGTTCGAGGGCGGCGACGTGGTCGTCAGCCCCGACACGCGCCGCGAGCGGCGTCTGCCGCCGGGGCAGACGCGCACGCGCAAGTGGCCCGTGCTCGACGCGCACGGCACGCCCGAGGTCGATCTTGAGACGTGGCGGTTCGAGGTCGGCGGCTTGGTCGAAAGACCTTCGCAGTGGTCGCTCGATGAGTTCCTGCAACTGCCGGCGGTGAAGGTCTACGCGGACTTCCACTGCGTCACGCGCTGGTCGCGGCTCGACAACCTGTGGGGCGGCGTCGCGACGCGGACGGTCGCGGAGTTGGTCGGGGTGAAGCCCGAGGCGAAATTCGTCGTGGCAGAGGCGCACGACTACGGCTGGACGACGAACCTGCCCATCGAATACTTCCTCGCCGAGGACTCGCTCTTCGCGTGGACGAACGACGGCCGGCCCATCCCGCCCGAGCACGGCGGGCCCGTCCGCCTCGTCGTCCCGCGCCTCTACGCCTGGAAGTCCGCCAAGTGGGTCAAGGGCGTCCGCTTCCTCGCGGAGGACGAGGCGGGCTTCTGGGAGGAGGGCGGCTACCACATGCGCGGCAACCCCTGGAACGGCGACGACGGCGAACGCTTCCGATATCAAGGGGAAGAAGAGTAAAACCGTGATAAGTGATGAGTGATAAGTGATAAGAGAAGACACCGACTCTTTCTTATCACTCATCACTCATCACTTATCACTTTCTTATCACGTGAGCGAAGCAATCACAGTTAAAGAGAAACAGGTGCCGGCGGTGCCGAAGGACGCGGCGGCCGTCGTGCTGGTGCGCGGCGAGGGGCGCGACCCGGAGGTCTTCTGGGCGCGGCGCGGCGCGCGCCTGGCGTTCCAGCCGGGCTTCTACGCCTTCCCCGGCGGGCAGCGCGACGAGGCCGACGCGTCGGTCGAGGTCGCGAACGCGGAAGACGCGGAGACGGCGCAGATGATCGCGTGCGCGGCGCGCGAGTTGTTCGAGGAACTCGGGGTGCTCGCGGCGCGCGGCGCGGAGCACTTGACGAAGGGGCAACTCGAATCCGTCCGCGACGATTTGGTTTCGGGCCGCATGTCTTTCGCGGAGTTGCTCGGGCACTACGGGCTCGGGCTCGACGCGCGCGACTTCACGCCGGCCGGGCGTTGGGTGACGCCGCCCTTCAGCCCGCGACGCTTCGACACGCACTTCTTCGTCGTGCGCTGCCCGCGCAAGCAGCAGCCGCGACTGCTCACGCCGGAGTTTGATGAAGGTGGTTGGGAACGTGCGTCCGCAGCCTACGCGCGCTGGATGCGCTTTGAGCTGATGGCCGCGCCGCCCGTCATCCACGCCGTGCGCACGATGGCCGGCGGCCTGACGGAAGACCTGACCGAACGCTTCCTCTCCGTCCCGCAGGCGCGGCGCGAGCCCGTGCGCCGGATAGAGTTCATGCCCGGCTTCGTCTGCCTGCCGCTACGCACGCCGACCAAGCCGCCCGCGACGACGACCAACTGCTACGTCGTCGGCACGCGCGACTTCATCATCGTCGATCCCGGCTCGCCCTACGAGGACGAGCAGGAAGTCTTGAGCGAGTTCGTCAAGGAACTTTTGCACGAAGGTCGTCGGGCTCGCGAGATAGTCTTAACGCATCATCATCCAGACCACGTCGGCGGCGTCGAGAGTCTGCATCAACAACTCGGTCGGAACTGTCCCGTCGCCGCGCACCGTCTGACCGCCGAGGCGTTGGCGGGCCGCGTCCACGTGGACCAGTTCATCGAAGACGGCGACCGGATAGAACTCGAAGGTTATCCCTCCATCTCGCTGCGCGCGATGCACACGCCCGGACACACGCGCGGGCACCTCTCCTTCTACGACGAGCGCGCGGGCGCGTTGCTGACGGGCGACAACGTCGTCGGCGTCGGCTCCGTGCTCATCGACCCGGAGGAGGGGAGCGTGCGCGACTATCTCGCGTCGCTCGAACGCTACCGTCAACTGCCGCGACTCGTCGCGCTCTTCGGCGGCCACGGCCCGGCGGTCGGCAGCCCCGCCGCGAAGGTGGACGAATACATCTCGCACCGTCATAAGCGCGAGCGCGACATCCTCGCGGCCGTGCGGTCCGGCGCGCGGACGCCCGCCGAGGTCGTCGCGCGCGCGTACGCGGACGTGCCGCCGAAGATGCACCCGCTGGCCGAGCGCGCCGTCGCGGCGCACCTCATCAAGCTCGAAGAGGACGGGCTCGTCCGCCGCGACGCGGACGGTCACTTGACAGCGAACACATGAGCCCCAAAGAGACCCCGACGAAGAAGGCCGCCGCCGCCGTAGACGCGCACGTCGATGCGCAGGCCGCCGCCAACAGCGCCGCGTCGTCGGGCGACGTGGAGCGCGCGTGGCTCGCCGCCATCGTCGATTCGTCGGAGGACGCCATCGTCTCGAAGACGCTCGAAGGCGTCATCACGAGCTTCAACGCGTCGGCCGAGCGGCTCTACGGCTACAAGGCCGAGGAGGTCATCGGCAAGCACATCTCGACCATCGTCCCCGAAGACCTGCACCCGCAGCTCGAAGAGATCGAAGCCTCGCTGCGCCGTGGCGAGAAGGTGAGCCACCTCGAAACCGTGCGGCGGCGCAAGGACGGCACGCGCGTCGAAGTCTCGGTCAGCGTCTCGCCCGTGCGCGACTCTTCGGGGCGCACCGTCGGCGCCGCCAACATCGCGCGCGACATCACCGCGCGCCGCCGCCGCGACGCGGAACTCGCGCGCCGCGTCCAGCAGGCCGCGCTCGGCGCCGAGGTCGGGGCGGCGCTTGCCGAAGGGCAGATGCCTTTGCGTCGCGTGTTGCAACGCTGCGTGGAGGCCGTCGTCAACTACCTCGACGCGGCCTTCGCGCGCGTGTGGACCATCGAGCGCGGCGCGGACGTGCTGGAGCTACAGGCGAGCGCGGGGATGTACACGCACCTCGACGGGCCGCACGGCCGCGTGCCCGTCGGCAAGTTCAAGATCGGGCTCATCGCGGCCGAGCGCAAACCACATCTGACGAACTCCGTGGTCGGCGACCCGCGCGTCGGCGACCAGGAGTGGGCGCGGCGCGAGGAGATGGTCTCGTTCGCGGGCTATCCCTTGCTGGTCGAGGACCGTCTGGTCGGCGTGCTGGCGATGTTCGCGCGCAAGGCTCTGCCCGACGACACGATGGAGGCGCTCGCGTCCGTCGCCAACGTCATCGCGCAGGGCATCGAGCGCAGGCGCGCGGAGGAGCGTTTGGCCGAACTCCTGCGCGAGCGCGAGCAGACCATCGAGGAGGTCTCGACGCCGGTCGTGCCCGTGCTCGAAGGCGTGCTGGTGCTGCCGCTCATCGGCTCGCTCGACACGGAGCGGACTTCGCGCGCGACGCGCACGGCCTTGCAGGAGGTGACGCGGCAGGGCGCGCGCGTCTGCATCATCGACATCACGGGCGCGCGCCTCGTGGACTCGCACGCGGTCGCGAACCTGACGAACCTCGTGCAGGCGCTCAAGCTCGTCGGCGCCGAGGCTTGCGTCACGGGCGTCGGCGCGCAGGTGGCGCAGACGCTCGTCGGGCTCGGGCTCGACATGCGCGGCCTGCGCACCTACCGCACGCTCGCGCAGGCGCTCGCCGCGCTGCTCGAAGCGCGGCGCGGAAAAAGTTAACTCAAGGGGATAAGGTTTAAAGTAATGGCACTACCCAGGACACTCGGCGAACTCAAACAGCAGGGCTACCGCGCGCGGCCCGTGAAGGACGAGATGCGCGCCAACCTCCTCGACAAGCTTCGCCGTGGCGAGCGCGTCTTCCCCGGCATCGTCGGCTACGACGAGACGGTCATCCCGCAGATCACGAACGCCGTGCTCGCGCGCCACAACATCATCCTTCTGGGCCTGCGCGGTCAGGCCAAGAGCCGTATCATCCGCCAGCTCGTCAACCTTCTGGACGAGCGCATTCCCGTCATTGCCGGCTCGGAGATTAACGACGACCCGTTCAAACCCATCTCGGCTTTCGGCCGCCAGACAATCGAGCGCGAGGGCGAGCAGACGCCCGTCGCATGGGTCGAGCGCGACGCGCGCTTCGTCGAAAAACTCGCCACGCCCGACGTGACCGTCGCCGACATCATCGGCGACGTTGACCCCATCAAGGCCGCGCGCGGCGGGCACCTGTTGAGTGATGAATTAACGATTCATTACGGCTTACTGCCGCGCGCCAACCGCGGCCTGTTCGCCATCAACGAGCTGCCCGACCTCGCGGGCAAGATTCAGGTCGGCCTCTTCAACATCATGCAGGAGGGCGACGTGCAGATTAAGGGCTACCCCGTCCGCCTGCTCCTCGACGTGATGCTCGTCTTCTCGGCCAACCCCGAGGACTACACCGCGCGCGGCAAAATTATCACGCCGCTCAAGGACCGCATCGGCTCCGAGATAACGACGCACTACCCTTCCGACCTGCAACTCGGCGTCGAGATTACGCGGCAGGAGGCGTGGGTCGAGCGCGAAGGCGTCGAAGGAACTTTGCGCGTCCCCGACTTCATCCGCGAGCTGATCGAACAGATAGCCTTCGAGGCGCGCGACGACCAGCGCATCGATAAGCGCTCGGGCGTCTCGCAGCGCATGCCCATCACGGTCACCGAGTCGGTCGTCTCGAACGCCGAACGCCGCGCGCTCGTCACGGATGAAGAAGAGATTGTGCCGCGCGTCTCGGACGTGTACGCGGCCGTGCCGTCGATGACCGGGAAGATGGAGCTTGAGTACGAGGGCGAGCAGGTCGGCGCGGCCAAGATTGCGCGCGACCTCATCAAGCGGGCCGCGGGCGAGGTCTTCGAGGGCTACTTTGTCGGCTTCGACTTCTCGAACACCGTCCGCTGGTTCGACTCGGGCAACAACCTCAAGCTCTCCGACGACGCGCCGTCGGACGAGTGCGTGCGCCTGCTCGAAGCCGTCCCCGACCTCATCGACAACGCCGTCGTCCCCTTCGACTTCAAGCGCTCGGACGACGCGATGCTCGTCTCCGCCTGCGAGTTCGTCCTCGAAGGTCTCTACGCCCAGAACAAGATCAGCCGCAACGAAGAGGGCGGCTACACCGCCGCCACCAAAGCGAGGAAGGACAGGCGCGGGATGATTTATGATGACCTCACCGAGTCGGGCCGCTTCAGTTGAGGAGAAGTGTTATGGACTTAACTCTGAACGCCGTCTATCTCAAAGTGCCTGAAGGCTACATCGGCTTCGTCGAAGAATTGCCCGGCGCGAACACGCAGGGGGCAACGCTGGAAGAGACGCGCGACAATTTGAGAGAGGCTGTTGAAATGGTGTTGGAGGCTAATCGCGCTTTGGCCGCAGAGGCGGTGAAGGGTGAGGAGATCATTCGAGAACAGCTTGTTAATGGGTAGCGGCCACTCATAATTTCTAATTACCCATATACTCGCGGCATGAAGCGCATTGACCTTATTCGGCACCTTGAGCGTCACGGCTGCGAGTTTTTCCGCGAGGGCGGCAGTCATACGGTCTACGTCAATCGCGCGGCACAGCGGTCGTCAACGGTTCCGCGCCATCGAGAGGTGAATGATTTTCTCGCGCGCAAAATCTGCCGCGACCTGCAAGTGCCGGAGCCAAGTGGGAAGAAGTAAATGAAGTTCATCCGCTATTCGAGGTTCAAGGGGTTCGACGTGTCGGGGCTCTCTCTGGGCGACCTGATGGGGCTGTTGCAGGACTCTTTACTGTCGTCGGGGTACGACGAGGACTACTACTGGACGCGGCAGCGGCAGGACCCGGACAGGTCGCTCGACGCGCTGCGGCAGGCGTTGTTACAGGCGCTCCTTGAGATGGGCGAACTCTCCGAGCGCGACGTGGAGGAGATGCTCGCCGAGAACAACGGGCAGTTCAAGGGGTCGCAGTTGGAGGAACTGCTCAACCAACTCATCGAGCGTCTGGTCGAAGAGGGATACCTGAAGCTGAACGAGGAGCCGGCCGAGGCCGAGAGGCGGCGGCGGCGCGGGCAGGGGCAGGGCGAGATCGGCGAGCCACTGCCGCGCAACGTGAAGTTCGAGGTGACGGAGAAGGGGCTCGACTTCCTCGGGTATAAGACTTTGAGAAGCCTGCTCGGGAGCCTCGGCAAGAGTTCGGTCGGCCGTCACGACACGCCGCACCTCTCGACGGGCGTCGAGGCTTCGCAGTCGCCGAAGCCTTACGAGTTTGGCGACACGATCAACCTCGACGTGAACACGACGCTCCTGTCGGCCATCAAGCGCGAGGGGCTCACCGTCCCGCTCAACCTCGAATACGCCGACCTGCACGTGCACCAGCAGGACTATCAGTCTTCGTGCGCCACGGTCGTCATGCTCGACTGTTCGCACTCGATGATTCTCTACGGTGAGGACCGCTTCACGCCGGCCAAGAAGGTCGCGCTCGCGCTCGCGCACCTGATCCGCACGCAGTACCCGGGCGACTCTCTGAAGGTCGTGCTCTTCCACGACGACGCCGAAGAGTTGCCGCTCGCGCGGTTGGCGACGACGCAGGTCGGCCCGTACCACACGAACACCGCCGAGGGGCTGAAGCTCGCGCGCAGGCTCTTGCAGGCGCAGCGCAAGGAGATGAAGCAGATCGTGATGGTGACCGACGGGAAGCCCACCGCCTGCTTCCTCGACGCGGAATCGGCCGCCGCCAACGGCGGGCGGCGCCTGCCCTTCGGCGAGATACACGGCCGCCGCCGTCTCTACAAGAACTCGATGGGCGGCGACCCCGTCGTGATGGACGCGACCTTCCGCGAGGTGCAGGCGTGCCGCAAGGCCGGCATCCAGGTCAACACCTTCATGCTCGCCTCGGACCACTACCTCGTCGAGTTCGTCAAACAGATGTCGGCCATGACCTCCGGCAAAGCCTACTTCGCCACGCCCGGCAATCTCACGCAGTTCGTCCTCATAGACTTTCTCAGGCGCAAGAAGAGCAGGGTGAAATGAGAAGTAGACGGTAGACAGTAGTCAGTAGTCAGTAGGAAAACAGTCAGCGCGGCTTTCATCGGTTGATGATGAAAGCCGCGCCGTTTCTTATTCCTGAACTACTGTCTACTGACTACTATCTACTTTTGCGCTTGCGCTTCGGCCGGGTCGCTTTCTTCATGGGCGCGGAGGTCGTGGTCGTGGCGGGTTGGACCCTGGTGCCGGTGACTTTGCCGGGCTCGACGAGCGTCGTCGTCTTGCTGTCGTCAACGGTGGGGTTGGGCGAGGCGATGACGTGCTGCTCCTGCGGCGGCTTTGGCATGGTGTTGGTCGTCTGTTGCTGCCCCCGCGCCGACGCGCGCGCGAGCGTCAGCGCGGCGCAGGCCAGCAGAGTTAAGAGGAATAGTTTGCGCTTCATAAAGCCTTCTTCCGTTCCGCTTCGATGAGGAGAGATGGCGACATTGTAACACCCGCGCGGCCACGCACGTCAGCGGCCGGCGCGTGTGAGGGCGGCGCGCGCGGCGAGGGCCGCTGAGGCGGCCTCTGCGGGCGTCGGCGCGAGCGCGGTGAGGTGGCCCATCTTGCGGCCGGGGCGCGCTTCCAGTTTGCCGTAGAGGTGCAGCTTGACGTTGGGGAAGGCGGCGGCCGCGTTCCAGTCGGGCTCGCCCTGCTGCCAGAGGTCGCCGAGCAGGTTCGCCATCGCCGAGGGCCGGAGCAGTTCGGTCGAGCCGAGCGGCAGCCCCGCGACGGCGCGCAACTGCTGCTCGAACTGGCTGGTCACGCAGGCGTCGAAGGTGAAGTGGCCGGAGTTGTGCGGGCGCGGCGCCAACTCGTTGACGAGCAGTTTGCCGGAACGCGTGAGGAAGAACTCGACGCAGGTGACGCCGACTACTTCAAGCTCTTCGAGCACGGCGCGCGCAATCTCGACGGCCTCGCGCGCCGTCCGTTCTTCGACGCGCGCGGGCGCGACCGAGAGGTCGAGTATGTGCCGGCTGTGCGTGTTCTCAATGACGCCGTAGTGCGCGAACTCGCCGCCCGTTCCGCGCGCGGCGACGACCGAGACCTCGCGCTCGAAGTCCACGAAGGCTTCGACGACGCCCTCCTGACCGCGCAGCGCCTCGAACGCCGACGCCGCGTCTTCAAACGAGTTGACGCGCGTCTGCCCCTTGCCGTCGTAGCCGAAGCCGGCGGTCTTGAGTACGGCCGGGACGCCTATCTCTTCGAGCGCGGCGCGCAGGTCTTCGGGCGCGCGGACGTGTCGGAAGGGCGCGACGGGGAAGCCGCGCGACGAGAGGAAGTTCTTCTCGCGCAGACGGTGCTGCGTCGTGTAGAGCACGGAGCCGGAGGGGCGGACGGGCGCGAGCGCGGCGGCGGCTTCGACGGCCGCGGCCGGCACGTTCTCGAACTCGAAGGTGACGACGGAGACAGAACGCGCGAACTCGCGCACGGCGTCGAGGTCGTCGTATGCGTGCTCGTATTCCTTATCCGAGACTTGACCGGTCGGCGTGTCCGAGTCGGGCGAGAAGGTGTGGACGCGGTAGCCCATGCGGCGCGCGGCGATGGCGAACATGCGGCCGAGTTGACCGCTGCCGAGTACGCCTAACGTGGCCCCGGGCAGAATGGCGTTCATGACGGCAGGGTCGCTTCGCGCACCTTGGCGGTCTGCTCGTCGCGGAAGCGGCGCAGGCGTTCGCGCAACTCGGGCCGCGTGTTGGCGAGGATGGCGACGGCGAGCAGCGCGGCGTTGGTCGCGCCCGCCTGCCCGATGGCGAGCGTGCCGACCGGAATCCCGGCGGGCATCTGCACGATGGAGAGCAGCGAGTCGAGACCTTTCAACATCTTGCTCTTGACGGGCACGCCGAGCACGGGCACGGTCGTCTGCGCCGCGACCATGCCGGGCAGGTGCGCGGCGCCGCCCGCGCCCGCGATGATGACTTCGAGCCCGCGCCCCTCCGCGCCCTCGGCGAACTCGGCCATCCAGCGCGGCGTGCGGTGCGCGGAGACGACCGCGCACTCGTGCGGCACGCCGAACCGCTCTAAGACCTCGGCCGCGTGGCGCATCGTCTCCCAGTCGGACGTGCTGCCCATGACGACCGCGACGAGCGGCGGCCCGGCCGCGCCCGTCTCGTCGTTCGCGCGCTCTTCGGACTCCGTGTCCTTCGACTTTTCGGCCTTCAGCCTGATGCCCACCGACTTGCCCCCTACTTCATTCAGTAGATGTTGAAGTTGTATTCGAGGACGACGTATTGAGAGACGGGCTGCCCGTCCTTCTGCGCCGGCTCGAAGCGTATCGAGCGCGCCGCTGCTATCGCCTTTTCGGTCAGGCCGTGCGGCAGGTGTTTGACGATAGAGATGCCCTTCATCTGACCCGACTTGTCGAGGATGGCGCGCAGGCGCACGACGCCCGTCACGTTGAACCGACGCGCCCACTCGGTGAAGCCGGGCTCGGGCTTGAAGACGGGGACGGCCTTCTTCGTCACCTCGTTCTGCTTGAACGGCCGGTTGTAATCGACGGGTGCGTCGCCGCCGCCGGTGTTGGCCGTGGAGCGCGCGTCCTGCTTGACGAGGTTCGGATCGAGCTGTATCAGCCGGTCGTCTTTTTCCGTGGGGAGAGCCAGACCGGACGGCACGGGGGCGGCCGAAGAGGCGACGGCGGCGGGCGTCTTCAGGGCGAAGGATTTGACGAAGCGCCTCGAGTCGGCCGTTTGCGGGTAGGGCGCGAGCGCGGCGACGATGTAGAGGCGCGCGCCGTCGGCGCAGACGTAGACCGGGCCGCCCTCTTTCTCCAGACTGACCGTGTACTCGCGCGCCGGGCGCCCGCCGAGGTCGAACGTGCGCCCGATAGCCATGTTCGGGATAAATCTTTTTATGATTCCCGTCCGCGCCCTCTCCACCTCGAACCGCTCTAACTCGGGCTTGACGAGAAAGTCCCAGGCGATCTCGGCGACGAGGTCGAGGTGGCGCAGCTCGCCCAAGAGTTGATTGCGGGCCTTCAGCCGCTCGCCGATTTTCCGCGTGTCCGTCAAAGCCCAGACGACGTAGCGCGCGCCGCCTTCGGCCGTCGCGGTGTAGCGCCGCCCCGAGGCCGCAAGCTCTTCCGCGCGCACGTCCTGCTCAAGCCGCAGGGGCTCTTTCGGCATGCGCGCCGTGAATCCCTCGCCCCTGGGAGAGACTACGACCCAGTCCGGCGTCGGGGCCGTGCGCGGCGACCGCGCGGGCGTCTCCTGCGCCGCGACCGACACGCAGAGCGAGGCGGCGACGAGCGCGAGCGCCAGACGTGTGAGAGCTTTCGACATCGCTTTAACTCCTGAGAGGGAAGCGCGCTGTCTTAGAGGTAACGCTCGCGGAGGATGCGGACGTGGTGCGCCTCGTGGCCGGCGATGACGTAGGCCAGCGCGCGCACGGTGACCTCGTTGTCGCTGGCGGTGCCGCGACGCGCCCACGCCTCGGGCGAGAGGTGGCGCAGCAGGTGCAGCGTCGCGGCGCGCACGGTCTCGAACTCGTCCGCGAGGTCCGAGAGCGTGCGCGCGTCGAAGTCCACGCCGGCCATCCACTCATCCTGCTCCATGCCGGGCAGGGCCTGGCCGTCGCCGCGCGCGAAGGCGAGCGCGCGGTAAGAGAAGATGCGCTCGCCGTCGTTGATGTGCCCGACGAGTTGCTTGACGCTCCACTTGCCCGCCTCGTACCTGTGCGCGCCCTGCTCCTCCGTGAGCCCGCGCAGCAGCGCGAGCGTCTCCGCCCCCTGCCGCTCCAACGTCTCGACCAGATCGGCGTCGGGTACGAGCGAGATGTACTTCTCATAATAGGGCGCGTATTCGTTCGACTCGGGTCTGACGGGGGCCGTTGCTGACATGTTCGTCAATCCTTTCTCGTCCGGAGGGGATTCGTTCAAGGGGTTAACGATGAAGTATGAACGCTGAACGCTGAACTGAAGACCAGTTGTATTCAGTTCAGCGTTCAGCGTTCATACTTCATCCTTCCGTTCTACTCCTGCGCGTGCGAGTAGCCGGGCTGGCCGTCGAAGTTGTAGAGGTTCTCGGTCTTGATGAAGTCGAGGCCGGCGTCGGCGAAGCGCCCGAGCAGCGCGGCGATCTCCTTGTTCCCGATTTCGTGGCCGCCGTCCGCGACGAAGCGGCAGCGCCAGTGGTCGGAGCAGAACGTCTCGGTCGCGCCGCCGGGGTAGACCTTCACGCCGCGATTGGCAATCGAGGTGAGCTTCAAGCCCTCGCCCGACAACTTCTCCACCGCCGCGCCGAGGTCGTTCGCCGAGCCCGAAGTCCAGTCGAGGTACACGTCCACGCCGGTCAACGACTTGTTCGCCGCGACCGTCTCGCGCGCCATCTTGCCGGAGAAGGAGCCCTCGCCGCTCTCGCCCGCCTTGTAGGTCACGGCCTTCAACTGCGAAGGCTGCTGCCCCATGCGCGCCACGACGGCCTCCGCGAACTCGCGCGTCCCGACCTTCTCCTTGCTCACGCCCTCTTTATAGATGTCGTAGGTGTGAACGCCGTCCTCCATCGTTTTCAGCCACGCGTTGTGCGCGCGCTCGGCCACGTCCGTCTGCCCGATGTGGACGAGCATCATCACCGCGCCCAGGAAGAGCCCCGAAGGGTTCGCGAGGTTCTGTCCCGCGCGGCGCGGAGCCGAGCCGTGGATGGCCTCGAACATCGCGATGTGCTCGCCGATGTTGGCCGAGCCCGCGAGGCCGACGCTGCCGGCAATCTGCGCCGCCACGTCCGAGAGCACGTCGCCGTAGAGGTTCGGCAGCACCAACACGTCGAAGTTCTCCGGCGCGTCGGCCAGTTTCGCCGAGCCGATGTCAACGATCCAGTGCTCGTTCTCGATGTCGGGGTACTCGGGCGCGATCTCGTCGAAGATTTTGTGGAAGAGGCCGTCCGTGATCTTCATGATGTTGTCTTTGGTGAAGCACGTGACCTTCTTCCGGTTGTTGCGCCGCGCGTACTCGAACGCGTACCGCACAATCTTCTCCGTGCCGGGGCGCGAGATGAGCTTGAGACACTGCGTGACCTGACCCGTCTGCCTGTACTCGATGCCGCCGTACACGTCCTCCTCGTTCTCGCGGACGATGACCACGTCCATCACGGGGTGCTTCGTCTCCACGAACGGATGATAAGAGACGCACGGCCGCACGTTCGCGTAGAGCCCGAACGTCTTTCGCACCGTCACGTTCAGACTCTTATACCCCCCGCCCTGCGGCGTCGTAATCGGGGCCTTCAAGAAGACCTTCGTCCTTCTTAAAGAGTCGAACGCCTCCGGCGCCACGCCCGCCGGGTTCCCCGCGAGATAGACCTTCTCGCCTATCTCAATCTCTTCAATGTCCAAACGCGCGCCCGCGCCTTCGAGTATGCGCAGCGTCGCGTCCATGATCTCCGGCCCGATGCCGTCGCCGCGCGCGACCGTGATGGGAGTGTTTGCCATTTGTCCTTATCTCTCTGGGTTAAAGACGGAAAAGTAGAGCCGCCGTGTAAGTGAAAGAGGCGCGGCCGGGCCGCGCGCCGTGACTGTTCGGGACGGCGGTTAGATATATCACCACGCCCTCGCCCGTGACAAACGCCTGCCCGCCGGAGCGGGGCGCGAAGAGTTTTCGCCCGCCCCCGAAACGTTTTCGCCCCGCGCCTCATATGTGAGTAGAACAGTCCCAATGCCCCGCCGCGACAACCAGCGCGGCCCTTAAGGAGCGAGAACAATGGAACGAGTGAGCAGCACCAGCAGCGTCTACCGGTGCGAAAATAACGAGAGGGTCACTTTCACCTTCGACGCCAGCAACACCGACATACTCATCACCTACCGCATCGGCACGGGGGCGTCCCAGGTGGTGGAGGGCGACGGCTTCTCCTTCACGCCCGAAGGCCAACGGACGACCCTGCGCGTCTTCTTCAACTACAACGGCAGCGGCGGCTCGTACGGCGTCAGCCTGCGTGGAAGCGCGGGCGGTAACTTCCCCGACCCGCCGCGCGTGCGGCAGGCCCACGACCTTGTGCCGACCCGGAGATACGTCTTCACACACTGAAGGGTCGGCCGCGCCCCCAACAAGGAGAGAACAGAGATGAGAAGATTACCCATCGCTCTTGCCGCCGTCCTGACCGCCGCCGCGTGGCTCGCGCCCGCCGCGTCCGCGCAGATGCCGCTCCCCTCGGTGCTCGACAAGGAGATCGAGGCGGCGGAGAAGAGACTGAACGAACTCAAGCAGCAGAAGAAGCGCGACGAGTTGCAGCGTCAGATTCGCGCGCTTCAGGCCGAACTCGACGGCATGGGAGGCGGGGCGGCCACGGCCCCGGAGCGGCCCGTCTCGGAGAGCGGCGGCGGCGCGTCCGCCGCGAGCCCCGCGCCCCGCGCGGTTGACGCCGCCGTCCCCTCGGACGCGGGCCGACCCGCCGCGCGCGCGGCCGGCGGGGAAGCGGCGGGCGGCGCGGCCGGCGCGCAGCAGGCGGACAACAAGTGTCTTCAGGCCGCCACCGGGGCCGTCGCGCTCAACCGTTTCGACCAGGCCATCTGCGACCTGGCGCTCGCCATCGTCGAGACCGGCGTCCGGCTCCAGCCGGACCAGCAGGAGGGGCTTCTGGTCCCGCTGCTCGCGGGCCAGTTGGCAAAGTCCGGCGGGACCGGCGCGTCCCTGATAGACGCGGCCGTGGCGGACTTCGTCATCGAGGCCGAGCCGAAGCGCACGGACAAGCAGATCGGCGCCGACGAGAAGAGTTCGGGCACGACCTCGCTCGCGGTCAAGGGGGGCATCCCCTCCGTCCTCGGCTGGGCGACCGAGCACGGGGCGGCCGTGGCTTCGAGGGACGGCACCGCCGTCACCTTCCGCTTCAACCCCGTCGGCATCATCGAGGCGCTCTCGGGCGAGGGCTACATCAGCGGCTACCGCCAGACGGAGAACGACCCGCTCGCCAGTTTCTTCAGGAACACGTCCGTCGGCGTCACCTTCGACATCACGCGGGGGACGGACCCGCCGACGCTCATCGGCAGCAAGCAGCAGGTCTCGGCCGTCTCCTTCCGCTACCAGTTCGTCAACAAGCGCGACCCGCGCCACAGAGACTATCGCGATGCCTGGGCACGGTTCCTTCGGGGGCCGGCCATCTTCTTCACGACCGCGGCCTCGGACGCGCTCGACCAACTTGAAGACCCCGGGTCGGACGAGCTGAAGTTCCGCAACGCGGCGCTCCAGAAGTGGGTCGAAGACACGGTCGCGGCCGTCGCGGCGAAGCAGTCCGACCTGGCGGGCAAGTCTCCCGACGTGCAGCGCGAGGAGGTGCGAAAAGTTCTTGAGCAGCGGCTCGCGAGCCTGCCGGCGGACGAGTTGGCACAGGACCCGGCGGTCGTCGGCGCCCTGAACAACTACGTCGCCTCGCTCGTCTCCTACACGGCGAAGAAGAACGAGCTGCTCGAAGAGATCAACAAGGGGACGGTCATCTCGTTCGAGTACACCAACCACCGCGAGGTCAACGCGCCCGACCTGTCGAACTTCCGCTTCATCGCCGAGCGTGGCACGGTGGGCGGGCTCGACTTCACGGCCAACGCCTCGCTGACCATCTTCAACAAGCGGCCGGCCGCCGCCGACGCCAGGCGCGTCAAGGACTTCAGCTTCTCGGCCCAACTCGACAAGCGGCTGAAGGACACGATGGGGCTCGGCGACAGCATGCTCTCGTTCACGGGCAAGTACGAGCGCGCGCTGAGCGACGCCGTGGCGCTCGACGGGACGGTGCTGCCCGGCACCAAGGGCGACATCGCCGCCGGCCAGGTCAAGCTCACCATCCCGCTCGGCCAGACCGGCATCAAGCTGCCCATCTCGGTCACCTTCGCCAACCGGACGGAGCTTGTGCGCGAGCGCGAGGTGCGCGGCAACTTCGGCTTCACGCTCGACTTCGACAGCCTCTTCGCGCGCTTCAAGCCCTTCTAGCAACCCGGGAGCGCGGGCATCCTGCCCGCCATGAGCGCGTCAGCGCGAAGACGACGAAGCGCCATACCTC
>DASVGG010000060.1:0-82667 GCA_036379655.1 Pyrinomonadaceae bacterium
GTTGCTTATTCCTCGAACGACTTCGACTGCGGGTTGCGTCCGCGCATGGCGGCGGTGGCGAGGTCGCGCGCGCGCGGCAGCGACTCGATGGCCTTCGTCACCTGCGGGTCGTCGAACATGAGCACCTGCGTCGCCTTGACCGAGCCGTAAGCGGCGGTCGTCAGGTCGTAGCGCAACTGGCGCGCGATGTACTCGCGCCCCTTGTCGAGCTGCGCCTCCGTCAGCTTCAGCTCCTCGCCGTAGTGGGCGAGGGCGAACTCCTTGAACGCCTTGTAGACCTTGTCGTCCACCTCGAAGGCGCCGGCCTCGACGTTGTGCTCGAACTCGGGCATGCCGCCGACCTTGAAGCCCTGCGGCACGCCGGGCACGCGGCCGTTCACGGCCTCGCGGGCGAAGGCGAAGATCGGGTCGACGAGCCGCGCCTGCTGCGGCGTGAGCAGACGCGCCTTGACGGCCTCGTCGGGCGCGATGCCGCCGCCGCCGTAGATGGGGCGGCCCGTGTCGGTGTGCGTCTCGTTGCCCTTCGGCTTCTCGGCCTCGGCCTCGGCCTGCGTGCCGTTGACGCGGCCGTAGATGTAGTCGTAGTAGCTCTGGTTCGAGTAGTCGCGCTGGATGAGGCGGCCCGAAGGCGTGTAGTACTTCGAGGTCGTCAACGTCAGCGCCGTGCCGTACTCAAGCGGCATGATGGACTGGACGAGCCCCTTGCCGAAACTCGTCTCGCCGATGATGAGCGCGCGGTCGTGGTCCTGCCACGCGCCGGCCACGATCTCGGAGGCCGAGGCCGTGCCCCGGTTGACGAGGACGACGAGCGGCGTCGGGTCGGGCTTGCGGTTGTCCGAGACCAGCTCGCGCTGCATGCCACGGGTGCCGCGCCCCCTCTGCGTCAGGATGGTCTGCCCCTGCGCGAGGAACTGCTCGGCGACAATCTTGGCCTGGTCGAGGATGCCGCCGCCGTTGTTGCGCAGGTCAACGACGAGCCCCTGCATGCCGTGCGAGCGCAGGTAGCCGAGCGCCGAGACGAACTCCTCGGCCGTCGTGTAGTTGAAGCCGCGCGTCATGTCGATGTAGCCGACGCCGGGCTTGATGAAGTAAGCGTCGGGGACGGTCGGCTGCGGGACCGCGTCGCGCGTAATCTCGACCGTCTCCTTCTGGGCGTTGGCGGCGCGCTCGACCGTCACGCGGACGGCGGTGCCGCGCGGGCCGCGCAGCATGTCGCGCACCTCGCCCGACGCCTTGCCCTTCACGGGCTTGCCGTCGATCTCGGTAATCTTGTCGCCAAAGCGCAGGCCCGCCCGGTAGGCCGGCGTCGCCTCGAAGGTGGCGAGGATGTAGGTGTCGGTGCTGCCGCCGAGCTTGCGGTCGCCGATGGTGGCGCCGATGCCGTAGTACTCCGAGCGCCAGTCGGCGCGCTGCTCCTCGAACTCCTTCGCGTCGTAAAAGTTCGAGTGCGGGTCGAGCGTGCGCAGCATGCCGATGATCGAAGACTTGAAGACCTCGTCATACTTGACCTTGTTGCCGTCAACGTAGTTGTCCTGGATGACGGTGAGCGCCTCGGCCACGTCCGCCTCAAGACCCTCGGTGGCGTCGGTCGGGCGCGGGCGGCGCGTGCGCGAATTAGGCGACGCATCGCCGGCCGGCGGGGCCGTGCGGCGCGCGCCGGGCGCGGCGGGCGGCTGCGCGCCGCTCTGCTGCGCGATGACGAAGGCCGGGAGCGAGACGGCGAGTAGAAGGAGCGTCGCGAGCGCGGTGCTGATTCTCTTTTTCACGGAGACTTGACCCTCAGTTAAACCCAAGATTCGAAGGGACGCCGGGCGGCCGGTAGCGCGGCGCGTAAATCCAAGCTATGACTCCGCCCGTTCCGAGGCAGGTCGGTGTAGTGTAATTGATGAGCGCACCGGCGGCAAGGTTGCAAACCTCGCGGATTCGCGCCCCCTTGCGCTCGTCTCTCGCGCCCCCTTAGAATGCCCTCAAGCAGTCCGCCGACAGCAAAAGAGCGTGTGACGGCCCCCGTGGGGCCAGTTCGCGGGCCGACTCCGACGCACGGAGCCGGGCGCCGCGCCGAAGGAGGTTGGAGCAGCAACATGAGCAGCCCGAACGACCCGAGAGAACCCGAAATCCTTGACCCCATCGACGACCTGATGCTCCCCGAGCACGACGACGAGCACGCGCACGGCGAGCGGCAGGTCTCTTCGTCGGTGCGCGACATCGCCTCGCGCATCCCCGAATCTCTGGCCTCCATCGGCCGCGACATCAGCCGCACGGTCGAGCGCGCGCTCTCGGCCAAGGACGACTACGTCGTCGCCGTCAAGGTCTCGCACGAAGCGCAGGAGCGGCTCGAACAGTTGGTGCAGGCCGGCGTCTTCCGCACCCGCGCCGACGCCGCCGCCTTCCTCATCGACGAGGGCATCAAGGCGCAGAGCCCGCTCTTCGAGCGCGTCTCGGCCAAGCTCTCCGAGATCGAGCGCCTCCGCGCCGAGTTGCGCGGGATGATTACAAAAGAAGGATGAAGTAGGAACGCTGAACGCTGAACTGAAGACGACTAGCTTTTAGTTCAGCGTTCATAGTTCATCCTTCCCACAGGGGGTTTCACTTGTCCACTGTCACGCTGCCGCAGGCGGCCGTCGAGCTTTACACGCTGGGGAACGGCCTCCGGGTCGTCATGAACGAGGACCATTCGGTGCCGGTCGTGTCGGTCGCCGTCTATTACGATGTCGGCTCGCGCAACGAGCGCGAGGGGCGGACGGGCTTCGCGCACCTCTTCGAGCACATGATGTTCCAGGGCTCGGAGAACGTGCCGAAGGCCGGCCACTTCCAGTACATCTTCAACAACGGCGGCACGATGAACGGCACGACCTCCACGGAGCGCACCAACTACTTCGAGACGCTGCCGTCGTCGCAGCTACCCCTGGCGCTCTGGCTTGAGTCGGACCGCATGCGCTCGCTCAAGGTGACGCAGGAGAATCTCGACAACCAACGCGACGCCGTCAAGGAGGAGAAGCGGCTCTCTTACGACAACCGCCCCTACTCGAACGGCTTCCTGCGCCTGAACGAGCTGGTCTACAAGAATCACCGCAACGCGCACTCGACCATCGGCTCGATGGAAGACCTCGACGCCGCGACGGTCGAGGACGTGCGGGAGTTCTTCCGCGTCTACTACGCGCCCAACAACGCGGTGCTCTCCATCGTCGGCGACTTCGACTCCTCGGAGGCGCGCGCGCTGGTCGAAAAATATTTCGCCGCCATCCCCTCGCAGCCCGCGCCGCCGCCCGTGGACGTGTCCGAGCCCGAAGAGGTCGCGGCGCGTTCCGAAGTCTATAAAGACCCGTTCGCGCAGCTCCCGGCCATCATGCTCGGCTGGAAGGTGCCCGCGCGGCGCACGCCCGACTTCTACGCGCTCACGCTCGGCACGGACCTGCTGCTCGACGGCGACAGCTCGCGCCTCTATCAGCGTCTCGTCAAGGACGAGGAGTCGGTCGTCGGCATCCAGGGCGGCGTGGGCGAGCGGCGCGGGCCTTCCACGCTCTACGTCTTCGCCATCCCCAAGCCCGGCCACTCGACCGAGGCCATCCGCGCGACGATTCACGAGGAGATGGAAAGACTCGGGACCGAAGGCCCGACGCCCGACGAGATGGAGAAGCTGCGCAACACGCTCCTCAACGACGCGGTGCGCAGCCGCCAGTCCACGCTCTTCCGCGCGCAGCGCCTCGCCGAGTACACGCTCTACGACGGCGACCCGCAGCTCTTCAACACGGAGCTTGAACGCTACCTCGCCATCACGCCCGAGCAGATACGCGCCGCCGTCGGCCGCTACCTGCTCACGGAGAATCACTGCGTCATGGAGGTCGTCCCCGCGCACGCGGCCGACGCCGAGCCCACGCCCGCCGAGCCCGAGCCGTCCGGCGAGCCCGCGCAACCCGGCGCACCCCCGCCGCAGGTTCCCGCGCCCCCGCCCGCGGAGCCCGCCCCCCCGACCGAGCCCGCGCAAGCCCCGGCCGAACCGGTCGCCGCGCTGCAACAGGAGCAGGCGTCCCCGACGAACGAATGAAAGGGAGAGTGATAAGTGATGAGTGATAAGTGATGAGATGAAGACGCGCTCCGTCTTAATTCTCATCCCTTATCACTCATCACTTATCACCGACGAACCAACATTGACTACTAACTCCACAGAAGATTTCCGACGCCAGCCGCCCGCGCCTTTGCCGGTGCGCCCGCTGAATCTGCCCGAGCCCACCGAGACGACGCTCGCCAACGGCCTGCGCGTCGTCGTCGTCGAGCAGCGGCGGCTCCCGCTCGTGAGCTTCCGGCTCGCCTTCCGCGCGGGCGACTCGTCCGACCCTTTGGACCTGCCCGGCCTGACCGACGTGATGACCGGCATGCTGGTCGAGGGCACCGAGTCGCGCACCTCGCGCCAGATCGCCGAAGAGGTCGCGCGCTACGGCGCGACGCTGACGGCCGGCGCCTCTTCGGACTACCTGACCGTCGCCGCCTCCTCGCTCGCGGCCTACGCCGACGAGGTGCTCGAACTCCTCGCCGACGTGACGCTCCGCCCCACGTTCCCCGAGAACGAACTGGCGCTCGCCAAGGCCAACGCGCAGCAGAACCTCATCGCGCAGCGCGCGCAGCCCTCGTTCCTCGCGTCCGAGGCCGTCGCGCGCGTCATCTTCGGGCAGCACCCTTACGCCGTCGTCGCCTCGACGCCCGAGTCCATCGAGGCGCTGGCGCGCGAGCAACTCGTAAGGCACCACCGCGAACTGCTCGTGCCGAACAACGCCGTGCTGCTCGTCGTCGGCGACGTGAACCGCGAGCACGTCGTCGCGCAGGTCGAGAGACTCTTCGGCGGATGGGCGCGGGGCGAAGTCCGCGCGCCGCAGTTCCCCGCCCCGCCCGAGCGCGACGAGCGCGTGGCCTATCTCGTGGACCGGCCCGGCTCCGCGCAGACCAACATCCTCGTCGCCAACACGGCCATCCGCCGCACCGACCCCGAATACTTCCACGTGCTCGTCATGCACACCATCCTCGGCGGCAACGCCTCGGCGCGGCTCTTCATGAACCTGCGCGAGGAGAAGGGCTACACCTACGGCGCCTACACGCAGCTTGACGCGCGCCGCCTCGCCGGCTCCTTCCGCGCGACGACCGAGGTGAGGGGCGAGGTGACGGGCGTCTCTCTCAAAGAAATCTTCTACGAGCTCGACCGCATCCGCGACGAGGACGTGTCCGACAAGGAGCTGACGGACGCGAAGACGTATCTCACGGGCATCTTCCCCATCCGGCTTGAGACGCAGGAGGGGCTCGTCGATCAACTCGTCCAGATACGCATGCACGACCTCGCGCCCGACTACCTTGAGACGTACCGCGAGAACATCCAGCGCGTGACGAAGGAGGACGTGCGCCGCGCCGCCCGCCGGAACGTGACGCCCGAGCGCGCGGCCGTCGTCGTCGTCGGCGACGGCGCGCAGATCCGCGAGCAGGTCGCGCCCTACGTCGAGCGCGTCGAGGATTTCGTCGGGGCGCGCGGCGGCGCGGCCGGCGCGTGAATTTTCGACCCGACGGCTTTCATCAAACTTAACATCAGGCAGGGGGGAGATACTTTTATGAATCTGGTTGGAACATGGAATCTTGAGGTGGCGACGCCCTTCGGCAAGCACCCGGCGACGCTCGTCTTCGAGGGGACGGGCGGCGCGCTCAGCGCACACATCAGCTCGCGGCTCGGCGACGCGCCGCTCGAATCCCTGACCGTCACGCACGATGGCTTCGACGCCCGCGTCGTGATGGAGTTTCAGGGCAAGCCCTACAACGCCTCCATCAAGGGCCAGGTCGAGAACAACGACGCCATCAACGGCATCATCAAGGTCAACCTCCCCATCGCGCCCCCCATCAAGTACACCGGCACGCGCGCGGCTTGAAAGGATAAGGTAAGAACGCGGAACGATGAACTATAAGACGACATGCCTTCAGTTCATCGTTCCGCGTTCCTACTTCATCGTTCCCTATTGATGTCGCCGCTCAATGTGAGTATATTTTAGAAGCCATGCGTCAGTACTGTCGCTTACACTTCCGGCCGCTCGACTCCCGCGCGAACCTGTTCGCGGATTAGCGGCGCGCTCCTCCGTCGTAACCTCCACCTCGCAGCCCCAAGTCGTACCCGCCATCGCTAAACATAAGGAGGAGATTCGTCATGTCCGCAATCACAGAAGTTAAAAGACCTGAAATCAGGACCGAACTGCCCGGCCCGAAGGGCAGGCAGATCGTCGAGGCCGACGCGCGCTACGTCAACCCGTCTTACCCGCGCCCAGCTTACAAGCTCGTCGCCGACCACGCCTCCGGCGTCTGGGTCGAGGACGTGGACGGCAACACGTTCCTCGACTGCAACGCGGGCGTCGCCGTCTGCTCCACCGGCCACTGCCACCCCGAGGTGGTGAAGGCGATTCAGGAACAGGCCGCGAGCCTCATTCACATGTGCGGCACGGACTACTACTACCGCCACATGCCCGACCTCGCGCGCAAGCTCGAAGAGATCGTGCCCGTCCCCGGCCCCACCCGCACGCACTTCGCCAACAGCGGGACCGAGGCCGTCGAGACCGCGCTCAAGCTCGCCATGCACGCGACGGGTCGCGAGAAGTTCATCGCCTTCTTCAACAGCTTCCACGGCCGCACGCTCGGCTCTCTGTCGCTCACCTCCTCGAAGATCGCGCAGCGCAACGGCTTCAAGCGGCAGGCGCTCGACGTGACGCACGTCCCCTACCCCAACGTCTTCCGCCACCCGTTCACGGGCGAGCAGTCGGACGCCGAGACGGTCACGCGCGCCTGCCTCGACTGGATCGAGCAGCGTCTCTTCCTGACGACGACGCCGCCCGAGGAGGTCGCGGGCATCGTGGTCGAAGCCGTGCAGGGCGAGGGCGGCTACGTCCCCGCGCCGCGCGAGTTCCTGCACGGCCTGCGCCGCATCTGCGACGAGCACGGCATGCTTCTCATCGTTGACGAGGTGCAGTCGGGCTTCGGCCGCACGGGGCGGATGTTCGCGTGCGAGCACTTCGACCTTAAGCCAGACATCATCACGCTCGCCAAGGGCATCGCGTCGGGGATACCCATGGGCGCGTGCGTGGCGCGCGCCGAGTTGATGGACTGGAAACCCGGCGCGCACGCCTCGACCTTCGGCGGGAACCCGGTCGCCATCGCCGCCGCGCTCAAGACGATTGAGTTGTTAGAGGGTGGACTGGTCGCCAACTCGGCCGAAGTCGGCGCCTACCTGCAAGAGGGCTTGCGCCGCCTCGCCGGCAAGCACGACTGCATCGGTGACGTGCGCGGACTGGGTCTGATGGTCGGCTGCGAGCTGGTGCGCGGCGACGGTTCGCGCGAGCCGGCGGCGGAGCTGCGCGACCGCGTCGAGGTCGAGTGCTTCAATCGCGGCCTCATCGTCCTCGGGTGCGGCTACAACACCATCCGCTGGTCGCCCCCGCTCATACTCACGCGCGAGAACGTGGACGTGGCCCTCGAAATCTTCGACGACGCCCTCACGGCCGCGCGGCAGTGAAAACGAGGAGACAGTAGTCAGTAGAAGAACAGGCGGCGCGGGTCTTCTTCATCGAAGGATGAGACCCGCGCCGCTTTTATCTGCACCCTACTGACTATTGTCTACGGTCTACTGCTCCGTATTTGACTTAATCCGCTATCCTCTTTAAAGTTACGCGGCGGTTCTCGCCCTTCATGGCGGCCTCGGCTGGGCTGTTTTTTTAGCGGCACGTGGGTCCGCTCCTCTGCAATAAATTCCCGTTCTTCTGGATGAAGTAGCTGACATTATGCGTTACCTCAGGAAATGGCAGTTGGCGTTCGTGTGCCTGCTCGCGCTGGCGCTGCTCCCCTTCGCCCCGGCCCCGCGCGGGACGGCCCAGGCGCCGGGCTACACCGTGACGGACCTCGGCACGCTCGGCGGCGAGGCGAGCAGGGCCTACGGGCTCGACGAGTGCGGCCGCGTCGTCGGCGAGTCGCAGGCGGCGGCGGGCGCCTCGGCCCAGTTCCGCCCCTTCCGTTGGAAGGACGGCGTCATGACCGACCTCGGCACGCTCGGCGGCCAGTCGGGCACGGCCTACGCCCTCAACCAGGGCGAGACGGTCATCGGCTCCGCGCTGACGGCGGGAAGCCTTCCGCACCCGTTCGTCCGCCCCGCGGCCGGCCCCATGCAGGACATCGGCACGCTCGGCGGCTTCTCGGCCGAGGCGCAGGACGTTAACGCCTCGGGCCTCGTCGTCGGCCAGTCCGAAGACGGCGGTCTTCAGGACCGCGCCTTCGTCTGGCAGTCGGGCGTCGGCATGCAGGCGTTGACCGCGCCGTGGGGCACGCCCATCCGCGCCTTCGGCATCAACGACGCGGGGCAGATCGCGGGCTCGGCCAACCTCTCCACGTCGGGCACGCACGCCTTCGTCACCGTCGGCGGCGTCGCCATCGACCTCGGCACGCTCGGCGGCGCCGTCAGCGTCGCGACCGAGGTCAGCGAGACGGGCGAGGTCTCGGGCTACTCCTACATCACGGTCCCGCAGGGCAGCATCACGCAGTCCTTCCACGCCTTCCGCTGGAAGGACGCCAACGCCAACAACCAGTCCGACTCCGGCGAGATGCTCGACCTCGGCGTGCTCGCGGGCGACAAGAACAGCTACGCCTACGACATCAACAACGACGGGACGGTCGTCGGCTACTCCGAGACGGGCGCGCCGGGCAACGGCAACGTGACGCGCGCCTTCATCTGGACGAGCGCGAACGGCCTGCAAGACCTCAACGTCGTCGTGCCGGGCACGAACTGGACGTTCCGCGAGGCGCGCGGCATCAACAATCGCGGCCAGATCGTCGGCTACGGCGTCAACCCCGACGGCAAGGCGCACGCCTTCCTGCTCACGCCGACCAACGTCGGCCCCTCGCCCTGCGACCCGACGCCCACGCCGACGCCCACGCCGGGCACGCTCCAGTTCAGCGCGCCCACCTACACGGTCGGCGAGGGCGGCGGCTCCGTCCTCATCTCCGTCAGCCGCGCGGGCGGCGACGACGGCGCGGTCTCGATCAACTACGCGACCACGACGGGCGGCACCGCGACCGCTGGCTCCGACTACGTCGCGACCTCCGGCACGCTCAACTTCGCCGACGGCGAGACGACCAAGACCTTCGGCGTTACCATCAACGACGACACGACCGACGAGCTGGACGAGACCGTCAACCTGACGCTGAGCACGCCCGGCGGCGGCGCCACGCTCGGCTCGCAGACGACGGCCGTCCTGAACATCACCGACAACGACGCGACGCCCACCCTCTCGATCACGAAGAGCGTAACGGTGATCGAGGGCAACGCGTCCTCGACCACCGCCACCTTCGTCGTGAAGCTCACCGGCACGAGTTCGCGTACGGTGACCGTCAGCTACACCACGGAGTGGAGGGAGTGGTTCACCGGCACGGCCACCCCCGGCGAAGACTATACGACGACCAGCGGCACCATCACCTACGCCCCCGGCGAGTCGGGCGAGAGGAACGTCAACGTTCCGGTCCTCGGCGACACGGTGGACGAGCCGAACGAGACCTTCGTCCTCCAGCTCTTTGGACCGACGAACGCGACCTACGTGACCATCCCCGACGACACCTTCGGCATCGGCACCATCACGGACGACGACGGCGCGCCCTCGCTCAGCGTCGGCGACGCGACCGTGACCGAGGGCAACTCGGGCACCACGGCCGCCACCTTCACCGTCTCGCTCCTGCCCGCGAGCGGCCAGACCGTAACGGTCAACTACGCCACCGCGAACGGCACGGCGACAGCGGGCTCCGACTACGCCTCGGCCAGCGGCACGGTCACCTTCGCTCCCGGCGAGACGACGAAGCCCGTCACCGTCAACGTCAACGGCGACACGACGCCCGAGGCGCACGAAGACTTCTTCGTCACCCTCTCAAGCCCGAGCAACGCGACCATCACGGATAATCAGGGCAAGGGCATCATCAACAACGACGACGCCGCGCTCACCATCGGCGACCGCGGCGCCGCCGAGGGCACCGGCGTCACGACCAACTTCAACTTCGCGGTCGGCATCCAGTTCCCGACCGTCAACACCGTCACCGTCAACTACGCCACGGCGGACGGGACGGGGACCGCCGGCTCAGACTACACGGCGGTCGCCTCCGCCACGCTCACCTTCAACCCGGGCGAGACCTCCAAGAACGCCGTCGTCAGCGTCGTCGGCGACAACATCTACGAGAACGACGAGACCTTCAACGTCAACCTCTCAAGCCCGACCAACGCGACCATCAGCGACAGCCAAGCTCTGGGCACGATCACCAACGACGAGGAGGCGAGCCTGTTCGTGATCACCAACGGCCCCAACCTCTTCTGGGGCGAGGGCGATGGCACGTTCACGTTCAGAGTCTCGCGCTCGGGCTCGGCGCCGGGCGGCGCGCAGGTCAGCTACTCCACGTCCGACGGCACGGCCACGGCTGGCTCCGACTACACGGCCACCTCGGGCACGCTCACCTTCGCGGCTGGCGAGGCGTTCAAGGACGTTACCGTCACCATCATCAACGACACGCTCGACGAGCCGGACGACGAGACCGTCAACTTGACGCTCACGCCCGGCTTCGGCGCCAGCCCCAACCCGGCCTCCGCCACGCTCCACATCGGCGACAACGACGCCCCGCCGATCTTCAAGCTCGACTCGGCCGTCTACACGGTCGCCGAGGGCGGCGCGGTCACCGTCACCGTCACGCGCACCGGCGGCACCAACGCCGCCACGGTCAACTACAACACCGCGAACGGCACGGCCACGGCCGGCAGTGACTACGCGGGCGTAGAGTTCGGCACGCTCAGCTTCGCGCAGGGCGACATGAGCAAGACCTTCCAGATCGCCACCACGAACGACGTGTTCGACGAGACGGACGAGACCTTCAACGTCAACCTGTTCGTGAACACAGGCTCCGCCGCCGGCACGCCGAGCAGCGCGACCGTCACCATCACCGACAACGACGCGACGCCCACTCTCTCCTTTGGTGACGCCTCCTCCAACGGCGACGTGACGGTGGCCGAGGGACAGGGCACGGCCAGTTTCAAAGTCACGCTCTCGGCCGCGAGCGGGCAGATCGTGACCGTCAACTACGCGACGGCCAACGGCACCGCCACGGCCGGCAGCGACTACGCGGCGGTCAGCGGCACGCTGACCTTCAACCCCGGCGAGACGGAGAAGTTCTTCGGCGTCCCCATCACCAACGACACCATTGACGAGCCGAACGAGACCTTCCTCGCGAACCTCTCGGGCGCGTCGGGCGCGACCATCGCGACAGTTAACGACGGGCAGGCCGTCGGCACCATCACCGACGACGACGGCGAGCCATCGCTCACCGTGAGCGCCGCGGTGGTGGACGAGGGCAACTCGGGCACCGTCAACGCCACGTTCGCCATCAGGCTCTCCGAGGCGAGCGACAAGACCGTGACCGTCGTTTACGCCACCTCCGACGGCACGGCCAAGGCGCCGGGCGACTACGTCGCCGTCCCGCCGACCATGCTCACCTTCGCCCCGGGCGAGACCGTGAAGATGGTTAACGTCGCGGTCGTCGGCGACACCCTGGACGAGGCAATCTTCGAGAACTTCAACGTCAACATCTCGAACCCGACCAACGCCTCCATCAGCAACCCGACGGGTCAGGGCACCATCATCGACGACGACGACGCGGCGGCGCCCTCCATCTCCATCGGGGACGCGATTGTCGTCGAAGGCAACTCGGGCACGACGGCCGCCACGTTCACCGTCACGCTCTCGGCCGTGAGCGGGCAGGAGGTGACGGTCAACTACTCGACGGCCGACGGCACGGCGGCCGCGCCAATCGACTACGCGAGCGTCGGGTTCGCCACGCTCAGCTTCGCGGCGGGCGAGACGACGAAGACCATCACCGTCAACGTCAACGGCGACACCGCGAACGAGGCGGACGAGACCTTCTTCGTCCAACTGCACTCGCCGGCGCACGCGACCCTCGCGGACTCGCAGGGTCAGGGCACCATCACCAACGACGACGGGACCTCGCTGCGCTTCTCGCAGGCCGCCTACGCGGTTAACGAGAGCGCGCACTTCGTCACCGTCACGGTCACGCGCGCGGGCGACCCGTCGTCGGCCGTGGGCGTGAGCTTCGCCACGTCGGACGGCACGGCCACGGAGCGCAGGGACTACACGGCCGTCTCCGGCAGGTTGCAGTTCGCCTCGGGCGAGACCTCGAAGAGCTTCGACGTGCTGCTGACCGAAGACGCCTACACCGAGAGCGTGGAGACGATCAACCTCACGCTCTCGAACCCGACGGGCGGAGCGAGCCTCGGCGGCCAGGCGACGGCCACCGTCAACATCGCGGCCGACGACAACCCGCCGCCGGGCGTCAACCCGATAGACGTTAGTTCCGACTTCGTGCGCCAGCACTACCACGACTTCCTCAACCGCGAGCCCGACGACGCCGGCCTTAACTTCTGGATCGGCGAGATCGAGCAGTGCGGCGCGGACGCGGGCTGCCGCGAGGTCAAGCGCATCAACGTCTCGGCCGCGTTCTTCCTGTCGATTGAGTTCCAGAACTCGGGCTACCTCGTCTACAGAACTTACAAGGCGGCGTACGGCGACGCGACTTCGCCGAACGTCGAAGGGACGGTGCCGGTCGTGCGCCTGCAAGAGTTCCTGCCCGACACGCGGAGCATCGGCGAGGGCGTGGTCGTCGGCCAGCCCGAATGGGACCTGAAGCTCGAAGCCAACAAGAACGCCTACATGGCCGAGTTCGTCCAGCGGCAGCGGTTCCTCGACGCGTTCCCGCAGTCGATGCCGTCGGCGCAGTTCGTCGATAAGCTCAACCTGAACGCGGGCGGCGTGCTCACGCAGTCGGAGCGCGACGGCCTCGTCAACGACCTCGCCGCGAACGCGAAGACGCGCGCGCAGGTGCTGCGCGCCGTCTCGGAGAACAGCGTGCTCCAGCAGAACGAGTTCCGCCGCGCCTTCGTGCTGATGCAGTTCTACGGCTACCTCCGCAGGAACCCGAACGACCCGCAGGACGTTGACTTCCGTGGCTGGAAGTTCTGGCTCGACAAGCTCAACGAGTTCAACGGCGACTACGTCCGGGCCGAGATGGTCAAAGCCTTCCTCGACTCCATCGAGTACCGCACGCGCTTCGCACCGTGAGTGGAACGATGAAGTAGGAACGCTGAACGTTGAACTGAAAGACGAAGGCCGGGCGTCCCGAAAGGGAGACCCGGCCTTCTGTTCTTAGTTCATCGTTCAGCGTTCCTACTTCATCGTTCCACTCAGAACCTCTGCGTCACGCCCCTGATGAGCCGCACGGTGTCGCGGGCGATGAGGAGTTCTTCGTCGGTGGGGATGACGTAGACGGCGAGGCGCGAGCCCTCGCGGTTGATGAGGCCCTCGCGGCGCGCCGTCGTCGCCTCGTTGAGCGCCGCGTCGAGTTCGACGCCCATCCAGCCGAGCCCCTCGCAGACGCGCGCGCGCACCTCCGCCGAGTTCTCGCCGATGCCGCCCGTGAAGACCAGCGCGTCCGCGCCGCCCAGCGCCGCGAGATACGCGCCCACGTACTTGCGTATGCGGTAGCAGAAGATTTCGACGGCGAGGCCCGCGCGGCGGTCGCCCGACTCGCGCTTCTCGTCGAGCAGCTCGCGCATGTCATTCGTCAACCCCGAAATCCCCAACAGCCCCGACTGCTTGTTCAAGACCGAGTCCACCTCCTGCGCCGAGAACCCCTCTTTAGCCGCGACGTACTCGATGATGGCCGGGTCGATGTCGCCCGAGCGCGTCCCCATCACCAAGCCTTCGAGCGGCGTCATCCCCATCGAGGTGTCCAAAGAGTCCCCGCCCTTGATCGCCGCCGCCGAGCAGCCGTTGCCGAGGTGGAGCGTGATGATGTTCGTCTCGTCGCGTCCCACCCCGCGCAGCTTGCGGTAACGATAGGCGACGTAGCGGTGCGACGTGCCGTGAAAGCCGTAGCGGCGCACGCGGTGGCGTCGATACCACTGGTAGGGCAGCGCGTAGAGGTAGACGTGCGGCGGGAGCGTCTGGTGGAAGGCCGTGTCGAAGACCGCGACCTGCGGCAGCCCCGGCCCGAAGACCTCGCGCGCGGCCTGTATGCCGCGAATGTTGCCGGGGTTGTGCAGCGGCGCGAGGTCGATGCAGTCCTCTATGCCGCGCAGCACGTCATCGTCGATGAGGACGGAGTGCGTGAAACGCTCGCCGCCGTGGACGACGCGATGGCCCACGGCGTGTATGTCGCCGACGCTCTTCACCTCCGCGATGCCCGAGTCGGCCGAAGTCACCCAACGGATAATCGTCTCGACGGCCGCGCGCACGTCGCGCACCGGCGCCGTCGAGCGCCGCGCCTCCCCGCCCCGCGCCTGAAACGTGATGATGGCCTCGCCCCCGATGCGCTCGATCACCCCACCCGCCAAATGCTCGTCCGCGTCCCGCGCGATGTGGTCAAGGTCCGTCGCGATCAACTGAAACTTCGCCGTCGAGCTGCCGCAGTTCAACACCAGTACGTTCATAAGCTTCCCGTCTCATCCGTCGGAATTATTTTGCACAGTGTAGTTGAAGACCGTGACGAGCGTCACCTGTGAGGCAGTCACGGAATGACCGGGGAGATTATTTCCTTTGACGGCCGGGCGACACAATGATATTGTTGGGTCGCGGCAATGCTGAGAATCATCTCAGCGGTGCGCACACGCGATGAGCGCACACATTACTTTCATCGCGAAGGAAGGGAGCCAAAAAGATGTCTACATCGATGAAGAGTTATACGCGAAGAGGAGGGTAAACCTTGATTCCCGATTTCACCGCCCACGGGTTGTTACCCGAAGGGGTACATCCCGCAACTTTGGACGAGGTGCGCGAGCGTTTCGGAGGTAACGAAAGAAGGAAGCAATTACTAACAGGGCTGGTCGAGGCTTTACGTCTGCTGCGTGCGGCGGGCTGCCGTCGTGTGTATGTCAATGGAAGTTTCGTCACGTCCAAAGAACTGCCGAACGACATCGATGTCTGTTGGGACATTGACGGCGTCGATGCTGATGCGCTCGACGATGTGTTCTTCGATTTCGCGGACGGGCGGGCGGCGCAGAAGGCGCGTTTCGGGGCGGAATTCTTCCCGGCTCAGGTGCCGGAAGGGATTACCGGAAGCGCGTTTCTGGACTTCTTCCAGGTGGACAGGCAGACGGGCGAGCCGAAGGGCATCATCGAGTTGATATTAGACGATGGATAATGATTAAGAACGAAAGACAGTACCGCATCACCAGGGCGCAGGCCGCGAAGCTTGAGGCCGCGCTGGAGGCTTTCTCGGTGCAGGCGGCCGGCGACAAGCGGTCGCACCCACGGCTGGTTAAAGCACAGACCGATGCCCTGCGGAGTCAACTGGAGTCTCTGCATGACGAACTGCGTGAGTACGAAGGGATAAAGACCGGGGAGATACCGCCTCCCGACCTCAGTTACATCGCGGTCGTTCCTCAAGACCTCATCCGCGCGCGCATCGCGGCCGGGTTGAGTCAGAAGGATTTGGCCGAGCGTTTGGGAATGCCGGAGCAGCAGATTCAACGATACGAGGCCGTCGAGTATGAATCGGTCAGCCTCGCGCGCATCATGGAGATCGCGAGGGCGCTGCAAGCGGCGAGCCCGGCTCTGAAGCAGACTTAAGGGCTTACAGGCGGCGGAGGAAGGCTTCGGGGTTGTTGAGGAAGTCGCGGGTGAGGGTGACGTGTTCGACCTCTTCGTAGGGGATGCGGCGGACGGGGGTGTGGTCGAAGCTGAGGATGTCCGCGCCGGGGTAGGCCATCAGGATCGGCGAGTGCGTGGCGACGACGAACTGCGAGTCCTGCGCGGTCATCTCCTTGAGCATGGCGAGGAGCGCGAGTTGGCGTTGCGGCGAGAGCGGCGCCTCCGGCTCGTCGAGCAGGTAGAGGCCGCCGGGCACGAAGCGCGACTGGAAGAGTTGGAGGAAGCTCTCGCCGTGCGAGCGCGCGTCCGCGTCCTCGCCGTAGCGATTGGCGAGCGCGCGCCGCTGCCCGCGCACCACGCCCTGCGCGAGCCGCAGCCCGTAACCTTTGAGCCCCTCGCGCTCGAACTCGCCGGCCATCTCCTCAAGCTCCGCGCTCGTCTGGTTGACGCGCCGCGTGAAGTTGAAGAAGTCTTCGGCGCGCAGGAAGAAGCCGCGATGCGTGCGCTTCGACCAGACGAGCTTGAGCTGCGCCGCCAGCGCGCGCGCGTGCGCGAGCGTCTTGTCGGCGCGCACGTCCTCGCCGCCCACCACGACCGAGCCGACGCCCGCCGCGACTGCTTCGAGCACCGTAGACTTCCCCGACCCGTTCTCGCCGACGAGGAACGTGACGGGGCTGCGGAACTTTATCTCCTTGAACTTTCGGACGACCGGCAGCGCGAACGGGAATCCGTCGAACTCCCTCGCCGCCGGTTTGATGTCGATGGAGCGCAGGTGAATCATCAAAGCCAATGTTCCGTGGGGAAATGTGGTAAGGGAAGGGTTATTGCTTACCCCTTCCGCGACACGTTGAATAACCTTGTCGAGCCCAAATTATCTCCGTATGGGGAATTGATCACCTCAGTTCGAAGCTCATTTGAAAATTTACGAAGTAAATCCATTCGAGCTCTAAAACGCATTTTGCGTAACTCGTCAGGGTTTGAAGAAGGAAGACTCTCCGGAAGGAGTTTTAGAAGTTTATCATCGCGTTCTGACAATCTTTCAACAAAATCTGCCAAGCCATATTCTTTCAAGTAATTAATTACCCCGGCTGTCCAGTCATGAACTGTTGAATCATCCAGTGGTCCTCCACGCCCAAGTAGCTCTGTTGCTATACCACGCTCATATTGTAAGTGCGCGATAATATCAGCGTTCCCATGGAATAGGTTCGTTGCCGCTTCATGTTGCGTGTTAAGTTCTTTTTTTGTCCTTTCATGAAAGCGACGAGCACCTTCAATAAGTGATAGCAGAAAGAGACATCCGATTAGAAGGGTAATGACTACCCACCAATACCATGACAACAACTTAATTATCTCGATATAAGGTATGCCAAGTAGATCACTAATGATTATGCAAATGAAAAAGACACACACATATCAAATTACTTTCATCAGCTTACCTCCCTTACTGGGTTTGATTTCTTTGAACGCGAGGTCACAGAAGTGGAAGTAAGCTTTGAGGAAGTTCAACATTACACAAGTATATTCTGGATTACCGAGCAACTCACAAATTTTTTTGATAAGAGTGAAGTGTGAGGCAAAGCACAGTCTCATAACCGCGCCGGTGCCGGGGCATTACTGTTCCCTCGCTTCGGCAAGACGGCGCGCGAGGTCGAGGAGGCGCGCGCGTAGGCTCTCCTCGTCGAGCGTCGTGACGCGGCCGTCGCGGAAGACTTCGCGTCCGGCGACGACCGTGAGCAGCACGTCGCGCCCCGAGGACGAGAAGACGAGCGCGGCCGAAGGGTCGTAGGCCGGCGTCTGGTGCGCCGCGTCGAGCCGCACCGCGACGAGGTCCGCTTCCATCCCCTCTTCGAGCGAGCCCGTCACGCGCTGCATGTTCATCGCCGACGCGCCGCCGTAAGTTGAAAGTCTGAGTGCGTCGTTCGCGTCGAGCATCCGGCCGCCCTCGATTGACTCCAACGCGGCGCGCGCGGCGAGCAGCGCGAAGCGCGACTCTTCCAACAGGTCGCAGACGTTGTTGCTGGCGACCGAGTCGCTGCCGAGCCCGACATTGACGCCCGCCTCAAGCATCGACGCCAGCGGCGCGCGGCCGTGCCCGAGTTTCGCGTTCGACTTCGGGCAGTGCGCGACGCCCGTCCCGTGTTCCTTCATCAACTTTATGTCGCCCTCGTCAACGCGCACGCAGTGTGCGAGGAGCGGCCGCGCGTCGAGGACGCCCGTGTTCGAGAGGTGGCGGATGGTCGTCGTGCGCGGCGAGTCGAACGTGAAGCCGCGCAGCGCGTAGGCCGCAGCAAAGATGCCGCCGCCTTCGAGCATCAACGCCTGCTCGGCCTCCGACTCGGCCGCGTGCATCATGAGCGGCAGTCGCTCTTCGACCGCGTAACGCGCGAGCATCTCAAGCAGCGGCGGCGCGACCGTGTAAGGCGAGTGCGGCGAGAGCCCGAGCGTGACGAGCGCCGTCTCGCCCGAACGCAGGCGGTCGATCTTCTCGCGCGCGTGGTCGAACTTGACGGCGGCCTCGCGCGCGTCCGGGCCGAAAGCCTCTTGATAGACGACGCCGCGCAGCCCCGCGTCGCGCAGCGCCTTCATCGTCGTCGCGCCCGCGTCGCTCGCGTCGCCGACGCAGGTCACGCCCGCGCGCGCAGCCTCGACCGCGCCCCACGCCGCCGAGACATAGAGGTCTTCCGAACTCATCCGCTCGTTGCGCGAGACGGTGACCTTACGCAGCCACGCGAAGAAGTCGCCCTCCTCCGCTTCGAGGAAGCCGCGCATCGCCGTCAGCTCAAGGTGCGTGTGGCAGTTGACGAAGCCCGGCAGCAACGCGGCCTCGCCCAACTCCAAAACCTCCGCCGACGGGAACCGCTCCGACACCTCCGCCCGTGGCCCCACGCCCTTGATGCGCGTCCCCTCGACGGCGACCGCGCCGTCACGGATAGTCTCTGAAGTTACGGGCAGCACCCAGCGCGCGCAGTAGATTTTCGTCATCACGTTTCCCTGCCTTGACGCCGCAGGACGAACCAGAGGAGCCCCGACAGCATCACCACCGCGCCGCCGCCGGCCGCGACGGCGCGCATGCCGACGCGGTCGGCCGCCGCGCCCGAGATGAGCATCGAGCCGACCATCATCAGCGTCGTCAAAGTCTCGTAGGAGGCGAAGACGCGGCCGGCGAAGGCGTCTTCGGTGCGACGCATCAGAAGCGTCTGCTGCGCCGTCCACCAGATGGCGAAGTTCATCTCGCGCGCGACCAGCAGCGCCGCCGCGCCGAAGAGGTTCGGCGTCAGGCTGAAGAGCAGCAACCCGCAGCCGTCGAGAGTTAATGAGCGACCCATGCGCGCGCCCAAGCCTTCGACCGCTCCGCTGTTGAAACGGCGCGCGAGCGGAGCACCGAGCACGCCGCCGAGCCCCATCGCCACGAACAGCACGGAGATGCCGAAGTCGGTCGGCCGCTCTGCTATGGCACTCACGGACGCGCCCCAACGACCGGCCACCTGCTCTCCGAGCGATGCACCGAACAGACTGTAGAGTGCGCGCGCCGCGCCGTTCCCCAAACCCCAACCGCCCGCCACCACGAAGACCGCCGCCAGCACGCGGTCGCGTCTTACATAACGCAAGCCCTCAACGAACTCCGACGCCGCGCGTTTTAACGCGGAGAGGCCGCTGTCAATTGTGGAATGCGGATTTCGGATTGCGGATTGGGAGACAGCGGCACTGTTATCAATCCGCAATCCGAAATCCGCATTCCGCAATCCAGTGATTCTTCTTATCATCTCGGCCGAGGCGAGGAAGGTCAGGGCGTTGAGGACGAAGACCGTGTCGCGCCCGAGCGCCGTCGCCACGACGCCGCCGAGCGCGGAGCCGACGGCGATGGTCGCGGCCGTCGTCGAGGCCGAGAGCGAGTTGGCCGCCAGCAACTCTTCGGTCGAGCCGACGAGGTTCGGAATCGACGCGCGCTTGGCCGCGTTGAAGAAGGCCGAGACCGAGAAGAGCGACGCGCCGACGACGTAGATGAGCGCGAGCGACGCGGAGCGGTTCGCCAGCAGGAACCCGAGCGCGAGCACCGCGCGCGCCACGTCGGCCGCGATCATCACGCGGCGGCGGCTGACGCGGTCCACGACGACGCCCGCCACCGGCCCGAAGATGAAGAGCGGCAGGTGTCGCGCGATGGCGTAGGTCGCGACCGCGAGCCCCACGCTCCCCGCGCCCGCGAGTTGGATGGCGAGCGCCAGCACCGCGATGTTGTTCAGCCAGTCGCCGACCTCCGAAATCACCTGCCCCGCCCAAAGCCTCCGGAAGTCCGCGTTGCTGGCCAGCAGTTGACGGTAAGTCATAAGGCGGTGAGCGGTGAGCGGTGAGCAGTAAGCAGTATTAGAGTCAAAGCGAGCGTGACGTTTGTTTCTTTCAACTGCTCACTGCTCACCGCTCACCGCTCACTTTCTTCTTCCGGTAGCGTTCGAGGATGTTGGAGACGTAGGCGCGGGTCGTGGGGAAGTCTATGCGCGCGACGAACTCTTCGGCGGTGAGGGGGCGCCGGCCGGGCGCGACGCGGTTCCACTCGGCGGCGCGCGAGGGGCCGGCGTTGTAGGCGGCGACGACGCGCGGCTCGGCGCCGGGCGTGTCGTGGTAGTCCTTCCAAATCTTTTCCAGGTACCAGCAGCCGACCTGTATGTTGCGCTCGGGGTCCGCGAGCGCCGTCTCGGGGTCGCGCCGCATCTGCTCGGCCAACTCGCGCATGCCCGTCTCGGCCGCCCACTCGCGCCCGACCGTCGGCGTCACCTGCATCAGCCCGACCTCGCCCGCGTCGCCCTTCATCCAGGGGCGGAAGTACGTCTCCTCGTAGATGACGCTCCACACGAGGTCCGGGTCGAGCCGGTAGACTGCGGCCTGCCGCGCGATGAGCGCGTCGTAACGATGAATCCAATACTGGTTGAAGAAGTAGAGCCCGGCGGCGCCGGCGACGATAAGGAGGAGTGCGGCGAGAGCTAATCGTCTGAGGGCGGGCATCAGGTTTGCGGCGGTCTACAAGCTCTCAAACTCATCGGGACACAATCGTCGCGCGGGGAGGCTCGAAGTGAAGCTCGACAGCTTCGCGGAGATTTTCGAGTGCTTCTTCTTCTGTTAACCCCTGGCTCGCGACTTCCACTTCCCTGCACTGCGCGATGAACCACTCACCCTCCCGCCAGACCGTGACCGTGAATTCCCGAGTCATATTCGGTTACCTCTAGTTCCTTCTCTTCAAGTGCGTCCAGAGCGAGGCGCGGGTGGCGGTGGTGTCGCGGCCTTCGTAGCGCGAGAGCAGCGCGCGGCGGTCGAGGACGTGGCCCTGGAGCCAGACCTCGGCGGAGAAGCCCGCGCCGACGGCGAGCGCGTCGCCGCGCAGCGCCTTCGTGTTGACCAGCACTTCGAGACGGAGGCGGCCGAGGTCGAGATAGACCCAGTAGAGGTCCGTGCCGGAGACGGGATTGCGGAGCGGCTTGAACGAGATGACGCGCCCCGACAGTGACCAGTCGTTCTCGTGCGCGGCGCGCGAGGGCGCGGCGTCTTCGAGCGGCCGCCAGCGCGTTTCGGTGGGCTCGCTCGTGACGCGCGCGCGGTAGGCCAGTCCGCACAGACCGACGTGAAGTTCCTGCGCGCGGAAGCCTTCGGGGCCGACCTCGGTCAGGTTCTGCAACTCGAAGAGGACTTCGGTGTCGTGGCCGTCGCAGTAGCCGTGGACGATGGCCTCGCCGTCCTCGTCGTACTCGGTCAAGGCCCAGGGAGTCACGCGCTGCGTGTAGCGCGCGCGAAAACCGGGGCGGCAGTCGGCGTAGAAAATTTCGCCCGTGCCCGACTCGTAGAGCACCGTCCAGACTTCGAGCCCTTCACCGAGCTTCCAGCAGCGGCCGTGGAGCACGGCGCCACGGCGGCAGAGCTGTGTGGGCTCGCCCTGATCGCCCGCGCGCTCGGCGAGATGGTTGAAGTCCTTCTCGCTCGGCACGTCGATTCCAATGGCTTCGAACGTTTCTTCCATGTTAGCTGTTAACTCTCGGCGCTCTTATCTTGATGCCCGCTTCTTCGGGGCGGGCTTCGCTCCCTGCCCTTCGGCGGCGCGCGGGGCGCGGCTGCGGAAGCCGCGAATGTTGCGGACGGGGCCGTGGCGCGGCGTCGCGCCCGAGCGCACCATCTCCGCGAACAGTTCTACGTCGTAGTCAGCCTCGCGCGACATCTCCTCGCGTATGGCGTGCAGTTCTTCGAGGAATCTCGGCTTGCGGTACATGATGGTAAATAGTCAATGGTGAATAGTAAATGGCAAATGGGCGCGTTCGTCAACCATTCGCCATTTACTATTCACCATTCACCCCTTCTCTGTCATCTCCGACACGAGGAACTCGGGCGTCACGATCTGCGGGACAAAGAAACCGGCGGCGGTGTTGAAGAGTCTGATGCGCGCCTGCCGCCTGACGTTCGCGAGGTGGCCGAAATTCCAGGTCACTAGATAGTCTATTTTGTGGAACGAGGCAAGGGCGACGTGGAGTGCGTCGCCGATGTACTTGCGGTGGAAGATGCCGCGCGAGATGTAGCCCTCGGCGAGGATGGCGACCTCGTCCGTCAAGTCTACCTGTTCGAGCGGCGCGACGAGCTTGAGATACGCCTTGCTGTGCGGCTCCGGCACGCGCTCAAGCTCGCGGACGACGAGCGGCGAGACGACCGGTCGATACTCCGACATCTCGTGCTCCCACCAGCGGATCGTCAGGTCGCGTCGGAACGGCTCGCCGTTGTCGAGGTAGGCGCCGACGACCGAGGTCTCAAGATAGATGCTCTGCTTCATGACTGGCCCGAGATGATGGCCGGCTTGCCACGGTCGTCCTGCGGCGTGACGCGCGGGTCTGGGTCGAGGCGGATGACGCCGCGCGCGAAGTCGAACGTCACGCGGTAGCGGCGCAGGATGTTGCCGCCGACGATACCCGTCTGCTCGAACCCGGCCGTCTCGTTGATCGCCTCCAGGTCGAGCACCGCCGCGTAGATGTTCTGCCACGTCTGCGGGCCGAGCGTGAAGTGCGGCAGCAGGATGGTCTGGATGTTGTCGGCCAAACCCGCCGCGCCGTAGACCTTGATGTAGCCCGCCTGCGCGTAACGCTCGAAGCCCGCGCGCGCCGCCAGCACCTTCGAGACGACGGAGATGGAGGCGCCGGTGTCGATGATGAACTGGACCGGCTTCTCCAGTCCGTCGAAGCTGACCTCGCTGCTCCAGAAGCCGCTCGAAGTGGTGCGGATGGGCACCTCGATTGACTTGGGCGACGCAGGCTGGGCCGCCGCGCGCCGCGCCTCTTCGTCGCGCATGAGGAGCATCTGGCGCCCGCCGTAATCGACGACCGTCATGTACTTGCCGAGCACCGAGAGACCGATGTAGCCGTCAACGGGCTCCTGCTCGTTGTAGAACTTGCGGATGTAGACGGGCACGCGCTCGACCTTCGCGTCGCCGACGTGGAGCGATTGCAGGAAGCCGTAGACGATCTCGAAGCGCCCCTCGCCGCCGACGGCGCGCGCCATGCCGCCGCGCGCCACCGACCTGATACCCATCTTGTCGGCCGCCACGTCGGAGATGACGCACATGCCGGCGCCCGTGTCCACGACGAAGCGCAGGGTCTTCTGCGAGCCGTTGACGCGCACGTTGATGACGGGGCGGCTGTTGACCAACTCGAACGGGAGCGCGACCGAGTTGGGGCCGCCCACGTCGAGGAGATTGCCCTGCTGGCCGAGGTAGCGCAGGAATTCGATGAGACCACGGATGCGCGCGCGGCGGTCGGAGTCGGTCTTGGGCGCGACGCGGAGAAAGGTCTCGTAGGCGTCGGCCGCCTCCCTGTAACGTTCGTTGCGCGCGGCGACCTGCCCGAGGTTGAAGATGTAGTCGGGCTCGTTGGGGTCGATGAAGGCGGCGCGGCGCAGCCCCGCGAGACTCTGCGAGATGCGGTTCTCGTAGAAGTCCACCATCGCGAGGCCGCCGATGGCGATGGCCTCGTCCTCCCTGAAGGTGAGCGCCGTGCGGAACTCCTCGACCGAGAGACGGAAGTCGCCCGACCCCAACAGCGCCGCGCCGAGGAGCGCGTGCGCGCGGGCCGACTCGGGCTCGCGCGCGACGACGCGCGCCGCGTGGTCGTAGGCTTCGAGGTTCTTGCGCTGCTTGAGCAGCGCGCGGCTCAAGCCCAGCCGCGCCGCGGAGTCGCGCGGGTCTTTGGCGATGAGGTCGCGGTAGATTTTCTCCGCCGCCTCGTACTCGCCCTCGCGCGTCGCGCGCTCGGCGCGTGCCCGCGCCTTCTCGTCCGAAGCGTCAACGACGGACGCCGTCGCGAAGAACGCGAGGGCGGCCAGAACAACAGCCGCCGTGGGAGAAAGTCTCTTCATAAAGAACCTCACTTCAGAATCTCGCCGGTCTTCATGGACCAGAGGACGAGGTCGAGTTCGTCGAAGTCTATCGAAACGTCGCGCGCGAAGTCGCGCAGGCGCGCTTCCGTGGCGAGGTAGCGCGCGCGGGTCGCGGGCGGCTGCGGCGAGTCGATGACGCCGACCTCGGACAGGCAGCGCAGGATGTGCTTGTCGAGGATGGCGTAGCCGCGCAGGCCGACGTTGCGCAGGAAGTGGCTCGACTCCTTGTAGCCGAGCCCCTTGATGCCCTTCTCGCGCGCGAGCCAGTCGCGCCGCGCCACGGGGTCTTCAAAAGACGAGAGCCGCTCGCGCAGACGCATCCGGCAGTCGCCCTCAAGATACTCGCGCGTGACGACGATGTAGCCCGAGCGCGCGTTCGGGTAGCGATGCCGACCCAGGAGCGCGAGCGTCAGTTCTTCATGCGTGCCGCTCGCGAGCAGGTGCCGCACGGCCTCGACCGACCCGAGTCCCATCCGCGCCGAGGCGCCCGCGGTGAAGATGCAGTAGACCAGCTCTTCCCACAGGCGCGCGTCCGTGGCCGTCCGCCAGACCTCGTCGAACTCCTGGAGGCGCGCGCGTATCTCCTCGCGGCGCGCGCGGTGCGCGGCGCGAATGCTCTCGACCGTAACAGGCTCTCTCTCTGGCCGCACTCTGTTCGACAAGTTCAAAGGCGAGGCTCGCTGGAACGTGTCGAAATTCTATGGTCGCGGTTTCGGCCTTGTCAAAAGGAAGTTTTAGGAACGACGGTTGCTTTCGGCTTTTACGGCGCAGAGGCGGTGCATACATCGCGTACGATGTCGGTTCGCATCAAAGCGTTTGCCCGCCTGGCTCTTCCCTCTAAAACTTGTGCGCGCCGTCACGTTGGCGGTCTGTGCTATCATGGCGCGCTTTTTTGTTTCGCCGGACACGGCGGCAAGGAGTGAGTGGGTTGAAGAGTTTACGTCTCATACTGGCCTTTGTCATCATGCTCGGCCCCGTGGCCGGGGCGCGCGCGCAGGTCGTCACGACGCCCGGCGCGTCGCAGCAGACGCTCGGGCCGCAGACCGGCGTCCCGCCGATTCCGCCCGTCGAGCCCGACGACCTGCTCGGCTTGGCCGAAGAGGCGCCGCCCGCCTTCAGCCATCAGGGCGTGCTGGTCGAGAAGCTCTCGGGCGAGGTCGTGCGCGCGGAGGCCGCCGACCAACAGTACAACCCGGCCTCGGCCGTCAAGCTCGTCACGGCGCTCGCCGCGCTCAAGACCTTCGGCGCGCGGCACCGCTTCGCCACCACCATCTGGATCACGGGCGGCTTCGACAAGACGACGGGCACGGTCAACGGCGACCTCATCGTCTCGGGCCGCGACCCCTCGTTCCACGACGAGCACGCCGTCGCCGTCGCGCGCGAGTTGAACCAACTCGGCATCAAGACCGTGACCGGCGACCTCGTCATCGCGCCGCGCTTCACGATGAACTTCAGCGCGTCCTCGCAACGCTCGGGCGAGCGCTTCTACGACACGCTCGACGCGGAGCGGCGCACGGCCGCCGCCACGCGCGCCTGGTACGACTCGCGCGTCGCGGCGCGCGACGCCGAGGCACTCAAGACGACGCCGAGCGTCGCCGTGATGGGCGCCGTCTACGTGGACGCCGTGCCGAAGGGCGCGCGCGCCATCTCGACGCACAACTCGCCGCCGCTCGCGGACATTCTGAAAGTGCTGCTCTGCTACTCGAACAACTTCATGGCCGAGCGGCTCGGCGACCAGTTGGGCGGCGCGCCCGGCCTGATGCGTTTGCTGACGCAGGACCTCGGGTTGAAGCAGGGCGAGTTCCGTCTGGCCTCCGCGAGCGGCCTCGGCTCGAACCGCATGACGCCGCGCCAGATGATGAAGGTCTACCGCGCGCTCCTCGACGAACTGCACGAGCATGGTCTGAAGGCCGCCGACATTCTGCCGGTCGCGGGCGTTGACCCGGGCACCTTGCAGAAGCGTTATGAGAACAGCCCCGGTCGCGGCAGCGTCATCGCCAAGACCGGCACGCTCCCGCGCACGGACGGCGGCGCCAGCGCACTCGTCGGGCAGCTCCGCACGGCCAGGAACGAGACGCTGCTCTTCGTCATCCTCGACCAGCGCGGCAGCGTCGTCCGCTTCCGCCAGTGGCAGGACTCTCTCGTCGCACAGCTCCAGAGCGAGCGCGGCGGCCCCGCGCCCTTCACCTATGCGCCGCAGACGATGGCGATCCGCCTCTCCTCCTCCGAGTTCGACAGCGCCCGCGCCTCCGCGCTCGACGAGTACGAGCCGACGACGCCGAATCAGTAAAGCAAACGCTGAACGATGAACGCTGAACTGAAAGCTTGATGCCTTCAGTTCAGCGTTCATCGTTCAAAAGTGCGCGCCCCGGCGGCTCGGCGACCGCCGGGGCGCTCCTCGCCCGCGCGCGCGATGTGCGGACCGCACGCGCCGCGGCGATTCTCGCGGGTTTATGTTTGGCGTCCGGAAGGGGCCTGAGAGCATGCGCCGCACCGCACCTGCCGGACTGCCGCCGCGACGGGCACGCGGCTCGCGCGCGCCCGCCTCCCGTAAGAGCAATTCACAAGCCGCCGCCGCGCACGCCCCGCCGCGCCGCCCATAACCCTCTGTCTCCTTCACGACTTGCGCCGCGCGCACGCGCGAACCATGCGCGGGCCACTAAGTCTTCGTAACCCGCACGCCTGTTTCGGTCGGTAACAAGGCTATGTAACGCGCGTGCGTACGCGCCGCCTCCTGGGAAGAGGCGCGCGACGTTTTCTGGAACCGACCCGCCGCGCTTCCACAAACCTTCGAGCCCGCGCGCGACTGTGAAGCCGGCTTCTCAACTTGTCACGTAAGGTGACGACGCGCGCGCGCGTCCCGCACTGCCCTGCTCGAAGACCGCGCCATTTACGCCGTTTGAGCCAGTGGCACCGACTTTGCCCAAGTATGTGCGCCGGTCCCGTGCGTTTCGGCCCGGGCCGGCGAGTCGGAAGGATTCGAGGAGGCGTGAGATGGCCTTGAAGAATGTGGCGAGTTCAAAAGTTGACCGGCGCGGCGAGCGCGGCTTCACAATGGTCCAGATGGTCGTGACCGTCTTCGTCGTGGCGACCGTGACGACCTTCGCCGTGATGAAGATCGCCGCCGCGCGCGAGCAACTGAAGCTGACCGGCGCGGCGCAGGAGTTCGCCGGCTACACAGAGAAGGCGCGTCTCGACGCCATCCGCCGCCACGGCGGCACCGTCGATGCGAGCGGGCTCTCCAGCGTCACCTTCAACTCCGTCAACGGCTACACGGTCGTCTACGACAAGGACTACAACGGCTTGTCCACGCCCAGAAACTTCAAGCTGCCGGAAGGCGTGACCCTCCAGGATATCGCCGTGACCTCGGCGGCCGGCACGCAGGTTAAAGTCCCGACCACCGCGAACCCCTTGACCATCACCTTCGACATGCACGGGCGCACGGCCAACGCCTACCGCATCACCTTCATCAACGCGAACGGGGACGTGGCGGTCGTGGGTATCACGGCCGCGGGCGAAATCTCGCTCGACCGCGCGGCCATCACGCTCTCCCCCGGCAACTACAACGGCAACTTCGGCGGCGACGCGGGCTCGCTCGGCCCGGGCGGCTCGGGCTCGCCCGCCGCCACGCCGGCCCCCTCGACCACGCCGACGCCCACGCCCACGCCGACCCCGACGCCCACTCCAACTCCAACACCCACTCCGACGCCGACCCCGACGCCCACGCCGACCCCGACGCCCACGCCGACCCCGGCCGGCAACGGGAACGGCAACGGCAACGGCAACGGCAACGGCAACGGGAACGGCGGCTCCACGACTGGCGGGGGCACCACCACCGGCGGCGGCTCCACCGGCGGGACGACGACGCAGCCGTGCACGATGACCCTGTCGCCCACGTCGAGTGATAGTGCGTACATCATTATTCACAACGCCAACAACGCCAGCGCGAGCTCGAAGACGACGACCGTCACCGTCACCTTGAACAACGCGCTCGCTGGGGCGACGTTCAGCCTGACCCAGGTCCCCAACGGCCTGAACGTGAGCGTGCAGGGCACCTCCATCAAAATCACGTCCAAGTCCGGGAACGGCAACAAGGGCAACTACAGCTTCAAGGTGAACCCGCCCAGCGGCTGCGGGGCGGCCCAATTCATCTACATCAGCGTCGTCAACTAACGGGGGTTTTGTTCGCGATGAGACCACACAGCCAGAGACAGAACACCCAGCGACCGACCCGCCGCCCGCCGACGGACGCGCGCGCCGAGGCCGGCTTCACCATCCTTGAAACCGTCATCGCGCTCTTCGTCGCGCTCGTCGTCGGCTTCGGCGCCATCGGCCTCTTCCTCTTCGCGGCCAGCTTCAACGCCGGGGCGAGCGACCGCGCGCGCGCCCTCGCCATCGCGCAGGAGACCATCGAAGACCTGCGCGCGCGGGACTATACCGACGCCGCGCTCAACGCGGGCACGACCAACTCGACGGTCGAGCGCGGCAGCGACGACGAAGGCCAGGCCGACCTCCGCACGTTCACCGTGAGAAAGGTGGTCGTGAGCGACACCACGACCACCCCCAGCGGCCGCCAGAAGACGATCACCGTCACCGTGACGCCGGTGGCAAAGGACGGGCGTTTCAGCGCCGGGGGCGTGACCGTGATGATGCTGCGCGCCTCCGACGATGTCGGCACCAACTGAGAGTCGCGCGCGGGGAGGACGAGAGCTATGCTGAAAGTAAAAGGCAGGGGCGGCGCGGGGCGCGGGGGCGAGCGCGGCTTCTCGCTCATCGAGTTGATGGTCGCGCTCGGCGTGACGCTCATCATCATGGTGGTCGCCAGCAAGCTGCTCGCCATGTCGATGTTCGTCCGCCAGCGCGAGCGCCAACGCTCCGAGGCGGTGGCCGACGTGCAGCGCGCGCTCCAGTCCATGTCGCGCGAGATATCGAACGCCGGCCTCGGGCTAAGGAACAACGGGCTGGTGGACGCCGACTCCGACGACCTCGCGATCCGCATCCGCTCGAACCTCAACGCCTTCTGCGGCGGCGGCGGCGCGTGCGACGCGGACACGTCCGACCCCGGCGAGGACGTGGTCTTCACGCTCATCAACAACACGACCGCCGTCACCGGCGGCAACCAGCGCCTCATCACGCGGCAGGACGTGAACAACTCGAACGCCATCTCGGCGCTCGCCAACCGCATCGACTCGCTCAGTTTCGAGTACGTCAGGCCGGACGGGGTAACGACGACCGACGCCTCGCTGGCGCAGAAGGTCAAGATCAACGTGACGGTCACGCTGCCCGCCGTCGGCACGGCCGGGCAGGCCGGCTACCAGCCGGCCTCGCAGATGCAATTGACCTCGGAGGCCGTGCTGCGCAACCTCCTGCTCGACAAATAAGACGCGGCGCGCCCGCGGGAGTCTATTGAAGATGAGAAGCAAGCCCAGTGAAACCACGCGCGGGCGTCGCGGCGAGCGCGGCGCGGCGCTCGTCATGTCGCTGCTGGTGGCGATGCTGCTGCTGGCCGCCGGCGGCGCGCTTATCGCGACGGCCGGCATGACCGTGTCGAACGCCGCCGACGCCACGGCCGAGGCGCAGGCATACTACGCGGCGGACGCCGGACTCCAGGCCGCGCTCACGGTCCTGCGCCGCAACCGCGCGAGCAATAACCCCACCGGCGTTCATGCCAACTTCCACAACTTCGCCTGCGGCTCGGCCGCGGCCTGCGTCAACGACGGCAACGACCTTTCGCAGTGGCTCGGGACTATGCCGCGCACGCTGTCGGGGACCCCGCAACTCTCCTACACGCTGACGGTGACCGACCCGAGCAAGGGCGCCGCCGACAACCTCGCGGCCGCCTACTACCCGCGCTTCCTGCACGTCCGATCCGTCGGGCGCGGGCCGCAGGGTGCCGTCAAGGTGATCGAGATGATGGTGGACGACTACGCGTTCGACTTCAACGCGCGCGCGGCCGTCGCCCTCCACAGCCACGACACCGACAGCACGGCGATGACCACCTTCGCCGTCGGCCAGTCCAGCCCGCACCTCTGGAACGGCAACGACCTCGCCGGGCTCACCACAAGCCTGCCCGCCTTCGCCGTCACCAACACGGCCGACTACGACGCGGGCGACGGCCTCGGCAAGACCTCCGTGCAGGGCAAGGTCGAGGGCGTCATCAGGGGCGACTCCAACAACGTCATCGGCTCGTCGCAGTTGACCAAGCTCGGCCTTTCCGACCTCGACTGGTGGCTCAAGGACGCCACCAGCGCGCGCCTCTTCCTCTCGCAGATGAGGGCCAAGGCGGTCGCGGAGAATCGCCTCCTCACCAGCAGCAGTAGCGACTTCGGCTCGACCACGAACCCGAAGTTCAGCTTCGTGGACGGCAACGTGGACTTAACGGGCGGCAGCTCCGACGGGGCCGGGCTGCTGATCGTGACCGGCACCTACAGTCAGGGCGGCAGCGCCAAGTTCGACGGCGTCATCCTCGCGCTCGGCGACGGCGTCGTCGAGCGCAACGGCAACCCCGACACGACCGGCGCGATGGTCATCGCCAAGTTCCAGCACGTCTACAACTCTTTGACCAAGTCCTACACGGGCACGGGCGGCTTCTTCGCGCCGAGCCTGACGACCTCCGGCGGCGGCAACTCGCTCGTCGGCTACAACTCCGAGTCGGTGCGCAAGGCGATGGAGACGCTCGGCCCGCGCGCCGTCGGCATCGTCGAGAAGTAAACGGGCTCTTTCGCGTCACAAACCCCGGCGGCGGTCACAAGGCTCAAACCTTGCGACCGCCGCCGCGCCTTTTCACCCTCCCGGCGCCCCGCCTTGACACCCCTCCGCGCACGTCGTTACCATCCGCCGCAAGGAAACGATGAACGAGGAACGCTGAACGATGAACTGAGAGGCTGTCGTCTTCAGTTCATCGTTCAGCGTTCCTCGTTCGGCATTCGACACATGCCTGACGTTCTGCTCGTCGAAGACAAGGACAGTCTGCGGCGCGTGCTGCGCCTGACGCTTGAGAGCGCCGGCTACACCGTGGCCGAGGCGGCGGACGCGCGCGCGGCGGCGCAGGCCGTCGCGCGCGAACCGTACCGCCTGGTGCTGACCGACCTGCGGATGCCGCACGGGTCGGGCATCGACGTGCTGCGCGCCTCGAAGGCGGCGGCGGTGGACGTGCCCGTCATCCTCATGACCGCCTACGGCTCCATCGATGAGGCCGTGCAGGCGATGAAGGAGGGCGCGCACGACTTCTTACAAAAACCCGTCGACTCGAACCACCTCCTGCTCCTCGTTGAGCGCGCGCTCGAACACATGCGCCTGCGCACGGAGAACGTCCTGCTGCGCGAGGAGTGGTCGCGCCGCTATGGCTTCCCGCGCATCGTCGGCGAATCCGACGCCATCAAGCGCGCCGTCGCCGAGACGCAGCGCGTCGCCTCGACCGACACGACCGTGCTCCTGCTCGGCGAGTCGGGCACGGGCAAGGAGTTGTTCGCGCGCGCCGTCCACCACCTCTCACCGCGCCGCGACCGCGCCTTCGTCGCCATCAACTGCGCCGCCATCCCCGAGACGCTCATCGAATCCGAACTCTTCGGCCACGAGCGCGGCGCCTTCACCGGCGCCACCGAGCGCCGCCCCGGCAAGTTCGAGCTGGCAGCGGGCGGCACAATCTTTCTTGACGAGATCGGCGAGTTGCCCCTCGGCGTGCAGGGCAAACTCCTGCGCGCCATCGAAGAGAAGGTCGTTGACCGCATCGGCGGCCGCGCGCCCGTGCCCGTTGACGTGCGCATCGTCGCCGCGACGAACCGCGACCTACAGTCTGCCTCCGAGGCGGGCGAGTTCCGCCGCGACCTCTACTTCCGCCTCGCGGTCTTCCCCGTACAGATTCCGCCGCTCCGCGAGCGCGGTGACGATGTCGTCATGCTCGCGCGCCACTTCGCCGCGCAGCTCGGGCGCGAGTTGCGCAAGCGCGAGGCGACACTCAACGAAGAGGCTGTCGCGCGCGTGCGCGCGCACCCGTGGCCCGGCAACGTACGCGAGTTGGAGAACGCCATTGAGCGCGCCTGCATCCTCGCGGACTCCGACGCGCTCACGCCCACGGACCTCGGCCTCGTCCCGCGTCAAACGGTCGAGAGTGAGGCCGCCGCGGACTTCGACCTCTCGGGCACTCTCGCCGAGGCGGCCGAGCGCGCCGCGCGCGCCGTCGAGCGGCGCAAGATAACGGACGCGCTCCGCGCCAACGACGGCAACAAGACGCGCGCGGCCGAAGTGCTCGGCGTCAGCTACAAGACGCTCCTGACGAAGATCAAGGAGTACGAACTCTAAGCAGAGCAAGGCGTACATCAAGAAGCCGGATGAGACCAGACGAAGAGGGCGACGAAAGTAACAAGGCCGGGCGGGGCGGCGAGCGCGTGACCGACCCGCTGGAGGCTCAGCACGGCGAGTCGGACCTGCTCGCGGGGCAGAGGGACCTGACGGCCGGCGAGATGACCGGCGAGTTCCCCGCCGAGGCGGTCGTCGCGCGGCGCGAGCGCCGCTCCTTCAGCACCGGCAAGGGCGCGTTTCTCGTCGGCGCGGGCATCCTCCTGAGCCGCATCGTCGGCGTCATCCGCCAGAGAATCTTCGGCTACTTCCTCGGCACCTCCGACGCGATGGACGCCTTCAACGCGGCGTTCCGCATCCCGAACTTCCTCCAGAACGTCTTCGGCGAGGGCGCGCTCTCGGCCTCCTTCATCCCCGTCTACGCGCGGCTGCTCTCCTCGAACAAAGAGGAAGATCAGGAAGAGGCCGACCGCGTCGCATGGGCCATCTTCACGCTGCTCGCGCTCGTCGTCTCGGTGCTGGTGCTCGCGGGGGTCTTGGCCTCGCCGCTGCTCATCAACGCCATCGCGATGGGCTTCGAGGGCGAGAAGCGCGAGCTGACCGAGCGGCTCGTGCGCATCTTCTTCCCCGGCGCGGGGCTCCTCGTGCTCTCGGCGTGGTGCCTCGGGGTGCTCAACAGCCACCGGCGCTTCTTTCTCTCCTACACGGCGCCCGTCGTCTGGAATATCGCGCTCATCGCCTCGCTCGCGTGGGCGGGGTGGCCGCGACGCGGCGTGCCGCTCGCGGACCTCGGCGTGTGGGGCAACGTCGCGGCCTACGCGGCGTGGGGGTCGGTTCTGGGGAGCGCGCTCCAGTTCGCGGTGCAACTGCCGACGGTGCTGATGCTCCTGCGGCGCGCGCGGCTCTCGTTCTCGCTCTCGAACGCGCACGTGCGAACCGTGCTGAAGAACTTCGTGCCCGTCTTCGTCAGCCGCGGCGTCGTGCAGATCAGCGCGTTCGTGGACGCGTGGCTGGCGAGTTGGCTCGGGACGGGCGCCGTCGCCGCGCTCGGCTACGCGCAGAGCCTCTACACGCTGCCCGTCAGCCTCTTCGGCATCTCGGTCTCGGCCGCCGAGTTGCCCGAGATGTCGAGCGCCACGGGCGACCAGGACGAGCGGGCCGAGAAGCTGCGGCTGCGACTCTCGGCCGGGCTCCGACAGATCGCCTTCTTCATCGTGCCTTCGGCGATGGCGATTCTCACGCTCGGCGACGTGATGGTCGGCGCTCTTTACCAGAGCGGCAAGTTCGGGCGCGCGGACACCGTCTACGTCTGGGCCATCCTCGCGGGCTCGGCCGTCGGGCTCCTGCCCTCGACCTTCGGGCGGCTCTACGCCTCGACCTTCTACGCGCTGCACGACACGCGCACGCCGCTCAAGTTCGCGGCGCTCCACGTCGGGCTGGCGACCGTGCTCGGCTACCTCTTCGCGCTGTGGCTGCCGCCGCTCTTCGGGGTGGACTTGCGTTGGGGCGCGGTCGGGCTCACCGTCTCGGCGGGGCTCGCGGGCTGGGCGGAACTCGTCCTGCTCAGGCGGCGCCTGAACTCGATTATCGGGCGGACGGGGCTGCCGGCCTCCTTCGGCCTGAAGCTCTGGGTCGCGGCCGGGGCGAGCGCGGCGGCCGGGTGGGGGCTGAAGCTTCTGCTCGGCTCCGTACACCCGATATTCCTCGCGGTGCTGGTGTTGACGCCTTACGGACTGCTCTACTTCGCCCTGACATCTCTCTGGGGGCTGCCCGAGGCGCGCACCGTCGTCGGGCGCTTCACGAGAATCCTCGGCCGACGCGGGAAATGAGCGTCCTAAACCGCACGTTTCAAAGATTTAAGTTGACGGGCACGGGTTTTCCGTTTTAAGCTCCCGGCCACCTCGTTTTCTGGAACAACTTCCGTATTGCTCATCTTCTCCTGACAGGACAAAGGGTCAAGACCTGACAGGATAGGCTGAGAAGAGAGTCAGTGCGACTCGAATCCGCTCTTTTGCCCGGTTCCTCGCGCTCACGCCGCGCCGCGGAACTCAACTTACAAATTCTTTGACGGGGGAGATTGAAGTAACCATGTTCAGAAAAGCTTTGCTCACGACCGCAGCCGCCATCGCGATGCTCGCCTTGAGTTCTGTCGCGCGCGCCGACACCATCACCCTGACCGGCATCAACGGCACGGGGGTGACGGCGACCATCAGCAACTACTCGCTGAGCGGCAATACGTTCACCTTCACCATCAACAACACGTCGGTGGCCCCGGGCTCGACGGGCACGATCACCAACATCGGCTTCGCGCTGCCCGGCAACCGCCCGAACAACTACACGCTGGTCTCTTCGACGAACAACAACTACGCCCTCGCCTTCGACCTGAACGCCACGGCGGGCTCGCAGAACTTCGTCTCCAGCTTCGACCTCGTGCTCATCAACAAGACGAACGGCAACCCGACCTTCGGCGGCGGCGACGTTAAGGACGGCATCGCCGGCGGCACCAGCGCCACCTTCGTCATCTCGGGCGACTTCTCGGGCCTGACGGCCGATCAGGTCGCGCGCGCCATCTTCGCCCGCTTCCAGGCAGTCAACGGCGGCGGCAGCGACGTGGCGATGGGCGGACAGCCCGGCGCCGTCCCCGAGCCGATGACGATGCTCCTCTTCGGCACGGGCCTGGCCGGCGTCGCCGCCCGCGCGCGCCGCCGCCGCAACGCGAAAGCGTAAGGCCCCGCACCGAAAAGACTAAAGCGGCCGGACGCGTGTGAGCGCCGCGCCCGCGACAGAGCAAAGCGAGGCCGGGGACGGATTTCGTCCCCGGCCTTTCCCATTTCCTTCGCCGACCGCCGCCGAGTGTTAAAAATTTAGCTTTACATTTTTTCTGGAAGTCGTTAAATTGCCTTCCACATTTCTGAAAGTGCAGAAGAATTAAGCCTTTACTGCTCATACAGGTTTTAGAGCGGCTTGAACTTCCAGAGGCGGTCGGCCGTTTGCCCCGGCACGACGCCAATAATTTTCAGGTCTCGGATCACGGTCTTTTACGCGAACGGCGTCGGAAAGTGCGGTTTCCTTTCGCCTTCAGCAGCGAGCCGCCCCGCTCCTGCGGTTTTGGCCGTCCCGTTTAGGTGAGTGCAAACGCTTAGGTCTCGGACAAGGAACACGGAGGAACCCAACTAATGCTTACCCGATCTCTTGCGATGGTTAAACCGTTCGCACTCAGCCTCTTCGCCGTCGCCTTCCTCGCCCTCGCGGCGGGTGAGGCGCGCGCCGACGAGGTCTTCATTGCGGGCTTCACTAACGGCTGCTTCGGCGCCGCGTGCGCGCCCGGAGCGTCGGCCTCGATCCCGGGTCTGACTTACAGTAATTCGACTTTCAGCGGGACGACGGCCAACGGCTTTCGCGGTCTGGGCGGCAACGCCAACCCCGGCGCGAACGTCAACAACCTTGGCTCGTTCTCGCTGAGCACCGCGCCCAACACCTTCAACACGTCTTTCACGCTTCAAGTGACCTTCACCGCCCCGCAGGGCATCAACGGCTCCAGCACGGCGACCTTTACGGCGGTCGTGACGGGCACGGTGAGGGCCGCGGACGACGGCGGCATCCTGATCGACTTCGACAACACGCCGCAACTGTTCACCTTCAACGACACGAGCTGCGGCGCGACGACCGTCCCCGGACAGCAGACCACCTGCGGCCAGGGCTCCTTCTTCTTCAACGTCATCGACCTGGCGATTGACCCCGGCCAGACGGCCTCGCTCACCGGCGCCATCACCGGTGCGCAGCAGACGACCGTGCCCGAGCCCGCGACGATGATCCTGCTCGGGACCGGCCTGACCGGCATCGCCGCCGCCGCCCGCAGGCGCCGCAACCGTAAGTAGACCTCCTCCTGTTTTCGGAACGAGAGTTCCAGGAAAGCCGTGTCGGGCAGACGCTCGACACGGCTTTTCGCTTCCACAAACGCCCTCCCACGAACCCGAAAAAAAATTTTCAAAAGTTAAAGATTTTTCTGGAGGACAAAACACATTGAACATTTATGAGAGATACACCAAGACGGGATGCTCGGCGAGGCGGTTGGCGTAAGCGGCAGGACGGAGGGCGGCGAAGAGGCGCGGACGGCGCCCTTTTTTATTTTGCCCTCTTTTTCCGCCGAACACGTGCCCCTTACCGTCGCCGTCGCCCCGCCCTCATCTCCCGCAAACTGAGTCCGTGCTATCATCGCGCCGCGTGAGAAAGATCGTGACGGCAGCCGAGATGCGCGAGATCGACCGCCTGACCACAGAGCGGTACGCCGTCCCTTCCCTGCTCTTGATGGAATCGGCCGCCGCCGCCGCCGCGCGCGAGCTCGCGGCCCTTCTCTCACACGACCTGCGCGGCAAATCCTTTCTCATCCTCTGCGGGCGCGGCAACAACGGCGGCGACGGCGCGGCGCTCGCGCGCGGCCTCTGCAACGCTGGCGCGAACGTGACCGCGCTCCTGTTCGGCCGCGTGGAGGAGACGAAAGGCGACGCCCGCACGAATTTCGACATCGCCCGCAAGGTTACCGGCTTCGTTGACGGCGCCGACGAGCCCGCCTACCCGTTACAGTTTTTCGAGATTGTGGAAGAGGCTGTCTGGAAAGACACCAGGTCCGCATTCACTCATAATAAGGACGTAATCGTTGACGCGCTCTTCGGCACGGGACTGACGCGCCCGCTCGAAGGCATCTATGCGAATGTCGTCGAGTACATCGAACAACTCCGAGGAAGGCGCGAAACGGGCGCACCGCTCTTCGTCTCGCTCGACATTCCCTCGGGCCTCAACGCCGACTCCAACAAGCCGATTGGCCCGGCGGTGCACGCCGACCTGACCGTCACCTTCACCGCGCCGAAGCCGGCCAACGTCCTGCCGCCCGCCTCACACTTCAACGGCCGGCTCGTCGTCGCCGACATCGGCTCGCCGCCCAAGCTCATCGACGAGGCGCCGTCGAAGCTCTTCCTCACCGAAGCTTCCGACGCGCGCGCGTGGCTTGAAGCGACGCGGTACACGCCCGACTCTTACAAGAACACGCACGGGCACGCCTTCGTCGTCGCGGGCTCGCGCGGGATGACGGGCGCGGCCGTGCTCTGCGCCGACGCCGCGATGGCTTCGGGCGCGGGACTCGTGACGCTGGCCTCGCCCGAGTCCGCGCTGTCGGCCGTCGCGCCGCGACTGATGCCGGAGGTGATGACCGCGCCTTTGCTTGAGACCGAAGCGGGGAGCGTCAGCGCCGAAGCCCACGCACAGTTCGAGGGGCTTGCGAAGCGCGCTACGGTCGTCGCGGTCGGCTGCGGCCTGTCGCACGAGCACGAGTCAACGCGCCGCTTCGTGCGCGCGTGCGTAGAGCGCCGCCGCACGCCGCTCGTCATCGACGCGGACGGATTGAACGCGCTCTCGCCGTGGCCCGAAGAGTTGAAGGGCACGCCCGAGGCGCCCGTCGTTCTGACGCCGCACGAGGGCGAGATGCTTCGACTGCTCGGCACCGTTGACGGCTCTGCCCTCAAAGACCGCACGCGTGTCGTCGCGGAGTTCGCCACGGCGCGGAGCCTCTTCGTCGTCCTCAAGGGCACGCGCACGCTCGTCGCCGCGCCCGACGGCCGCGTCTTCGTCAACCCGACCGGCAACGCGGGCCTCGGCACGGCCGGCTCGGGCGACACGCTGACGGGCGTCATCACTGGATTCCTCGCGCAGGAGTTCGGAGCCAAAGATAAAGAACGCGACGCGCTCGCGGCCGTGCTCGCGGCCGTCTACGTCGCTGGTGTAGCGGGCGACCTCGCGGCGCGCGAACTCGGCATGAGGACGATGGTCGCGTCCGACGTGAGAAAGTATCTGGGCGCGGCCGTGCGCTCGCTCGACCCGGAAGGAGAGAAGCCTTGAACGCCGCCGCCTCCGTGCAGACGGGCACGTGGACTTCGCGCAACCCTGAAGAGACTTTCGACGCGGGCCGCCGCGTCGGCGAACGTTTGGAGGGCGGCGAGGTGCTGCTGTTGAGCGGCACGCTCGGCGCGGGCAAAACGGTCTTTACGAAGGGGCTCGCGGCAGGGCTCGGCCTTGACCCGGCCGAAGTCTCAAGCCCTTCGTTTACGCTCGTCAACCGACACGGCGAGGGCCGTCTCGTCCTCTACCACCTCGACCTCTACCGCCTCGCCGAAGGGCACGGCGCCGCGCACGCCGTCGAACTGGAGGAGTTGCTCGCGGACGAACGCGCCGTCATCGTCATCGAGTGGGCCGAGCGCATGGGCCGCTACCGCCTGCCCGAGACCACGTGGCGCGTCCACATCGACGGCGACGGCGAAGACCCGCGCCGCATCCGTATCACGCGCGCGGACGACCCGGCGAGTTAAAGACTCAGGGTCTCCGTGTTAAATTAACGTCGCGAAAGAGATTCAGTTGAGCGACAGCACACAGACATACAGCAAGGAGAAACGAACATGCCTTATTCAGAGATTCTCATCAAGCCGATGCGCGAGGACCTGACGCGCATCGGGATCGAGGAGACGCGGAGCCCCGAGCAGGTCGAAGAGGCCATCAACAACACGAAGGGCACGCTGCTCGTCGTCGTCAACTCGGTCTGCGGCTGCGCCGCGGGCAAGGCGCGCCCCGGCGTCGCGATGGCGCTGCAAAACGCCGCGCGCCCCGACCGCGCCATCACCGTCTTCGCCGGCGCCGACATCGACGCCACGGCCAGGGCCCGCGAGCACTTCGCGCCCTACCCGCCCTCCTCGCCGCAGATCGGGCTCTTCAAAGACGGCCGGCTCGTCTTCATGCTCGAACGCCACCAGATCGAGAACCGCTTCGCCGAGCAGATCGCGCAAGAGCTGACCCAAGCCTTCGACCGCTTCTGCGCCCCGGCGGCACAAGCCGCGAGCTAAGACAGAAGTAGGCAGTAGGCAGATGGCAGTAGGCAGTTAGAGAAGTTTTGGTTTAACTGCTTACTGCCATCTGCCTACTGCCTACCTCCCTTCCCCCGCATGTCTCTTACACTCGACACGCCCGTGCTGCATCTGTCGGAGCACGGCATCGCGCGCCTGGGCGTGCAGATGTCGCGGCGGCTGGCGCTGGCGCTGGCGCACGTCGCGGGCAAGTCGGACGCGGGCGAGGTCACGGTCGAAGACCTGCTCAACTACCTGCCGATGCGCTACGAGGACCGCTCGAACATGGCGCGCATCGCCGACCTCACCGACGGCGTCGAAGCCTCTCTGGACCTCTACGTGCGCGTGGCCGGCGGCTTCCAGGTCGGAAAGAACCGAGGGCCGAAGGCGCCGCCGCTCTACATCTTCGAGGTCACCGCCAGCGACCCCGAGCGCACGGGCAAGCCCGTCGTCGTCAAGTGGTTCGTCTCCGGCCGGCAGGCCGGGCACATCATCGCGTATCACAAGCAGCGGTTCCAGCGCGGCGCGCGCTTCGTCGCCTTCGGCAAGTGGGAGTGGGAGGCGCGCAGCAACACGTTCGCACTGATGCTCGCCAAGCCCGACGAGCTTGAGATGCTGCCCGGCACCTACGCCCCGCCCGAGAACGCACTCATCCGCATCGCGGAGCAGTCGCGGGAAGGTTCCGACAGCAGCACTCTCATCAACAACGCGGACGCCGAAGAGGTTGATGAAAGTGACGCGGCCGAGAATGGCGTTGACGAGGTAACCGACCCCGCGCTCGCCGCGATACATGTCGGCCGCCGCGTGCCCGTCTACCGCAAGCTCGGCGAGTTCCGCACGAAGCGTCTGAGGGAGATCGTCCACGCCGTCATCTCCAAACTCGACGACGCGGCGTTCGAGGAAACACTTCCCCCCGAACTCATCGCGCGTCAGCACCTCGCCTCGCGCGCCGACGCCACGCGCCGCATACACTTCCCTTCCGACGACGCGCCGCTCGCCGAGTACGAGCGCGCGCGCAGCCCCGCGCACCTGCGCCTCATCTTCGAAGAGTTCTTCTGGGTCGCGCTCGCCATCGGCCTGCGCCGCGACGAGCGCGTGAAGGAGCAGAAGGGCGCGCTCATCGAAGTCACGCCGCACGTCCGCGAGCGCATCATGGAAGTCCTCCCCTTCGCGCTCACGGGCGCGCAGGAGCGCGCGGTCACGCGCATCCTCGAAGACATGCAGTCGGACGTGCCGATGAACCGCCTGCTGCAAGGCGACGTGGGCAGCGGCAAGACGGCTGTCGCGCTGCTCGCCATGCTCGCCGCGATGGAGAACGGCTATCAGGCCGCGCTCATGGCGCCCACCGAAATCCTCGCCGAGCAGCACGCGCGCAACGTCAAGCGCATGCTCGCCGAAACGCCCTTCCGCGTCGAGTTGTTGACCGGTTCAATAAAAGCCGCCGAGAAACGTCGCCTCCACAAAGACCTCGCCGCGGGCGACATCCACGCCGCCGTCGGCACGCACGCGCTCATCCAGGAGGCCGTCGAGTTCCAGAAGCTCGGCCTCGTCGTCATCGACGAGCAGCACCGCTTCGGCGTCCTCCAGCGCGCCGCTCTGCGCGAGCGCGGCTTCAACCCGGACGTGCTCGTGATGACGGCCACGCCCATCCCGCGCTCGCTCGCCATGACCGTCTACGGCGACCTCGAAGTCTCTGTCATCGACGAACTGCCGCCGGGACGGACGCCCATCAAGACGGTCGTCGTCGGCGAGGAGAAACGCGCGGGCGTCTACAAAGGCATCGAGCGCGAAGTGCGCGCCGGCCGACAGGCGTACGTCGTCTACCCTTTAGTTGAAGAGTCGGAGAAGATGGACCTGAAGGACGCCACGCGCATGTTCGAGCACCTGCGCGACCGCGTCTTCCCGAACTTCCGCATCGGCTTGCTGCACGGCAAGATGAAGCCCGCCGAGAAGGAGGAGGTCATGCGCCTCTTCGTCCACGGCGAGACGCAGGTGCTCGTCGCCACGACGGTCGTCGAGGTCGGCGTTGACGTACCGAACGCCTCCGTCATGGTCGTCGAACACGCCGAGCGTTTCGGTCTGTCACAACTCCACCAGTTGCGCGGGCGCGTCGGTCGCGGCGCCGAGCAGAGCTACTGCGTCCTGATGGCCTCGGACCGTCAGACGACGGTCGCGCAGCAACGACTCGGCATCATGGAGGAGACCTCCGACGGCTTCCGCATCGCCGAAAAGGACCTGGAGATACGCGGCCCCGGCGAGGTCATGGGCACGCGCCAGTCCGGCGTCCCAACCTTCCGCGTCGGCAACCTCGTCCGCGACCTCCACATCCTCGAAGACGCGCGCCGCGAGGCCGAACACTACCTCACGCACCGCCGCCACACGCGCGAGACCTCCCGCCTCATCGCCCGCGTCCGCGCCGACGCCCGCTTCGGCCTTGCCGCCATCGGGTGACGAATGAACAAATGATGACTGATGCCGGGCTGAGTCCGGGTTGATACGGAGGGAGGCTCTAACGCGTTGAGGGTGACACAGAAAGTTTTCGTGGTCGGTTATCTTGGTACCATCGTGCTGTTCGTGTGCTGCGGGCTGGCGCTGATCGTGTTCGCGGCGTTGGAGCTGTGGCACGGGCTCAACCCGTTGGCGGAGCTGCCGCTGCGGGAGCGTTTCAACTCGGTGCTCGAAAGCATCGGGCTGTTGACCATTGCGGTCGTCGCGCTCGAACTCGGCCAGACGATTCTGGAGGAGGAGGTGCGGCGCGAGGCGCAGGTCAGCGCGCCGACGCGCGTGCGGCGGTTCCTGTCGCGCTTCATGGTCGTCGTGGTCGTCGCGCTCTCGATAGAGTCGCTCGTCGCCGTCTTCGAGCTCGCACACGAAGACGCATCGCGCTTGCCGCAGGCCGCCTCCATCGCCGTCGCGGCCGGCGTGCTGCTCGCCGCGTGGGGCGTCTTCATCCGCCTGAACAAGAGCGCGGAGGAGCTTGAGCCCGAGGCGTTGGAGCGGGCCAAGAGTGAGGACTCGAAGGTCGATTGAGCGGCACCACATGTACCGGATACGTTTGGCGACTCTCGAAGACGTGGACGAGTTGGTCCGGCTGCGCCTCGACTTCCTGAAGGAGGTCGGGAACGTGGAGGACGGGGCCGACGGCGATGAACTATGCGCGTTGATGAGGGATTACCTTGTGCGCAAGCTCCCGACCGGTGAGTTCCTCGCGTGGGTCGCGGAGAGCGAGGGCGCGATAGTGGCGACCAGCGGCGTGACGCTCTTCGAGCGGCCACCGAACGGCGCGAACCCCGAGGGGCTTGAAGCGTACCTCTCGAACATGTACACGCTGGCCGAATGGCGCGGCCGTGGCGTCGGCACGGCCCTCGTCGCGACCATCGTCGCCCACCTCAAGACGACGCGCGTCAAACGCATCTGGCTCCACGCGACCGAGCAGGGCCGCCCCGTCTACGCCAAAGCCGGCTTCGTCCCCGACGAAGCGGAGATGGAACTGACGTTGTAGCAGACGAGCCTCTCCCTAACGCGCGTCCCGAACTCACCGCTGTCGGTTAACGATGTCAGGTAGCCGAGGCTGATTCCGGCTACAACAGCACACGTTATTACCCTCTCCTTAAAATACGGTGAGCGTCCAACAATCCTCCCCTTCATAGTATCCTTGCACTGACCTGCGAGACGGGATAAGGCCGCCTCTTGCGGGGATGCCGCGCCCACCGCAAGAGGCGGCCTTATCCCGATTTGCAAGTCTGTTTTACTATCACGCATACAGACCGACCAGGTAAGAAGGAGATACGTGACAATTGAAATTTAATGAAGAAACCATAAAGAACAACGTGGTGCTCCCACTGCTCCGTGCCGTGGGGATTTCGGAAGGAGAGTTAGAGTTTGAGTCGAATTTCACCATTCAACTCGGCCGCGGCGTCTATACAGTGAAGGGCGAAGAAGTTAAGACCGCCACGGGTAGGCTGGACATTTTATGCAGGAGGGATGATAAGCCGTTATTCCTGATCGAATTGAAAGCGGAAGGTGAAGAATTAACCGACGACGATAGAAAGCAGGGGCTGTCCTACGCCCGGCTTCTGGAGCCCATGGCGCCTTATGTGATCGTCTCTAACGCTCGGCGAACATTAATCTATGAAACGTTAAAAGGAGAGTTAGTCAGTCAGATAGATGTAGACGTTGTCTCAGGCGGCCTGGCTCCTAATCTCGAATCAGAGCTTAAGCTCAGGTTCGAGGCGCTTAGACATTTCGTGGGCTACTCTTATGACAACTTGCTGAATTTCTGTAGCTCGCATAACGAACGTGCCCTTGAAAAATTTCGGGCGCGGCCGTCGGAGAGTATTGCCGCCCAGATCAAGAAAAAATATATACGGGAAGTCTATGTCCTTCGAGAGCAACTTGAGGGATGCGTTGAAAAATTCTTAGCACAGAATGACAAGTGCCTTTTTGCAATAGTCGGCGAATCGGGGGTGGGAAAGACAAACACCGTCTGTCACCTGGTCGAGAAGAACGCGCCCGACCCGGTGCTGTACTATTCGGGCTCAATACTCGGGGCCTCCTTCCTGCAAGAACTCAGCACCGACTTCAACCTCGCGTTCTCACCCCAGGAATCAGGGATGAGCCTGTTGAAGAAAATATCCATGCTCGGAGAGATGCATGGCAAACCATTCATCATTTTTCTCGACGCGGTCGATGAATGGGTGGCGACGGATAAAATCGACCAGCTCAGCCTGATAACGAAGTGCGTCGAACAGCTCAAGATGAAACTGGTCGTCAGTTGTAAGACTCTCGTCTGGCAATCCTTCCTGTCCAGGAACGGCATTCCGACGACGCTTGCGGACTGCCTGTTCCCCGACATCCCGGAATTGACTGACTTCGACAACGACGAGAGTAAAGCCGCGGCGGACAAGTACGAGACGCTGCTCGGGCTCGTCCGCGTAGATAAAACCGCCGCGCTGGGGGGGATGAACCCTTTCGGCCTCCGCGTCGCGTGCGAGGTCGCCTACACCGACAAGGTGCCTCTGGATTTAAGTAAAGACTCCCGTAGAACTCTGAGCAGATATCTGACTCTGAAACTGGAGAAGAGCGCCGACAGCGCGCTGTGCCTCAGATTTTTAACGAGCATCAGTCAGTGCCTTTTGAAGCATGATCAGGTACAGATGCAGGATGAGGATTTAAGGTCGGAGATGTCTCTCCGGCTCTACGAGGATTACCCTCCCGACTTGTTCAACTTCAATATTTTATACAGGCATTTCGACGGGCTAGGGCGTGCCGGTATCGGCTTCTACTTTTCCGTGGTCAGAGATTACCTGGTCGGCATAAACCTCCTGCACCTGGACGGCCTCGAAGGTAAACGGAGGCGCCAGGTTATCAAGCAGAACCTGGCGACCTATATCGGCGAGAGCGCGATCATATACTTCTTCCGAACCGGCACCAGCGCCGAACAGACCTCCTGCGTGGAAGCCGCGATTGAATTCGACAGGGACGAGGGAAAATCTTTCCTGGCCAGACTGCTCGCCTGGCACGGCCACAACCTGAACGACGAGGTCAGAGCCAACCTGAGCGGCGAAATATTAGGGCACTTCAAATACTTATTCGAAACGAACCGAGAAAACTCGACCGTCGCCGAGCAGATTATAGACTCGCTGGGAGCCTGGGGAGATGTCGGCGTCATCGAGCCTCTGCTGGCTGACTTCTTCGCCCTGTTAATTAACTATCCCGGGGCCAGATTCATTTATGTTTCACACCGCCTGGCCCAACTACTCTCGAACATGGACGACCCCTCGGTCACGGCCCTGCTCATAAGCTTACTACCTGAGAAGCCGGAGACAGGTTACGTGAGGAGGTATATCGTCGAGAGCCTGGAACACCGGACGCTTCCAGACCGGAAGGCGCTTTTCCTAAAATTAGTTACTGACAATGACCCGAACGTTCGCAGGTGGGTACGCAGTTGGTATCCCCCGATAGAGGACGCTCATCTGCGGGGCGCGCTCCTCAAGATTTTTGATGCTTCCGCAAGTGTTGATATGAAGATAGACATCGCCGATGCGCTCTCAAGGTCGGCCCTTCCGGACACGGGTGAAAGGCTCTACGACAGGTTTATAGCGTACGAATCTGATGAGAAGCTAAGCTCGTGGATTTGCAGAAGTATTGCCCACCTCAATTATAAACCGGCCGTCCCCGAGTTCATCAAAATGCTCAAGGCTGCTCCCTATTCGAAGCGGGCCGGGCACATTTTAATCGCGCTCGGGGACATGCGCGCGACCGAAGCGATGCCGACGCTGTTTGAGATACTGCAAAACGTAGAGGAGAAAGGAGAACACACTTGGCCGGACTGGTTCACACACGCCTTCACCGGCGTTGCGACCGAGGAAGATTATAAGAAGCTTGAGAGTGTGATTTTAAACTCGGGGAACAAGTATGCGGTTTTCCTCGCAGCCTGGATCATGGCGGAAGCAGGAAACGGACGATATGATTCTGTGATAAGCAGACTACTCGCGAGCGGCACTTTGCCAACCACTCAATCTCTAAGAATATTACAGGCGTGGCAACACAGTCTTCTCGGCTACACCCAAAAAGAAGGATGCTGGTACCCGGGCAACGAAGAACCTAACGCTCCGGCGGAAGTCTTAACGACGCTGTATTCAATCTTCGAACAGAATACCGTGATGTCACCCGTGGCGTTAGGGTTATTAATAAACCTTGAGCCCGACCCCCAAAAGCTCTACCTCGAAATCGTGAGATTTCTTCCCGGGCTTACCTTTCATTACTCTTCAAGGGAGGTGCCACTGATTAATTACCAACGGCTGGAGAACTTAGCCCCGCTGATTAGGCCCTGGCTCAACGCACATGTGGCCTCCAAAGCGTTGCCTGAGCCTTTTATTAAGAATTGCATGATCTTAATGTATTTAGTCGGCGACATAACTTCTTTAGAAGCAATACGCACGAACCGTGATAAGTTGGAATCTATCTTTAATAAGAACTATCTTGAGAAGGTCGAACACACCATCAGGAAATCTCAAGGAAAGGTGAGATTGATAGCTCATTAAAAGCCTTCACCCTCGCTGGCGAAGCCTTCACTCAAGTATCTCAGGAAGGGTAATGGCAGTTCTTCCGACGAGACGCGCAATCCTTGTATAATCCGCCCCGGCCGCCGATGCGGACGAGCAAGGCTTAGAGGGACTTATCCGATGATTAAGACATTGCAATGCCCTTCGTGCGGGGCGCCGCTCGAATACGACGAGGAGAACGCGCGCGAGACGATGCGTTGTCACTTCTGTGCCAACACGGTGCTGCTGCCCGCGCGCCCGCAGGTGCAGCAGCAGAACATACGCATCTCGTTCGGGCGGCCACGGCTCAGGTCTCAGGGCTCGCCGAAGACGGCGCTCATCGTCCTCGCGGTCGTGCTGTTGATTGGGGGCGGCGTCGTCATCGGCGTCATCAACGCGATCAGCCGCGCCGTGACGGGCGTCCCGCGCACGACCGTGAACGCGCGGACGGCACTTAACCCACCCGTCTCTCCTCCCACGCGCCCGCCCGAGCCGCAGCCCTTCTTCGGCAAGGAGGGCGTCGGCGCCGGCCACTTCAAGGACGCGCGCAGCATCGCCGTGGACGCGGAGGGGCGCATCTACGTCGGCGAGTATACGGGCGGGCGCATACAGGTCTTCGACTCCTCGGGTAAGTTCGTGACGCAGTGGACCGTGGACCCGAAGATGCCTTTGCGCGGGATGACGGCCGACCGGCGCGGCACCGTCTACGTCATCCAGAGGGGCGAGATTAACAAGTACGAGGGGACGACGGGCCGCTTCCTCGGCAAGACGGGCGAGGGCGGCGGACACTATGACGACGTGTTCGCGACGCCCGACGGCGGGCTCGTCGCCTTCGCGCGCAAGTCGCAGGACAACGTGGTGAAGATCGACTCTTCGGGGCAGGTCAAACAGGTCATCGAGAAGGCCGTCAGCGGCCAGACCGACCGCAGCGAGTTGAGCATCCGCGTCGCGGCCGACGGCGCGGGCAACGTCTACGCGCTCGGCGAGTTCAACGACGCCGTCTTCAAGTTCTCGCCCGACGGCCGCTTCCAGACGCGCTTCGGCGGCGACGGCGACGAGCCCGGTCTGTTCCGCGCGCCCGGCGCCGTCGCCGTCGATAACCAGGGACGCGTCTACGTCGCGGACTTCAAGGGCGTGCAGGTCTTCGACCCGAACGGCCGCTACCTCAAGGTCATCGGCGTGAAGGGCGCCGCCTCCGGCCTCGTCTTCAACGACAAGAACGAGTTGCTCGTCGTCGCGCGCACGGCCGTCTGGAAGTTCAACGTCGATAACTAGCGCGGCGTGTATGTTAGATTGAGTCCATGCGCGTGATCGCCGGACAGTATCGCGGGCGTGTGTTGAAGAACCCGCAGGGGTTGCAGACCCGCCCGACCTCGGACCGCCTGCGCGAGACTCTCTTCAACGTGCTCGCGCCTCGGCTCGACGGCGCACGCGTCCTCGACCTCTGCGCGGGCACGGGCGCCATCGGCATCGAGGCGCTGTCGCGCGGCGCGGCCTTCGTCACCTTCGTGGACCGCGTGCACAAGATGTGCGGGCTCGTCGAAGAGAACCTCGACATGCTCGGCGTGCCCGAGGAGATGACCGAGGTCGTCAAGAGCGACGCGGCCGAGTACCTGCGCCGCACGGGGCGCAACGAGGGACAGGAGTGGCGCGCGGGCACGGAGCCGTGGGACGTGGTCTACTTCGACCCGCCTTACTCCTCCGACTACCTCGCGGTCCTCAAAGAGTTCGGCGCGCACACCTCGGCGCTGCTGCGCGAGGGCGGCGTCCTCGTCGTCGAACATCACCACAAGAACCCTCTGCCCGAGACGCTCGGGGCCTTGCGCCGCTGGCGCGTGCTCAAGCAGGGCGACTCGGCGCTGAGCTTCTACGAGGCCGCCTGATTGACGCGGGCACGGACCTTTTGCCAAACTCCTAAAGCGAGAAGCCCCTTCCCCTCAAACGCTCTCAAGAACAAGCTTCCGCGCGGGCGCACCCGACGCGCGCGCGGGCGGGGGAGTTGTTTCGTGATGGAGCAGTCAGGCAAGGAACGCCGCCTCAAGCCGAGATACAACGCGGAGTTGTCGTGCGACTTGGCGCCCGGCAACGCGGAACTCCTCAACCCGGACGACCGCCTCGAATGCCGCACGCGCGACCTGAGCGAGACGGGCGTCGGCGTCGTCGCCGGCTCGATCTACGCCGGCTACACCTGCGTCGTGGACGAGGGGCGCGTGCTCCACCTGCGCCTCGCGCTGCCCGCGGGCGAGATCGAGGTCGAGGCCACGGCCGCGCACTACATCCGTCTCGACTCGGACGCGGACAACCCCGTCTACCTCATCGGCCTCCGCCTCACCTCGATGTCCGAAGAGGACAGGGCCAGCTACAACAACTATCTTGACGAGTTGAGTAATTCCGAGCAGGACTAGGCTCGTTCGGTTATTCCGTCATCTTCTTCTCCGTCGGGCAGACGGGGAGGTTGAGGTGGACGGAGAGGCCGGTGGGTTCGAGGTCGTGGAGCGTGACCGAGCCGCCGAGCACGTCGAGGAGCCGGTGCGCGATGACGAGCCCGAGTTCATTCATGTTCGTGCCGCGCTCGTTGGGGGCGTCGATGTCCACGGGCTCGAAGAGGCGCGCGGGGTCTTCGAGCGGCTCGCCCGAATCGGTGATCTCGATGCGGAGCCCGCTGCCGTCGGCGGTGACGGCGTTGACGTTGACCGCGCCGCCCGAGGGGCTGCGCCCGATGGCGAAGGCGAGGAAGTTGTAGAGCACCTGCCGGAGCTTCCCCTCGTCCGAGACGAGGCTGCTCACCTCCGGCGCCGTCGTGCAGTCGAGCGCCACCGACTGCTTCTGCGCCAGTCGCGAAACGGCCGCGCACGACTCGCGCAGGGTCTCGCGCAGAGAGAATTCGTGCAGGAAGAGTTCGGTGTGGCCCGCCTCCAGACGCGAGAGGTCAACGAGCTGGTTGAGGCTCGACTGTAGCTGAAAGCCCGACGATTGAATCTTGCCGCAGAAGCGCCGCTGCGTCTCGCTCAAGTCCTCCTGGTCGAGCAGAATCTCCGCGAACCCGAGGATGGACGTGAGCGGCGTGCGCAGCTCGTGCGACATGCGCGCGAGGAAGAGCGAGCGATAGCGGCCGACGCGTTGCAGCTCAAGGTTCGCGCTCTCAAGCTCGGCCGTGCGGCTGCGCAGTTCTTCAACCAGGGATTCGATGCGGCTGTGCTGCTCGTCCATCGCGGCGCTGCGGCGCGCGTTGCCGAGCGCGATGACGACCGTCTGCCCGACGCACCTCACGCCGCCGAGCGCCGCGCGCAGACGGCCCGCGTCGCGCGCGGCCACCACCATTACGCCCGCCAGCGAGCCGCTCGCGCTGATGGGAACGGCCACGGCCGCCTCCAGCCCCGCGCGCGCGAGCATGGTCTCGGACTCCGAGGCCGCGCCGCCCTCGCCCTGATGCTCCGCAAGCCCGACAGAGAACTCGCCGCCCGTGCGCGAGACCTCTCCGAGCAGCGCGTGACCGATGGCGTGCGCCGCCTCGCTCTCGACGTGCGGGTGCGTGAAGGCCGCACGCAGTGTGAGCGCGCCGTCGTCGCCGCGTATGAAGAACTTCACGCAGCAGAGGTTCCAGTGGCGCAGCAGTATCTCGGAGAAGGACTCGCAGACCTCCTGCTCGGTCTGCGCGCGCCCGTGCGCGAACGCCTGCTCGTTGAGCAGGCTGACGACCTCCGAGACCAACCCCTGCAAGTGGCCCTGCGAAAGCTCCACGGCGCCGCACTCGTGCCCGTGAGACACTGCGGCCCCTTCTTCAAATGGTTGCGCGTGCACGCCCGACCCTGTTTTCGATCTTTGCACCATCACGTTCGGCGTGAAAACCCGTCTGTGCCGGCGGCCCTTGGCGGCTACCTAGAGTGTACGAAGCCTGACAGAAATTCTTCCGTTTTTTATCGCGAAAGAGAGGCTAGAGGCTTGAGGAGGATGAGAGTGTTCGGGATTGAAATCAGAAGCTTGTTGCATCTGTTTTGTGAACGACTTGAGCGGAAACCGACACGAACGGCGCGGCCGCAATTAGTAACAACGGACCTCCGACTTCTGACCTCTAGCCTCCGACTTCTCTCTAAGTTATGATTGACGCGGGGTCTTCAGAAGGGACGCCCCGCTCCTCGATGAACGGCCGACTGTCAGACTATCCTCTAGCCGAACTCGTACGCGAAATCTCGGACGCAGGTCTGTCGGGCGCGCTGCGCCTGGGGCACGAGCGCGCGAAGGCCGCGGTCTACTTCGACGGCGGCGAGGTCGTGGCCGCGGCCGCGAACGTGCGCGCGTTCCGCCTCGTCGAGGTGCTGCGCCGCAGCGGCGCCCTGGACGCGGGGCGGGTCTACGCCGTCGTCGGCGAGAGGATGTCGGACGAGCAGGCGGGCGTCGAGTTGGTGCGCTCGGGGCTGCTCGACGAGTCCGGGCTCCGGCGTCTACGCGAGCGTCAGTCGAAGGAGGTGCTCGGCGAAGCACTGCGCTGGACGGAGGGCACTTGGGAGTTCGACGCGCGCGTGCGGCTGGCGGGTGCACACGCCGCGCGGACGGACGTGTCGGGGCTGCTGGCCGAGTCGGCGCGCAACCTCGCGCCGGGTCGGGCCGCCGCGCGGATGCGCGACAACGCGCAGACAATCGCCCCCGCCGAGGGCTTCGAGGAGAGGATGAGTTCCGGCCTCCGGCTCCTGCCCGCCGAGGCTTTCGTCATGTCGCGCGTCTACGCGCCGACGACGCTCGCGGAGGTCGTCGCCGTCAGCGGTCTGCCCGAAGAGGAGACCCGCCGCGCCGTCTATGTGCTCGCGCTCGGCGGTCTGCTCACGCGCACGGGCGGCCCGCGCATACTGCCCTCGGAGGCGTTGAAACTCGCGGCGCAACAGCGCGCCGCCGCAGCGGCCGCCGCAGCAGCACCATCGCCCGAGTCCGAGGCCAAACGCCCGACCGGCGAGCGCGAACGCACGCCGCAGACGGGCGAGCGTCCGGCGCCCACCGAGACCGAGCGCGACACGCGCGGCACCGTCGAAGAGTTGTTCGCGCTCGCGCGCGGCGAGACGCACTACGAGGTGCTCGGCGTCACGCGCTCGGTCTCGACCGAAGAGGTCAAGCGCGTCTACTACGCGCACGCGCGCCGCCTCCACCCCGACCGCTTCCGCCGCGACGCCGACGAGGAGACGCGCCAACGCATCGACGCCGCCTTCGCGCGCGTCGCGCAGGCTTACGACACGCTCAAGGACGCGGCCCTCCGCGCCGCCTACGACCTCAAGTTGGCGAAGAAGAGCAAGTAGGCAGTCGCCGCGTCAGCGGCGCTTGAGTTTAGCCCGGCCTTTCAAGGCCGGGTCGAAGTTGAGTGAAACGCGGCCGCGTCGCGTTAGCGACGGCTGAACCGACCCGCCACGTTCAGGCGTCGCTGACGCGACGCTCGCATCGTTAACGTTCGTCGTCCCCGGCGTTGAAACGCCGGGCTAAACTCAGACGCCGCTGACGCGGCGTACTGCCCACTGCCATCTGCCTACTGCCTACTTGTCCTTCTCGAATTTGAAACGTACACTCTAACCTCTATGGGCATCGAGTTTGCTGAGAGCGACCGCGCGGCCGGCGAGGCGTATCTGCGTCTGGCGACGGACGCGGACGAGTTCGAGGGCTACGCGCACCCGCACGCCGCGCGCGTGGCGCGGCTGGCCGAGGCGCTCGCCGAACACTTCCGTCTGTCGCGCGCCGACCGCGGCTCCATCGTCTACGCGGCCCTGCTCCACGACATCGGCGAGTTGACGATGAAGCGCGACTACATCAAGCGCGACGGGCCGCTCACGGATGCCGAGCGCCTCGACCTCGCGCGCCACCCAGTCATCGGCGAGCAGGAGGCCGCGCGCTCCGGCGCCGACCGCGCCGTTCAACTCCTCGTCCGCTGGCACCACGAGTGGTTCGGCGGCGGCGGCTACCCGGACGCGCTGCGCGGCGAGCAGATACCCCTGGGCGCGCGCATCCTCCGCGTTGCCGACGCCTACGCCGCGCTCACGGACGCGCGCCCGTGGCGCCCCGCCGGCACCGAAGGCGAGGCACGCAAGCACCTCGGCCTCTGGGCCGGCATCGAGTTCGACCCGGCGGTCGTCCTCGCCTTCCTCTCGCTCGAAGGTCTGCCCGAGCTGCGCTCCTTCGCGCGCGAGCAACGCAGGACGGAGGCGCTCACGCCCGAGCCGCAGCCGCCCGCCATCATCCGCGCGCGCGAAGAGACAGCCGACGCGGATAATAAGGATAAGGATAAGGACGTAGACGAAGAGGTCGTCCACGCCGCCGAGTCGCCCGCGCAGTACCCCTGGGACGCGGGCACGCCGACTTAAATTTTGAGATTGAGTTAAGTAGGACTGTTCGACTTCACTTTAGTCCAACTTCTTCAGAGGCCGACGACGTTGCGCAACTTCTCCGACTCGCTCCCCGAAGGCTGGCTCGCGTTCGAGCTGGGCGTGCTGCGCCGCCTGCAATTCCGCTCGGTCATCGACCCGTTCGCGGGCGAGGCCGCGACGCCCGCCTACCTCAAGCGTTGGGGCGCGCGCGTCGCCGTCAACGACTCGGCGCAGTGGGCTTTGGAAAGAGCGCGTGCGCGCGTCGAGAACAACACGGAGACCTTGAACGAGTCTGACGTTGAGGTCGTGCTCGAAGACGCGTACGTCCCGCGCCACCGCCTCTACAACCCCGCGCTGCGCCGCTGGTTCGGCGAGACGGACGCGTGGTGGTTCGACAACGTCCGCGCCAACGCGGAGAAGCTCGAACCCTCGAAGCGCGCGCTCGCGCTCGACTTCGGCATGGCCGTCGGCGACTACGCGCTCTCCTTCGACGACGACACGCGCGAGTTGCGCCAGCCGCTCTCGCGCGCCTTCAAACGGCTCTGGGACGCGGCGCCCGCGCCCTTCGACAACAAGCAGAAGAACACGGCCTCGAACCGCGACGCGCGCGACTTCGTCGGCCGCGAGCAGGCGGAACTGCTCTTCCTGCGTCTGCCGCGCCCCTCGCGCCGCGCCGCGCGCGACGCCTCTTGGTCGTGGCGCGAGGTCTGGGTGCGCGGCGACGGCGACTTCTGGGACGACTTCGAGCGCACACGCGAAGGCCGACTCGGGGCACGCGCGGAGGCACGTCGCCAGTACCTCCGCCACGTCGAAGAACTCCTCGACGCCGCCTCGCACCTGCCGGCCTGGGCCGTCTCGCACGTGGACGACGGCTACCTCCCGACCGAAGAACTGGTCGAGACCATCGGCCGCCTCCGCCGCGTCGGCACCGTCTACACCAAAGACTTCACCGAACTGACCGGCGCCCGCGCCGTCATCATCACGGCATAAAACCCGTGAATCGTGAATCGTGAATAGTTAAGAAGACCGTTCTTACTATTCATCCCGACTTGCGAGCTGAAATAAGGCGACCTCCGCGCCGGGAGCGCGGGCATCCCTGCCCGCCATGAGCGCGTCAGCGCGAATACGACGAAGCGCCATACTCAATCTTGAGTGATGGCGCTTCGTCGTTAAGCGTGCTGGCGCACGCTTTGGCGGGCAGGGATGCCCGCGCTCCCGGCGGTGCGCGGCCTTATTTTGATTCGCAAGTTGGTATCACGATTTACGATTCACGATTCACGGCTTTAAGTATCACGACCGTCTGGTCGTCGCCGCGGTCGGCCTGACCCGCCCAGGTCTCTGCTGACTCAAGGATGATGGTGCGGATGTTCTCGGTGGTCTCGGTGCGATGACGGATGAGCAGTTCGAGGAGGCGCTCTTCGCCGTACTCTTCGCCCGTCGCGTTCTGCGCCTCGGTGATGCCGTCGGAGTAGACGACGAGCATGTCCCCGTCGCCCAGCGTCGCCTGCCCCTCCTCGAACCGCACGCCGTCGAAGGCGCCGAGCACGGTGCCGCCCGTCCAGAGACGCTCGACCGTCCCGTCGGCGCGCACGAGCAGCGGCGCGTTGTGGCCCGCGTTCGTGTAGCGCAGCGCGCGCGACGCGTCGTCGTAGATGGCGAGGAAGAGCGTGGCGAAGCGGTTGGCGTCCGTCGAGCGGCAGAGCTGTTCGTTGATGCGCTCGGCCATGCGCGAGACGAGGCAGCCGTTATCCGTTTCCGTCACGCCGCAAGGCATCTCGAACGCCTGACCGCCGACGCCGTCACCGGCCGCCGCCGCCGCGACGCTGCCCAGACGCTCCGCAATGATGGAGACCTGCGCGCGCAGCGTCGCCTGCAAGTTCGACATGACGAGCGACGCGGACAGCCCCTTCCCCGACACGTCCCCCAACGTCAGCGCGACGAGGCCGGGCACGACCTCGACGAAGTCGTAGTAGTCGCCCGCGACGCCCAACGCCGCGCGGCACTCGCCCGCAATGTTCGCCGTGCGCAGCGCGGGCGTGCTGCGCGGGAAGAGTTGCGCCTGCACCTCGTGCGCGATCTCGACCTCGCGCTTCAGCCGTTCGTGCCCGACGCGCTCTGCTAAGAGCGCCTCGATGTTCGCGGACATGTCGTTGAAGCCGAGCGCGAGTTCGCCCAACTGGTCGCGCGAGCGCGTGCGTATGCGGTGCGAAAAGTCGCCGCGCTTGACCGACTCGGTCGCGCGGTAGAGTTTATGAACCGTGCCCGTCACGGCGCGCGTCATCCACGCGGCGGAGAAGAGCGCGAGGATTTCGAGGAGGAGGAAGCCGAGGGCGATGGCGTAGAGCAAGTTCCAGAAGGTCTCGCCGAGGACGAGGGTGTTCCAGAACTGCTTGCCGCCCTCGCCCCAGGACCAATCGACGAGGAAGGACCAGCGCGGCGCCCGCTCGCCGTTGAGCCAGTCGGTCGCGTCGAGGAAGACGGGACAGGGGAAGTTGAGCCCGCTCAACTCCGGCAGGGGGTCGCCGAACTGGTCGCGCGTCATGTCGAAGTCGTCCCAGCTCCGGGCCTTCTTATCCGCGTCGTCGCCGACCCGCATGCGCACCCCGCCGCCCAGCCGGTCCTCCTCCACACTCGCGCTGACGAAGAAGGGCCGGACGTTGACGCCCGTGTTCTCGCGGTAGCGCCCGACGAGCGCGCGGCTGACGGGCACCGTGACCAGCACGGCCGCCGCGCGTCCGCCCTCCCACCTGCGCGCGAGCGCGCGGACCGAGGGCGTGCCGAAGGCGCTCCGCGATTCCGCGGGCAGCGGCAGGTACGCGAACCCGCTCCACTCCGGACGGCCGCCGAGCCATTGTGGCAGCGGCTCCGAACCGCGACCCGCGTCCTCCCCCGCCCCGCGCGCCTCCTCGCTCGCGTCCGCGCTGGCGAGTTCGGCCGGCGCGGCCTCGCCGAGCATGAGAGGCTGCGCGCCCTCGCCCCCGCGCCACGCGTAGACGCGCGCGCCCGGCAGCGTCGCGCGGAGCAACGCCGCGCGCTCTTCGAGCCACGCCCGCGCCTCGCGCTCCGACGTGTTCGGCGGGAGTTTGGCGAGCGAGCCGGCGAGCGTCTTCGCGCCTTCGAGCGCGTGCCGCTCCGTCGCCTCGATCTCGACCGTGACGACGCGCACCATCGCCTGCGACGAGCCGACCGTCGCCGCCAGCGCGCCGAGCGCGAGCAGCAGCACGACCGGCGTCAGCCCGACGAAGAGGTACGTGACGACGAGGCGCCGTCGGACCTTCCACAGCAGCCGCCGCTTGAGCCGCACCGCGAGCTTGAGTCCGAAGTAGAGGAGGACGGCCGCGCAGAGGAAGAAGGTGAAGGGGCCGAGCAGCCCGAAGGGCGTCTCCTGATAGAGCGACGTGTCGCGGACGAACAGCCGCAGCAGGAAGAGCGCGACCGCCGCCAGCGCCACGCGCGGCATCGCGCGCCGGAACGACTCGCGCGCGCGCGCGAACAGCCCCGCCACTTCCGAACTCTCGCCCATCGACACTTCCCTTCCAACGATTTGAACGATGAAGTATGAACGCTGAACGATGAACTGTAAGACGTTGGATGATGTTCAGTTCATCGTTCAGCGTTCATACTTCATCGTTCCGTAGTCGTCCTCCCTCTTACGCTGACTGCGCGGACGGTGTTTCAGCGGCAACTTCATCAATCTTCGGCGAGGGCGCGGACGTGCGCGGCGACCGTGGCGCCGAGGGTCAGGAGGTTGTAGCCGCCTTCGAGGCACGAGACGAGCCGCCCCGCGCATGCGTCGCGCGCCCACTCCTTCGCCACGCGCGTGAGCGCGATGAAGTCTTCGTCCGAAAGCATCAGTTGTCCCAGTGGGTCGCCCGCGTGCGAGTCGAAGCCGGCGGAGATGATGACGAGGTCGGGCTTGAACTTCGTCCCGATCTCTTCGAGCGCCGTCTCGAACGCGCGCCGGTGCTCGACGGCGGGCGTGCGCGCGCGCAGCGGCAGGTTGAGCGTGTAGCCGCGCCCGCGCCCGACGCCCGTCTCGGCGCGCGTGCCCGTGCCGGGATACCACGGGTACTGGTGCGCGGAGAAGAAGAAGACAGAGGGGTCGTCGTAGAAGATGCCCTGCGTGCCGTTGCCGTGGTGCACGTCCCAGTCGATGACGGCCACGCGCTCTACTTCTTTGTAATGGCGCTGCGCGTAGCGCGCCGCGACGGCCGCCGTGTTGAAGAGGCAGAAGCCCATCGCGCGGTCTGATGTCGCGTGATGTCCCGGCGGGCGCACGGGGAGGAAGGCGTTCCGCGCCTCGCCCTTCAGGACCATGTCCACGGCCCTGCACGCGCCGCCCGACGCGCGCAGCGCCGCTTCGAGCGAGCGCATCGAGACGGGCGTGTCCGCGTCGAGGTAGCCCAGTCCCTCGCTCACCGCGCGCTCGACGTGTTTGAAGTGCTGCGGCGTGTGCGCGGCCTGCACGTCGCCGCGCGGCGCGGGCGCGGCCTCGACTTCGAGCAGGCGCGGCCAGAGTTCCGCGTCGCCGCGCAGCGCCTCCATCACGACCGCGTAACGCTCGGGGCTCTCGGGGTGGCCCGGTCCCGTGTCGTGCTGCTCAAAGACGGGGTGATGTATGATGGCCGTCGTCATGCGGCCGATTATCTGCGAGGGTCCGGGCGAGGTCAAACAACAGTCGGCCGCGAGCATGAATTCGATACGCCCGCGCGACGTTTATCGTCCGATGGCGGACGGGCTCCGAGGCGCCCGTGCTCTTAAGACGGCGGTTTTCTTAAACTTAAACCGCCGCCGGGGCGTGGGCGTCTAAGGGAATGGTGTTTGCTGAAGTCAACCGCGTGATGCGGCTCTCCCGTTCTAATTCGGGTTTGATAGAAGCAGCGGAAGGAGTTTCGAGCATGAAGAAGGTTTCGGTCAGTCTAGTCTGCCTCCTGTTCCTCGTGGCGAGCATGGCGCTCGACACGTCGGCGCAGACGAGGAAGCGTTCACGGTTCGGGCGCAAGGCGCGCACGGCGGCCATCATCGCGGGCGGCGCGGCCGTCGGCGGGCTCGTCGGCGGCAAGAAGGGCGCGGCCATCGGCGCGGGCGGCGCGGGCACGTACGCCTTCAACCGCAAGGCGGCGCGGCGCCACTTCAAGCCGCGCACGCGCACCATCGGCGCGACCGCGAGCGGCGCGGCGCTCGGCGCGGGCGTCGGCGGCGCGGTCGGCGGCAGGCGCGCGGCGACGGCGGGCGCCATCGCGGGCGGCACGGGCGGCTATCTCTATCGCCGCACGAAGCGTCGCATTCCGCGTCGCTACTAAGGGCGTTCTCGGACGGTGTCGGGGAGCGTAGGGGTTCGAGCGGCCCCACGCTCCCCTTTGTCGGGCGCTTGCGAGCGCCCCGCGCTTTGCAACAAACTACCCTCGCGCAAGGTCCGCTTACACCAAAGTCCAAGGAGCAGGAGCTTCATGTCTTACGACGAAGAGCAGCAGAAGCGCAGTCGTGTCGTGATCGAGACGCCGACGGCGCGGCGCGAAGTGGTCGAGCAGCAGACGGTGCGCCGGCCGCCGCCGGGCTACTATCCGCCGCCGGAGCGGCGTGGCTATTCGACGGGGGTCGTCGCCACGGTGGCGCTGCTCGCCATCGCGGCCACGGCGATTGTCTTTCTCTTCCTGACGAACTCGCGCGACGACTCCGCGACCGAGGTCAACATCAACGCGCGCGCGGCGGCCACGCAGCCGACGCCATTCACGCAAGCACCCGTGACGGTGCAGACGCCGTTGATGCAACCGACGCCCATCATCATCCAGCAGGCGCCGCAGACCGTGCCCGCGCCGGTCATCATCCAGGCGCCGCCGACAACAACCGACCCGGCGACGACGGCACCGCCGACCACGACGGCGCCGCCCGCGTCTTCCACGGCGCCCTCGGCGACCGACGACGTGGCGCTGCAACAGAAGATCGACAAGCTGTTCACGGATGACCCGACCGTCTCGGCGGCCGTCATCGACGCGACGGTCGTCAACGGCCGCGTTCGCCTCTCCGGCACCGTCAACTCCGACGCCATCAAGCAACGCGCCGAGCGCCTCGCCTACCAGGTCAAAGGCGTCCTCGCCGTGGACAACAAGATCACCGTCGCGGCGGGCACACCGTAAAGAAGACAGTAGACAATCGTCAGTACCCATACCGACTTGAGGGAAAACATAAGGCCGTCACACGCCGGGAGCGCGGGCATCCCTGCCCGCCAAAGCGTGCTTCAGCACGCTTAACCGTGAAGCGCCATCCCTCAATGTTGAGGGATGGCGCTTCGTCGTATTCGCGCTGTGCGCTCATGGCGGGCAGGGATACCCGCGCTCCCGGCGCGCAGTCGCCTTATCCCGATATCGGCCGCCCGCCGACTTTATTTCTACTGCTTACTGCCTTCTGCCTTCCTCAATACCCTTCCGTGTGTTGGCGCAACCATTCGTCTATCTCTTCGTCGGTCGGGTCGCGGTTCAGTTCTTCGCGCAGGCGGCGGGCGGCGACCTCGCGTTCGTCGCGCGCGGCGTCGGCCAGCGTCTCGCCGCCGTTCGTTTCGGACGAGTCACTCAATGATGTTTCCCCTCCTCGCGTCTGTCTGTTTAGCTTGGAGCCGATGGTAGGGCCAAGGCGTGCGCGGTTGCAAGCTCAGCCGTGGTCCGCGAAGCGGTAGCGCAGCAGTTCGCGCGCGCGCATGGCCGCGAAGCCGACCGCCGCGAGGCAGCAGACGCCGCCGAGCACGACCGAGAAGGGAGCGCCCGCCGCCGCCGCCACGAGCCCCGCCTCCAACTCGCCGAGTTGCGGCCCGCCCATGAAGAAGATCATGTTGACGGAAGTCATCCGCCCGCGCAGGCGGTCGGGCGTGATAAGTTGGCGGATGGTCTGGCGGATGACCGTGCTCACGGTGTCGGCCGCGCCCGTGACCGCGAGCATGAAGAGGGAGAGCCAGTACGAGCGCGACAGGCCGAAGGCGATGGTCGCCGCGCCGTAGACCGCGACCGAGACGAGCACCGCGAGCCCGGGCCGCCCCCAGTTGGAACGGCGTGTGAGCACGAGCCCCGTCAACACCGCGCCGAAGGCGGAGGCCGCCGCCAGCATCCCGTATCCGTGCTCGCCCACGCCGAGCACGTCGCGCGCGAAGATGGGCAGCAGCGCCGTCGCCGACGCGAAGAACGTCGCCACGAAGTCGAGCGACATCGTCTGCACCATGATGGGCGTCCGCCAGACGAACCGCAGTCCCTCCTTCAAAGACTCGAAGCTGACGCGCACCAACTCCTCGGCCTTCCCCTTCCCCGACGCGCGCATCAGCAGCACGGCCGCCATGACCGAGAGGAACGAGACGGCGTTGAAGGCGTAGACCGCCGCCGGCCCGTAGCGCGCCAGCACCACGCCGCCGAGCACGGGCCCCACGACGAGCGCGATCTGGAAGGAGACGAAGCCGAGGCTCACCGCGTTGGGGAAGTCGCGCGCGGGCACGAGCGCCGGCAGCAGCGCCTGGCGCGCGGGGTTGTCGAAGGCGATGGCGGCCGAAGAGAGCGCCGTCAAAACGTAGATGGGCCAGACCTGCGTGAGCCCCGACGCCGTGAAGGCCGCCAGCACGGCCGCGCACGCGAGCATGACGGTCTGCGTGATGAGGATGAGGCGCTTGCGGTCAACGGCGTCGGCCACGACCCCGCCGACGAGCGAGCAGAAGATGATGGGCAGCACGCGCACGAGCCCGACGAGCCCGAGCGCGGCGGCGGCGGCCTTCGTGCCGTAGGGGCGCATGAGGTCGTAGACGTGCCAGTTGATCGTGACGAGTTGCATCTGCGAGCCGGTGATGGAGAAGAACTGCCCGGCCCAGAGCAGTCGAAAGTCCCTGTGGCGCAGCGCCGCGAAGGCCGTCGCGGGCGTCGAGTTGTCGGGTGTGCTCAAAGCGAAAGATGACCCCTCTGATTGAATGAGTACGACGATAGAGTATCAGGGACTTCCATCCCGAACGAAGTGAGACCGCCCGCCGCCGGGAGCGCGGGCATCCCTGCCCGCCATGAGCGCGCCAGCGCGAATAGAGTGAGACTTAAAGCCTCAACGTTGAGGGATAAAGCTTCACGGCTAAGCGTGCTGGCGCACGCTTTGGCGGGCAGGATGCCCGCGCTCCCGGGGGGCGCTCCCGGCGGGGACGCTGCAACTGGCGGGAGGCGTTTTTCATCTAAGTTCGTGAATAAATAAACGTCCTAAACAAGGGGTGAGATGAAGATGAAAGTAGTAGTGAATAAAGTCTTGGCGCTGGTGGCGGCGTTGGTCGTGGCGTCGTCGTTGGCGGCGGGGGCGCCGGCCGACCAGATGGGCGAGCGCGCCGCCTTCGAGCAGTTGGCGAAGAAGGTGCGGAAGGAGTTGGTGACGCTGCCGTGGTACGGCGTCTTCGATAATCTTGAATACCAGATCAGCGGCTCGACCGTGACGCTCTCGGGTCAGGTCGTGCAGCCCTCGACGCGGAAGGACGCGGAGCGGCGCGTGAGCAGGCTCAAGGGCGTCGAGCGCGTCGTCAACAACATCGAGGTGCTGCCGCTCTCCGGCTTCGACGACTCGATCCGCGCGAACACGTACCGGGCGCTGATGGGTTGGAACAGCCCGCTCTTCCGGTACGGGCGCGGGGTGAACCCTTCGATTCACATCGTCGTCAACGGCGGGCACGTCACGCTCGAAGGCGTCGTCTCGAACGAGGGCGACCGGCGGCTGGCCTACATCCTGGCCAACTCCGTCCCGGGCGTCTTCTCCGTCACCAACAACCTCCGCAACGAGAACGCGCGCGCGCGCTAACTCGCTCCGGAGTACAGCAAGAAGGGCGGGCAGTCGTTCCAACGGCTGCCCGCCCTTTTTTCTGACTAACTAATCTGACGCGGCGGTGGCGCGGCTATGGGACGAACGTCGCGGTCACGATGTCCGACCACTCGCCCGTAGCTTGGTCTCGGAGGATGTAGCGGGCGCGGTACTGCCTTGCCTCGGGCTTACCTGTCTCCGTGGGCGGGCGGTCGTCTATATAGGGGCTGTAGCTGTCCACCCCGAGCGACTGCCATTCGTCCTCACCGGCGCGGCGGCTCTCGACGGTCACGCCGTCGAACTTCTCTTTGGTGAAATCGACCTGCACCGTCCCCGGCCCGTTAGAACGCGCCTTCAGCGTGGGCTTGGCTGCCGCGTCGGGGGCGGCGGGGCCGCCCTCGGGGCCGGTGATGCCGAGGTCGCGGCCGATGACCTCGTTGTAACCGGGCGCAAGTTGGATGCGCTGGACGAGGTTACGCAGGCGCGGGAGGATGCCCGGCGGGACGACCGCCGGTGCCGGCCCCGTCGTGGGCGGCGGGGGTAGCGCGCCGCCCGCCACCCCTATCGGCCCCGTCATGACGAGGTTCTTGTACGTGGTGCGCGCCTGTAGCGCGGACTTGTAGGTGGGAATGTAGTCGCCGAGGAGGTAGTTGACCATCGCGGCGTCGGCCCTGATGGAGTTAACCTCCGCCTCCGTGAAGCCGAGCGCCGCGGCGTGCGCGGCGAAGGTGTTTGCGAAGTTGGTGAGCCAGAGCGCCAGCTCTGTGTCCGTGCGCGGGATTGCCATCTTACGGCTCCTTTCTGTCGGAAGGATTGTGAGAGTGGACGGCACGTGGAGCCGCCCCTGAGAGTGCGCCTGCGGGTTCGTCGCGCCCGGGCGGGGCAACCGTGCGAGGGTGAGGGCGGCTTCCCCGAGTGCGCCGGGATTTTACACACACCCGCCGCCGCCTGACAACGCTTTTTTTGCACCCGCCGTGATGCCTTCGCTGCCCGCTAAGCCCGGACGGCGTCCCGCCGCAGCCCCGCAGCGACCCGCCGCAACGCCGCGGAACCATTCCGCAACGCCGCAGAACCGTTTTGCGGCGGCTGCGCCGTTCTGCACGCCCGCAATTCCCTTCCGCGCGCCCGCAGAACCGTTTTGCGGGCGCGCGGAATGGTTCTGCACGCCCGCAAAACCGCTCTGCACGCCGCAAAACGGTTCTGCAACGCCGCAGCACCCCGCCGCACCGCCGCCCCGCCCTCCCGCAGCCCCGCAGCGTGCTCCAACAACCGCATTTTCCGGGAAATCCTGCAAGTGACTACCTGCCACACGCCTTTCACAGCATAGGAGCGCGGGCATCCTGCCCGCGCTCCCGGCGGCGCTCCCGGCGGCTACTCGACGACGACGCGGTCGCTCTGGCTGCGGCCGAAGGTCTCGGGGGCGTACATCTCTTCGGCCTTCGTGGGCGGGACGACGAAGGTGCCGGGCGTCGTCGCGCGCGCGGTGTAGGAGTATGTATAGACGCCCTCCCACAGCAGCGAGGCGAACGCCTCGGCGCGGTCGTCGCGCAGGTTCTGGTGCTCGAACCACGTGCGGCGCCACCACCAGCCGAAGCGCGCGGGCTCCTCCTCCTTCTGCTCCGTGGGGAGCGTCCCCGTGACGGCGAGCGCGGGGTTGAGTGCTTCGAGCCCCGCCGGCAGCGGGTCCACGAGCGCGACGTGATAGCGGCGCGTCGGCGCGACCATCGTCAGCTTCACGCGCACGGTCGAGCCGGCCTTGATGTGCCACGTCCCGTCCGCGTCGCGCCGCACGTCGGCCGCGTCGCCCGTCGCCTCGTAGACGCGCTCGACGGCGAAGCCGTAGTCGGCCGCCGCGAGCTTCAGGCTCGAAGGCGCGTAGCTCATCCCGACGCGGTAGTAGAGGCGCCCCGTCCCCTCCTTCTGCAAGACGAGCCGCTGCTCGCCGCTCCCCTTCTCCGCGAGGTAGCGCATCGGCACGTCGAACTGCTGCCGGTCGGTCGAGCGCCCACGGAACTGCTGCTCGCCCGCGTACGCGTCGCCGAGCCACGCGCGCGCGACGAAGTCCGGCGTCGCCTTCTCGTAAGTGCGGAAGTAGCGGTCGAGCGCGAGGAGCACGAAGGCGTTCTCCTGCGTGTTCTCCCAACGACCCTGCTTGCGGTGCGCGAGCAGGCCGCGCGCGACCTTCGCGATGAGGTCGCTCTCGGGCTGGTCGCCGATGAGTGCTTCGAGGATGACGCCGTCCGCGCGGCGGTCGGAGCGCAGCAGCAGGTAGTCGTCGTCCGCGTAAGAGGTCGTGAAGTGCGCCGTCCCGGCGGTCTCCTCCGCGCGGTTGTCGAGCAGCCTTCTGATCGCCGCGACCTCGGCCGTCGAAGCCCTGTCGCCCGAGAGCACGGTCAACAACCAGCCGACCGCTTCGAGCTGTAGCTTCTCAAGCCCGTTCTCCGCGATGAGCCTGCGCGCGCGCGCCGCGTCCTTGTCGCCCATGAGCGCGCGCGTGTAGAGCGCGTAGGCGATGAGCGAGTTGCGCGCGTCGCGGCCGTAACGTTTGGGGATGTGCGACTCGACGTTGCGCAGGTAGCCGCGCGACTTGTCGAGCATCGTCTGCGGCACGTCGTAGCCCTTCGACTTCGCCCGCGCCAGCGCGTGCGCGACGTGGATGCTGACGTACGGCCAGGACTCTTCGCCGCGCCGCCAGAAGCCGAAGCCGCCGTCGTCGTTCTGCATCCCCTGAAGCCGCTTCACGTCGCGCGCCACCGCGCGATTCATCTCCTCGGGGCTCGGCATGCCTTTGGCCTTGAAGGCCGTCAGCACGTCGCGCAGGGCCGCGACGGCGAGCACGCGCGAAGACAACTGCTCGGAACACTCGAACGGGTACGCGACGAGGTAGAGCACCGCGTCCGTCAACGCCTGGAGCTGCGTCGAAGACGTTTGCACTTCGAGCCCGCCGAACTGCTTGAACACGTCGGGCGGCGCCTTGACCGGCTGGACGACGGCGCCGCCCTGGTCAAGCTCGCCGTAGGTCGCGAACGCCTCGGTCGTGGCCGGCGTCCAGACTGGCAACTCGAACTGCGACGCGTCGGCGTACCGGCCCGAGGCGGCCGCGACCTGGAAACGCGCCGTGCCCGCGGCCGAAGCCGCCACGGGGAAGCGCACCTCGACGCGGTCGTTCGCGGGCACGGTGACGCGCCGGCCGCGCCCGTCGGTCAGCTCCGCGTTGGTGGCGCGCACGGCCACGTCAACCTGTGCCGGCGCGTCGGTCTGGTTCTGCAAGACGACGGGCAGCTCGAAGCGGTCGCCGAAGTTGAGGAAGCGCGGCGCCGAGGGGCGCACCATCAACGGCTGTCGCGCCGTGATGGACGACTCGCCGGAGCCGAACTGTTTGCCGCCCGCGACCGAGACGGCCATCACGCGATAGCGCGTCAGGTTGTCGGGCACCTTCACCTTCACCTCCGCGCGTCCGCGCGCGTCGGTCGGGACGGAGGGCGCGAAGACCGCGAGCGCGTTGAAGTTCTCGCGCAGGCGGATGGCCTCCTGCCCCTCACCCTGCACCAGCATGCCCGCGCCATCTTTGAAGAACCCTTTCGGGGAGGGCGGCGGGGGCGGCAGAGTCCCTGCGCTCCTCGCCACCGCCATTGGGGCCATCTCGTTTTCGACGACCGACATCTCCGCGGCCTGTAAGGCTCTGCCGCTGCCGCCGGTGGCGCCGCCCTCCCTGATCTCCAACTGTTCGGGGTCGGCGAGCTGCACGTCCTTGCGCAGGTGGTAGTCCGTCACGTCCGCGCCGCGCTGCGCGTAGAAGACCGCGAGCGGGTCTTCGAGCTTGTAGCTCGTCAAGGCCAGCACCGACTCGTCAACGACGACGACGGCCAGCTCGCCGCCCTCGACGGGACGGCCCGTGGCGTCCTTCACCTCGACGGCGACGGTCGTCTCGCCGCCGGGCTCCACTGCCTTGTCGCGCGGCGTCGCCGTCACCAGGAGCCTGCGCGCCAGCGGCGGCACGGAGAGGCTGATCGAGCCCGTGGCGAAGGCGGGACGCTTGGGCAGCTTCTCGTCCGTCTGCCCCTTGTCGTCGGCGCGCGCCGCCGCCCCGACCAGATCGACCTGCACGTAGACGTTCGGCGTGTACGTCTCTTCGACGGGGACGCGCAGCGTGTGCGAAGGCCCGTCCATGCGGAAGTGCTCGGTGCGGACGAGCCCCGAACGGCGCAGCGTCATGATGCCTTCGGCCGGCGTGAACGGCGCCTGCACGAGTATCTCGGCCGTGTCGCCCGCGCGGTACTCCTTGCGGTCGGGGATCAGCTCGACCTTCTCCTGCGACACGTCACGCTGCGGAGGGTTCTTGCCTCCCGCGACCCACAACGTCAACTCGCTCTCGTTCGGCCGCTCGCGGTCGTCGTAGACGCGCGCCGTCACGCGGTAGGTGCCGCCCGCCTTCGGATGGAAGGTGCAGCGCACCGCGTCCGACGCGGACTTGACGACGCACTCCTCCGCGTCCTTCGCCTCTGACTGCTGCCACTGCCCCTTCGCATACTTCCATTCCATCAACGCCGCGCGCACGCGCACCTCGCGCCCCGCGACGAGACGGCCGTCGAGGTCGGAGACGATGGCGTTGACGATTAACTGCTCGCCCTGCTGCACGAAGAGTCGCTCGCTGCGCAGGCCGACGTAGAGTTCCGAGGGGTGGACGAGCATCGTCGTCGCGGAAGTCCACGCCTGACGGTTCACGTCCGCGACGCTCGCCTCCGCCTTGACGCTCGAAGGCTGCGGCGGGCGCACCGAGTCGAAGTCGATGCGGAGCGTGTGCTTGCCCGCGGCGTCGGTCCGGCCCTTGAAGTTCTGCGCTTCGAAGCCCCGCGAAGTGTCGTTGCGCGTCTCCCACCAGGGCGTCCAGCGGCCGAAGGTGTAGTCGCCGCGATTGGGCGGCGTGTAGGTGGTCGGCGTCGCCGTGACGCGCCAGTTAACTTCAGAGTCGGGCAGGCCGCCGCCCGCGTAGTAACTAGCCTGCACGGTCGCCTGCGCGTGACCGCCGACGAAGTGCGGACCCTCATTACTCTTCGCGCTCACCTCGAACTCGGGGCGGCGGAACTCCTGCACCTGTATCGGGTGATAGTGCGAGCGGTCAACGAGGTCGGCCGGGCCGCCCACCGCCTGGAACTGCAAGTTGGCGTTGCCGAGGTTCATCGTCGGCGGGAGCTTGAGCTTCGTGTCGAAGCCGCCGAGCGCGTTGAGGCTCACGCCGCCCTTCGCTATCTCGTTGCCACGCGAGTCGCGCAGCGTGTACGAGACGGTCTCGGCCGCGCCCATCAGAGCGCCCACGTCGCCGGTCTTGCCCGCGCCCACGCGCCGCAGCCAGCCCTTCACGCTCACCTCTTCGCCGGGCCGGTACATCTTGCGGTCGTCGAAGACGAACCAGCGCAGACTGTCCGTCGGCGTGCGCCGCACCCAGGAGGTCGTGTTGTTCCACCAATCGCCGTACTCGGGCAGGAAGGCCGTCTCGCCGCCGCGCCGCGCGACGAGCATCCCAGCCTTATCCTCCGACCTCTGCGCGAGCCGCAGCCGCACGACGCCGTCGCGCGCGGTCGTCGCGCGCACGTCGCCCGGCATCAGGCTCATCTCGACGCCGTCGAGCGGGCGACCGTCGGCGAGCGAAGTGGCCCAGCCGACAAGCTCCTCGTGGTCCGCGAAGGCGTCGAGCCCGATGGTCGTCATCTGCACCCACGCGCGAAACGCGTTGCTCCCGCGTCGGCGCCGCTGCGGCTCGGGGCTCACGGCCGGCTCGACGACGACGAAGACGTTGCCGCGCCCGTCCCTGAGCGCGGGCGAGAGGTCGAGCCGCGTCTCGGTCATCTCGTCCGGCCGCCCCTTCACGGGCACGCTCTTCGCGGAGACGAGACGGCCCGGCGGCCCCACGGGCTTCTGCTGCCGCTCGTCGTAGTAGCCCGCGACCCAGCGCATGTGCGTGACGTAGGCCCCGAACTCTTCGGGCGTGACGGCGTAGAGACTGACTTTCAACGACGGCTGGTTGACGCTGAAGACCGAAAGGTTCGGCCCGCCCGAAGGGTCGAGCACGATGAAGTTGCCGCCCGTCGAGAAGAGTCCCGGCGGCGCCGGGCCGACGTTGAAGTTGAGGCTGACGGGCTGGCCCAACGTCTGCCCGAACTCGTCGCGCAGCCCTGCGCCGAGCGTCACCTTGTAGGTGGTGCGTCCGCGCTTCTGGCCCTGAAGGACGATGTAGTTCCCGTACGAGTTGATGTCGAGTCCGGGCACCTCTGGCTCGACCTTCACCTGCGCGGCGTCGAAGGCTTCGCCGTCGAGGTTGTTGCTGAAGGTGATGGTCCACTGGTCGTACGGCGAGCAGGTCTTCTGCCAGCCGCAACGGTGCTCGGTCACGCGCAGAGGGCCATAGGTGCGGAACGCGAAGCTCTGCGGCGCGGTCGTCCTGCGCGGCCCCTCGGCCGAAGGCGTGCCCGGCCCGACCGTGACCGTCACCGGCGCGTTCTGCGGCAACTCGACCGCCGCGCGCAACGCGACCCAACGCCCCCGCACGGCCGACGCCGCGAGACGCTTCACATTCTCGTCCCGATTAATCTCATCCTCACTCGCCAATCTGACCTGAACGGCCGCGCCCGCCTGCAACTTCAACGTGCGCAGCACGGCCTCGGGCTCTATCTTCTGGTCGAACTCCATGAAGACGAGCGTGTCGCGGCGCGCCGTGACGCCCTCCGGATACTTCTGCACGAGCTTCGGCGCGGGCGTCGCGAACCTCCACGTCGCGGGCGCGAGGCCCGCGCGCCCCGGCACCTTCACCTCGTACTCGGTCGCCATCGGCAAACGCCCGCCGTCAGGGTCGAAGATGAGCGTCTTCGTCCCCAGCCAACGCCAACGCCCCGAGGGCTGCGGGCTCATCTGCGCGGGCACGTTGCGCGCCGCCTCCTCCTGTGACGTGACCGCCACCTGGGGGCGCGAGAAGGTCAAAGAGACCTGCGGCGCCAAGGGCACCTCGCCCTCCGGCGAGTGGCGCACGACCTTCGCGTCGCCCGCGACGTTCGCGTCCGGAGACTCGCGCGGCTCGGGCGCGGGGAAAGGCTTCAACACCGTCGCGCCCGCGCGCGGCGCCGGCAGAGACCTCTCGCGCAGCGCAAACTCCCGCGCGTCCCCGCCCTCCGTCTTCAACTCCGGCAGCCGCGCCAGCACGCGCGCCGACTCCGCCTCCGAAAGCTTCTCCGCCTTCGCCGCCGGCCGCCGCGCCTCCGGCCTCTCGGCCGCCTCGGCGCCCTCGCTCAGACGGAAGCGCAGTCCCTTCTCGCCCGACTCTTCGGCCGGCTCGTACGCGTCAACGCTCGTCTCGTTCATTGCGCTCGCACCTGCCCGCGCGGCCAGCGGGACGAAGGGGTTGAGAAGAAGTTGGAAGAGAAGGATGAATGCGGGGATATTTTTCAGACGCATTTTTATCAACGGCCTCGCGGCTCTTTCGTTGGTTTCCAAGTGCCTCCGGGGCCGGGAGAGCAACCTCGCCCCACTGAGGAACGTCTGCCTCCGGCCCTACTTGCGGGCCTTCGCGTGCGTGCGGAGCGGGAATACTTCAAGGCACCTCGAATCTGGGACGAACATATCATTTGACACCGGCTCCCGCAAAAAGTTTGGCCCCGCCCCGCCGCAAACACGAAGGCCCCGAGTCCGCTTGGGACTCGGGGCCTTCGAGAAGACGCACTCACCTCCCGGCGCCGCCGCGTCGGCGACTACTTACACTTCGAGTAGCCGCAGTCGCGGCAGAAGTCGCAGCCCGAGGCGTGCTCCAACTGGCCGTGGCACTCGGGGCATTCGGCGATGAGCGAGTAGTTGCGACTTGAAGTCTCGACGCTGTCGGGGACGCTGACCTGTATCTTCGGCTGCGCCTGCTGGTAGGCCAGCGCCCGCGCCGAGTCGGGCTGACTCTGGAGCCTGCGGCTCGTGAGCATGATGCATTCGGCGACCGCTTGCTCCGGCGAAGTCAGCAGGCGCTCGTTGAACCAGACCGAGTGCGTGCCCGTCACCTTGTTCAGCGAGCGCGCCACCTCGCGCGCGTCGAAGCCGCCGCGCAGCATCTTCGAGGCGAGCAGGCCCACCCCGCCCGAGATGGGGCCGGTGGCGAAGACTTCGAGGATGTCGATGTTGTCGTGGTTGACCGTGACGTAGAGGTTCTGCCCGTCGAAGGGAATCTGCCACGTCGCGCCGATCAACTCGCGCGGCCGCTCGATGCGCACCACGTCGCCCGACTCCGTCCGGCGCACGGCCGGCGCGGGCGCGTCCAACGACAGCGCGGCCGGGGCTTCAGCCTTCGCGGCGGTCTCGGTCGTCACGGCGTCGGCCACGATGGGCGCGTCGCACGCGACCTCGCCCTTCGGCTCCGCGCCCTTCACGGCCGAGAGCACCTGCGAGTCGCGGCTGCCGTCGCGGTAGTAGCTGACGGCCTTGCAGCCGAGTTCGCGCGCGAGACGGTAGAGACGGTCAACGCTCTCAAGCGTGTCGTCGCGCGAGCCGTTGCAGGTCTTCGACACGCCGTTATCGACGTTGCGCTGCGCGGCGGCGAGCACGTAGACGTGCTGCTCGGCCGTGATCGACATCGCCGAGATGAAGTAGTCGGGCAGTTCCGCCTCGTGCGCGCAGACGTGCTCGGCCGCGCGGTCAATGGACTCCTGGTCGGTCTGGTCAACCGTCATCCCGAGCGCCTCGGCCGCGAGCGTGTGGACGTAGGTGCGCTTGCCGAGCGTGTCCTGCCGGACGTAGGCCCACGAGAAGTTCGGCTCGACGCCCGAAGAGGTCTCCGCGACGAGCGAGATGGTGCCGGTCGGCGCGATGGTCGTCGTCTCGTAGTTGCGCGGGGTTAGTTCAACCTCCTCGGGGATGCCGATCTCCTCGCGGAGGAACTGGTCGTACGCGGCCTTGTTCGGCTTGTACTCGGGGAAGACGCCCTTCTCCGCGCCCAGGCGGCACGACTCAATCCAAGCCTCGCGCCGCACGAAGCCCATCGCCTCGTGCATCAAGTCAATCGAAGTGTTCGAGCCGTACTTGATCTTGAGCGACAGGCACAGGTCCGCGAAGCCCATGATGCCGAGTCCGACGGGGCGCGTGCGCTTCACCACGTCGTCAATCTCTGGCAGCGGCCACGCGCAGGTGTCGATGACGTTGTCGAGGAAGCGGACGCACCAGTGAACCGTGTCCGCGAGTCGCTCCCAGTCGAGCCGCGTCTCCGGGTCGTAGAACTTCGCGAGGTCAATCGAGCCGAGGTTGCAGGAGTTGTTGAAGTGGAGCGCCTGCTCCGCGCACGGGTTCGTCGCGTAGATGGGGCCCATCGACTCCATCATGTGATTGTTCCGGTTGACCTCGTCGATGAAGATGACGCCCGGCTCCGCGTAGCGGTGCGCGCTCGCGACGATGCGGTTCCAAACGTCCGGCGCGTAGACCATCCCCGCGGCGGGCGGCTCCTCGCGCGTGCAGCGTTCGAGCAGGCCCGCCTCCTTCGCCTCAAGGAACGCGGCGCGGTCGCGGAACGTCACCGTGTCGCCGTCGGTCGTGCGATAGATGGCATACGTGTCCTCCTGCACCGCGTCATAGACGGGCTCGTTCCACGGCTCGCCGTCGAAGGAGAGCTGGTACCACTGCTTCGCGTCCACGGCCTCGAAGAACTTGTCGGTCACCGTCACCGAGATGTTGAAGTTCGTCAGGGAGTGCTGGTCGTTCTTGGCGTGGATGAAGCGGAGCACGTCCGGGTGATCGACCCGCATGATGCCCATGTTCGCGCCGCGCCGCACGCCGCCCTGCTTCACCGTGTCGGTCGTCGTGTTGAAGATGTTCATGAACGACACGGGGCCGGAGGCCACGCCGTGCGTCGAGCGCACCATCGCGCCCTGCGGCCTGACCTTCTCGAAGGTGAAGCCCGTGCCGCCGCCCGTCTGGTGGATGATGGCGGCGTCGGTCGCCGTCTTCATGATGCCGGCGATGGAGTCCGGCACGTCCAGGACGAAGCAGGCGGCGAGCTGCCCCGAGGGCTTGCCCGCGTTGACGAGGCAGGGCGTGTTCGGCACGAACTCGCGCCGCAGCATGATGCCGGCCATCGTCTGGTAGAACTCGTCGCGGCGGACGAGGTCCGACTCGGCCTGCGAGACGTGGCCGACGACGCGGCGGACGATGTCGGGCCACTCCTCGATAGGCTCGCCCTGCGTGTTCTTCAGGCTGTAGCGCTTGGCGATGACGCGGCGGGCGTTCAGGCCGATCACTTCGGCGGCGGCGGGCGCGGCGCCCGTGATCTCAAAAGCGGACGGACTTCCCTGCGGTGCGTTCGGCTCGATAACGGTGCTCATCTTCTCTCTCTTGCCTTTCCCGCGCTCGTGGGGGGCGCGAGGCACGTTCTTCTCCAGCGGTCGAAAAAATTGCGGCGCTAACTGCGCGCCGTCTCTTGTGTGCTCGGGTACTTCGCGGTTGGTCTGGCCGGGAGGCGAAAAGGTTCCCGTACCGTGTGGGCTGAACGCCCCCTCGGCACTCGGAACCGGCTCGTTCCAAACGGCGCGAAGAATACACCCGGCGAATTTGCTTGTCAAGAGTATAGCACAATATATTGTGTTAGTCTTTTTGACTGCTCACAATAGAGCAGGGTCTTTGAGGTTTTACCTGAGGTGCGGACATCCGTCTTTCCCACGGATTTGGGGAATTTTTTGCCTCGCCTCACAAAGTTCCCCGACGCCCGCGCGCGGGACGCCGGAGGCAGTAGCCGGGGGCGGTTTTTCATCTAACTCGTTCGGGATTTTTTTTGACCGGACTGACAAGAGGGGACATGACTTTGAACGAGACGAAGAACGGCCACGGGGACTCGCTCGTGCGCGCGACCGCCGCCGACGGGCTCATACGCTGTATGTCGGCCGTGACGACAAACACCGTGGCCGAGGCCGCGCGCAGGCACGCGACGACGGGCACGGTGACGGCGGCGCTTGGGCGGACGCTGACGGGCGCGCTGCTTTTGGGCGCGGGGCAGAAGGAGTTTGACCGCCTGACCGTGCAGGTCGAGTGCGACGGCCCCGTGCGCGGCATCATGGCCGAGACGAACGCGCGCGGGCAGGTGCGCGGCTACGTGCGCGAGCCCCTGGCCGACGCGCCGCTCAACACGCAGGGCAAGTTCGACGTGAGCGCCGTGGTCGGCGGCGGCATGTTCTACGTCACGTACGAGTCCGGGTTCGACATAGGGCTCTACCGCGAGCCGTATCGCGGCGCGGTGCCCCTCGTCTCGGGCGAGATCGGCGAGGACTTCGCCTACTACCTCGCGAAGTCGGAGCAGATACCTTCGGCGGTGATGCTCGGGGTGCTGGTGCGCGCGCGCGAGTCGGGCGAGACGTTCGTCGAGGCAGCGGGCGGCCTGATGATTCAGGTGATGCCGGGCGCGGACGAGAAAGTCGTCGCGGCCATCGAGTCCACCGTGAGCCGGACGCCGCACACGACGGCCCTCATCCGCGAGGGCGCGTGGCCCGTTGACCTGCTGCGCACGGCGTTGGGCGACGTGCCGTTCGAGGTGCTTGAGGAGCGCGAGGTCGGGTTTCGCTGCACGTGCTCTTACGAGCGCGCGGCGTCGCTCGTCTCTTCGATTGACGGCGCGGAGTTGGAGTCGATGTTGCGCGAGGACAAGGGCGCGGCGCTCACTTGTCACTTTTGCAACGAGACATACCGCATCGACGAGACGGCGCTCTCCGCGATGGTCGAGAAGGGTAGGAACGGACGCGGGTAGTCGGCCCAAACGTGTTTGATGAAAGTGATGCGGTGGAAACGAAAGAGGCCGGACGATGTGTCCGGCCTCTTTGCTTCATAAGAAGTTCACTTCCCTACTTCGCGGAGGTCGTGCCCGAGGACGGGAGGAGGTCGAAGTTGCCGATCTCGCGGTTGTGGCTGTCGAGGACGCCCATCACGTCGGAGGTCTCTTCGAGCATCTGCTTGGTCATCTGGATGGAGTCGGAGAGTTGCTCGAAGTCGAGCGAGGAGACGCGCTCCGGCGTCGGGAGCGTGACGACCTGGTCGTTGACGAGTCCGAAGAAGTTCTCTATCGACTGAAGCTGACCCTCGACGAGTTTGACCGAACGCTCAAGCTCCGAGAACTGCGCGAGACGGCGTCTCAGAATCTCGACGTTGGCCTGCTGGATGCGCCGGGCGCGGTCGTCGGGCGCGCCCTCGACGGCGCGCTCGGCCTGCGCGAGCTGGTTCTGGACGGCCTGCCGGTTGATGGAGCGCAGGTGGTGCTTGCGCCGCCGGTACACGTCGAGCAGGTCAACGAAGTCTTCCCAACGCTGCTCCAGACTGAGGATGTTAGTCGGCAGGTCTTTCGCGCCGGTGAACTTGACGTAGTTGTCGAAAATCTTGTTCTTGAGCCACTTCAGGTAGAGCACGGCCTCGCGCTCGCGCGGGTCGAAGCTCTCGATCAGGCGCTCGCGCTGCTTGTTGCGAAGCTCCGCGAGGCGCTTGCGGTTGCGGCCGTCCACGAGGCGGCGGTAGAGGGAGCTGGCGGGCACGGTCGCGAGGTACGCGCCCTCCGCGACGAGCGCCGCCGCGAGCGGGATGGGCGACCAGGTGTAGGCCGCGGCCACGGCGAAGCCGGCCATGCCCCAGAAGTTGGCGGGCTCCATCACCGCCTCTTTCAGATATTCGAGACTGAGCTTCTTCTCCGCCATAAGATTACTTACTACTTACGAAGACCGCCGCAACGCTTTATATAAAGACTAAAGACTCAGGAGTTCGACTCGCCCGAACCGGTCCCCAGCGCGGGCGCGCTCTTCTGCCCCTCGCCGAGCAGCCCCATGCCGCGCTTGTATTCGAGCAGCTTGTCCGACAACTGCATGTCCAACGCCTCGCGCTCGATCTCCTGCATCTGCGTGTCCACGCCCGAGGTGCCCAGTTGAAGCTTGGCCTCGGCCGTGGCGGCGCGGCGGTCGATCTTGTCGCGCATCTCGTTGAAGGTCGAGGCGTCGTCGCCCAACTGGAACGAGGACATCGTCTGCGCGAGCTGCTCTTGCAGTTTGGCCTGCTTCGACTGGTTGATGAGCTGCATCGCCTCGGCGGTGCGCCGCTGCATCTGGAGGATGTAGTTGTCGCGGGCCTTCCTCGCCTGCTCGGATGCGCGCGAGGCGTGGTCGAGTTGCTGGCCGGTCTTCGAGAGGTCGAGCTGCGCCTGCTGAAGCTGTCCGATGTAGGCCGTCGCGATGTCGTCGCGGTTCATCTTGATGGAGGCCTTGATCTTCGAATCGAGGTCTACGACCTGCTCTTCGAGGCGCTCCTTATTCTTCGCCAGCAAACGCTCGGTCGCCATCACCTGCGCGACCGAGTTGTTCAACTCCGGCACGCGGTCGCGCATGTCGCGGATAGTCTGCTGAAGGATCAGCTCGGGGTCTTCCGTCTTCTCGATAATGCCCCCGAACATCGCGCGCAGACTGCGCTTCAACCTCGCCCACACTCCCATCGTCTTGTCGCCCTCCGAACCCGCGCGGCCACCAGGCCACGGGGGGTGCTCGCAAATCTCTCGGCCCGAACGTTTAAGCCGCCGGCCGGGCCGCAGACATTGTACGTAAGCCCGCGCCGCCGGGTTCACCTGCCCTCTTCTCGCCGGGACCCTCGCTCTGGCGCGAGTATAGCAGGACTTCCGCGCCGCTCGCCAGAGCGACGCGGGAAAGAGGGGCGGCCGGGGTTTCGGGCGGGCGTAAAAGTCGAAAGACCGCCGCCCTCGCGAGCGACGGTCTCTTGATTCAGTTCCCTACCACTTTCAAGAACGGGCTTAAAAGCTCCGAGGCTGAAGGCGGTACTCAAACGGGACGGGGAACGGGAAGCCGAGCACGACGGCGCCGCCACGCACCTGGTTCTGCGCCTGGCAGTCCTCCTGACAGAACGTCGCCGGGGGCGCGACCTCGGTCGCGTCCTCGCCCATCACCTGCCCCATGCGCCCGCCCGAGAGCACGTCCCACTCGGTGACGCCGCCGCAGTGCTGGACGGTGGCGAAGGTGCCGTCGCGCTTCGGGATGCTGTTGGTGCACTGCGGGTGATTGACGCGCGTCGCGGCCTGCGGGCTGTCGCGGCCGACCAGTTTCGCGGCCGTGTCGCTGCCGAAGTTGACGCGCGGCGTGATGGTGATGTTCTGCGTCTGACCGGCCGAGTTGCTGAAGGGCACCACGTCGCCCTCGCGCGCGCGGAAGTTCGGATTGTCGTAGTAGAAGGTCTCCTGCCCAAGGACGTGGCGGAAGCGCGTCGCGCGGTTGTCGTCGCGCTCGATCTCCATCTGGAAGACGCCGCCCTGCGCGCAGTCCTTCGCCTGAATCTTGACCTCGATTGAGCGGTCGCCGTTCGTGCGGATGAGAACGAGGTCGCCCTTGTCGTTGCGCAGGCGGTCGGTGCGCGTGAGGATCGGCCCGTGCAGCGGCGTCTTCTCGGAGAAGATGACGGTCGGGCGCTCGACGAGGCGGCCGACGTTCGCCGCGCCGGTCAGCGTCCAGTTGCGGACGCCGCCCGTGCGCAGGTCAACGTCGAACTGGACGTGCTTGCCACGGACGAGCAGCGTGTCGCCCTGCTGCGTGGTGACCCAGCCGCCGCCCTCGCAGAAGCGCGAACTGGCGGCGTTGGCCTCGCCGCCCGCGAAGATGATTCCCACCAACGCCAGCGCCAGCATCGCCGTGACGCGGGCCAACGCCCTGAATGAAAAGTTTTTTTGACGAAGTCTCATGTTCGAAGTCCCCTTGTCGTTGTCGGGCTCTCGGCCCCTGGTTTTGTCGTCATCCCTCGCCGCGAACGCACCTCGGCCGTGCCGCCGCGAAGGGGCGGGCGAGCGAACGAACCTGACGGCTGTTTAAGAGGTCCGCGGCTTCAGACGTGTGCCGCTGACACGTGGACAGTGCGGGCGGGAGGATGTGAAATACATCGGAACGTGAACGTGCGTTCTTTTTTTTGCCGACTGACGATTAGAAAGACTTGCCGGACGATTACTTAAACTGACCGATGTCGCGGCGGTAGTGAAGGCCATCCCAGTGTATGCGTGAGGCGGAGTCGTAGCAGCGCGCGAGGGCCGAGTCCAACGTCGAGCCCGTGGCGGTGACGCCGAGCACGCGGCCGCCGGCCGTGACGACGGAACCGTCTTCAGCGCGCGCGGTGCCCGCGTGGAAGATTTGAACGCCCTCGACGCTCGCGGCCTCTTCGAGCCCTTCGATGCGCGCGCCTGTCTCGGGCCGCTCGGGGTAGCCGCGCGCGGCGAGGACGACGCAGGCCGAAGCATATTCGCTCCATTCAACGTTGATGTCGCCGAGCCCGCCGCGCGCGACCGCGTCGAAGATTGAAGAAAGGTCGGAGCGCAGTCGGACGAGGATGGCCTGCGTCTCCGGGTCGCCGAAGCGCACGTTGTATTCGAGCACGCGCGGCCCCTCGCCCGTCAGCATCAGGCCGACGAACAGCACGCCGCGAAAGTCGAGCCCGTCGGCGCGCGCGCCTTCGAGGCTCGGCTCGACTATCTCGCGCACGCAGCGCGCGAGCGTCTCTTCGTCGAGCACGTCCTCGGAGGTGACGGCGCCCATGCCGCCCGTGTTCGGGCCGGTGTCGCCCTCGCCGACGCGCTTGTGGTCGCGCGCGGGCGGCATCAGTTTATAGTCACGCCCGTCAGTCCAGAGCAGCAGCGAAGCCTCGCGCCCCGCGAGCGCCTCTTCGATGACGACGCGGCCGGCGGCCTCGCTCCCGACGCGCCCACCCTCCATCATCTCGACGACGGCCGACTCGGCCTCCGCGCGCTTGCGCGCGACGACGACGCCCTTGCCCGCCGCGAGCCCGTCGGCCTTGACGACGACGGACGAGTCCGCCGCGCCGAACTCGCCGCCGCGCAGGACGCCGAGCGCCTCGGCGGCAGACTCCGCCACGCGGTAGCGCGCCGTCGGGATGTGGTGGCGCAGCATGAACTCCTTCGCGAACGCCTTGCTCGATTCGAGCCGCGCCGCCGCGCGCGTCGGTCCCGCGACCGCCAGACGGCGGCGCGCGAACTCGTCCGCGAGACCGGCCGCGAGCGGAGACTCGCCGCCCGGGATGGTCAGTTCGACGCGCTCGCGCTCGGCGAAGTCGGCGAGCGCGGACACGTCGGTCGCGCCGATGGGAACGCACTCCGCGTCCTCCGCGATGCCCGCGTTACCGGGCGCGCAGAAGACGCGCGGCCGTGTGCCCACGGCGGTGCGCGCGAGCGTGCGGCAGAGCGCGTGCTCGCGCCCGCCCGAGCCGATGACAAGCACGTTCATGTGCGGGAAAGTCTCCGTTGTTCTTTTTATTTATGTATGACGAAAGAGCCCGGCGATGCTGTCACGCGCGATGGGGGCTGTCAAGCTTGGCTTTGCCCAAAAGTGACAGTTTGCCCAATAGGTTACCCGCCTGCCCAAAAGCTCCTTCGCGAGGCTTTACCCAAAAATGAGTTACCCGAAAACTCTTTAGAGTAGATTGAGAAGTTAGGAAAGAATATAGAGAGGGTCTTTAACATCTAATCAGCGCTTCCGCGCCTTTTTGCAGCTCTTCCTTTTGCAGAACGACGTTTAGTAGCTTTCCGCCTTCGCTTCGGCCTTTCGCCCAAAATATCTGTTTTAATAATGTGGTTGTACCATGTTCCGTAATTAACGTTTGACAGAACTGCACTATTATTACGAAAAGCCCAAAAGGCTACCCGGCAACGATCAAACAAAATATCCGACTTTCGCGCGTATAAATCCCATTCCTCAATTGCTACTCTGTGCGGTATATAGAATGAGCGCAGATGTGGACTCACACGTGCTTCAACCATCCACTGCCGCCAAAATGCACTTGGTTGCAGTTCGGTAACCTTCGATATCCAGTTATCACCAGCAGCACACTGCCCAAACATCACAATTTTGCTGGTTCTTCGGTCACTGAAATGTTTCCAAACTATTAGATCGACTTTATCATCCTGGCGACTTAATACAGGTTGTTCTTTAAAATCTTTACCCTCACCTAGTTTTTTACATAAGTCTTTAATTGCCTTTTTGAAACCCACCTTGGCCGCATCACCCCTACTCCGAGAAGTGCCAAATCTGACACCTTCACCACTGAGGTATTCAGCGGCAGCAATACAAGACAATTCTTCAAAAAGCAGCCATGGATTTATTGGTAGTTCGTGATTACGCTCTGTTGACCATCTAAAGTAAGAGAGAAAAAGACAAAAAATATACCCAATGAATTCATCTCGATTAGGTTTAGAAGTTAGAACAGCACCATCAATGATAAAAGGGTAGGCATCTCCGGCAGCAGTTGCTCGCTGCTCTAACTCAAAGAAAACCTGTAAACAGAACGCCTCAACCGCCTCTCTATCACCTGGCTCAAAGACAGAGGCTGTCCTCAATGCATTTTCTAAATCCCCCCTACTCGAATTTCCGTCGGCGGAAATTAGCGCATAGATTTCAAGCCAATCAGCTAGCTTCAATATGTTGGTTGTTTCAGAAGGTAAGGCTAAAGAAGTCATAAACAATTTAACTATCGGCTTTTGGAACTCTTCTTAGCCTTTTTTGATTGCATTGACTCGTTGATATCTTGGGCGATGAAAATAATTTCACCCATCATCTCATCTAGGTCTTCATCTCCCCGGCCAACATAACCAAGAGCTACGGCCCCCGCCGCTTCCATTAAATCTTCCTTAGCTTTAGTGAGTGCCTCTCGGAAGCGTAACTTATCACCTTTAGCAACATCGTATGACCTTTCTAATGAATACCCCGCTCGTAATGCTGATAAAGCTCTGGGCTTACTAATAACCTCCCTTAAAATAGTTAAGTCGGGGTGTTGAGTACGAACCAGTGGCTGAACTTCCTCAGCCCTGCTTCCATAAATCCAAACCATTAATTCGTGAAGCTCTTTGAGTTTTGACTTCGGGACTGGATTCGGCTTTAGTGAGTTGTCAGCACTAATGCCCAGAAACTCTTGGTATCCCTGCTGATCAACCGCCGTGTAAAGATGAGAAAAATAAAACTTGTTACGGATTCTATCTTCTCTATCAAAATCTGCCTGTGACTCTGCTTGAAGAAGTGTTACGTAGCCCCTATAAAGCTTTTTCACAGTTGAGCGTTGGTCGCCAATCTTACGGGCGATTTCATCCAAAGGAACTTTATACCTGTCCTTCACATCTGCGATGTATTTTGCCTTGCTGAATGAGTCCCATGGCTTAGGCCCGTTTATGTGACGGAAGCCGAAATACTCCCATAACTCTTCGTGGTTGTTGTAAATCGCAACTGGTAATTTATCTAAGTCCTTTCTCTCTTTACTACTTAATGTCGGAAGGTCAGTTGCCTTTATTCTCTCCCTAAGTTTTTTATCCCTTAATAACTTTACTGCTGCTAATCTACGGTTACCTTCAACAACAATGTATCTTTTCTTTTCCTCATCTTTCTCTTTAGCGTTTTCAGGGATAACAAAAAGGTTCTCCTCTGGAAAAAATCCGTTAGCAGAAATTGACAAGGCCAATTCGTCAATCCCCATTTCTGTCCATAAAATTCTTAATAAATCTTCCTGACTGTCTCCGCCACGTCCAGAAGCGAGACGAGGGTTGTCTTCATCAAAAAGCAGTTTATCTACATCTATGCGGTAGATTATCTGCTGATCACTTTCACTCGGTGATTTATATTTTTTAGTCATTGACTTCAGTTACTTTCTCCACTCTTCTTTCGATCTCCAAATACGCGTTTCCTTAGGTAAGGTAGAGATATTAGTAATGACAACTTCTTGAGTTTTAAGTCGATTTCCAGATGGACCTACTGAATATAGAATATCTATGTGCTTTGGCCCATAACCATTGTGCGAATACATCTCTATAATTGAATCCGCCTTGTCATAACTCAACAGCCAAGGCTGTCGAAGTTTCATCAATGCGTTATGCAACTCTGTATGCTTGTCGTCGTCGAAATAGTATGAGTACAGGTTTTCCGCTTTATTAAAAAATGGCGGATCAAGGTAGTAAAAAACCTCATTCTGTTTATATCCAAGATTTTCAATCTTGGATATAGTTTCCTGCCAGTCGGCCTGATCTACAAATAGAACTCGACTGCGAAGCGCAGCCGCTTGGCGGATACGCTTGGTCAACATTTCAACATCAAAGCGACAATCAATCTTGTAGTCAGACGTTTGACTGCGGCCACCGATTGGACCTGCACCTGGCGCAAGAATACCCGAGAAACTGGTTCGGTTTAAAAAAATACACGCCAATGCGCGCTCTCTGATTGTTTTGAAAGAATTATTTTTAAAGTAGTCCCACTGTTCGAGAGTGACAGGTATAGTTCCAATCTGTTCAATCAACCAGTCGGGTTCCTTAAATACACTTTTCCAAAAACTTGCTACTAGAGGGTCTTTCTCTCCAACAGCTATTTTATCAACTAGGTTATCGTTTAGTAGTTGTAGAGCGGCGCTCAAGCCGCCCGCGAATGGTTCGACAAGCAACTTGGGACGAAGAGAGTTCAGCTTTAATGTTTCAGCAATATAGCCAGATAGGCGACGCTTAGAACCCGGATAACGAAGCGGGGAGAGAATAGAAACACCGCGACGTACAAAAGGATTATTGGGGATGGTCATTGATCTTTAATCGCCTTCTTCATTAACGCTCTCTTGCTCCAATTCCCTTCTTAGCACCCTTTGTACACAGGTTGTCTTTAGGGTTTGGCGGTCTGCCAGTCTTCTTCGGTGGCTCAAATCCCCTTAAATCTTTTTCGGGAATCATCCAGACGTTCCCACGCGGCGTTTCTAATTCGTATGCGTTAGGAAATAACCCCCGGCGACGCCAAAGCCTAACAGTTGCGTCCAACACTCCGTATCGCTCCGCCACCTGCTTTGTATTCAGGTCTTGACTCACGGCCGGTAATCTTACAGCCGAAGCTAATAATCTGTAAAGAGGAAATAATTACGCGACCGTAAGGACTTTCCCAGCCAAACACACCGCGAAAATTCACTTGCGAGGGAGGGGGCGTTCGCGCTTTACAATGACCCACTCCTGCATCACTGCCGAAGGCAGTTGCTCTGGTAGATCAATGCTGTCATCTACTAGTGCTTCCATCGGTACCCCGGCCACCCGCGCATACTGCAAGAGCACATCAAGTGGCGGCTCGCGCGTCCCTAACTCATAGCCCGAGAGGTGTGACACGTAGATACGCGACCGAATCACACCCAGACGCCTGAACATCTGTGCCTGGCTGAGGTCGAGTCGTTCACGGATTCCAAGCAGCTTCTCAGCGAGCCTAGCAGGCTGTAAGCGGCGTCCACGTCCCATTAGAGTAGACCTCCTGGGACGTAGCTTCGAGCTTCCTCGCTCCACCTATTTAGATTCTTATTGCTTCTAAATAAGTGTGGCTTTGACGTGACGTTTGAGCGTGCTGGGTGTCCAAATCTTGAACTTCCAGCAGCGACCATCACGCCACAGATAGGCTCGCCTTAGTCATCTACGCCGCTGACAATGCCGGAGGAATATACCATGAAGCGCGAACCTATTATGACGCTGGCGGTCGTTATTCTCGCGTCGTCTTTTCTAGCATTGAGCAATTGTGGCGGGGACGGAGGGCGTAGGCAGTCCTCCGTCGCGCAGCCGACGACCGGCCTCGCTATCACGACGGATGAACTTTATGCGGCCTATGCCGCCAACACGGTCGCGGCTGATGAGAGGTTCAAGGGGAAGGTGTTAGCTATCTCCGGCACAGTTCAGGGCGTGGCGAAGTACGGGAAGGGTTCGGCCATAAACCTCCTGCCAAGTAGCGGCAAGGGTGTCGTGCAATGTTATTTCGAGGAGAGTGAGAATCAGGCGGTAGCGAGACTAACGAGGGGGCAACAGGTAACTGTTAAAGGCCGCTGCGACCAATTCTTCGAGGACACCGTGCTCGTCTACGACTGCCTGCTGCAATAGGCTTCGCAATCTCTCTACGCTCCCCCCTCGATCTCACAACACAGACCGCTCTTATTTAGGTTTTTGTCTTGAATCATCTTCTGGGGTGTGGTATTTGATGCTCGATAGCACTGACGGGGATTTGTACGGGTAGCAGGTCGGCACCCGTATCCGAATCCCGCCGAACTGCCAGAAGTTGAAAATATCTGCGGCGAGTTTCACAGAACCGGCGCGCAGCCGACCGCGCGCCAGTCACCAAAAACTCGCCGCGCGGAGACTAGGCGCGTCCTACGGGTCTGTCTCCGCGCGGCGCG
>DASVGG010000061.1:0-86754 GCA_036379655.1 Pyrinomonadaceae bacterium
TAAATGAAGGAGGCGCATAAATCAGGCAGCGATGCGCCACCGCGCTGAATCAACTTGCTCTTTGATATGAGCCGTCGGCCTGCCCTGCCGGTGGTTGCTCAAGAAGATGATCTGGTAGAGCCAAACAGAGGCGATGACGAACGCCCCGTTGCGCGACCAGCCTTTGACCGGGCACGCCCTCAAGTCACAGGACTGGATTACCCGCTGGAAGAGTAGTTCTATCGTCTCCTTGCGGTACGCGTAGAGGTCATCCTTCCAACTACGTCTCTTCGACGGTAGCTGCTTGGGCGTTAGCAGCCACCCGCCGTGCTCTCCGTAGGCTCGCACCAACTGGGCACCGCCGAAGGTCTCATCGCCCAAGAGCACCGAAGTGACGGGCAGGCTGCGATCCGCGAGAGCCTGCGCCATGATGGTCGCCTCGCCCTCGCTGTTGCTGCGCCACGCCGCGTAAAGCGGGACGGGTTCGGGGAAGACCAGCCCCTGCAAGACTAAGCGATAACCCTGCACCCAGCCGCAGTAGCCGCTCTTTGACCACGCCGACTCGGTATCGACGTTGCGCAAGCCCACCGGGACGCGGCCATCGCAACGGTGCTGCTTGTGCCAGAGCGGCCCAGCAGCCTCGTACATCCGCCCGTCAATGGCGCTGGCCTGCGGCTGCCCTTCGGTGGGCACCACTTCCCGCGCGATCTGTCGGCCGAGGGCGGCAACTTGCGCCTCGGCCTCCGGGATTAAAGACCGCATCCGCCGCTCAACGGTGCGCCGGTGCGGCACCGTGCAAAAGCCGAGGGCGGCGCGCAGCGACTCGTCTTCGACGAGCAGGCGGTGCAACTCACGCTCCTTGAAGGTACGCAACGCGACGGCCGCCACAGCCAGGAGCAGGAAAGAAAGAGCCGCGTAGGTTCTGGGTCGCCCACGTTTTCGTGTCAGTGGTTGCTCGCAGTAGCAATCTCGAACCTGCTGAAGTAACTTTAGCAGCGCGTCAGGGGGTTGGGGTGTATGTTGGCTCATACCGCCCAATATGGCAGAAACCGCGCGGTTCCTGCTCCCCTGACGTTTTATGCGCCTCCTTCATTTAAATAAGAAGCGATGAGTGATAAGAAAAGACCTTTCTTACTCTCATCACTCATCACTCATCACTCCGACCATGACCCCTGAGAGCTGGCAACGGATTAAGCGCATCTTCGACGAGGCCGTCGAGTTGGCCCCTTCGGAGCAGGGCGTGTTCCTCGACGCGGCGTGCGGCCCCGACGCTTCGCTCCGCCGCGAGGTCGAGCGGATGCTCGCGGCCGACCCCGCCGACGACCTCGAAGAGTCTGCCTTCTCGCTCTTCGACCGAGGCGAAGAGGCGTCCTTCCGTGGCCGCCGGATCGGGCACTACCGCATCCTCGAAGAGGTGGGCCGAGGCGGCATGGGCGCGGTCTTCGCGGCGGTGCGCGACGACGGCGAGTTCGAGCAGAAAGTCGCGCTCAAGGTCATCAAGTCGGGACTGAGTACCTCGACAATCGTCCGCCGCTTCCGCCACGAGCGGCAGATTCTCGCCTCGCTCGAACACCCGCACATCGCCCGCCTGCTCGACGGCGGGATGAGCGACGACGGCGTGCCCTTCTACGTGATGGAGTTCATCGAGGGCGAGCCGATTGACGAGTACTGCCGCGCCCGGCAGTTGGGCGTGCGGGAGCGGCTGGAGCTCTTCCGGCAGGTCTGCGCCGCCGTCTCCTACGCCCACCGGCGGCTCATCGTCCACCGCGACCTCAAGCCCTCGAACATCCTCGTCACGGGCGAAGGCCGGGCGAAACTTTTGGACTTCGGCATCGCCAAGGTCGTCTCGCAGGACGACGGCGACACGCAGGGCACGGCGACGCAACTCGGGCTGATGACGCCCGACTACGCCAGCCCCGAGCAGTTTCGCGGCGAGCCCGTGACGACCTCCACGGATGTCTACAGCCTCGGCGTCGTCCTCTACGAACTGCTCACCGACGCGCTGCCTTACAACCTTTCGGGGCTGCGGCTCGACCAGATGCTGAAGCTGGTCTGCGAGACCGAGCCGACGCGCCCGAGCCAGGCGATTGCGGATTGCGGATCGCGGACTGCGGATTTAAAGACAAAGCCGATGACGGCCGATTCAACCGGCCCCGGCCGAAACGCTCAACAGACAAATCCGCAATCCGCAATCCGCAATCCGCAATTGTTGAGGGGCGACCTCGACAACATCGTCCTGAAGGCGCTCAGGAAGGAGCCCGAGCGGAGGTACGAGTCGGTCGAACAGTTCGCCGAGGACATCCGCCGCCACCTCGCGGAGTTGCCGGTCTCGGCCCGCCCCGACACCTTCGCCTACCGTGCCTCGAAGTTCGTCAGGCGCAACCGGGTCGCCGTCGTCGCCGCGTCGCTCGTCTTCCTCGCCCTCATCGCGGGCATCCTCGGGACGGCCTACCAGGCCCGCGTCGCACGGGGCGAGCGCGCGCGCGCCGAGAAGAGGTTCGAGCAGGTGCGCAAGCTCGCCAACAACGTCGTCTTCAAGTACCACGACGCCATCGCCAGCCTGCCGGGGGCGACCGCCACCCGCGAGATGCTGGTCAAAGACGCCACCGAGTACCTCGACAACCTCTCGCAGGACGCGCAGGACAACCCCGAACTGGCGCGCGAGTTGGCCCTCGCCTACCTCAAGATCGGGAACGTGCAGGGCGAGGCATACCAGGCCAACGTCGGCGACTCGGGCGGCGCGCTCGTCAGCTACCGCAAGAGCCTCGACCTCCTCGAACGCCTCGCCGCCGAGCAGCCCGGCCGCCTCGAAAACTTGCGCGACCTCCACGCCGCCGCGCAGGCGACCGCCACACACCTCGTCAGGCTCCAACGCTGGCGCGAGGCCGAGGAGGCCGGCGAGCGGCAGTTCCAGCTCGCGCGGCGGCTCAACGTCGCGGAGCCGGGCGCCCGGGAGAACCGCAGCCTCCTCGCCCGCAGCTACCAGGTCAAGGGCGAGACCGTTGAGTTCTCCGGCGGCCACGAAGAGTGCATCCGTTGGTTCCGCCTCTCGCTGGAGGAGGCGGAGCGGGTGGCGGCCGACGACCCGGCGGGCGAGCTGACCCGCCGCGTGCTGGCCTCGTCCCTGCAACGGTTGGGCACGCGTCTGGAGTTACACGCCGAGGCGCTGCGCGAGGCGGGCGAGCCGGCCGCGACGGCCGCGCCGCTCTACGCGGAGTCCGAGCAACTGCACCGCCGCTCGCTCCAGCTCTGCGAGGGTCTGCGTCGCGACTTCCCGCAGAAAGCGGCCTACGTCCGCTTCGTCGCGGCCTCAAGCCTCAACCTCGGCACGGCGCTCGCGCGGACGGGGAAGGGGCAGGAGGGCATCCCCCTCATCCAGCGGTCGCTGGAGACCCTGCTCGCCATCTCCGAGGGCGACCCGAAGAACCGCGAGGCCAAGCGCGACGTGGCCGAGACGTGGCAGTACATGGCGTTCGCGCGCGAGGCGATGGGGCAGCCGGACGAGGCCGTCGAGGCCGACCGCCACTCCCTGAAAATCCTCGAAGAGATTACGGCCGCCGACCACTCGAACGTCGAGTTTCTCAGGCAGACGCACGCGACCTACAACCACACGGGCGACCTCCTCGCGCGGCAGGGGAAGCTGACCGAGGCCCTCGATTACTACCAGCACGGGATGGCCTACGCGGCGAGGATGTTGGCCGTCAACGAGAGCCCGCAGGTCGCCCTCCTGCGCAGCGAGTCCGACCGCAAGATCGGCGAGGCGTACTTGGCCATCGCCGCCGCCGGCCGCGACCCCGACGCGCTCCCGGCGGCCCGCACGCACTTGCAAAAGGCGAGAGAAGATTTACTCGCCCTGCAACAACGAAACGAGCTTGGCAGAAACCATCAACATAAGCTGGCCCTGCTCGCGGCGGGGATGGAGAAGGCGGCGCAACTGTCCACCCGGCCGGCGTCGAACCCTTCGAGCCTGTAACTCGACATCAGTTCAACCACGGAGACACGGCTAAAAATTTCGAGCCGTATCTCTGTGGTTAACCTCATTCCATCAATTCCCAAGATTGACTACAGTTGCCCTGTGACCGCCTCGCGCGGCGCGCGGCGGTTAAGTTATAATCGGGGCGTGACGTTGATCTCCCCGCTTCAGAAGTTTTCCGAGGAATCCCATGTCAGCTAAACAGACGCGAAACGACGGCCCGAAGGCGCGCGCGCTCGCCGCCGCCCCGCCACGCAGGCGCACCCTGCGCCGCTTCTGGTTCCCCGCGGTGCTGCTGCTCGCGCTCTCGGCGGGCGGCCTGACCGGCATCGTGCTCGCCTACAGCCTCAACTACTCGCGCGCGGCCGAGGAGGTCAAGGCGCTCGCGACCTATCGCCCGAGCGTGGTCACGCGCGTCTACGCCGACGACGAGGAGACCATCATCGGCACCTTCGCGCTGGAGCGGCGCGTCCCGCTCAAGTTCGCGGAGATTCCGCCCAACGTCCAGAACGCCATCCTCGCCGTCGAGGACGCGCGCTTCTTCGAGCACAAGGGCATCGACCCCGTCCGCATCATGGGCGCCGTCTGGAAGAACGTCACGACGGGCAGCCGCGAGGGCGGCTCGACCCTGACGCAGCAGCTCGCCAAGCGGCTCTTCCTCACGCCCGAGCAGAGCTACACGCGCAAGGTCAACGAGTGGGTCGTCGCGCTCCAGATCGAACGCTACTACACGAAGCAGCAGATCATGGAGATGTACGTCAACAACATCTTCCTCGGCGCGGGCTCCTACGGCTTCGAGGCGGCGGCCGAGACCTACTTCGGCAAGCAGGCCAAGGACCTCTCGGTCGAGGAGGCGGCGCTGCTCGCGGGCATCCCCAAGGCCCCGAGCCAGCTCTCGCCCACCGTCAGCATCGAGCGCGCGCGCGAGCGCCGCGACCTCGTCCTCCAGTTGATGGCCAACAACGGCTTCATCGCGCAGGGCGAGGCCGACGCCGCCAGGACGCGCCCCATCAAGCTGCACGAGTCGGCCTACGCGCCCTCGCTCCAGTCCGCCTCGCCCGTCTTCGCCTACCCGGTCGAGGAGATTCGGCAGGAGCTCGAAGACAAGTACACGACGCGCGTCGCGCAGGGCGGCTTAACCGTCTACTCGACCATCAACGCCGCCGCGCAGAAGGAGGCTTACTTCGCGCTGCGCGAGGGCTTGCGCGTCTACGACCGTGGCCACGGCGGCTGGCGCGGACAGTTCCAGACCATCGGGCAGGTCAACCCCGACAACTCCGTGCAGGTCACGCCGCAGCAGCTCGCCAGCTACCACCACCCGGACTGGTACGAGGAGCGATACAAAGAGGGCCAGTACCTCATGGGGCTCATCACGAAGGTCGATAAGGCGCGCAACGAGGCGACGGCGCACTTCGGCGCCTACGACGCCGTCGTGACGGCGAAGGACATGGGGCGCGCGACGGGTCGTCAGCCGAAGGACGAGTTCAAGGTCGGCTACCTCGGCGAGTTCAAGATCAAGACGGTGGACGAGGCGTCGAAGCGCCTGACGGTGGAGATGTCGCAGCCGCCCCAGGTCGAGGGCGCCATCATGACCATCAACGCCAAGAACGGCGAGATCGTCTCGATGGTCGGCGGCTACGACTTCAACCGGAATAAGTTCAACAACGCGACGCAGGCCGACCGCCAGACCGGCTCCTGCTTCAAGCCCTTCATCTACACGGCGGCGGTCGAGTGGGGCATGACGCCCGACACGACGCTCTCCGGCGCGCCCATCCAACGCGGCGGCTGGACGCCGCACAACTACGACGGCTCAACCTCCTGCGGCGACACGCCGATGAGGATCGCGCTCGCCAAGTCGCTCAACATCCCGGCCGTCCACGCGCTCGACACCGTGGGCATCCAGACGGCCTCGCAGATGGTGCGCCGCTTCGGCATCACGCGCCCGATGGCGCCCTACCTGCCTTCGGCGCTCGGCGCGACCGAGGTGCCTTTGGTCGAGATGGTCTCGGCCTACTCGGCCTTCCCCGGCAAGGGCGTGCGCCACGAAAAGCACCTCATCCGCCGCGTGCTCGACCGCGAGGGGAACACGCTGGAGGAGTGGGAGCAGACGACCTTCAAGGTGATGAGCGAGTACGTCGCCCTGACGATGGTGGACATGATGCGCGGCGTCACCTCGGGCGGCGGCACCGCGCCGGGCGCGTCTTCGGTCGGCGTGCAGGTCGCGGGCAAGACGGGCACGGTCAACGACCACACGGATGTCTGGTTCATCGGCTACACGCCGAGCTACGTGACCGGCGTCTGGATGGGCTACCCCGGCATGAAGAAGAACCTCGGCGGCGACATGACGGGCGGCCACGGCGCGCTCCCCATCTGGATCGACTTCATGAAGGACTTCCTCAAGGACAAGCCGAAGGAGCAGTTCGACAAGGCGCCCAAGATGCCCGAGGACATCCGCGAGCTGCACCTCCAGCGCCAGCGCGAGCAGTTGGAGGAGCGCAAGGCGTTCATCACCGCCGCCGGTAAGACCGATGGCACGACGACCACGACGGGCACCGAGACCAAGCTCGAACAGGTCACGCTCCCGCCCGCCCCCGGCGAGAGCCTGACCGCCACGACGCCCGCCGCCGACGACGCGTCCAGGAAGGCGGAGCCCGCCGCCCCGCGCGTCACCCCGCGCGACGACGACGCCCCGCCCCCGCCCCCGCCCGCCACCCGCCCACGCGAGGTCGAGCCCCCGAAGAAGAAGGGCAAGAAGGGCGGCGACGACCAGTGACGGAACGATGAAGTAGGGACGCGGAACGCTGAACTGAAAACAGAAGCCGCGCGTGAGTTGTCGATGACTCACGCGCGGCTTCTGTTTCGTATCAGGAATCGCCGGGCCTTTCAGTTCAGCGTTCCTCGTTCATCGTTTCAGAGCAGTCTGTCCAGCCAGTACGGCAACATCTTGCGCCACCACGGCCAGTCGTGGTTCACGTCGTGGCCCCACACGTCGAGCGAGTGCGGGATGCCCTTCGAGTGGAGGATGCCGGAGAGTTGGCGGCTGCGCTCGGGCGCCTCGTACGCGCCCTGCCCCGTCAGGATGACGATGGCGTCGGCCGCGCGCAGGCGCGGGAGGTGGTAGTCGTCGTTGAGGTTCGGCAGGTACTCGACGGGGTTGTTGAAGTAGACGTTGTCGTCGTGGTAGCCGTCGAACCAGGAGCGCACGTCGTAGCTGCCGCTCATCGCGATGGTGCCGCGCAGAACGTCCGGGTGCTTGAAGTAGGAGTTGGCGGCGAGGTACGCGCCCAAGGAAGCGCCCGTCGTCAGCGGCGCCTGCCCGCCCGTCTCGTGGCGGATGAGCGGCAGCACCTCGTCGGTGATGTAGCGGTCGTAGCGCTTGAGCAACTCGCCCTTCCACGGCGGCGACGCCTGCTCGTTCATCAGGCTGTAGCGGTTGACGCTGTTGATGGAGTAGGCGCGCAGGCGCCCCGCGTCGATGTGGTGCCGGATGGAGTCGATGAGGTGAAAACGCTCGTACTCCAGAAAGTCCGCGGCGGCCGTCGGGAACATCAGCAGCGGGTAGCCCGCGTGCCCGTAGGCCACGAGCGGCATCTCCATCCCAAGGGCCGGGCTGTGCCACGAAGTAGTGCGACGCTCCATCCAGTTATCTCCTCCTCGGCAAAGGTCTGCGCGACTAAGGCGGGCGCGGGCTGGTACTGCTGGATTGCGAACCCAGATAATCCCCCAAACCCCACCCCCTTTGCAACCGGCCACGCCCGTTTGACACCCCCGCGAACCCTCTGCTATAAAATTTCACGCCCGCGCGGGATACTTCATCCGCGCGGGCATCGCAATCCGCAGTAGCTCAATGGCAGAGCATTCGGCTGTTAACCGAAGGGTTGTAGGTTCGAGTCCTACCTGCGGAGTTAAAAGAGGGACGGGGATGCCGCGCAAATCGCGGTATCCCCGTTTTTATTAGGCTTTTTCGCCTTCCGGCGACTTAGACTGTTTGCACTGTCTACACTGTGCGCATCTGTTTTGGAGCTTTATTGGAGGCCAAAAATTCCCCCTCCCAGGGATGCGGTCGTAGGCGCGCGCCGAAAGACCCTGCCTGGTCATCGCGGTTTCGAGCAGCCGTTCGCCCTCGGGGCCGAGGCGGCAGTGGCGACGAACCAGGCGCGGCGTCATCAAGGCGTTCGCGAAGATGCCTTCGGAGCCGAAGCGTGTGCGCTGCCGCTCGCGCGCCGCGAGCACGCGCCCGCGGATGTCGGCCGAGCTTTCGCCTTCGGGTGCACGCTTGTCCGACAGTTCTCTGAAGCGGACGGCGGGCACGTCAACGTGGATGTCGATGCGGTCGAGGAGCGGGCCGGAGACGCGGCCGACGTAGCGCGGGGAAGACATACTGCCAGCCCCACTCGCGATCCGCGTTCGGGTACTTTCTTGCCAGAGCGTAAGGTAAGTGGACGTGCCCGAAACCCTCACGCACGTCCATCAGCCACGCCTCGCCACGCAGGTGGGCGAGCACCGCCCTCACCTCCTCACGGGTGAGAACCACAGGGAGCCTCTTTGGCCTCTTGGCCCGCTCGATATCGTCAACCCACCCGATGGGCAGGGCGAGGACTTCTCGGTAGAGGAAGAGCAGGGCCGAGAGCGCCTGGTTCTGGGTGGAGGCCGCTACCTTACGCTCGACGGCCAAGTGAGAGAGAAAGGCACTGACGTTCTTAGCGCCTAACTCCGCCGGGTGGCGCTTGCCGAAGAAAAGGATGTACTCACGAATCCACCGGAGGTATGCTTCCTCGGTGCGGATGCTGTAATGGCGCGTGCGCACGGCGTCGCGCCCCTCGCCGAGTAGTTGGGACATGACGGGGTACTCCTCGGGTAAGTCGGAACGTCTGGTTTGAGACGCCTAATCTGGCGGGATTATCTGGGCAAAAATACGCCGCCGGCTGCGGGAAATCAAGGGGAAAGTCCCCCCTGCGGGATTAGACGCCCATTTGGGCGTAATCGGCGGCGCCCGGTACGCTGGACTAAAAGTTTATGCCCCCGAAAGTGCGTCTTTACCGGCGTCTTGTAGTGCGCCTACTTAGCGTTAGAGCGCCTGAACGTGGCGGGCTGTGAACTCGGGCGTTTCATCCCGCCACTCTGAGGCGATCTAACAAGCGCATGCACGCGACCCGCGACCCGAGGGCTCTCATGTTTACGCGGCTGGCTTGGGCGGGCGCGTGATGCGCGGCGTTAGGCGCTGGTGGCAGGCAATCAAAATTTAAGCGAGGGCTTCAGGTATGAATCGGAAAACGAAATCCGTCATCTGCTGCATTTTATTCTTCATCATCAACGGCTGTTCGCAGAGTGGCCGCCAGGCGTACACACCCCCCGGCGGCGAGTTCTCTTACGTGCCCCCGGAGCATTGGGTGTTGCGCGACTTCCCCGGCTACAAATATAAGCTTGTTGCCGGGCAGCCGAGCGAGGGCTTTGCCCCAAATATCGGTGTCATCGATGAGTACGCCCCTGTTACGCTCGATGATTACGTGGCGAGTAATCTGCGGGTGATGCCGCAGATGTACGAAAAGATGGGCGGCAATCCTCTCACAGTATTAAGCCAGGCTGATTTCACGACTGACTCGAACGAGAGGGGGGTTAGGATTGTTACAGAGTCGGAGATGGGCGATAAGAAAATAATGAGGCAGATCTTTTACTTCTTCGACGGGAAGAACGGTAACAAGTTTGTAGTCACCTGCTCGGCGCTCGGCGCGGCGCGGGAAAGTTACGACAAGTTATTCGACACAAGTGTGAAAACATTCAAAGCGGGCCGCGCCTAACAACGGCCTGCACCCGACCGCCGACACGCTGCTTGTCATGCTCCGCGAAAGGCTTGGGGCGGCGGGTGATGCGCAGCGTTAGATTCCTGTTGCGATATGAAATTCTTCCGCTTTGATTGTGCGTCCGCAATGGGTCTCGGACGGGCTCTGATGAAAGCACTGCCAGCCATTCCGCTTGGCCTAACCGCGGGAGAGGCCGGTAGCGGGAGGCATAGCGTAGGTGGCATAAGCTCCCGCCCGTGACGGGTGGTGCGAGGTGGGCTAAAGATGGCCGGAACCTAACAACGGCATGCACCCGACCGCGCACCCGACGGCTGTCGTACTCCTCAATCGCCCGGGCGCGGCGGGTGATGCCGGGCGTTAGGCTGCTTACCTATAGCAACGATAACACCACCTGTTAACAGTATGGAGGCTTATATATGGCGGATCATAGGTGGAAAGAATTCGAGATGCGGATTGAGGCTTGTAGGTATTATCTCAACATAGCTTTGCAGACGAATGTTTTTTTCTACGCAATCACAGGCGTCATCTTAGGCTTCTACCTGAATAAGACTACTAATGAATATCTGGTGTATGCCTTGTTGTTGCCGATTCTCATAGCCAGCATCTTAGGCGGGATTTTTATTTACGCGGCGGGCTTACAGAAAAAGGCCGCAGACACTATCGAAGATATTAGGCGTGAATTGAGAAATGAAAAGTCTGATGAGAAGAGGGCGACTATCAAGGAGATTCCTGACCTTGAACTTCTGTATATACTGCTCCTAATTTTCGGGTGGGTGTTTATCTTTATCGGAGTGGCTCTAATCGTGACCCCATTCCTGAAAGCCGCCCCCTTCCCGATGTGGGAATGTCCCCCAACATATTTAATCGTCTTTGCCGTGGCAGGAACGGCTGTTTTAGCTATTGCAGGGTATGGTACGTATTACTTCGCACGTAAGCATGATAAAGAAGCAAAAGAGCGAAGACGTGAAATAATGACAACCGCCGCCTAACAACGGCATGCACCCGACCCGCGACCCGCCGGCTGTCATCCTCCAGCAGAGATGCCGGCGGGCGGGTGATGCCGGGCGTTGGGCTGCTAGTTGACAGAGGAATCTATGAACGAAGAGCAAAAGTATTGGCGTGACAAGTCAACCCAGATTCTTCAATGGGGATTAGGCATATACCTTCTGTTATTCGGATGGTCGATGGATAAGCACGATGAATTTGAACTCTTCCCCAAAGTGGTGAACAGTCTCTGGTCGGAGGAGATGCCGCGAGGTCAATTCTTAAGGGCCGCCGGCTTGATGTTATTCGGTATTATTTATGCGGTAGCGTTACCATTAGCGATTCACCTCATCTACAAGCATTACCTTCAAAATACAGACACGGATAAACTAGATAAAACCGTTCTACCTTACCGCCTCTCAATAGCAGGTACCATTGTGCTGTCCTCGCTCACACTACTCGTTGCTATTACGACTTCGGTGTGGTGATTGTCGCCTGGTTTGCCATAGTTAAAGTGTTCCGCCGCAGCCCAACAACGGCATGCACCCGACCGCCGACACGCCGCCTGTCATGCAATGCGAATCCCTTGGGGCGGCGGGTGATGCCGGGCGTTAGATTTCTTCCTTTTACCGGGGCACGGTGTTAATTTTATTCCGATGAATTGAGAGGAGATTAGTTATGGCTACGGCGACTTTTGATGAGGAAAGGCTAAAAGAGTTACTGAAATCGGCCTTGGCGGAAGCCCTTGAAGATAACCGCGATCTGGTGCGGGATATCGTGGAAGAGGCCATCGAGGATATTGCGCTTGCGCGCGCCATCGAGCAGGGCCTCGGCAGCGAGCCCGTCTCTTGGGAAGACGTGTTCGCGATTCTTGAGGGCGGGCGGTGAAAGTAGAGTTCAGGGGCAGCTTCGCAAAAGACCTGAAAGACGTTGAAGAGAAAGGTCTGTTGGGTAGAGTCCGAGAAGTCATCGAGGCGGTCGAGAAAGCAGATTCACTCGCTGAGCTACCAAACCTGAAGAAGCTCAAGGGCGGCAGGAATTATTTTCGCGTGAGGGTCGGCGATTACCGCATCGGCGTTGCTCTGGACAGGGACACGGTCGTCTTTGTCCGCTTCCTCAACCGCAAGGACATCTACAAGCATTTCCCGTGACGCGGCAGCGAAATCTAACAACGGCATGCACCCGACCGCCGACACGACGGCTCTCATGCTTCGCGAAAGATGCGGGGCGGCGGGTGATGCCGGGCGTTAGATTGCTGGTGCGCCATGAGCGTCCTCTTTGTGCTGATGCGGCGTCGGCGGGTGGCGAAGGCGTGCGATTGAACCGTCGCCAGCCGTCGTGTTCGGCCTAACCTTGAAGGGAGCGGGTCGCGGAGGCATGGCGGAGGTTGAATGTCATCTCACACGCGCCGGATGCCGGGAGGTGGGCTAAAGATGCCCGGAATCTAACAAGCGCATGCACGCGACCCGCGACCCGCATCATGTCATGCTCCGCGAATGGCTTGGGCGGGCGCGTGATGCGCAGCGTTATACCGCCTGAAAGAGGCAGGGCGATGGCGTGGGAGGCTTCACCCCGCCTCTCTGAGGCGTGTATAACAAGCGCATGCACGCGACCCGCGACACGGCGGCTTTCAAGTTTCTCAATCGGTCTGGCGGGCGCGTGATGCGCGGCGTTGGGCGGCTATATATGTTGGCCGAAGAAAGGGTCGGTATAACGGGACATGAGTGATGGATTAGCGAGAGCGGTCGAGTCACCTGACAGAAAGCACGTGGCTGTTCTCAGTTACATTAACGAGATCAGATATGGGCCGCCATACTTCTCCCTCAGTGTTGACGGGGTATCCTTCGGCGTGCGTATTTTCGGTGATGTCCATCTTTGGTCGGACGATTCACGATTTTTCGCCGTCCAAGAGTGGATGACTACGAATTATCAGGCCGGCCCGGTGACACAGTTACTGTTGGTTGATATAGCCGAGAGAAGGGAGCGGCCGCTGGCGGTAGCTAATCAAGGTTGGGTAATCCCGGAAAGGTTTGAAGGCGACCGCCTCATTTATACCGAGCGCTACTATAGCGATAGAGGCAGAGAGAAGGTCATGGAATTCGAGGCTAAGTTCTTGGAAGCAGGTAAGTGGAGGCCGCTCTAGCGACGGCCGCCCAACAACGGCATGCACCCGACCCGCGACCCAACCGCTCTCATGTAACTCAATCGCTCGGGCGGGCGGGTGATGCCGGGCGTTAGGCCGCTTCGCACTGTGGCGTATTGAACAACAAGCTCTTAGAGAGGTAGCCACTATGGACTGGTTACAGGCAATCGTGGGAGGACTTATTTCAACCTCGACAGTCATTGCGGTAACTGTGTTTGTTTCGCGTGAATGGTTCACACGGTTAATTAACAGAGGATTCGAGCGATTTAAGCACGATCTGCAAATCGAAGCGATGACCCGCGAACTTACCTTAAAATCACAAATCGAATTCAAGGAACGACAGCTTTCTGAGTTTTACGGACCAATTTACTCAAGGCTCAAGCGGGGGCGGGCACTCGTGAGACTCTGGAAGGACGGAAAGCTTGCCGAGATTAACCAGCAATTTTGGGAGCTTGCTCGAAAAACGAATACTGAGATAGAGGACATCATTCTTACGAAGAGTCATTTGATTGACGGCGACGAGATACCAAAATCATTCATCCAATTCTTAACACACGTCCCGATATGGCATGGTTTCATGGAAACGTCGCACGGCTCAGTCCCCTTCTCGCAGGAGGATTTTCCAGAAGCCTACTATACCGAGGAGTTTGAGAAGGATATTTATTCGACCACCGAAAAGCTGAAGAAGGATTTAAAGATGCTGTACCTTCGTTTCGGCGTGATTGAGTCCGTAGGCAGCAGCGTACTAGCGGAACAATAATCATCTACATACCTAGCACGGGGCGGCCTAACAAGCGCATGCACGCGACACGCGACACGCTGCTTGTCATGCTTCGCGGAAGGTGCGGGCGGGCGCGTGATGCGCGGCGTTAGATGCTTCTGTCATGCCGAAGGTGGTTATATGAAATCAACTCGGGTAATCGTCTCCAGCATTTGCACATTAGTGATTCTCAGCGTCACCTCTCACGCCAAAGAATGGCGTGGCATCATCCCGATGAAATCCACGTGTGAGGATGTGAAGCGCGTCTTAGGGGTAGACACATGCAACCCTCCCGATGGGGTTTATGATTTGGGTGGTGAAGAGGTGCGAATAAACTTCTCGAAGTCTCCCTGTGTAGAGGCTTTCGGGAAGTCCTGGAGTGTTCCGGTCGGCACGGTGCTAGCCATCTTGCACCGGCCTAAGTCCCCTGTGGATATTGCTCAACTCGCCCTCGACGTAAGCAAATATAAAATCACAAATACGGATGTCGTAGGTCTGGACGCTTACCACAACGAAGAGGAGGGTATATGGTTCGAGGCGTTCGAAGGTACAGCGCAAAACATTCATTATCTGCCCGCGAAACGAGATGCTCGCCTTCAGTGTAAGGCTGATGGGTTGAAGTCGGCGAAAGCGAAAAAGCGCCGTAAATCGTAGGACGCATCTAACAACGGCATGCACCCGACCGCCGACACGCTGCCTCTCATGTTCCTGCACCGGCTTGTGGCGGCGGGTGATGCTGGGCGTTATGCGCTGCCTCCAGCTCGGATACCAATATGGAGCTTGAATCGCTAAAGACGTACGAACTGCTTGCGCTGTTCTCCGGCGTGCTTGATGAGCTGCGGAGACGAGACGTAATCCGCAGCACAAATAATCCCGTCGCGGATTATGCCGAATCGTTAGTGGCGCGCGCACTCTCCCTCGAACTAGCACCTAAATCAAGCACCGGTTACGATGCCGTCGATATGCTTGGGCGACGTTACGAGATTAAGGGCCGCCGCCCGACGAAGCAGAACCGTTCCACCCAATTGAGCGCGATCCGTGGGTTGGATTTAGGGCACTTTACCTTTCTGGCTGGTGTGCTGTTTGCCGAAGACTTTTCTATCTATCGTGGCTGTCTCATTCCGTATAAAGTAGTTAAGGAGTTGGCCGTCTTTCGGCCTCACGTCAACGCTTGGATACTTCATCTGCGTGATAGCGTATGGAGCGTCCCAGAGGTACAAGATATTACAAATCAACTCTTGGAAGTTCAGCGCGCGGAACGCGCATAACAACGGCCTGCACCCGACCGCCGACACGCCGGCTCTCATGTACATCAACCGCTCTGGGCGGCGGGTGATGCCCGCGTTCGGCTGCTTCGCTCTCTGAGAGACATTTGCACCCGTTACGCAAATTATCGTTGACACACCTGTCAACTAAGCATAGCCTCTCTCCGCGCACCGTATCTCACCGCCAGCCTTGAAAGGAGACCTTCATGTTCAGAAAACTCAATCTCATCTCAACCGCCTTCGCCCTGCTTACGCTCCTATTTGCCTGCGCCGTGGCGAACGCTCAAACACAGTCCAGACCTCCCGCAACGGCGACGCCGACGCCGCAGCCGCAGAATCAGTCAATCCTCAACACTTCAAAAAGCAACACGAAAGACCGCGTCGCGCCGACGGAGGCGGGCGGGACGAAAGGCTGGGACGGCAAAGTGCAGGGCAGAGTGTTGGTCACGCCCGTCGTCGTGACCTTCGACAGCCCCGCCGACTATGACAACTTCGCGGCGGGCAGGCTCCGCCTCAACCTCATCCTGAAGAACACGCTGTCGGGGCAGACCATCAGGCTGGACTCGCGGCAATTGGTGGAGGGCTTCCGCCCCGGCCCAGACAAGAGCAGGCTCACCGTCAACGTCATCGTTGACAACATGAGCGCGCCTTTGAGCGAGGCCGCGTGCGGCGTGATTAGTCCGAGCGCGGAGAACACGGACGAGGGCGTGAACATCACCCTGAGTTACGCGGGCTGTGGCGGCGCTCCCGCACAAAGACCCGGTAATCCTATTGGCAACATCGTCGTGAAAGGCGGGAAGAATGAAGGCACGCAGATGACGGCTGGTTAGCCTATTGGCGGAATCATCGTGAAGGGCGGGAAGAATCCGGGCGGGAATCTGAACATCGTGGTCGGCGGTTCGCGCGTCACGACGCTTGAGGAAGCGACGGCCATGTCGCGCGTAGTCGGCGTGACGCCGGGAGTGGCGGGCAAAGGCGCTGGCTCGCCGAAGGCTAACGGATTCTAAATGAGCCTTGCGGGCTGCCAATCACGGGCAGCCGAACAACAGCATGCACCCGACCGCCGACACGAGGGATTTCATCCACCTCCGAGGGGCTGCGCGGCGGGTGATGCCTGGCGTTAGGCCGACACCTATTACCCGACGTGAAAATATGGAGCAGAGTATGACTGAGAATGAGAAACTCGATCTTTTATATCAGGAGAACGCTAAAGTGGCGGCGATTTTCTGGGAGTGGCGATATAAACTAATGGCCTCTTTCTTTGCTGTCAGTGCTGCGCTATTTGCGCTCGCTGGTTGGTTCTATCAACAGTCTGAGCTTCGCGTATTGCTTTTTGCTCCGCTGGCGCTAGGCGCCATCTTCTGCCTGACCTTATTTGTTTTAGATTTCAGGAATGCGGCGATTTTACGAGAGTGTTACCGCATCGGCGAAGAATTAGAGATTAAACTTTACGGCGAAGGTGCTATTTTCAAATCTATTGGTGCGCCTCATTCAGTTACCTACACTGTAATTCTTCGCTCCGTTTATGCAGGGGTTGGGCTTTTGCTTCTGGTACTTTCGTACCGGGCATATCAACTCTTTCGTTAGCAAGTCGGCCTAACAACGGCATGCACCCGACCGCCGACCCGAGGGATGTCATCAGTAGCTAAGATGCGGGGCGGCGCGTGATGCGCGGCGTTAGGTACCAGCGAGGTGAATATGACAAATTGGGTTGACGTAGCGGATACGGCCGTAAAGATTGGTCTTGGTGCTTTGCTCGGAGGTGTCTTTAGCATTGTGCTCGCGTGGTTGAGTCATAAGCAGAGCACAAGCCGCGACTATTTTAAACGGAGGAGAGAGCTAATCGAAGGAATCGTTGATGATTTGGATCGCTTCTATCGCAGCATGTCATTGTTCAGGTCTTCTCTGCAAAATTTGCTCTTCATTAAAAATAGCCAACAACCAATGACTGAGGAGCATTTGAAAGCGATCAAAATCTTAGAGGAAAAAGTCTATCTTTCTTTCAGCGACCTATATATAGTCCGGAGCAGACTGATCCTCGTCGATGAGGATTCACTAGAAAGGCATGTTGATAGATTCATCCGACATGCCGGTGCCTTTTTCCGAATAGCAAATATCGAGAATGAAAATCTGACGGCGGAGAAGATAGAAAAATACAAGAGTAATCTGGATGAACGGCGCAAAAAAATCTTATCAGGATTGAGTGATGCTTATAAAAAAGGCACCTAACAACGGCATGCACCCGACCGCCGACACGCGGGCTGTCATCTTCACCAATCGCGCGGGGCGGCGGGTGATGCCGGGCGTTCGGCCGCTCTTATTGCGGAGACGAGAGCTAAACGATTTGGGGCCGAGTCTCGCGAAGGAAATTGGCTGCGTCTAGCGAGCGGGGCGTGGTTGAGTTCCTCGGGTTGCCACGCCAGTTGCCAGTTGCGGGGGTTGCCCGCTCCGCGTCATCCCGCATGTGTGTCGCGGCCTAACAAGCGCATGCACGCGACCCGCGACCCGAGTCATTTCATGTTCCTCGATGGGGCCAGCGGGCGCGTGATGCGCGGCGTTAGGCCGCTTCCGTATTATCGTTAGTAGAAAAGGAGTGTATCAAAGCATGAATGACGGATTCGTGACAGTTCCTCCGGGTCACAGGATAATCACTATCCATCCAAGCACTCAGCCGCAGATGGGGCAACTCGAATCGAACTTTCTTATCTTGGACTTCGGTCTCAATAGCGATTGGCGAACTTTCGTTTCAGCTTTCGACGAGAGGTTAGGTCGGATTGAAGTTCCGCCGACGGTAGCGATTCTTCAAGGCGCAATGCTTGATCGGCTACAGGCAGCGGGCGAACTCCAAGACTTTGTGTCGGAGTGGCAACGCCTCAGGGGGCGAGGGTGGCAGGCGGTCTGGGTCTTGCCTCAGGAGGCAGCCGGGCGGATGGACGCAGTTGAGTTGCTCAAGTCGGCCGGCTTCGGTGTTCACGGCTCAGCCGCGGACGGGGTGTGCTTTATCGAGGTTCACAAACCCGATGGGACGATTACCGTCGGCATGACGGGGCCGAGTATTTAGAAATAAGCTTAGCTCGTAGGCATTGGCTGAATCAGCGTACGCACCGGAACTGGCTCGATGGGGGTTCAAGCACCTGAGCGGAACCAGTCCTTTCATCGCGAGCGGCCTAACAACGGCATGCACCCGACCGCGGACACGCGGCTTGTCATGTAAAGCAAAGGGGTCGCGCGGCGGGTGATGCCGGGCGTTAGGCCGCTTCGTGAATCCTGACTTAACAATTATTCTAGATTTGTGAGCACGTCTGGTGTACCTTACTGCGGGTTAAGCTGGTGTGCGTATTACTGGAGACGCAGCTAAACCTTCGTAGTATCATCTTACTCAAACTGGAGACAGCCAATGAATCTGGAAGAACGAGATAGGCGCTGCAATGAGGAACTGGATGCCATCATTAGGATGGCGGAAACCATTAAAGACTCCGCGAATGAAGGCGCATCCCAGAAGTCCGGCGGAATTCGGCTGATCGCAGAGGACATCATAAAATTCCTCAAGGAGATTGACTGTGTCGATGATCTTCGGCTGATTAAAAGGCACGTCAATGATGTACTTGAGAAAAATTGACTCTGCCGATAAATAGACACGGAACATCCAACCATCCTAATACTCCGGCGCACAGATAGCTAAAACTACACACCGGAAGTGCGGCTATCCGAGCGTAGATCGCTGCCTGACGAAGCGCCGGAGCAGCGCATTTAGTATCACCCAGAGTATCGGAAGTATTGCGCCCGCCGGAGCATTCCCAGTCTCACGGAAGGAAACAGTTGCGTGTCGCGGGAGAGGCTTGGTTAAGTTCATCGGGCAGCGCCGTCTCTCGCATGTAATGGATACGGAGCGCTCTGCATAGCGGCAAGGCGGCGCGGCATAACAACGGCATGCACCCGACCGCCGACACGACAGCTTTCATGCTTCGCCGGAGATGCGAGGCGGCGGGTGATGCCGGGCGTTATGCTGCTCGTTAAATGTTCCAAGAGAATAATATGAATAATGACATTTATGGGCTGGCGAGGCTTGTTGTAATTGGAATCGGAATTGTGATCGCCAGTTTCACTATCATCGGAGCCATTGCTTTTTGGAGAACTAAGCAAGGTGCTGCTGAAATTTTTAGCAGGCTATTTGAGCGCAGCGATGCGATTAGAGTTCTTACAGTCGGAGGGATAGTAATTGCCGCGACCTTTCTTGCCTTAGTAGGGATTATTAAAGAATCCGCCGTTGTAGCAATATTAAGTGGCATCGCTGGGTATGTTCTCGGCGGAACTCAAAGGTCAAAAGTGGGAGAGAGAGGCGGCCAAAAAACGAATGGTAAGAGCAGGTCTGAAGATGAAGACACTTTCCCGGCTGATGAGAAATAATCGGATAATTGCGCCTCCATCCAAGCCGCAACATAACAAGCGCATGCACGCGACGCGCGACCCGACGGCTGTTATCATCAGCAGAGATGCGGGCCGGCGCGTGATGCGCGGCGTTAGGCGGCTGTGTTGACTTATACCTCAGAGGTTGGAAAATGCCTGTGGAGGTCTTATGAAAAGAGTGAAAGAGGTTAAAGAACTCAAAGTTGAGCGCCCGCCGCGCGCCAAGGTCTCCGAGAAGGAAGCCTTGAAGCGAATGAAAGAGTTCTCGAAGCGGAAGGAGCAATTCCTTGCCACTGCTCGAACGGGTAAGGGTCGAAGTGTACGTCCCTGATCTGCCGGCGGCCGCCTACCGCAACCTGCTCCTGTCTTTCGAGGAGGAGTTCACCCATGCCTTCGGCGGCGGCACCGTCGTGCGCGGGCGTGACGGCAATTATCTCTCACGAGCCGGAGTGATAACCCCTGACCGGATTAATCTCATCTACACAGACTTACCTCTCGCGGTATCCACCAACTTCGAGAGCGTCGCGCGCTACGCGGATGAGTTGAAAGAGGCGGCGCTTGAGGCGTTGTCGGAAGAGGCCGTCTTGGTCGCGGTGACGCAGGTATATCATGCGGTGTGATTCCTCGCGTCGCCGCCTAACAACGGCATGCACCCGACCGCCGACACGCTGCTTGTCAAATTCCAATAATCGCTCGGGCGGGCGGGCGGGTGATGCCGGGCGTTCGGCGGCTTAATCTCTAGGATATCATCGAGTATCACATGCGCTTCATTCCTCTCATCATAATTCTCCTGTGTGGTGCCGCCGTGGGCTGCTCCTCAACCTCTGTGCGTACATCGAACCGGACACTATCCGAGAGCGACCGAGTGCTCGCGCGCGCCTTTGAGCAGAACAGTAGCGATGTACAGGTCGAGGGGCGAGGGGTCGTGCGCCGTATTCTTCCCGATGACAATGATGGGGCGCGGCACCAGCGCTTCATCGTAGCGCTTGAGTCAGGCCAGACACTTCTGATCGCGCACAACATCGATGTCGCGCCGAGAGTCGTGGGTCTTCGCGAGGGCGACACGGTGGCCTTCAGCGGCGAGTATGAATGGAACCCCGAGGGCGGCGTAATTCACTGGACACATCGTGACCCGGCCAAGCGTCATCCTTCGGGGTGGCTCAAGCACAACGGCACGACCTATCAGTAGCGAACCGTCGGACGGGGCATGTGCAACGCGCCGCCGAACAACGGTATGTACCCGACCGCCGACACGCCGCTTGTCAAATTCCAATAATTGATCGTGGCGGCGGGTGATGCCGGGCGTTCGGCGGCTAATTTGGGGCGACCATCTGTGAGCGGTAAGCCGGCAATTGAGCTTTGGTGCCCTGTGTGATGTTGAAGTTCTGATATTGAAAGACGTTGGAGCACAGAAAGTTTGAAGCGACAAATCTTTTGTGGCTTCAATACATTAAGGAGAGTCCATTGAGAAAAAACCTTGCCCTTCAGATGTTGCTTTTCACCTGCGCCCTGCTGTTATCGGCGCAGTCCACGAGTGCCCAATCGGATGAGTGGGACGGCTTCTACGTCGGAGGGAACATCGGCGCGTCGAGCGACAAGTCGGATGCCGAAGCGACTTTAAGGATCAACCAAGTTACCAACCTGTTCGTGACGGGCAGCGGCATTGTCATCGTCCCCGCCACCAGCCGCGATTTTGCCGCGTCCCGACGCGAAACTAATTGGAGCGGCGGCGGTCAAGCCGGCTACCAGTGGCAATCCGGCGGGTTCGTCTTCGGCTTCGAGGGCGATGTTAATCCGTTTCACCGCACGGTCAGCGTGACGCGGAGTGTTCAGCTCCCGCCGACGCTACTGACACCAAATACAAGCGCCGAAGCGCGCCGCGACATTCGGCTCAGCCAGGAGTTCTCGCTCCGCACCCGCGCCGGCGGCGCGTTTGGCCGAACGCTCGTCTACGGAACCTTCGGGTACGCCCTGGCACACGTGCAGGTTTCGAGCATTGATACCTTCCTCAATCCGGGCGGCGCAACGCTCACCTCACAGCCAGCCAACCTCGGGCCGTCGGGGCCGGTCGTTACCACCGCCGAAGAGGAAAAGAACATGGGCGGCTGGACGGGCGGGGGCGGCATTGAGCGCAAGCTCGGCGCGCACGTCAGCATCGGTTTCGAGTACCGCCACTCTGATTATCGCTCGAAGACTTTCACGCTTGGCAACCAGACGACGGTAAATATCGGCCCCGAAGCGCGCGGCACGAACGGCGTGGCTGGGCTGCCGGGAGGTGTCTCGACCGCGCCCACGCGCGTTTCGCTCAAGAGCGACTCGCTCGTGGTCAGGGTTAATTACCACTTCTGAGAAATCATTTTGATTTGCGCTAATGATTCCATGCGAGGCGGTCAGCGCACGCCGCGTGGTCTCATCCAACGCGCCGCCAACAAGCCAATGCACCCGACCGCCGACACCAAGGATGTCATCTACTTTCAGAGAGGCAGGGCGGCGGGTGATTGGCCGGCGTTAGGCCGCTCTTCTAGCCGAGACGAGAGTTAATGTTTTGGGGCCGAGTGCCGCGAGACGAAAGAGGTTGCGGGTAGCGAGCGGGTCGTGGTCTAGTTCCTCGGGTTGCGCCGCCTGTTGCGCTTGCCGAATCGGGCGCGCTCCGCGTGACCTCGAATCGGCATCGCGGCCTAACAAGCGCATGCACGCGACCGCCGACACGTACCTTGTTAACAGTCGGCAGAGGCGTGGGGCGGCGCGTGATGCCGAGCGTTATGGCTCCGCTTCAAACTCCTGCGATCATGCGAGCCGCCTCCGCGCCATTGAGTGTGGCGCCTCTTGAAAGATGTCCTCGCGGCGACGGCGTCGCACTCTTGCCGCGGCGGCGCGTGATGCTTTGCCTCTCGGGCGCGCGCGGCGGCCTCCATGCGCTGCACCATAACAAGCGCATGCACGCGACCCGCGACCCGCAGGATGCCATCAAACGCAATCGGGCTGGCGGGCGCGTGATGCGCGGCGTTAGGCGTCTTCGATTGCGTAAGGGGGGCTAGTCTTGAACACAGGCGCATGATTATTGCTTACCCCCTTGCTCCTACTTTTGTCTTCGTCGGCTATTTCTCAGGGTCTGTTCTGCGATGAAAAATACTCCGGCTGAGTTACCCGTCGAGCAGCGTGAGACGGAAGAACTCGTTGAAGACCTGTGCCTCGCCTTGAGGAACGTAGGTGTTCTAGATTACGGCCTCCCGGAGGGGGAGCAAGTCGTGGCGGCCGTGCTAAGAGTTCAGCGACTGCACGGCGAACTATCACGGCGCGAGGCCGACGTGACGCGCCGCCTTGAACGCCTCTCTAAAGAGACGTCATGGCAGATGATACCGTTGCTGCGCGACTGCCTCAGGTATCCCGACATCATCCCTTACGTCAGGGAGCACGACGGAATCCGCCGTGCGCTGAGGTGCCCCATCTGCCGGAAGCGCGAACTCTCCCGGCGTGAAGGCATTGTCTGGTTGTGCGACGCCTGCAAGGCGGAATCGGCGGCGTCCGGCGTCCGCGGGGTGATGAGAGTGAAAATCACCGTTGACGGTTTCACCCCCGAGGAGTTGTGCAATCAGACCCCGTTGGAGGCGGTGTTGTTGAGGGAGATCGTCGCGGGGCGGGGCTATTGGGTGGCCGCCCTTGCGAAACCTATCCGCTTGTTCCACTGCGGGGCCGCCGAGTCCTTGATTAATCAAGTGATTCTGGAAGCGCGGTGGATGGGCGGGAGGATCGGCAGGGGGATGCGTGATATGCCCGTGAATATCAAATACGTGGTGGACGAGAGTGTCTGGACCGGCGAGTGGTTTGACATCGGGAAGTGTGCATCTTTAGCCGAAGGTTGGGTCACTGACATCACAGGCGCCGCCTAACAACGGCATGCACCCGACCGCCGACACGAACCTTCTCAAGCTCCGCATATGACACGGGGCGGCGGGTGATGCCGGGCGTTAGGCCGGTGCGCGCGGCTTGGCCGTGTGTCAAACCCGCTTATGTGCCAAACTTCAAACGATGAAAACACTTTATGTCGTCCGACACTGCAAAGCTGAAGGCCAGGAGGCTGACGCACCGCTCACGCCAGAAGGTGTTGCCCAGTCGAACAGTTTGGCCGACTCGTTGGCAACTGCAAACATTGAGCGAATCATCTCCAGTCCTTACATACGAGCGACGCAATCTATCGCGCCATTGGCCCGGCGGCTCAATCTCGCAGTTGAACTCGACACAAGATTAGTAGAGCGTGTGCTGTGTTCTGGTTCTCGCCCTGATTGGCAAGAACGTCTCCGTGCTTCTTTTTCGGATTTAGATTTATCTTTTGAAGGCGGCGAATCCAGTCGCAAGGCTATGCAAAGGGCGGTTGCTGTGGTCACGGATATAGAAAGGCATTCTGCTCAAAGTACGCTGCTGGTCACGCATGGCAATTTGATGGCTTTACTTCTGAAGCATTTTGATGATTCTATCGACTTTGCCGAGTGGCGTGCCTTGTCCAATCCTGATGTTTACCGCGTTGTCTTAACTCAGCCATTCTCAATCCAGAGATTATGACGCACCAACACCGGCCTAACAACGGCAGGCACCCGACCGCCGACACGCAGGCTTTCAACTTCTCTCAGAGGTGTGGGGCGGCGGGTGCTGCGCGGCGTTAGGCGTCTATCGGTGCATTTCAAAAGTGGATACAACTTTTAGGAGGATAAACACATGACCCGGACAAATAAGACCGCCACTAAAATCATGATCATCCGTCATGCGGAGAAGCCCACGCAAAATCCCCCGACGAATGGCGTTGATATTAACGGCGACCAAAACCCGGACTCGCTCATCCCTCAAGGCTGGCAGAGGGCCGGCGCGCTGGCAACTCTTTTCGCACCATCCAGAGGGCCACTGCAACACCCTAATCTGGCGACGCCCAAATTCATCTATGCGACTAAATCTCCAGACCCCGCAGAAGGTAATCGGCCCGAGCAAACCGTGACGCCGCTGATCGCTAAACTTCAAAAACAGGGAGGTAAGTCGGAAGCGCTGCTGGAACCAAACTTCAATTTTAAAAAGGGGAAAGAGGGGAAACTGGTGGAATCAGCCTTAAGCTGCGATGGGGTAGTCTTGATAAGTTGGCCGCATGGCCGGATACCATACCTGGCTAAACAGATACCGCTTAGCCGACACAGTAACCCGATTCCGAAGGGGAAGTGGCCCGGTAATCGGTTCGATATGGTATGGGTATTCGATTACGATACCAAGTCTAAGAAAGGAGGCTATCTCTTTAGTCAGGTTCCTCAGCTTCTGTTGGCTGGAGACAGCTCCGAACCCCTCACTTAAGATCAGGAGCACATTCGCTGGCGCCCGACAATACCTTTGCACGCCTCGCGCGGGTTTCTGAGGGGCTTGGACGCCGCCTAACAAGCGCCTGCACCCGACCGCCGACACGCGCGCTGTCATGTAAATCAGCGGGGCTGCGCGGCGGGTGATGCGCGGCGTTAGATTGCTGGGGCGATATCAACCTTCTGCTAGTGGGAGGCGCGGGCGCGGCGGGTGGCGGAGCGGCAGACTCGAAGCGGTGCCGCCGTGCTGTGCGACCTGAGTTTGCCGCCAGCCGGTAGCGTTGAGCATGGCGCGGGTCGGATATCATCGCCCACGCGGCGGGCGGCGGGAGGTGGGTTCAAGGTGAACGCAATCTAACAAGCGCATGCACGCGACCCGCGACCCGACGAATGTCATGCTCCGCGAATGGCTTGGGCGCGGCGGGTGATGCCGGGCGTTAGGCGCTGCGTGTAACCCGTCATAAGATATACGGCTATGTTTTGTCCGAATTGTGGAGCCTCGGAGCAGCAACCTGACGCCTACTGCAAGAAGTGTGGCACGTACCTGCGCAATGACTCATTCAGCGGGCGGTTACTTGGCGCTAATAACCCGGAGAGGGCAGCATGGCTTATTCTTTTTTCGAGCGTTTTCATTGCCGCCCTCTGCGTGTGTATCAGTCTCCTGATCATTAGAGCTGGGCGTAGCGGCGATCTCGCATCCCTCAAATATGCAGTCGCCTTATGCTGGCTGATCATCGGGTACTTAGTCACGCTTTCGGTGGTAGGCTTTAGACTGCGGAGGAAGATGCGGCGTGCCCAGAGTAGCCTTGATAAGCCGGCGTTTGCAGTAAACGATTCTAGAGGCGTCGGCCAGTCAGCGGGGAAAGTCACCGGGCAGCTCGCCGAGGTCGGGAGTTTAGGCGAGGCTGCAACGGAGTTATTAAGCCCACCGCCTCGAGAAAACGAGGAGCGTAAACAAGCACGGTAAATCGAAGGCCGCGCCTAACAACGGCATGTACCCGACCGCCGACACGCTGCCTGTCATCTACTCTCAGAGGCGCGGGGCGGCGGGTGATGCCGGGCGTTAGGCCGTTGTCTCTATGCAAAGTATTACGGTACATTTCTCTCGGAGGAAGGGGTGTTATGTCTTATCAGCGGAAATCATTAATTACGCCGGAGGAATACCTTGCCATTGAGCGCAAGTCCGAAATCAAGAACGAATATTATGCTGGCGACGTGTTTGCCATGGTGGGCGCGAGTAAGCAGCACAATCTGATTGCCGCGAACGTCATCCGTGTGCTCGGCAATCAGTTAGTGGATCGCCCGTGCAATGTATATCCCAGCGACATGCGGGTCAAAGTGAGCGCGACGGGGAAGTACACTTATCCGGATGTGGTCGTGGCTTGTGAAGAAGAACTATTCGATGACGCGGAGAAAGATACCCTGCTCAATCCCGTCCTGATCGTGGAGATCTTATCGGAATCGACAGAAGCTTATGACCGGGGCAAGAAATTTGAGCAATATCAATACATTGAATCTCTCACCGAGTATCTTTTGATAACCCAGGAGCCGTACCGCGTCGAGCAATATGTACGACAAAGTAATCGCGAGTGGAGATATTCTGAATACCATGATGCTGACGATGAAGTGACTATCAACATCATTGGCTGCCGACTTCCTCTAAAAGACGTGTATGCAAAAATTGCGCAATCCTCTCCACGCACGGCCTAACAACGGCATGCACCCGACCCGCGACCTGAACACTCTCATGTACCTTCAGAGGCCCGGGCGGGCGCGTGATGCCAGGCATTAGGCGGCTAAAGTAGTGTGAAAGAATGGCGTGGCAAGACGCGCATGAAGGTTTGGTGAGAAAGCACTATGACGAGCGACCTCTTACTGCGGGATGTGATAGCAGATGACCTTCCCATCTTCTTCGAGCAGCAACTCGACTCGGATGCCAACTATATGGCCGCCTTCACGGCCAGGAACCCGGCCGACAGAGACGCCTTCGCCGCGCACTGGAATAAGATTCTGGGCGATGACACTACCACAAATAAGACCATACTTTTTGCGGGGCAGGTGGTTGGTCACATCGCGCGCTTCGAACGGTTGGGCAAACCGGAAGTCAGCTATTGGATCGGAAAGGAGTATTGGGGCAAGGGTCTTGCCACCAGGGCGCTTACGGAGTTTCTGGGTCACGTGAAAGAGCGCCCTGTTTATGCCCGTGTTGCCAAAGATAATATCGCCTCTCTCCGAGTCCTGGAGAAGTGCGGATTCGAGATTTCGGGCGAGGATAAGGGATTTGCCCACGCGCGCGGCAAGGAGGTCGAAGAATTTATTCTGAAACTAAGAGGGGAGGAAAGAGACTAAGCGCAGCGATCGCGGTACGCCGCCTAACAAGCGTATGCACGCGACCGCCGACACGACGGTTGTCATCTTCCCGCAACCGCTCGGGGCGGCGGGTGATGCGCGGCGTTATGCGTCTTGCCCCATTCATGCTGTCGTGACATGATTATGCGCCGGAGGGCCACTATGAAGTTCAACGTGACGATTGATCGAGACGAAGATGGGGTTTGGGTTGTTGAATGCCCGGCGATCCCCGGGTGTGTAAGCCAAGGGGAGACGAAAGACGAGGCGCTGGAGAATATTAAGGAAGCCATCGCACTCTGCTTAGAGGTGCGCGCGGAGAAAGAAATGCCGCTGACTATTGAGACCCGTCAGGTCGAGGTGGCCGCCTAATGGCTTCGCTGCCGACCCTGAGCGGGCGCGAAGTCGGCCGGGTCTTTGAATCCTTCGGGTGGGTCGGCGCGCCAACGCGGCAGCCACATTATCATGACCAAAGAGGGCGAAGTCGTGACGCTCTCCATCCCTGATCACAAAGAAGTCGCGAAAGGCACGCTATGGAGCCTCATCCGTTCGGCCAACCTCACGGTTGATGAATTCGTCGCTGCCATCTAGCCCGCCCCGCCGCATAACAACGGCATGCACCCGACCGCCGACACGACGGCTCTCATGTAACTCAGTCGCGCGGGCGCGGCGGGTGATGCCGGGCGTTAGCTGGCTGCCTAATTCAGGGTGGAAGATTCATGGCTACAGCTCGTCTTAATACGGAAGCAATTACCGACTGGCAATCTTTCCACGAAGGGTGCCGTGAGGCGTTCGGCTTCCCTGATTTCTACGGCATGAACATGAACGCGTGGATAGATTGTCTATCCTACCTGGATGAAGGCGATGGCATGTCGCGCTTTCACCTCACCGAGGGCGAGATGCTGCACGTAGAGGTTCCGGCGGCGGGATCATTTAATGCTCGCCTGCCGGAAATATTAGCTGCCCTTGTAGAATGTAGCGCCGCCGTGAATAGGCGCTATGTCGAATCTGGGAAGCCGCCTGCGCTCTCGTTGGTCATGCTGTGAAAAGGGGTGTCGCCGACGTGGCGCGCCAGCTAACAACGGCATGCACCCGACCGCCGACACGCTGCTTCTCATCTTCGATAATCTGGCGGGGCGGCGGGTGATGCCGGGCGTTAGGCCGCTTTCGGGGCGCGTCAAGGTTGGGTGTTATGAGGATCAATTATGTCCTTAGCGAGCGACACACTTGAGATTAAGCCGCTCGCCAATCCGTCGGAGGCTGAGGATTGCGCTCGGATGATGGCCAGCACCGATCCCTGGTTAACGCTTGGGCGCACCGGCGATGCCTGTTTACAAATCGTCCGCGATCAATCTAAAGAGGTCTACGTCGCCTGGCTCGATCGAACGCTCGCGGGCTTCCTGATCCTCAACATGGAGGGGCCATTCTCGGGCTATATCCAGACGGTGTGCGTGCAGGCAGAGTATCGCGGGCAAGGGATCGGCGGCAGGCTCATCCGGTGGGCGGAGGAGCGCATCTTTCGTGACAGTCCGAATGTGTTCATGTGCGTCTCGTCATTCAACGAGGCTGCGTTCAAGCTCTACCGGCGACTGGGGTACGAGGTCGTTGGTGAAGGGCAGAGTTTCAGAAGGGGTAAAGTGGGATAGGGTCTGCGGAGTTGAGGCAGGCAAGACGCGGCCTAACAACGGCATGCACCCGACCGCCGACACGTCGCTTGTCAAATTCCAATAATTGATCGTGGCGGCAGGTGATGCCGGGCGTTATGTTGCTTCAGCTGCGTAGCCTTGACCGCCAAATAATCGTGTAATTACAATGTAGCCATGAGAACGCGAATCGTAAAGATCGGTAATTCACAAGGCGTCCGCATCCCAAAGCTACTATTGGAGCGCAGCAACCTTGCCGAAGAGGTCGAGTTAGAGGCGGAGGATGACCGAATCATCATCCGCTCCACCAGGCAACCCCGGCATGATTGGGAGCGAGCGTTCCGCCTGATGGCGGAGCGCGGTGACGACTCATTGCTCGATAATGGCTCGCCAACTCAGACTCAGTGGGATGAGGATGAGTGGCAATGGTAGTTAAACGCTTCGAGGTTTATCTCATCAACCTTGACCCTACCGTCGGCGGCGAAATCCAGCAGACGCGCCCCTGCCTGATCATCTCGCCGGATGAGATGAACCGCTTTATCAGGACTGTCATCGTAGCTCCGATGACCACAAAGGGCACAGCTTACCCGACGAGAGTTTCATGCCGGTTCCAGGGGAAGCAGGGGCAGATTGTGCTCGACCAAATTCGCACCGTAGATAAGACACGACTGGTCAGAAGGCTTGGTAAAGTAGATAAGCACAGCCAGGCGGAAGTGTTAGCTGTCCTAAGTGAAATGTTTGCTCCGTAGGCACAACATAACAACGGCATGCACGCGACCCGCGACCCGACGGCTCTCATGTAGAATCAACACGCCGGGCGGGCGCGTGATGCGCGGCGTTCGGCCGCGGGAGAGAGGACGACATGAGCACGAAGGCGTTCCCCGGTGAGACGCCCTTGTCGGACCTCATCGCCGTCCAGGCGGCGAGCGGGCAGCCTCGGGACTGGGCCCGCTTCGTCGAGGCGTTCCGCACGTCCCAACTCGGGGTGATGGTCTCCGGGGCCTCGGAGTACCCCTCCGGCACGTTCGTGGTGACCGAGGACCAGCCGATGTCGGTCGGCCTCACGACGCACGCCGGCGGCCGACCGATGGTACTGGCGTTCGCCGACCCGGCTGCTTTCGAGCGGCGGTTCGGCCGCCAGTTCAATGCGCTCATGACGGGCGACGACCTGCTGGCGACCGCCCTAGCCAACCCGGCATGCGCGGGGGTGCTGGTCAACAGTGCGCTGGCCGAGATATCGGTGGTCATCGACCGCGCGACCGCCGAGTCGCTGGCCCGGGCGGGAGGTGGGGCCGGGGCGAAGGGGAAGCCGTGGTGGCGGTTCTGGTAGCCGCTATGGCCGCCGCCCCGAACTTGATGCCGCACCTCACCCGCCCGAACCGGCGATCAGGTGAGCCGTCGTTCGGCCGTGGGTGACATCAACGAAATTGCAGGGATTGACTGACCATATCCTCACGAAAGAAAACAGTTGCGTGTAGCGACTGGGACATGATTAATTTCACCGGGCCGCGTCGTGGGTTGCGCGTGACGAGAGTTGCCCGCCCCGCGTTATCCCGGACTGGCGTCGCGGCCGAACAAGCCAATGCACCCGACCGCCGACACGACAGTTGTCATGCTCCGGCCGTCTTACCTGGCGGCGGGTGATTGGCGGCGTTAGGCCGCAACACTTCGGAGGCTTGCATGATGAGACCCATTGCTTTGGCACTAACCCTCCTGCTCCCTGATCGACTCCCTAGCCTCATCGTCCTTGTCGGCTGCTGGATTCCCCCGGCGGTGGCCGGCTGGGTGGCGGCCGGGTTCCTTCAGCGAAGCACCAAGCGTTACCGTGCTAGAGTGACCTTCGCCGTCCTGACGACCTTCGTGCTGGCCTACGCCGCGGCGTGGTTCCTCTTCAACCTCGGCCGCATGCCGCCGTACATACCCGGGGCGACGGCCGATCCGACGTTCGCGCCGCCGGAGGCCGTCGCGGGTCTCGCCGTCGTCACGAGTGCGTTGGTGTTGCCGGGCAGCGCGCTCGCCTGCGCCCTGGCGTTTCGCCTCCGTGGGCGGGTGCCCCGGCGCACGTCAGCGACCTAACAGGGGCATGCACCCGACCGCCGACACGACGGATTTCAAATGTCTCAGTCTCGTGGGGCGGCGCGTGATGCGCGGCGTTAGGTGGCCTACGCGAGTAACCCTGAACCTTTCAGAAGAAATGGAGGAGAAACATGGGTAACCGGCAGAAGGCTCTATACAACGACGATGAGCAGCGTGAGAACCTGCGGCATACACGCCGCAAGCATGGCCTGACGAAGTTCGACCCAAAGAAGATTCGGGAGGAGTTGTACGACTACTTCGGGGAGCGCCGGCGACGGCTGGAGATCGTCAAAACCACGCGAACGCCGAACGGGCAGGTACTCGACTGGGTTCCGATCAACTCGCAACTCCCCAGCGGCATGAAACTGGCGACCCCGCCATCGGAGTCTGTCCCTCTCGAACTCGGTTCCGGTAGGCGGCGCGTCAAGCCTGTTCGATTTGAACTGGAGCATTACGATGCCGCGCGCGGGCCGGAAGGCACCGTGCCAATCCCACGACGCGACCTCAAAAGGCTCCGCTTCGTGCGCCCCCTGCGGGATCACCTCAGCAAGCATGGACACCGATCATACACGATGTTCATCGACGAGCGGGACAGCGTGGAGGTCCCCGCAGACGGAAGCGCGCACGAGTACGCCTACTCCTCACAGTGGGTCACCTGTTACGGGGCGGACGGTAACCTCGCCGCTTTCGATCCGTATTTGCATCGCTCCGACGAGTTCTCACTTCTTCAGGTCGCTGTCACCCGCGGTTCCGGGTCGGGAAAGCAAACTATCGAAGCCGGATGGCAGGAGTTCCGCGACCTGTATGGCGATTGGGTGCCGCACCTGTTCGTCTTCTATACGACGAATGGGTATACGGAGTCAGGTGATAATAAGGGCGGATACAATCGCGACGTGGATGGGTGGGTTCAGTATTCGGATGTTGTATATCCGGAAGCCATCTCCAGTCCGAATAGCACGCGTGGTGGAGCCCAGTACATCATGCAGATCAAATATCAGCTCTATCAGGGGAATTGGTGGTTCTGCTGCAACGGGCGTTGGATTGGCTATTATCCTTCGTCACTTTTCAGCACGAGCGGTCTCCGCAGTCAGGCAGAGAAAGTTGCGTTTTACGGAGAGGTCGTCGATTCCGCTAAAGATGCTGGTTCAAGCTGGACTGACATGGGCAGCGGCTACTGGCCTGAAAACCACTGGACCTGGTCGGCCTACATGAGCAACCTGCGCTACCAGTCGGGTACTGGAGGGTCAATGTCATCGTACTCCGGCAGCACTTGGGAAAGTAATCCGGACGAGTACGGCATCGAGTCGCATTTCGACGATACCGGCTCGTGGGGCAGCCACTGTTGGCTAGGCGGTCCGGGCGGCGGATGAGGTCGCCTAACAGAGGCATGCAGCGGAGCGCGGACACGAGGGCTTTCATCTTCCCTCAAGGGGGCTCCGCGCCCGCTGATGCCGGGCGTTAGATGCTTCACTCATTAATCGACACCTTGACCATGATCATTCCCGGCATGTACAGTCTTCCTGTACGTAGCTGACAAGGAGTGATGCATGCCCATCCAGACAACATACACAAGAGCGCGCGCGAATCTGGCGAAGCTTTGTGACGAGGTGGCGAAAAATCAGGAGATCGTCATCATCAACCGTCGGGGCTCTAATGACGTTGCCTTGGTCTCCGCCGAAGAATTGTCGAGCCTGATGGAAACCGCCCACCTTCTCAGGTCGCCCAAGAACGTGGAGCGGCTCCTGACTGCGCTAAATCGGGCCACAGCTACCCGGCCCAAACCCAAGACAGTTGCCTCTTTGCGTCAGGAGCTTGGTCTTGGCGAAAAAGAGTAAAGGCCGCCCCCCTGGGAAGAAGAAAGAGCGGGTAGCCGCGTTCCATCCGGAATTCATTGAAGACTTACGTTACTGGGTGGGGATCGACCGCAAGGTTGCGCTCAGAGCCTTCGATCTCATCGAGGCGGTCATGCGCGAACCCTTTGCCGGGATCGGCAAGCCCGAACCGCTCAAGTATTTGTTAGCAGGGGCATGGTCGCGCCGCCTCACACAGGAACATCGACTCGTGTATCTTGTGGGCGAAGAGAGAATAGATTTCCTTCAGGCGCGGTATCACTACTAACGCCGCATCTAACAACGGCATGCACCCGACCCGCGACCCAACGGGGGCTCGCCGCGCCAACTCGCCGGCCAGTTCCGCGTCAGCCTCGCCTTCATCCAGAAGATGCGGCGCAGGCTCCGCGCCACGGACGAGCCGTCCGCCACGCGCCACACCGGCGGCCGGCAGCCCTTGCTCGATGCCGCCGCGCTGGCGCTCAGCACGCGCCTCCTCCGTGAGCAGAACGACCTGACGCTCTCAGAGTTGTGCGAGCGAGTCTCGGCAGGGCGCGGCGTGAGAGTCAGCGTGCCGACCATGTCCCGGGCGCCGTGGCGGCTCGGCCTGCCGCATAAAAAGAGCTGATCCACGCCTCCGAGCGGGACACTGAGAGAGTACAGGCCGCGCGGCGGTCTTACCGCGAGTCGGCTGCGAGTTCCATCTCCGGCGACTCGTATTCGTTGACGAGTCAGGGGTCAATATCGCGATGACTCGCCTCTACGGGCGCGCGCCCCGCGACGAGCGGGTCGTCGGGAGCGCCCCGCAGAACTACGGCGAGAACGTGACGATGCTCGGCGCGGATGACGGTCAACGGCGCCACCGACGGCGAAGTCTTCGTCACCTTTGTGCGCGAGGTGCTGGCGCCGACGCTGTCCGAGGGCGACATCGTGGTGCTCGACAATCTGGGCGCGCACCGCTCGGCGGCGGCACGCGAGGCGGTCGAGGCCAAGGGGGCGCGACTGGTGTTCCTGCCGCCTTACTCGCCAGACCTGAACCCGATAAGCAAGCTATCGCTACCGTAACTGAGTCGGACGCCCGCGCGTGGTTCAAACACTGCGGCTATGTCCGACACTGAATCGAAAACCGCTCTAAGGCTGCGGCGCTTCTGTGCCTGCGCTCCGCCATTGAGAAGTGTGATGACTGGATGTTTCTGCCGTGGGTCGCCCCGCGCTGGATACCCTCCGTTCCGCACCCGGCTTCATCGCTCTGCTTAATGAAACTAACCCGCCCGAAGCTTCCTGAACGGGCCTGACTGCAACGTGATGCCATCAATCACGGCGGCACGGAAGCCCCTGACCGGTGGAGGAATTTTGGAGGGTTTTAATCTTGGTTTCTAAAACATCGATTTTCCGGCCAAAAATGCGGCGAAGCTCCGACTCTTGTGTCCTACCTACGGAGTTAAAAGAGGGACGGGGATGGGGTTTGCGGCCTTCTAGTTCTTGACGACGATGCGGTCTTCAAAGACGCAGCAGTCGAGCCCGCTGTCGAGCAGGCATGCGAGGGCGTCTTCAGGTGTCTCGACGATGGGCTCTCCCATTACGTTGAAGGAAGTGTTGAGGATGATGGGGACGCCCGTCGCCTCGCCGAATTTTCTGACCAGGTCGTAGAAGCGCCCGTTCGCCTCCCGTGTGACCGTCTGCACGCGCCCGGTTCCGTCAACGTGGACGACGGCCGGCACGCGCGCCGCCTGCCCCTCCCTGAACCCGCACACGCGCAGCATATACGGGCTCTCGCGGGGCGCGCCGTCCAAGTCGAACCACTCCTCAACATCTTCCAGCAGAACCACGGGCGCGAACGGGCGGAACGGCTCGCGGCGCTTCACACGCAGGTTGAGAATCTCCTTCGCCTCCGGACGGCGCGGGTCGCAGAGGATGCTGCGCTGCCCGAGCGCACGCGGGCCAAGCTCCGACCCGCCGTCGAACCACCCGATGATCTGGCCCGCGCACAGGCGCTCGACCGCTTCGGCTATCACGTCGTCCGGCCGTTGTTCGCTCACGCGCGTCGCGTACTTCTCCACCGCCGCCGAGACGACCCGTCGTGAATAAGAACGGCCACAGGCGTCGTGCACCAGCCTCCGCCGCGAGTTGTGACCCGTCAGATGCCACAAGCCGTAATAGGCGGCCCCGATGGCCGGGCCGCTATCCTCTGCCGCCGGCGGGATGTGTACCGCGCTAAAGTCTGACTCGCGGATGATCCGCTCGTTGGCCACGCTGTTGAGCGCGACGCCGCCCGCGTAGCAGAGGTTGCGGCTCCCGCAGAGTTCGCGCAGACGACCCACGAGGTGCAGGATGGCGACTTCGAGCGCCGCCTGCACGGAGGCGGACAGATTCTTGTACTCTTCGGGGCGTGCGGGCCAACGCTCGGAGTGCATGAACATCGCGGGCACGTCGTCGAGGAATCTGAACCCGCCGTCTTCCATTTTGAAGAACGCCCGCGCCGGGATGGTCGCCGCGCCGTAAGGCGCGAGCCCCATCACCTTCCCCGCGTCCGACGGCTCGGCGAAGACCTGCGCGGCGACGGCCGAGAACATCCCCCCGAGACTCCCGAAGCCCGGCATCCCAACGTCGCGCGGCCTGAACCAGCCGCCGTGCTCGACGAGGTGCTTCTCCAGCGGCACGACACTCGTCCCCGAAGCAGAGTAGAGCGAGACCGTCTCCCACCCGTCCTCAACCGGACTCCTGACCACCGCCCGCTCGTCTTCCGAGAGGTCTTCGAAGGGCGACCCCGCCCCGTCCACGACCAGGACGGCGGCGTCCTCGAAACCGGAGGTGGCGAAGGCGCTGACGGCGTGGCCGAGATGGTGCGGGATGCGCAGGACGGGGACTTGCCCGCGCGTCCGCCCGAGCGCCGGGTTGGACTCGACGGCGTGTCTCGCGTCACGCGCGCGCCCTTGCAGGCACAGGACGGCGAGACTCAAGTCGTCCGCGTTGATGCCCGCGTAGTCGAGGCAGTAAGCCAGGGCGCGCGAAGGTTCCGCCCCATAGATGCGGTCGCGTTTGACGCGCGACAGTCGTTCCTCCTGCACGGCGACGACAAGCTCGTCGTCCTTCAGCAGGCAGACCGCGCCGTTATGAGAGGCGCTGAGGCCGAGTACCCAGGTTGGGCTGTGAAGTGGCACTGTTTTTATTTACGTTCAACCCTCGCCGATGCCGGCACAGTCTTCTTTTGTTTTCCCGCGCCCATATGCCCCGCGCCGGGGTTGACTCTCTTATTTTTCAGCGTCGTCCCCGCTTCGTTTTAGTAACTCGGTATATTGTCTTTGGATGGGAGCTATCTCCGGGTGGTTCGGTTCAAATGTCTTCTCATAAATGGCCAGAGATCGCTCCAGCAGTGGCCTGGCCTCCGCGTACCGGCCCTGACTTTCGTAGAGAGCGGCCAGGTTGTTGAGGCTCCTTGTCAGGTCCGGATGGTCCGGCCCGAGCGCCCGCTCGCGGATGGCCAGAGAACGTTCAAACAGCGGCTCGGCCTCCGCGTACCGGCCCTGATGATTGTATAAGGAAGCCAAGCTGTTGAGGCTCCCGGCCAGGTCCGGGTGACCGGGCTCCAACGCCTGCTCGCGGATGGCCAGCGAGCGTTCAAACAATGGCTCGGCCTCCGCATACCGACTCTGACGTTTGTAGAGGGCCGCCAGGTTGTTAAGACTCGTTGCCACGACCGGGTGGTCCGGCCCGAGCGCCCGCTCACGGATGGCTAGAGATCGCTCATACAGCGGCTCGGCCTCCGCGTACCGGCCCTGATAATAGTAGGAGCCGGCCAGGTTATTGAGGATCAGAGCCACATTCAGGTTGTCCGACTTGAGCATCTGCTCATGGATGGCCAGGGCACGCTTGAACAGCGGCTCGGCTTCCGCGTACCGGCCCTGATGGTCATAGACGGCCGCCAGGTCGCTAAGGCTCATAGCCACGTCCGGGTGCTCCGCTCCGAGCATCCGCTCGCGGATGGCCAGGGCGCGTTTGAACAGTGCCACGGCCTCCGCATATTGCGCTCGCTCGAAGCAGTAGTTGCCCGCCTCATTCAGCAGTCGCGCCGATTCGGCGAACGCCAGGTCATGCTTCTCGATCAGCCGCGCCGCCTCCAGCGCGTGCGGCAGCAACTTCTCGCACAGCGGCCAACTCCGATGCTCCACCTCCGGGAAGGCCGCGTTCACCCCCCTGACGACACGCTCCGCCCACAGCCGCCGCTCTTCCGCGCTCATCTCGTCCATGAGCACCTTCTGCACCACCCGGTGCATCTCTATACTCCCGCCCTTCCTATCCCTCCGGATGAGCGAGAAGCGCCCGGCCTCGCCCATGACCTTCACCATGTTAATCCCTCCGCCGGCCACGGACCTTAAGTTCTCCCCCATCTCCCGCGCGCCGCTGGCGAAGACCTCCTCGGGAATCGCGTCCGGGGCGAGAAACGCGCACACCCGCAGCAGGTCGGCTGCCGCCACGTTGGCCTCCACCACCTTTCGGAAGGCGAGTGAAAAGGTAATTGTCACCGGCTTTTGATCGGCGCTGTAACCGACTTGCTCGGCCCTCAACTTATCACCCTCGCTTCGGTACAGCTCAAGGTATTCGGCGAGGCTACTCGACATCTCCTCGATGAAGGCACCGGCCTGGTCGAGCGCCAGCGGGAGACCGCCCATCTCTCTGTTGATCTCCGTCGCAAGTTCCCGGTCGGCCTCGGTCGCGGCCCCGAGCGCGTCGCCCACGGCAATCAGCTTGGCCCGCCGGAGCAGGAACAGCGCGCCTTCCTCCGAACTCATCACGCTTAGCTCTACCCTCCCGATGCCGCCCGTGGCGTGTGAGCGAGTCGTGAGTAGGATGTGACCGGCCCACTCCCTTTGCAGCAAGTCCGCGACGAGCCCGAGATCGTCGGCGTTGTCCAGTATGAGCAGCCAGCCGGACTGTGCTTCGAGCCACCGCTTCACGGCGGAGACGGCCTTGTCCCTTTTAGTATCATCCTGTACCAGCAGGTTGAGCCTGGCCGCTAACGCGCTGAAGTCCGACTTGAGTGAGTCTTCGCCGTCAGCCTTCGCCCACAGTACCGCCCTGTACTCTCCGCGATGGCGATAGGCGTATTCGGCGGCGGTCTGCGTCTTCCCTATCCCGCCCATGCCGCTGAGCGCGGCCTTCCCCCCGGCGGTCAGTTCGCGGCGCAGGCTGTCCAGGACCTGTGCACGCCCGGTGAAGAAAGGGGTGGGCGTGAGCGGGAGGGTCCAGACCGTGCTTCCGGCGGTCGGCGAGCCGGTCGTGTTTTTTGTACGAGCCAGCGCCAGTATCCGCTGGGCGACGGAGAGGAGTACGGCGTCCTGCTCGTGCTCCTGCATCGAGTTGAGCGGCTTGCCCGGCGGGTTGGCGGCCTGGAAGATGGAGAGCGCCAATTCGCCCGGACCCTGAGCCGGGTCGGGGTATTTGAATGTCGTCTCGGCGAAGAGGCTGTGGCGCAGGATGATTGGTAAAACAGCAACCCCTTTGTTCATCGCATTCATCAGCAACGCGGGAAGCTCGCTGTTGCGGATGTACTTCGAGCCGAGGAAGGCGGGGCTGATTAACAGCACCGCCGCGTTAGCGTTCTGGAGCTGCGCCTTAATGGACTTATCCCACTGCTCTCCGACCTCGATCTCGGTGTCGGACCACGTACTGATCCGGCTCTGGATGACGAGCGGCCGTAGATACTCCAGGAGCCGGTTGAGCCAGCGATTACTCGGTTCCGAGCTCTCGTTATCGCTGTGCGCGTAACTTATGAAGACGGTGAAATCATCAGAGACTTTATCTGGGACCATAAGCGGTACCTGCGCTTTTTACAAGGTTTGCGTCCTCACCAGGCATGAATGAGGGAGATAATGCGCCACCCGGCCAGTCGCTGGCGTCAGGATAGAACGCGGGGAAAGATATTACCCACGGGTTGGGGTGTCAACGGCCGGCCTTCTTGCCGTCAGTTATCACTCTTGACTTGGCGCGGGATTGCTATATGCTGTCCGACCTTAGATTCAGGGGACGGAAGAGATGACCGGGAAGCATCGCGATAAACAGGGCGAGAGACTGTGGACCGTCATGGTCTATATGGTCGGCGACTACAACAACCTCGACAACAACGGCTTCGCCGACCTCAAGGAGATGAAGAAGGCGGGCTCGTCACCGGAGGTAGCCATCCTCGCGCAGTTCAGCCGGGGCGTGAAAAACCGCCCCACAAAGCGTTACCGTCTCACTAAGGGCGGACGCGACGGCGCGCTCGCGCGCGACGTGGTCGCCGAACTCGGGCGCGTCGAGACCTCATCTCCCGAAGCACTCGCGGACTTCGTCGGCTGGGGCGTCGAAAACTTTCCGGCGCGTCACTACATGCTCGTCATGTGGGGACACGGCAACGGCGCCGACGACGAAAAGCTCCCGGCCTCGTCCCGACCCCTTCAACACCCCGACGACTCTCTCCCCGAACTCGCGTCCCAAACCCGCGCGTCGCTGCAAATGGCGAGGCGCGACCCGGAAGGCGCGCGCGGCATCGCGCTCGGTTATGAGGTGGTCGAAGGCCAGACGGTTGATTTTCTCGATAGCCGCAGGTTCAAGAAGGCGCTCGCCGCCGTCACCCAACGGGCGGGCGGGAAGATCGACATCCTCGGCATGGACGCCTGCCTGATGAGCGGCATCGAGGTCTGCTATCAGGTGCGCGACAGCGTGCGCTTCACCGTCGCCCCCGAAGGCTTCGGCCCCCTCGACGGCTGGCCCTACGACAAGATTTTTAGCGAGCTGGTCAGGAAGCCGTGGCTGGAGCCGGAGCAACTGGCGCGCGTCATCGTCAAAAAGTATCTCGCCTCTTACGCCGACTACGAGGACGTATGCGTGACGCAATCGATTTGCGACCTCGACGGATGTCCTTCGCTCGTAGGCGCCGCCGACTCTCTGGCGACGACGCTCCTCAACAACCTGCCGGACGCGGAGGTGAAGAAGGCCATCATCCTTTCACGTTGGCAGGTTCAATCCTACGAAGGAACCGACTACGTTGACCTCTACGACTTCTGCTCTCTGCTTGAGCAGAACTGCGACAAGCCCGAGGTCAAAGACGCGTGCCGGGGCGTGATAAACGTTCTCGCGCGCGATAATTTCGTTGTAGAATCCGTCTACCGTGGTGCCGGCGCGCAATACTCCTACGGTCTTTCCATCTACTTTCCGCTGACTGAAATTTCGGCTTTCTACCAGCGCCTTGATTTCGCCCGGCACACGCACTGGGTCGAATTTCTTCAGGAATTTCAGAAGGCGACACGCCGTCCCGAGAGGGTCAACTAAGCCGATGGCCTGAAGACCGCGCGGGTCTTCTTACCCCAATGCTCGCTCGTCAGTCTTTACACGCGAAAGGAGTCCGGTATGTCAATCAAGCGCATCTCTCGGAGGAGGGTCGCCGCGCCCTTTACGGAGCACGTCGAGAAGGAAGATAGCAAGATCAACGCGAGCGTTGATGTCAGGGCCGACGGGCCGAACGATGTCAGAATCGGCGGGAACGTGGAGACCAAAGCCGTCCCGGCGGTTGAGAGCAAGGTCGGCGGCGACACACAGTTCAGGGTGGAAACCAGAGTCGAAACCAAGTACGGCACGGAGTTAAGGGATACAAGAGGGCGTCGTCGGCGCTGACATACAGTCCAGAGTGGGCGGTAACGTCGAGACGAGAGCCGGCACCGACGGCGAGCGAGAGCGGGCCGGGTCGGACTCTAAAAAGCGAGCGCGAAAGTGTTACTTTCGCGCTCGCTTTCGCTTCCGGGTGGGCTCGTTTTTATCGGGGTTACTCACCCTTCTTTCCTCCCGAAGGCTCGACTCCGAACGCGCGGAGCGCGCCTTCGAGCCGCCGAAAGAAGCGCGTCCGGTTTAGCAGTGGGTTGAGCCAGCCGTTCGTAATCGCGTAGCTCGACTCGAAGGGCACGGTGTGGTGCGCCCGGTGGTGCTCGGGGCTAAGGATGATTCGCGCGCGCTGAAGGACGCGGACGGCGCGCGGGGGCGCGTCCTGATGCGCCCACTTGTGGAACTGGTTCGTGGCGACCGTCACGCCCACCGTCGCGGTGGCGGTGAAGAACGTGAAAGCGGTCGCGGCGGAAATCTCGCCGAACGCGGCGATGACGATGAACAGTATCAGCAGGGGCGCGGCGAGGATGCAGGTGTTGCCGATGGTCTCGACGATGCCGTGCTCGCAAATCTCCTGCGGGCGGACGTGGTGGACGCGGAACGGCCTGACCAGGCTGCGACCGATGACGGGCGTGCTCTCCGCACCGTACGTGTCGGCCGCCCAATGCACGAGCCCCGTGACGAAGTCCCCGAAGACCAGCCCGAGGAGCGCGCCCGGAACTGCCAGCCATTCCGCCTCAATCTCCGAGAGTCGTCGGTACGGCAGCGACAGCGCGGAGATGAATAGAAAGGGAAACAGTATCGTGGCGGAGCGTTCCAGAAAGTTGTGGAGCGGCCCCGAAGCGGCCCCGGAATCATCCCGCAGCAAAGAAGGCGTCGGCGATGCCGCCCGCGCGCTCGATTCGTCAACGAGGTTGTCAGAGCGATTAAAAGAACCGCCGGAGGTGTCACTTGAAAGTGACTTGAGTAAACGAAGATGCATGCCTGTCCTCACGCTGACTGGGTTGCAAGAAATGGTTTGAGACGTGAAGGGGCTTGACCGAGACTTTCGCCAGGCGGCAATCCGGAAGAGGCTCTCGACGAACCTCGCCTGCCCTGATGTGTCTCCGCCGTCCAACTCTTCACCTGCCCTTTCCTCATCATGTGTAATGACTCGATACCTTCTAACGTCCGCGCGGCCGTGTGGAAGGAGCGGAAGCATTGTGCGGCTCGCCACCTCCGCCTGATGGCTCGGTGAGCTCGTTCGCTAATATCGCCGGGGTATTTTACCCGACGGAGTCTACAGTCAAAGGGTAAAACTTTCTCCTTCACCGAGGCGCCACTTGAAGGGAGCGTTGTGCTGCTTCACGCGGATGATTCCAGAAGAGTGATGGCCGAACTGGAGGGCGGATTATAGCTCAAAGCGATTGCCGCGACAGAGCCGCCTTGACGACTCGGCGGCGGCGGTATATTTTCTTGCGCGCCCGGAAGTCACCCGAAGTACCGATAGGCAACGGCCCGCGCAACATCCTTCCCGCGCGGGTCCTGTTCTCAACATCAACCAACAGAGGAGCATGATGAAAAAGACAGCCTTAGCATTAATCTGGATGACCTTGAGCGCCGTTTGTTTGACGGCCTGCGGCGGCGGCAGCCAAACCGCCTCGGAGAAGTATCCGGGGACGAAAGACGGCGCGCGGGCGCTGCTGCAAGAATTTATGAAGCCCGACGCGGACAGGAAAAAACTGACGATGGAGTTGCGCCCGACGAAAGAGGATTACCGGGCGTTCTACGCCGACGAGAATACGGCCGCCCGGGCCGAGACTTACTTCGACAAACTCTGGTCGGGCGGCAACGCGGTGGTCGCGCCGAAAGAGGGGCAGACCGAGTTGAAATTAGTCTCGGCCACGACGGAAGAGCTGAAGAACTCGCAAGGCGAATCGTCGGAATTTCCGGGCGGCATGCTCAGCCTGGCTTCGACCGACAACTTGAAACCGAAGTTGACGATCTACGCTTTCAAATTCGTCAAGCCGGGCGAAAGTATGGGGATGGCTTTCGAGGGGCTGACTCATGTCAACGGGCATTGGCGTCTGTTCCCGAAGCCCTGGCGGTTCATGGAGGGGGGCTAAAGGGTTGGAGCTTCAATTTATTGACGCGGCTGTGACCAGACAATATACTCCCCGCGCCACTCCAGGTGGGTCCGCCAAGCTTAAGCGAAAGGAGAAACTCGATGAAGGTTAAGACCAAAGTCAAGGCCGGTGAATTACCGAGCGACCCCATCCCTTAGACCGATGTTGACCACCGGTGTCTGAGTCCGCGCCTCGCGGAGACGCGCCATGAAAGTAAAAACCAATCTCAGGGCCGGCGGTGACGGGTTGACTGATCCCAGACCTTAGCCGCCGAGTAATTCCCGTCCCGCGTAGTGCTGGACACGCAACCCGCAGCACCGGAAAGGAGGACGCGATGAAGGTGAAAACCCGCCTCAGAGCAGGCGAGGACTTTCCCATACCGCCCATTCCGTAGCGTGCCGCGGACTCCTTCGGCGGCGGGCGTTGCGATTGGGGAGGGGCCGTGGGCGCCCCTCCCTTCTCTGTGCGCGTCTCAATGCCCGCCCCCTCTCTCGACCTGCGCGACCCTCCCGTCTCCCGGCGCGAAGAGTTGCATAACCTCATCCTCCAGACCTTTCGACAGCCGTATCCGGCCGGCCGGCTCATTGTGATAACGGCGGATGACGAGGCGGCCCGTGGGGATGCTTTGTGCCCGCACGGCCTCATAACAACGACATCCAGCGGAGCGCGGGCACGCCGCCTCTCATGCTCCGCTAAACGTTCGGAGCGGGCGCTGGAACTCTTCGCCATCGCACATTTGTATGAGTGAGAAAGTGACCGCCTCGAATATTCTCAGCGCGGCTATTCGGCTGCTGACTTTCAGAATCACCCGCGCCGAGTTGCTTCAATTAGATTACAGGCATCTTGCTTTCGGCGTAGCCTGTACCTGGATTGTTGGTATCGGAAGATGGTGGGATGATCCCGGTGCAAGTCTGCTTCAGCATCTGGGGATCGGTTCAATAGTTTATATCTTACTCCTCTCATTTTTACTGTGGCTCATCATCTGGCCGCTCAAACCACAGGATTGGTCTTATCGTCACGTATTGACCTTCGTCGCTCTCACCTCGCCCCCGGCGATCCTGTATGCCATTCCGGTCGAAAGGCTCACCAGCCTGGGAACCGCCCGCTTGCTGAACGTATGGTTTTTAGCGATTGTGGCGGCGTGGCGAGTGGCTCTATTGTTCTTCTATCTCAGCCGCCATGCGCGCCTCTCGGCTTTCCCGATAGCCGTGGCGGCACTTCTGCCGATAACGCTCATCGTCGTTACGCTGACCGTTCTGAATCTTGAAAGGGCTGTCTTCGATGTGATGGGAGGATTGCGCGCGGGTGGGACGGCGAATGATAGTTCATACGGGGTGTTGGTGGCGCTCACCTTCCTGTCGATGCTTCTCTTCATCCCCCTGGTGCTCTGTTACATTTTCTTATCTGTGTGGGCGCGGATGAGGAAGTGAGGCTGGTCGAGAACTTCTCGTGAGGCCCACGCGCCGCCGCCGCCGACGGTCGTCCGGCCGGCGTAACTGGACGCCTCGGCGAAGACGGGACGGCCCGGCCTTTGATTCATAGACAACTGCTTTTATTATGTCTCATCGGAGACGTTCGATTCCGGTCGATCTCTCTCCCGACGTTTGAGCTACTGCCGGTCAGCCCCGCCCATGAACTCTCGCACATGAAAGCGACTATCGGCGTTCGGTTACATCGCTCTCACCGCGCTCTGAATCATCAGGCGAGGCATCCATTGGCGAGAAGGCAAAACGCATCGCGAGTCTTTGCACGAGCACTCGTCGTGCTCGTCTGTTTGCTTACGCTCGGGGGTTGTAGTCGGCGGCAAACAGACGCCGGCCCGTCCATCCAATTCATCAAGATTCCCCAGGCGGAACAGGGCGGCAGACCCGTCCTCGAAGCTATCGAAGGGAGCGTCAACGGCGCACGACCCGGACAGCGGATCGTTCTATACGCGCGGAGCGGGGCGTGGTACGTCCAGCCCTGGGCCGACCATCCTTTCACGGACATTCAGCCCGACTCGAAGTGGAGGAACTCGACACACCTCGGGACGGAATACGCCGCCCTCCTCGTCGAGCCTGAATATCGCCCGCCGGCCGTGACGGACGTGTTGCCGTCACGCGGCGGCGCCGTGTTGGCCGTGGCAAGCACGCCCGGCACGCCCGCGTTCTGGCAGACGTGGTGGTTTCGTTCGTTGCTCGGGCTGGCCTGCCTGCTCGCGCTGTTCGCCTTATACCGCTACCGGCTCAGCCTGCTGACCGAACAGCTAAACCTACGCTTCGAGGAGCGGCTGGCGGAGCGTGTGCGCATCGCGCAGGAACTGCACGACACGCTGTTGCAGGGCGTCATCAGCGCGTCCATGCAACTCCACGTCGTGGTGGATAATCTGGCGGAAGACTCGCCGGCCCGAGCGCCCCTCAGGCACATCCAGCAGTTGATGGGACAGGTCGTTGAAGAAGGTCGGAACGCGGTTCGCGGACTCCGCTCCGACGACAGCCAGTCTCTCAATCTGGAACAGGCATTTTCCCTGCTCCGGCAGGGTCTCGCCGTCGAAGAGTCGAGCGGATTCCGCGTCGCCGTCGAGGGCCGCTCACGGCCTCTGCACCCCATCATCCGCGACGAAGTTTATCGCATCGGTCACGAGGCGCTGGTCAACGCGTTCCGCCACGCCAGAGCCAGGAACATCGAGGTCGAGGTGGAGTATTCGGACGACCACCTGCGCGTACTCGTGAGCGACGACGGCTGCGGCATCGACCCCGAAGTACTTCGAGCCGGGCGCGCCGGACACTGGGGGCTTTCGGGCATGCGCGAGCGTGCGGAGCGGATCGGCGCCCGCCTCAAAGTCCGAAGCCGCGCCGCCGCTGGAACCGAAGTCGAACTGTCGCTCCCCAGTCACATCGCCTTTGGAACTCGCTCCGACGGTCGCAGGTTCGGATGGCTCGCCGGACTTTACCGGGAGAACACGGAAGAGAGCGACTTTCGGAACTCGGGAAGTGAGGTGGACAAATGACCGAGCGAACTCCCATCCGCGTCTTCAGCGCCGACGATCACCCACTGCTGCGTGAAGGCATCGCGGCCGTCATCAATAACCAGCCCGACATGTTGATGGTGGCGCAGGCGGCGACCGGCGGCGAAGCCGTCCAGATGTACCGGCAACACCGCCCGGACGTGACCCTCATGGACCTCCGACTCCCCGACATGAGCGGCATCGACGCGCTCATCGCGATCCGGGCGGAATTCCCCGAAGCCCGCGTCATCATGCTCACCACGTTCGAGGGCGACGTTGAAATTCAGCGCGCGCTCAAGGCCGGGGCGCGCGGCTACCTGCTCAAGAGTAACCCTCCACAGGAACTGGTCGAGACGATTCGACACGTCCACGCGGGGAAGAAAGCCATCCCCCCGCAAATCGCGGCGCGCCTGGCGGAGCACTTCAGCGACGAGACCCTGACCGAGCGCGAGATAGACGTGCTGCGCCACATCGCCGGCGGGAACCGCAACCGCGACATCGGCGAGCGGCTCTTCATTTCCGAGGAGACCGTCAAGGTTCACATCAAGCACATCATGGAGAAGCTCGGGGCCAGCGACCGCACACAGGCCGTCGCCATCGCCGTCCGTCGTGGCATCATCCAGTTGTGAGCGCGGCCGCGTCTATACCACGATAGTGGCATTGAAAGATTCCGAGCATTGGGGATTCACTTTCGGAGCGCAAGCGTTACCCTGCACCCCGGCGAATTAGAAGAACCCGCCGAAGACGTGGAGGGGCGCGCCTGCTCAGACTCTTTTCTTTAACTTTTCCGGACGGGAGGGCCGGCCTGGGGTTACTGCTGTTGCGAGCCGCAATCGGGTTGACGGCGGTGGCTCAGGGCGGAGCCTATCTGCTCGGCAGCGACGATTCGACACTTTGGGCGCGGGCCGCCGGCCTATTGGTAATGGCGTGCGGCGCATCACTTCTGCTCGGACTTTTAACCCCGTTCTCCTGCATCGTGGTCGGGCTGTACGGCACGGGCCTCGCGCTTTCGGCGTTGCAGTCGGCTACGCCTCAACTGTTCGTAGCCGGTTCATCGCTGCTCCTCGAAGTCGTCACGGCCGCCGCCCTGGTTCTCACGGGACCGGGGGCGTTTTCGCTCGACGCGCGATTGTTCGGCCGCCGCGAAATCATCATTCCGCAACTCCCGCGCACGCCGCGACTCTGACTGTTTGTCCAACCGTCTCTCGCCCCGCGCTTCCGCAATCAACTTCAGCGGCCCTCGGGCCGGTTCAGCGCGATTACCACGATGGTGGTATGCACACATCCCGCCGACAGTGGTAGCGAAAAACCATTCTATCTCGTGATGTTTGCTCCGCCCCAATCCTGCATAGTGTGGTGTAAAGGAGCCGACAACATCGCGACATCCAAGAGAGGAGAACTGCAATGGCTTACATCAAGGTCGGTGAGGAGAACTCAGCGGACATCAATCTCTACTACAAGGACTGGGGCGCGGGCCGTCCCGTGGTCTTCAGCCACGGCTGGCCGCTGAGCGCGGACGCCTGGGACTCACAGATGTTTTTCCTCGCCTCCAACGGCTACCGCTGCATCGCCCACGACCGCCGAGGCCACGGCCGTTCGAGCCAGCCGTGGGGCGGCAACGACATGGACACCTATGCCGACGACCTGGCCGTGCTCTTCGAGGCGCTCGACCTGAAAGACGCCATCATGATCGGCCACTCGACCGGCGGCGGCGAGGTGGCGCGCTACATCGGCCGCCACGGCACGGCGCGCGTGGCGAAGGCGGTGCTGATGGGCGCGGTGCCGCCGCTGATGCTCAAGACCGAGGCCAACCCCGGCGGCCTACCCATCGAGGTCTTCGACGGCTTTCGCAGGGCGTACCTGGCCGACCGCTCACAGTTCTTCCTCGACGTGGCCGGCGGCCCGTTCTTCGGCTTCAACCGCCCCGGCGCGAAGGTCTCGCAAGGGCTCATCAACTCCTGGTGGGCGCAGGGCATGATGTCCGGGCACAAGAACGCCTACGACTGTATCAAGGCATTTTCGGAGACGGACTTCACCGAAGACCTGAAGAAGTTCGACGTGCCGACGCTCATCATCCACGGCGACGACGACCAGATCGTGCCCATCGGCGCCTCGGCGCTGCTCTCGTCGAAGCTCGTCAAAGACGCCACGCTGAAAATCTACCCCGGCGGGTCGCACGCCCTGGGCGACACGAGCAAGGAGCAGCTCAACGCCGACCTGCTCGCTTTCATCAGGGGCGAGAAGAGCGCGGCGGCCTGACGGCGACGCACGCCGACGATTCCGTCTATCTCGGAATGAACGTTTGTCTATTACGACAGGAGACACTTGTTATGGTGCAAGCATCAGCCGACCAGGTTCGTGAAGGGAGCTTCAAGGGCGTGGGCGGTCTCAACATCTTCACGCGGTCGTGGCGTCCGGAGGGGACGGCCCGAGGTGTCGTCGTCATCGTCCACGGCCTCAACTCGCACAGCGGTCAATACCTGTGGGTCGGCGAGCAACTCGCCGCCGAGGGGCTGGCCGTTCACGCGCTGGATCATCGCGGGCGCGGCAGGTCGGACGGCGAGCGATTTTACGTCGAGAAGATAGAGGACTACGTCGAGGACGTGGCGACGCTGGTGCGGGCGGCGAAAGCGGAGAACCCGGGACTGCCGGTCTTCGTCCTCGGCCACAGCGCGGGCGGCGTCATCTCCTGCGTCTACACGCTCGAACATCAGTCCGAGATCGACGGGCTCATCTGCGAGAGCTTCGCGTACGAGCTGCCGGTGCCGGACCTGGTCCTCTCGTTCCTCAAGGGTCTGAGTTACATCACGCCGCACACGCACGTCTTCAGCCTGAACAACGAAGACTTCTCCCGCGACCCCGCCGTGGTCGAGTCGATGAACAACGACCCGCTCATCAAGGGCGAGTCGCAGCCGGCGCAGACCGCGAAGGTGATGATCAACGCCGACCAGCGGTTGAGGGAGGAGTTCCCGCTCATCAAGCTTCCCGTGCTCATCCTGCACGGCACCGAAGACAAAGCGACGAAGCCGAGCGGCAGCCGGCACTTCTACGAGCAGGCGGGCTCGACCGACAAGACGCTGAAGCTCTACGAAGGTCACTACCACGACCTGCTTAACGACATTGATAAAGAGGTCGTGATGGCGGACATCAAGGGCTGGATTACCGCGCGGCTCCCGGCGAGTGAGAGAGCCACGGCATGAACCTATAGGTTAACGCCATTCAGAAAGGAGCTGTCATGATCAACTATCAGGACCGGTGGGCTGTTGTGACTGGAGCGTCGTCCGGGTTGGGCCGTGGGCTCGCCGCACGACTCGCGGAACGAGGCATGTCCCTGGTGCTGACCGGCCGCAACGAGGCGCGTCTGGACGAGGCGGCGCACCAGATTCGCCGCGCCACTCCCCGTGTGAAGGTCGAGACGGTCGCCGCCGACCTCTCGACCCCGTCGGGCGTGTCCGCGTTGCTCGATCACGTCGGCGACCGCCCCGTCGAAGTGCTGGTCAACAACGCCGGGTTTGGCAGCTACGGCCTATTCGTCGAAGCAGACCCCGACCGCGAGGCCGACGAGGTGGCGGTCGATGTCGGTGCCGTAGTCACCCTGGCTCGCGCGTTCCTGCCCGGCATGCTCGCCCGACGCAGTGGCGGGATTCTCAACGTCGCGTCCACGATCGCGTTCCAGCCCGCGCCTTACCAGGCGGTGTACGGGGCGAGCAAGGCATTCGTGCTGTCGTTCAGCCAGGCCCTCTGGTTCGAGGCCCGCGCGGCCGGCGTGGCGGTCACCGCGCTGTGTCCGGGTCCAACTCGCACGGGTTTCGTCGATGCTCTGGGCGCCGATGTCGGCCACACGGCGATCTACCGCCGGCTCGCCGACCCCGAGCCCGTCATCGAGGCCGGGCTCAGGGCGCTGGACAAGGGGCGGGCCGTGGTCATCACCGGCCTGCGGAACAAGGTGGTCGCCCAGAGCGGCCGGTTCATGCCGCGCGAGTGGCTCACAAGGGTCACCGCACGGCTGCTCCGCCCGGCCGGCACGGCCGCACGGCCGCCGATTGAAGTCCGCAACGAGGTCGTGATTCATGCCCCGGCCGAACGCGTGTGGGAGCTGTTGACCGATGTCGAACGCTGGCCGTCGTGGTACCGTGCGTGCCGGTGGGTCCGAGTCGAGTCAACTGGTAGCGCGGCCCGACCGTTGTCCTTCCGTTGGAAGGCACATCCGGTCGAGCTGCGCAGCACCGTCGTCGCCGCCGACCGACCGCATTCTTTCGCCATCGTCGCGGACGCCCGTGGGCTGCACGCCGAGCGTACGTTCACGCTCAGTCCCACGCCCGACGGCCTGAGCACGGTCGTCGTCAGCCATGAAACTCAGGTCGGGCTGGTCGCGTGGCTGGGCCGGGTGTACCTGTCACGGCGGCTGCGTGCGGCCAACCAGGTGATGTTCGACGACCTGGCCCGAGCCGCCGTCCACGGCGCGGGGACGCGGGCAACACCCGCAACGAACACAGGGACTCGTCTGGCGGGAGCGGCGGGCGTCTTCGAGCATCCCGACCAGCTCCTGCCCCTTGGCGCCCCGGACGAACCTGCTCTCACACTCGGCGCACGACAAAGCTCGTGATCAGAAGGCGCGGCCCGCGTTTGTGCGTCCGTGGGTGTGACCCGCCGACCGCGTCAGAGTTCTCGCCTGATTCGCTCCTTCAGACCGGCGTCGGGACTCTTCTGCTCGATCACGGCGAGCGCCGCGCGGGCGAGTTGCGCCACCTCGGCGTCGGGGCTGTGCAGCGTCGAGATGAGAACCCGGGCCGCCTCCTCGTTGCCGACCCTCGCGAGGCCGGCGATGGCAATCGGCTCGACCATGCGCCCCGAGGTCAGCGTCTTCTCCAGGTCGGGCACGGCGACGGGGTCGGCGACGTGGCTGAGATCCGTCGCCGCCGCCGCCGCGTCCTCGTAGGACTTGGCCTGGACGACCCGCCGCAACAGTGCCGCGCTCACCCGCTTCAACTCGTCCGCGTCGCGCGGGCCGATGTCGAGCACGAAGCGCCCCAAGGTCGGCGCGACCAGCGCCTTTCCGCCCTCGCCTCGGAGCGGCGTCGCGAGACTCACCTCGACCTCGTACCTCCCCGGCGCGGGGAAGTCGAACCACTCGTTGAGCAGGAGCCGCTCGGTGAACTCCTCGCGGGGCGCGACCGATAGCTCGCCGATCCGCGAGACGCCCTCGCGCCGCCACGGCGGCAGAGTCGCGCGCGCGCCGTCGGGCTTGATGACGACGAAGCGGAAGCTCTCTTTCCGATCTTGCCCGAGGTCGAGCCTGACTGGCTGGTCGAGCCCGTTGCGGACGGTGAAGTCAACGAACACCGGCTCGCGCAGCGTCAGTTGCCGTGTGGGCGGCGAGTAGGCGACGACGACCTCACCCGTCGCCTCCGCCGCGTTGGTCTTTCGTGGCACGGTGGCCGCCTCCTGCCGAGCCCCGACGGCGACGAGGGAGACGGGCTGCTGTGTGGACTCCAGGTTCGCGCAGCCGGCCCAGAAGAGCAGCGCGGGCGTCGCCGCCAGCAGCCGCAAAGCATCCTTGAAATTACGCATGAGACACCTCCTTCAGGGCAGCGGGTTGACGGTCGCCGACGCGCCGGACTTTGTCACCGTGAAGCGCCACGTCCCGTTGGTATTCTGGGTGACGGTGCGGACGATGTCGAGCGACCCCATCAGGTTCACGTAAGCGTTACTGTTGTGGCACGTGCACCTGAAGCGGTAGTGCTGCGTCGCCGTGAAGCTGGCCGCCTGGTAAGGCGTGCAAATTGATCGGGTCATTAGCTGGACGTATCCCCCGCCTTTGAGGATATCCGCACTTCAAGTCAACGAATTGGGCAGCGCCGATTGTGCCCCTCTTGCCCACGCCGCGACCGAACACTATGATGAGGCTCGTGCTCTGTCGTAAGTCTCGCCTTGTCTAAGGACGCCGCACATGAATTCAATGTATAGACTTTGCCTGTCCTTACTCGTCGCGGCCTGCCTCCTGCCGCTGCTGTCTACAACCAGCCACGCGCAGGACGGCATGCCTCTCTTCACCAACGACTTCCCGCCCGGCGAGTTCGCCGACCGTCGCGCGAAAATCTACGACGCCATCGGCGCGGGCGGCCTCGCACTGGTGCAGGGCGCCCCCTCGCCCTCGGGCTATGTCCGCTTCCGCCAGACGAACGAGTTCTACTATCTCTGCGGGGTCGAGTCCCCGCACGCCTACCTGCTGCTGAACGGCGGCCAGCGCACGGCGGCGCTCTACCTCCCGCGACGTAAGGAGGGGCGCGAGCGGTCGGAGGGAAAGGTGCTCTCGGCGGAAGACGCGGAACTGGTCGAGCGTCTGTCGGGCGTCGATGCCGTCTACGGTCTCGACCTCCTCGGCGAACACCTGGCCCGCTACGCGAGGGGCACGCAATGGCGCACCGTCTGGACTCCTTACAGCCCCGCCGAGGGGACGGCGATGAGCCGCGACCTCGCGACGCGCGCCGTCGCCGACGCGTCGTCGGACCCCTGGGACGGCACGGACTCACGCGAGGGGCGGCTGACGGGGATGCTGCGGGCGCGGTTCCCACAGTTCGAGTTGCGCGACCTGACGCCCGCGCTCGACCGGGCGCGACTCATCAAGAGCCCGCGCGAGATAGAGTTGATCCGCAAGGCCACGCGCCTCTCTGGGCTCGCCCTGATGGAGGCAATGCGTTCGACCGTGCCGAACATCAGCGAGTACGAACTCGACGCCGTGGCGAAGTACGTCTACTACAGGAACGGGGCGCAGGGCGATGCGTACTACTCGCTCATCGCCAGCGGGCCGAACGCCATCTTCCCGCACTACAACGCCGGCAAGCGCGTGATGCGCGACGGCGATTTCCTGCTCATGGATTACGCGCCCGACTACGGCTACTACATGAGCGACGTGACGCGCATGTGGCCCGTGAACGGGAAGTTCAACGGTTGGCAGCGTGAGTTGTACGGCTTCTACTTAGAGTGTTACAGGGCCATCCTCAACCACATCAGGCCGGGGGCGACGGCCGCCGAGGTCATGCGCGAGGCGGCGGCCGACATGAGGCGGGTGCTGGCGCGCTCCAAATTCTCGAAGCCCGCCTACGAGGCGGCCGCGCGCGCCTTCGTCGCCGACTACGAGGTGGCCGCCGCCGCGCCCTGCGCCTCGCTCGGCCACTGGGTGGGGATGGCAACGCACGACGTGGGGCAGGACTGCGGGCCGCTGCGCCCCGGCATGGTCTTCACCATCGAGCCGGCGCTGGTCGTCCCCGAGGAGAAGATATACATCCGGCTCGAAGACATGATCGTCATCGGGGAGCGGAAGGCCGACATCCTGACCACGTTCGTGCCGATGGACATCCAGGGCGTCGAGCTCCTCATGCGCGAAGAGGGCATGCTCCAGCGATACCCGCGCGACGGCGGGCGGTAGGCGTTATTTGCCGAAACTATAAAGCGCGCCGCGAGTCCGGATGTAAATTCGTCCGTCCGCAATCGCCGGCGTGGCGTAGACCTCGTCGTCCAACTCGTTGACCGCGAGCACCTCCCAAGCGCCCTCGGCCTTCAACACGGAGACCTGACCGCCCTGGCCGACCAGAAACACCTTGCCGTCGGCCGCCACCGGCGACGCGAAGTACTTATCAATCGCGCCGTGCAGGCGTCCCTGCTTGATGACACCGCCGGTCGCCGGGTCGAACGAGAGCATAATCCCGCTGTCGTTAATCATGTAGAGGACGCCTTTGTAGAGCAGTGTCGAAGGAACCTGCGGCACCGGCCTCTGATAGCGCCAACGAATCGCGGTCGCCGTCTGGTCGCCTCGCCCCCCGAGCTTGATGGCGAGCAGGCCGTTCTCCGAAGCCATCATGCCGCGAAACACTTCCCAATCCTTCGCGTTCAAACGTTCGTCGCGGTCCATGTCGAACGCCTCGAAGGCGCTCTTCAACATCCGGTCCATCTTCTCCGCGCCCGTCACCTCCGACTTCGCGATCAACTTGTCGTGATTCTTGTCGTATCGCGCCCGCGCCTCTTCAAAGGGAACCGTGTCGATCTGCGCCCCGGGCTGATTCTGCGGGAAGCCCCAGCCGTTGATGTACACGTATTCCCCGTCGCTGCTGGCAATCGATTTCATCTCGCACGCCAGTCCGCGCACCCACCAAACTCTTTTGCCGTCCGCGACCGAGTAAGCCGAGAGTTGGAACGACTCGGGAACGACAATCTGCTTCGGGCCCTGCTTCGGTTGGAAGATAATCGGCGTCGAGTAACCCGAGATGACCGCCGGCCGCTCGACCTTCCAACGCACGCGCCCGCTCGTCTTATCGACCGCGATTAGATATGAACTGGGACTGTCCTGGTCCACGGGCAGGATGACTTTGTCTTCGACGAGGATGGGAGACGCCCCGAAGCCGTAGAACATATTGAACGGCCCGAGCGGGCGCCGCCAACGCTCCCTGCCCGCGCCGTCGTACGAGACCAACCCGAACTCCTGGAAGAAGACGTAGACGTTCACGCCGTCCGTGACGGGGCTCGGCGAGGCGGGGTTGTTGACGTTCTGCAAACGGCCCTCGCGCGAGCGCGGCACCTCACGCCGCCACAGCGGCTTTCCCGTCTGACGGTCAAGACAGATGACGAGGAGCTTATGACTCTTCGCGCTGGCGTTCCCCTTGGTGACGCCTCCCGCTTGCTGTCCGCCGACTGCTTTGTCCTCGGCGTACGCGGTGACGAACACGCGGTCTCGCGTCAGCACCGGCGACGAATGGCCGGGCGGCAGCGGCGTCTTCCAGACCACGTTCTTCTCAGGGCCGAACACTTCCGGCAGACCGGTCGAGACGGAAACGCCGCTCCCGTTCGGCCCGCGAAACTGCGGCCAGTCTTCGGCGGCCGCGCCCGTCGCGGCGAACATCGTGATGAGCGACACGAGCAGTGAAGCAACCATGATGTCCCTTACATTCGACACCTTCCCGCGCGAGTTCGTCCCGAGACCGCGAATAGTTTTGTTCGACATGTGAACCGTCCTGTTGAGAAGGTTGTAAGTCTGAATCGCCCGGTTATCGTACTTCATTCTAACTCCTTCCGCCGCGCCGGAATCCGACACGGCCGAAAGTTTATAACGCGCCCTATTGCCTGGTCCTGACTATTTCTCGGACCCGCGCGTAAATTCCATGCCGATGCGATAGCCCGGGTTGATGACGACGCCGTGAAACCTCGGCGCGACCCTTGAAAGCATCTCCTCACCTTTCATGGTGATGCTGTCTTTTACTCTGTCTTTGTGGAGATTCATCAGGTTTGAGCTGGTAAACGCCGAGGCGAAGGAGTGGCCTTCCCGCCAGAAGAAGAGAGGCATCAGGCCAGATAAATCTCCGCTTATCGCCGTCGTGCTCGGCACATAGAGGTCGGATTTAACTAACACTGAGAAGAACTCATCCTTCGATATTTCGCCCGCCTGCCACCTTTTCAGGAACAGTTCCAACGTGTTCGACGGTTCAAATTCGACATTGTTTTCCATCGGGTGGCCTATCAACCCGGACCCGAACCTGCGTATCCCCTCGGCGCTCCACTCTAAATGATATGCCGTGCCCATATTGAGCATCAGACCGTGCTCCGGCGGCATCGCTCCGAGAACCCAATCCGTGCTCGTGGTCAGCGCAAACGGGTAGTTCTCTCGTTCGACGAATGCCATGTGGGCCTCCTTGTTTGTGAAGGCCAACACCCACCCCGAGCCGTCGGCCTTGGAGACGGTGGCCGGGCTCCACTTCTTTATATTGGTCCCATCCCTCTCCGGCTCCTTCCCGAGAGGGACGATGATAAATCCAGCCGCGAGGATGGCCAGCGCCTCCTCGTCCGAGATTTTCCCTTCCTGAAGTTGCGTAACCGCGATATGCGACATGGACAGATTCTCCTCTGTCAGGTTGTTACGCTTAGCCTTCGCACCCGCGAAAAATCTGGCGAGAAAATTCATTCGTGTCTCCTAACGTGTATGAGGCGGATAATGACAGGCGGCGTGTCGCGGGTCGGGTGCATGCCGTTGTTAGGCCGTGGGCGGCTCAGAGTTCCTGGCCGAACATGATCCGGTGCCCGTCCGGGGTGCGCACGCCGAACTCGCGCATCCCCCACGGCTTGTCGGCGAGTCCCTGTATGAGCGACGCGCCGTTCCCCGTCACCTCGCCATAGAATTCGTCGATGCCCTCGACCGTGACGTACGCGAAGTAGGAATGGTCGGCCGTCTCGTGGGCCGGCACCGTGTCCGCGCACTCGCCGAGCATCAGGCGGAACGACCCGCGTGAGAGAAACGCCCAGCCCGGCGCCGTAAAATCGACCGCCATGCCGAGGACGCGCGTGTAGTAATCGACTGATGCGGCAAGGTCCTGGACGGCGAGCACACATCGAATGCGAGTCAGCTCAGCCATTCATCTCTTCCCTTCTGATGAGGACGTTCATCCCTATGATAGGAGCACGCTGCGCGGTGCGAGTCCGCAGGTCAAACTTATCCCCGGGCGAGAGTCCCGTAAAGCCAAAATCATAATACGCGCTACGCAAAGCGGTCTAACGCCGCGCATCCGCGTCAAACTCTTCGCGGGCGCGGACGCGCGGCCGTTCAACTTGCGGAGCGTCGCATCGTACTTCTACGGCGAGGCGCGCGCGCGGTGCGCGAAGTCCTGAGAGAGATGGCGCGGCTGGCGCTCGAAATGACGGCGGTGACCGCGACCGAGGAGGGGCGCCAGTTCGTGGAGGTCAGTGAGACGCTTCTGCACGTAAGCGAAGACGATTCGCGGCTCTCTCGGAGCAAACGGCGCGCGCCCGGTGAAGAGGGCCAGAGCTTCGGGCTCTGGCCCTCTTCGCCGGGCGCGTTCTGGTCTCAAGTCTTACTCTTTGCGCCGCCCGTGGCGGCGGTCGCCGACGCTTCGTCAGGCGCTTTTAGCCGCCGCGGGGGCCGGAACCAGATCGACGGTCTGGCCTTCCTGGGCGGTCTGTGCCGTCAGGGTGCCGTTCAGGAAGTACAGAATGCCGAACTGTTTGACCACGCCGATGTCGGGGTCGCCCCCCATGAACTGGTTATTCACGGGGATGTCGTCGTTCCCGGTGCTGACCGCCTTCTGGCAGATCAGGGTCACGTCGACGTTGGCGTTGGGGGTCGCGTACTGCGCGCAGAGAATCTGTAGAGCCATGAGTTTCTCCTTTTCGTGTGTCCGAGCCTTACGGCTCAGAGCGTGTGGGTGTCTGTCTCGCATCCCCATCAAGGCCGTTCCCGAAGGGGCAAGGCGAAACCGCCGCGCGTAGGCCGGCTGCTCGTTCGAGCCCTCGCGTCGCCTACACCATCTAATGCGCGGTTCCGGAGCGAACCCCCTCACGTTGAGAGAAATATTTTCAGTCTCGATTGAATATGATGAGAGAAGAGCGAGGGGACTTCCGGGGAATAACTTTATTGTTTGGGGAGGGACTTTATTTCTGTTCTATATGCTTACTTCCGCCCTGTTCTGCCCTTAGTCGGCATAGAGCTTCCCTTCTCCGGGTCGGGCTTATACTCAAACAAAATAGCCGGATGCGTTTTGAGCTTGTTGCAGAGAGTATCCAGCGTTTTCAGTGAGACCATTTGCGCTGTCCCTTCCCACAATTGATAGCATGAAGTAACTCCGAGCCCCGTTAGCTTCGCCAATTGTGAAGCATTCTCTATTCCCATCTTCCTTGCCGTCTCTTGAATCTGGAGTTTCAGCGCCATAGTTCCAAGACTATAGCACCGCTATATTATTGATTTCAGGGGCTTTACTAACGCTTGTAAAAACCCGTAAATTGAGAATAGAAGTCCCATTGATGATTTTTGTGAGTTATTAAAGGATTCTTGGATTGAGAAAATTTACAAAGGTTGGTAAAATTTTAAATCCATCGCATAGAACTTTTCGACAAGTCGAGCTTCATCTTTTGAAAAAATCTACCGCGACAACCCGCGAAAAGGCCAAGCTATTAGCAGACGAGCAGACGTGGCTGAATATTCTTGAGCCTGAACTGTGTAAGGATTCGGCCGCCGTTGAATGCCTTGCTCGCTTGCTGTTTATTCTCAGGGAAGAAATCAACAGCGGGGATGAGGGTGTGAAGCGGACGAGCGAGGCTTTATCAGAAGGTATCGAGGCAAGTTATCTTTACACGAATGCTCACAAGGCGGCACTTGAACTCTATCTGTTATCACTGGAAGGCGAGTTAAAGCCTCAAGATGAGCCGTTGAATCTTATTAACGCCGCAATCAAGAGGGGCAAGACCAAACGTGTTCTCTAAAAATCGCCGGAGCGCGTGCGCGGTGAATCTTCTCTTCCGCGCCGACGGTCGGGCACATATAATCTGGCGCGTGTCTGCCGGGAGGTTCGAGCCGTGAGCTTGCCGAAAGAGAGATTCAGTTTGAGCGTGGCGGAGTACCTTGAGGGGGAGAAGGAGGCCGAGGTGCGCCACGAGTACGTGGCGGGGCAGGCGTACGCGATGGCCGGCGCGAGCGCGCGCCACAACCGCATCTCCTTAAACATTGCCGGGCGCCTGAACGACCTCTTGGCCGACGACGAGTGCCAGGCGTTCATGGCCGACATGAAGGTCAGGGTCGCGCCCGACCTCGTCTACTACCCGGACGTGGTTGTCGCCTGCGACCCGCCGGGCGGGGACGCTTACGTACGCACAGAGCCGCGCCTCGTCGTCGAGGTGTTGAGCCCTTCGACCGAGCGCGCCGACCGCCACGAGAAGCTCGCCGCCTATAAGAGCTGCCCGAGCGTGCGCGAGTACGCCCTCGTCTCGCAGGAGAGGATGCTGGTCGAGTTGCATCGTCGCGTCGGCGACGGGTGGGAGACCGAACTCCTGACCGAAGCCGACGAACGCTGCGCCTTCGACTCGGTCGGGCTCACGCTCACGCTCGCGGACATCTACCGCAACGTGCGCTTCGACGAGCCGTCATAAACAACTAACCGCAGGGACACGGAGACGCGGCTTGAAGTTAGAAGTCTTCAAGCCGCGTCTCCGTGTCTCCGCGATTAAGTTTTAGTTCCGCCGGGCTCGGCGGGAGATACTGTCTACTTGTTCTTACTGAATGCTGTCTGGCCTGCCGTCCTTCTCCTCGGCCTCTCGCCGCTTGTCCAGCTCGGCGACGCGCGCGTCGAAGCGTTGCTGCTGTTCGGGGGTGAGGAGGGCGCGGATGCGTGTGCGGGCCGCCTGGCGGATGGCGTCGAAGCGCGGGCGCGCCTCGGAGCGCAGGGCGCGGTACTCGTTGCGCGTCTCGTCGAGTATCTTGCGCACCTCGGTTGACTGACGCTCGTCGAGCGCCAGCTCGCGCCGCATCTTCTCGAACATGTGGTTGGGGTCGCGCTTGCCGCCGCGCGACTCGTTGCGCGCGCCGCCCGCGCGCAGGCGGTAGGCGCTGTCTAAGAAGGCGCCCGTCGCGCACCCCAAAGCGAAGACGACCGCGACCGCGAGCCAGAGCTTGAGCGTTGCGATTCCTCTCATCTCGAATTCTCCCCCTCGCCGATGATGGTCGAGAGCACCTCGTCGTTCGAGGGCGGGCGCTGGTCCGCGAGGACGACCTGCTCAAACTCTTCGTCGCGCTCGACGAGCAGCGTCTCGGCGCCGAGGCCGAAGCCCGGCGTCAACTCGCCCGCGCCCGACGAGAGGAAGAGCGCCAGCGCCAGCGCCGCCACCATCGCCATCGCCGGCACCGCGCGCCACGCGACCCCGAAGAGTCCGAGCCACCCTTCGCCCTCCTCGCGCCGCCGCCGCTCCGCCTCGATGCGCGCACGCACGCGCGCGTAGAGGAAGGGCGAGTCGGCGACCGCGTCGGCCTCCGCCTCTCCGGCCGCCGAGGCGCGCACGACCTCGCGCGCGAGGCGCTCCAACGTCTCGCCGCGTTCGCGACCTCTCTTTTCACTTGCCATATCTTTCGACTGCCTCCCGCCTCTCCCGGCGGCACTTTCCGAAATCCACGCGGACTCAAACTTAAGGACGCGCGCGCGCCCTCCGCAGTTACAGAAACCTCTCCAGCACGCGGCGCAGGTGTGCGCGCGCGCGGTGTGCGCGAACCTTGACCTTCGACCCCGTCCATTTCAAGAGGGCCGCGATCTCCGCGACCGAAAGCCCTTCCACGTCGAGCAGGACGAGCACGAGCCTGTCTTCGGGGCTGAGGCGCGCGAGCAGCTTCGCGGCGAGGTCGCGCGAGACGGCCCGGCCTTCGGCGTCCGCGCCGCCGTCGCGCAGGCGCGCGGCCAGAGTCGCCGACTCGTCCTCGGTCAACTCGTCGAGCGCGCCTTCGGGGCGTCGCTTCTGCCGCCGCAACTCGTCGTAACTGACGTTGAAGGCGATGCGCGCAAGCCACGCGGCGAAGGAGGCGTCGCGGCCGTTGGCGAACTCGCCGAGGGCGAAGAAGGCTTTGGTGAAACTCTCCTGGACGACCTCTTCGACCTGCTCGCGTTGCCGGAAGAAGCGCGAGGCGATGAGCGCGACGCGGCGGCGATGGCGCCGGAACAGTTCCTCGAAGGCCGCCTCGTCCCCCGAGCGCGCGCGGGCGGCGAGTTCGGCGTCCGCCCGCTCCGACCCGGGCCGCGCGGACGCGTGGCCGGAGATGTCCGCCGTCTCGTCCATACTCAGGGCTTACAAATATCACACCGGCGGCGCGGAAAATAAAGCGGCGGCCCCGGAAGATTCAAGGGCCGCCGCTCGACGGGTTTATGGTAACTGAGCCAAACGGGCTACCGGAGCTGTGTCTGCCCCGTGCCGCGACGCGTGCGGAACTCCTGGCGGCGCTGCTCGCGCTGCTGGCGCGCGGCCTGAAGCTGCGCCTTCTGCTCGGAGGTGAGCACGTTGTACATCTCGTACATCAGGCGGGCCTGCGCGACCTCGCGCTCGACCTGCGCGTTGGCGCGCGCCTGCGCGTTGGCGCGGACGGCCGACTCGTCGAACGCCCCGCCCGCGAGCGGGTCGAACCCGTCGCGCTCCTCGCGCTGGCCGCGCGCCTGACGCCGCGACTGGAAGGAGGCGCGGTAACGCTCCTCGATCTGGCGCATCTGCTCGACCTGCGCGTCCGAAAGGTTCAACTCCGCGCCGAAGCGGCCGAACGGCCCGAAGCCGCCACGGCGCCCGCCCCCGCGCCCTTCCTTGCGACCCCAATGTTGCTCGGCGCGGCCCTGGCCGCCGTCCTGCTGACCCTGTCCCTGCTGCGCCGCGACGCCGACGACGCCCGTCAACGCGAAACCGGCGGCCAGAGCGAGGCCGCCCAGAAATTTCCCTGTACCCTTGAGTCTCATCTTTCCTTCTTTCTCCGTGCTGTGATGGATTACGGCGGGCCGCACGGGGACGCAGGGGAGACTGAACCCACTTGTCCGGCCATTCTAAACGTAAGACGCGCCGGGACGCGCCACGGTTACAATTTTTTCAGGGGGTGAAATTGATAAGCCGGCGCGCGGTCGTTTATACTTGCGCCCGTTAGACTTTTGAAGAGCGAATCGTTTTGCCCGTGAGAATTCCCCTGTGACAATAGCCTCACAGCAAGAGGTGACCAGACTGCTCGTCCGCCTGACGGACGGCGACCGAGGCGTCCTCGACGACCTCCTGCCGGTCGTCTACAGCGAGCTGCGGCGCCTCGCCGCGAGCTACCTGCGCAAGGAGCGCGTCGGCCACACTTTGCAGCCCACCGCGCTCGTCCACGAAGCCTACATGCGGCTCGTGGACCAGACGCAGGTGCAGTGGCAGAACCGCGCGCACTTCTTCGGCGTCGCCGCGCAGATGATGCGCCGCATCCTCGTCGATCACGCGCGCGCGCACGAGGCCGAGAAGCGCGGCGGCGAGTTTCAGAAGCTCTCGCTCGACGAGAACCTCGACGCAGCGGGCGGCGAGCGCGACGTGAACCTTGTCGCGCTGGACGACGCGCTCAACCGCCTGGCCGAGATGGACCCGCAGAAGTCGAAGATCGTCGAGCTGCGCTTCTTCGGCGGGCTCTCGGTCGAGGAGACGGCCGAAGTGCTCGGCGTCTCGGCGCCGACCGTCAAGCGGCAGTGGCGCATGGCTAAGGCGTGGCTCTACGGGCAGGTGAAGAGTGAGTAAATGGTGAATAGTGAATAGTAAATAGTTCTTCCTTCTCTCCGGGATTCATCCTCTCCTCACGCGTCGTGCAACTCTCAAACGCTGTTCGCCATCTAGCGAAGACGTTCGACCGGTTTTCAGTTCACCATTTACCATTCACCAAACAATGACCCCCGAGCGCTGGCGGCAGATTGAGGAGTTGTTCCAGGCGGCCGTAGACATGCCGCCGACGGAGCGCCCGCGCTTCATCCGGCAGGCGTCGGCCGGCGACGAGACCCTGTTCGAGCAGGTCGTCGCGCTCGTCAACCAGTTCGAGGCCGCCGGCGACTTCATCGAGGAGCCCGCGCTCAACCATTCGCAGCTCCCGCCCACCGACCCCTTCGCCACCACGGCCTTAACGGGCGCGCACGAGGTTGACCCGTCCATCGGCCGCCGCATCGGCGCCTACATCCTTTCGCGCGAGGTCGGCCGTGGCGGCATGGGCGCCGTCTACGAGGCGTTCCGCGCCGACGGCGAATTCCGCCAGCGCGTCGCCGTCAAGCTCATCAAGCGCGGGATGGACACGGACTTCATCCTCCGCCGCTTCCGCAACGAGCGGCAGATTCTCGCCACGCTCGACCACCCATACATCGCGCGCTTGTTGGATGGAGGAACGACCGACGACGGCCTGCCCTACTTCGTCATGGAATACATCGAGGGCTTGCCCGTCTACCGCTACTGCGACGAGCGGCAGTTGACGGTGTCGGAGCGACTGCGTCTCTTCTCGATGGTCTGCGACGCGGTCAACTACGCGCACCAGAAGCTCGTCATCCACCGCGACATCAAGCCCTCGAACATCATGGTCACGCCCGGCGGCGTGCCCAAGCTCCTGGACTTCGGCATCGCCAAGCTCTTGAACCCGGAGTTCGCGGGCGAGATCACGCTCGACCCGACGGCGACGGCGATGCGTTTGATGACGCCCGAGTACGCCGCGCCCGAGCAGGTGCGCGGCGAGCCCGTCTCGCCCGCGACCGACGTTTACAGTCTGGGGGTTCTGCTCTACGAGATACTCACCGGCCACCGTCCATACAGACTGCGCCACCGCTCGCCGCACGAGATGGCGCGCGTCATCTGCGAGGAGGAGCCGCCGCACCCGTCCGTGCGCATCACGAGCCCCGAAGACCTTCTGCCCGCGACGCCCGTGGTCGTCGGGCGCCGCACCGACGAAGCAGACACGCTCGGCTATCTCTACTGGTGCCGTGGCGCGACGGTTGAGACCTTGCGGCGCGAGTTGGCCGGCGACCTCGACAACGTCGTGATGAAGGCGCTGCGGAAGGAGCCCGCCGGGCGCTACCGCACGGCCGACGAGATGCGCGAGGACATCGCGCGTTACGTCGAGGGGCGCCCCGTCTCCGCGCCGCCCTTCTTCCCCGCCGGCACGCCGCGCAAGGAGGCCGCGCGCGACGACCGCCGCGCGCTCCCCGACGAGACCTCGCTCGCGGTCCTGCCTCTGAAGGTTCACGAATCAACTGGCGGGCTCGAAGCCGGCGGCGAGTACCTCGGCGTCGGGCTCGCCGACGCGCTCATCACGCGGCTCGGCTCCTTGCGCCGCTTCACGCTCCGCCCCACGTCGAGCGTGCTGCGCTATCGCGGGCAGGAGACGGACCCGCTCGCGGCCGGTCGAGAGCTTGGCGTCTCCTACGTGCTCGAAGGTCGCGTGCGCCGCGCGGGCGCGACGCTGCGCGTGACGATGCAACTCCTCGACGTGCGCGCGGGCTCCGCCGTGTGGGCCGGGCAGTTCGACGAGGAGACGGCGGACGTTCTGCAACTCGAAGACTCGATCTCGGAACAGGTCGCGGAGGCGTTGGTTCCTCAACTCACGGGCGGCGAGCGCCTGCGCTTGCAGAAGCGCGGGACCGACAACGCCAGTGCCTACGAAGAGTACATGCGCGGGCGCTACCACTGGAACACCTTCAACGAGGAGGGCTTCGCGCGCGCGCTCGTCCACTACAGCCGCGCCGTCTCCTTAGACCCCGACTACGCGCTCGCCTACGCCGGCATCAGCGACTACTACAACGTGCTCGGCGTCTACGCCATCCTGCCGTTCGCCGAAACTAGCGCCGCCGCGCTCGAAGCGGCGCGCAAGGCCGTGGGCCTCGACCCCGCGCTGGCCGAAGGGTGGGCCGCGCTCGGCTTCGCCACGCTTACGCACGACCTCGACTGGGAGGAGGCCGAGCGTCACCTGCGCCGCGCGCAGGAGTTGAACCCGAATTACGTCACGGGCAGACTGTGGCTCTCCTTCTTCCTCGGCATGGAGGGGCGCTTCGACGAGGCGCTCAACATCGCGCGCCGCGCGCTTGAGATCGCGCCCTTAACGCCGCTCGTCCGCCACACGCTCAACTGGAACCTCTACCACGCGCGGCGCTTCGACGAGGCCGCCGCCTCGGCCCGCGTGCTCATCTCGACCGAGCCCGACTACGGTCTCGGCCACATGCTCCTGAGTCTCTCGCTCGCGCAACTGGGCCGCTACGAAGAGGCCGTCGCGACGTGCGAGCGCGCCGCCGAACTGCTCGGTCGCAGCCCCTACCCGCTCTGCTTCCTCGCCGCGCTCTACGCGCACGCCGGCCTCGACCGCGAGGCGCGCGCGGTGCTCGAAGAGGTCGAGCGTTTAAGTGAGACGCGCTACGTCTCGCCCTACATGCTCGCGCTCGCACACTGCCAACTCGGCGACGCGGAGCGCGCGTTGAAGGAACTCGGGAACGCCGTCGAGATCGTTGACGCGCGGCTCGCGTGGCTCGGCGTGGACCCTCTGTTCGACCCCGTTCGCGGCCTGCCGCGCTTCCGCGAGGTGCTGCGCCAGACGAACAACCCGGTCGCCACGCGCCCCACGGACGTGCACGCCTCCGAGCCGCCGACGGGGCAGAAGTCGCTTGCCGTCCTCCCGCTCAAGGTCATCGCCACGCCGGGCGCCGAAGGCACGGGCGACGAGTATCTCGGCGTCGGGCTCGCCGACGCGCTGGTGACGCGACTGTCGAACGTCCACCGCTTCATCATTCGCCCCACGTCGAGCGTGCTGCGCTATCAGGGCGCGGGCTCCGACCCGCTGGCAGCGGGGCGCGAGCTGGGCGTTGACTTCGTCGTTGACGGGACCATCCGCCGCGCGGGCCAGACGTTGCGCGTGACGGCGCAGCTCCTCGACATCGCGGAGGGCGCGACGAAGTGGGCCGGGCGCTTCGACGAAGAGTACACGGACGTTCTGCAACTCGAAGACATCGTCTCGGAGCAGGTCGCCGCGGCGCTGCTTCCACATCTCTCGGGCGACGACCGCATCAAGCTACAGAAGCGCGGGACTGACGACGCTGAAGCGTTCGAGGCTTACATGCGCGGCCGTTATCACTGGTACACGATGAGCGCCGACGGCTTCGCCAAGGCTTACGCGTGCTACCGCCGCGCCGTCTCGCTCGACCCGCGCTTCGCCGCCGCGCACGCGGGCATCGCCGAGTATCACTGCTGGCTCGCCGTCTACGGCCTCGCGCCGCCGGCCGAACAGCTCGCGGCGGGCCGCGAAGCCGCGCAGCGCGCCATCGAGCTCGACGACTCTCTGGCCGAAGCGCACACCTCGCTCGGGCTCAGTCTGGTCACGCACTCGACGCAGTGGCAGATGGCCGAGGGGCACTTCCGCCGCGCCATCGCGCTCAACCCGAACTACACGCAGTCACACGCGCACTACGCCTGCCAGCTCGCGATGGAGGCGCGCTTCGACGAGTCCATCGCAGAGGCGCAGCGCGCCTGCGAGTTGGACCCGCTCAACCCCTTCAACTTCTACTTCCTCGCGTGGTGCCTCTACCAGGCGCGGCGCTTCGAGGACTCGGCCGACGTGGCGCGCCGGCTCCTTCAGGGCGAGCCGCGTTACGGCTCCGCGCGCTTCGTGCTGAGTTGGAACCTGCGGCGCGCGGGCGCCTTCGAAGAGGCGGTCTCCGAGGCGCGCCGCGCCATCGAACTCGTCGGCGAGATGCCGATGCTCTCGGCCAACCTCGCCTGCTCCTACGCCGCCGCCGGGCGCGTGGACAGGGCGCGCGCCGTGCTCTCGGAGTTGAGGGCGCGCGACGAGGAGGGACACTTCGTCACTCCATACCACCGCGCGCTCGTCCACCTGCAACTCGGCGAGACGGCGCCCGCGCTCGACCTGTTGGACGAGGCGGTCGAAGTGCAAGACCCCTGGGTCGTCTGGCTCGCCACCGAGCCGCAGCTTGACCCCGTGCGCACGCACCCGCGCTTCCGCGAACTGCTTTCGAGGACGAAGAACCCCGCTGCCTCGCGCCCGACCGCGCCCTTCAAAGGCCCTGCGGTGACCATCGGCTCGCGCCCCGTCAACACGGGCGGCGGCGCTTCGGGGCCGGGTCGCGACTCGACGCCCTCGGGCCGTCAGGCCGTGGAGTCCGGCGCGCTCCATTCGTCGCGCGGCGACGAGGACGAGGCGCGCAAGCTCTACAAGGCCGGCCGCTACTTCGTCACGCGCCGGACGGCCGAGGGCTTGCGGCAGGCCATCGAGCGATTCGAGCGCGCCGTCCAGCTCGACCCCGGTTACGCGCTCGCGTGGGCCGAGATGGCCGACTCGTATTCGCTTTTGAACTGGTACGTCGAGCCGCCGCCCGCCGGTGCGTGGGCGAGCGCGAAGCAGTCCGCGCTGCGCGCGGTCGAGGCCGACGACACCTGCTCGGAGGCGCACGCTTCGCTCGGCTTCGTCCTCTTCAACTACGAGCGCGACTTTGCCGCCGCCGAGAGGGAGTTGCGCCGCGCGATTGAACTCAACCTCGACAACGCGGTCGCGCGCCGCTGGCACGCCTTCAACCTCTCGGCGATGGGGCGCCACGACGAGGCGGTCTCCGAGATTCGGAAGGCGCGCGAGATCGCGCCGCGCTCGCCCGTCATCGCGACGGCCGTCGCCAACATCCTGCTCAACGCGCGCCGCTTCGACGAGGCCGAAGACGCCTGCCGCGACGCGCTCGAACTCGACCCCGGCTCCATCTCCGCGCACATCATCCTGCGCTGGACCTACGAGGTGCGTGGGATGCGCGACGACGCGATGGCCGTCTTTGAGCAGGAGCGGGCGTTTGCCGGCGACACCCCCACGACGCGCGCCAAGCAGGCGCACGTCCTCGCCTCCTGCGGCCAGCCCGACGAGGCGCGCGAGTTGCTCTCCGAACTCATCGCAAACCGCGAGCGCGAGTGGGTGACGGCCTACGAGTTCGCCGTCATCAACGCCCTGCTCGGCGACGCCGACGCGGCCTTCGCCTGGCTCGCCCGCGCCGAAGAGGAGCACTCGGTCGGCCTCACCTACCTCCGCGTGGACCCGCGCCTCGACAACCTCCGCCCCGACCCGCGCTTCAACGATCTCCTCCGCCGTTTCTCTGCCTAAGAAACAACAAGGCCATCACACGCCGGGAGCGTGAATAGAGGGAAACTTTAAACCTCAACGTTGAGTGATGGCGCTTCACGGCGCTAATACGAAGCGGCGCGCCCGGCCCGAAGGCTGAGCGCGCCGCATTGTCTTTCTACTGACTTTTGCCTTATGTCGCGAAGACTTCGGCGCGCGCGCGGGTGGCGCGGCGGCGCTCTTCGCGGCGGCGGGACTTGACCTTCTCGGCGCGCGTGCGGGCGCGCAGGGCCAGACGGTACTCGGCGCGGTCGAAGGCCGCCTCCATCACGCGCGACACGGCGAAGGCGAAGCCCTCGGACGCGAACGTCAGCGCGACGCCGGATAACAGGATGACCGCTGCGATCTGAATTACGCTTAACATCTCTTTCCCCCAATCGCCCCGGCACGTCGCCGTGGGCACTCAACTTAAAATCCTCTTTTGACTCTAGGCCGTGCGCCCGCCGTAGTTCGGCGTCTTGAAACCCATCTCGCCGAGGAGCGTCGAATAGTTGCGACGGAACTCGTCGGAGCGCTGCCGGTGGTCGCGCACCCAGTCGGAGACGACCTCTTTGACTTCGCGGACGGCGGCGGCGGCCGTCTTGACGCCGGCAACCTGCTGCTGCGGCTGCGCCTCGCGCGCCGCGCGCCCGCCCTTGATGACCCGAATCTGTTTTGCCTGTCCCATCGTCTTCGACCTCCGGCCCGAGGCGTTTGAGTTTTTTTTCGCCTCCGACCATTAACGCGTAAAAAACGAACGCGGAGGGATAACGTTTTTTGCGCCCCGGCCGAAAAATTTTTCGCGGGCGCCCCGCGCCGCCCCCTCTCTTGTCTCGCCGGGACGCGCGGTGCTAACGTGCCGGGCGGAGGAGAAGATGAGCCGCAACCCCTTTCGACGCCTCGCGCTCGCGCTGACGGCCGCCCTCGCGCTCGCCCACGCGCCCTCCGAATCAAGCGCGCGGGGCGGCAACGGCGCGAGGCGGCCGACGCCTCCGCCCGCGCCCGCGCGCCAACTCCCGCCCGACCCGACGGGGAAGGACGGCCCCGTCCCCGTGGCCGCGAGTTGGAAGCTCAAGCGCACGCTGCGCGGGCACACGGGCGCGGTTTACTCGGCGGCCTTCTTCCCCGGCGGCGCGCGCGTGGTGACTTCGGGCGACGACGGGCTGATACGCGTGTGGGACGTGCGGACGGGGCGGATCGTGCGGCGAGCGCGCGGAACGGGCGGCACCGTCAGCGACGTGGCCGTCTCGCCCGACGGGCGCCTGCTCGCCTCCTGCACCGACAGCGGCGAGGGCTCGCGCGTGCAACTCCGCGACGCGCGCACGCTCCGCACGCGGCGCAACTTCGCGACGCAGGAGGACGGGCTCTTCGAGGTCGTCTTCTCGCCCGACGGGCGCCTGCTCGCCAGCGGCGGGCGCGACCACGTCGTACGCCTCTGGGACGTGCGGACGGGGCGACTCCTGCGCCTGCTCACGGGGCACGATGACGCCGTCACGGCGCTCGCCTTCACGCCCGACGGTCGCCGCCTCGCCAGCGCCAGCGCCGAGCACGACAGCACCGTCCGTGTCTGGGACGTGCGGACGGGCGAGCCGCTGCACACCTTGGCGGCGCACGGCGACTGGGTGACCTCGGTCGCCTTCGCGCCCGGCGGCGCGACGCTGGCGAGCGGCGGCCGCGACCACAAGCTCATCATCTGGGACGCGGGCACGGGCCGGAAGGTGCGCGAGTTGCGCCAGCCCGAGATGGTCTACGAGATCGAGTTCTCGCCCGACGGACGCGTCATCGCGGAGGCCGGCGGCGGCGGCATCGTCCGCCTCCACGACGCACGCAACGGCCGCCTCCTCTCCAAATTCGAAGCGCACCGCGAAGAGATCAACGAGGTCAAGTTCGCCCCACGCGGCCTGCTTCTTTTAACCGCCAGCTACGACTCCACCATCAAACTCTGGGAGCCCGGCCCCCCCGTCCCCCAAGAGAAGAAGCCGCCCGCCAAGTGGTTGGAGTAGGAATTAGTAGGCAGTAGGCAGATGGCAGTAGGCAGTTAGAAGCTGTTTGAGAAAGTTCTTCTGCGGGAGGCTGGGCGGCGCCGCCACGTCGCTGTTTGAGGGCTCTTCGTGTTTTGAACGGAAGGAGCTGACATGGCGGCTAAAAATTACAGCGACTTGATTGCCTGGCAGAAGGCGATGGACTTAGTCGAGTTGATTTATAAAGCCACGTCCCAATTTCCGAAGGAGGAAATTTACGGGCTGACGAATCAACTTAGGAGGGCGGCGGTCTCTGTGCCGTCAAACATCGCCGAAGGGCAGGGGCGCGGCTATGCTAATGACTTCAGACGATTCCTGTCTATCAGCTACGGTTCCCTGCGCGAGGTTGAGACGCAAATCCTGATCGCCAGGCGGTTAAGCTTTCTAACCGAAGCACAGGCTGACAGGGTTATGAGCTTGGCCGGCGAGGTGGGCCGCCGCATCAACGGACTCACCAACTCCCTTGAGGGGAGTAGGCAGTAGGCAGGTGGCACTAGGCAGTGCGCCCCGCGTTAAGTGTGTTTGAAAGGTTACCCCGAAATTTTCGACAGTGGTGTCTTCAACTGCCCACTGCCATCTGCCTACTGCCTACTTCTCCCCTCTGCGGCGACGCGGGCGACCATGTCGCGGAAGGCGAGGAGGTCGGTGATGGGTTTGGGCCAGTGCTCGTCGCAGCCGGCGGAGAGGACGCGCTCGCGGTCGCCGGGCATGGCGTGGGCGGTGAGCGCGATGATGGGCGTGGACTCGAAGCGCGGGTCGGCGCGCAGGCGCCGCGTCGCTTCGAGCCCGTCGAGGGCGCCGCCCAAGCTGACATCCATCAGGATGAGGTCGGGCGCGTCTTCGGCCGCGCGCCGCAAGCCCTCCTCGGCCGTCTCGACCACGGTGACGCCGTGCTCGTCTTCGAGCGCCATGCGGACGAGGTCGCGGATGTCCGGCTCGTCCTCAACGAACAGTATCTTCGCCATCCGTAGGCTCCACCCCTAGTTCTTCCAGCGTGTCGCGCAGCCGCGAGGCCACGTCCGAGAGTAGCAACTCGCCCTTGCGTATGACCTCGGCGATCTCGCCCGAGATGAGTTTGCGGTCGCTGGGCGTGATGTCCTTGCCCGTCACGACGAGGACGGGCACGTCCGCCGTTTGCGGGTCGGAGCGGAAGCGCGCGATGAACTCGAAGCCGCTCATCCCGTTCGGCATCATCAGGTCGCAGAGCACCGCGCGCGGCCGGTGCTGCGCCGCCATCTTCAACGCCGTCTCGCCCGACGGCGCGCTGCGCGCGCTGAAGCCCGCGTGCCTGAGCGCCGTCGTCAGAAGCTCGCGCACGCCGTGCTCGTCGTCCACGACCAGCACGTAGCCGTCGCCCTCGTCGCCGTTCTGCTCGCCGCGCACGCTCACGCGGTCGAGCGTGTCGATGAGCGTCGTCGGGTCCACCGGCTTCAAAACGTAGTCGGACGCGCCGAGGCTGTAGCCGAGCGGGCGGTTGTCCACGATGGAGCAGACGATGACGGGGATGCTGGCGAGGCGTCGGTCGGCGCGCATCGCCTGTAGCACGCGCCAGCCGTCCATCTCGGGCATCATCACGTCGAGCGTGATGGCGACGGGGTCGTGCTCGCGCGCGAGCCTCAACCCCTCGGCCCCGCTCGGCGCCGTCAGCACGCGGTAGCCCGCGCGCCCCAGAGTCTCGGAGAGGAGCGCCGCCGCGTCCTCGTCGTCCTCGACGACGACGACGAGCGCCCGTGCGTCATCACTCTCGTCAACCTCCGACGGCCGCTCGCCCGCGACCGTCCCGCCCCCCTGCCGCCCCGCGAACCTCGGCGCCTCTTCGCCGTCCCGCGCCTCGACCGCGTTCTCCTCGGGCGCCGAGAGCGGCAGCGTGACCGTGAAGGTCGAGCCCTCGCCAACCTTCGACGTGACCTCTATCTCGCCGCCGAGCAAATCGACAATCTGCCGCACGATGGAGAGCCCGAGCCCGACGCCGCTCGCCGAGCGCGTCATCGAGCCGTCCACCTGGCGGAAGCGTTCGAAGATGATTGGGAGCGACTGCGCCTCGATGCCGATGCCCGTGTCGCGGACGACGATGCGGAAATGCTCCGGGCCGTGCGCGACCATCTCCGCCTCGACGCGGCCGCGCGCGGTGAACTTCGCGGCGTTCGACAGCAGGTTGATGACGACCTGCCGGACGCGCAGCGGGTCGGTGTAGGCGAGCGGCAGGCGTTCGGGCACGCGCAGGCGGTACTCCAAACCTTTGCGCTGTGCGAGCGACTGAAGCTCCGCGAAGGCGCCCTGCACGACTTCGACCAGATCGACGTGCTCGCGGTGAATCTTCATCCGGCCCGCCTCGATCTTCGACACGTCGAGCACGTCGTTGATGAGCGCGAGCAGGTGTTGGCCGTTGCGCAGGATGCGCTCGAAGGCGTCGGCGTAGCGCTTCGGCATCTCGCCGCTTTTGCCGCTGGTGAGCTGCGCGAGTTGCGCGAAGCCGATGATGGCGGTCAGAGGCGTGCGCAGCTCGTGCGACATGTTGGCGACGAACTCGGCCTTGAGGCGGTTGTACTCTTCGAGCCGCCGGTTGGCCTCGCGCAGCTCCTCGGCCTGCTCGCGGTAGCGCCGCTCGCTCGCGCGCAGGTCCTCCTCGTTCTGGCGGATGCGGAGGAAGGCGAGCACGTTTGCCTTGAGCGCGACCGACTCGACCGGCTTGGCGAGGTAGCCGTCCGCGCCCGCGTTGAGCGCCTCGGCCTGGTGCTCGGCCGTCGTGTCCATCCCCGAGAGCATCACGACGAACGTGTCGCGCAAGCCTTCGTGAGCCTTGATCTTCTGGCAGACGCCGACGCCTTCGCCGTCCGGCAGCGTCGCGTCGAGCAGGATGAGGTCCGGACTCTCGGCGCGCGCGAGCCGCATGGCGTCGGCACACGTGGACGCCTCAATCACCTCATAGCCCTCGCCCGCCAGCATGGCCGCGTGGTCGCGCAGCGACGCCGGGTCGTCTTCGACTACTAGAACCTTTTGTGTCCTCATCAAAATTCCGCCCCGCCGCGCGGGGCCGGCGGGGTCGCACCGTAGTGATAGACGGTGCCGTTCACGCGTGTGTGTACGAATTGTGACAAGAGTGAGGCGCGCGCCTTCGGAAGAGCAAATAACGAGAGGGCCGCGCGAAGTTAACTTCACGCGGCCCTCTTGTCTTCTCGAAATCTTCTCTCCGCCGTCAGCCGGCCGTCTGCCCCTGTCCCTCTTTGACGACCCAGCCGTCGGCGAGTTCGATGACGCGGTCGCCGTAGCCTGCGTTCACCTCGGAGTGCGTGACCTGGATGATGGTCGTGCCGGCGGCGTTGAGCCGCTTGAACAGCTCCATGATCTCGCGCCCCTGGCTCGAATGGAGGTTGCCCGTCGGCTCGTCGGCGAGGATGAGCTTGGGCGCGTGGACGACGGCGCGCGCGACGGCGACGAGTTGCTGCTGGCCGCCCGAGAGCTGGTTGGGGAAGAGGTCTTTCTTGCCGACGATCTGGAACTGGTCGAGCGTGTCGGCGACGATGGCCTGCGACTCGGAACGCTTCACGTCGCGGTAGGAGAGCGGGACTTCGATGTTCTCCCGCACGGTCAGGCCGTCGATGAGGTGGTAGCTCTGGAAGACGAAGCCGACGTGGCGCTTGTGCAGCTCGGCACGCTGCTTGTGGTTCATCTTGTGGACGGGCTGGCCCATGAAGTAGTACTCGCCGCCCCACGCGCTGTCGAGGAAACCGATGATGGAGAGCAGCGTCGTCTTCCCCGAGCCCGAAGGCCCCATGATGGAGACGAACTCACCCTCGCGCACGTTCACGTCCACGCGCCGCAGCACGTAGGTCCGCCCCGCGCCCGTCTCGTAAAACTTCTCGACGTTTCTCAGTTCGATCATCTGTTGGCCTCTTTGACGACCCGGAGGGGTCTATAAATTTCACTCGGGAGCCCGGCGAAGAACGATCCAAGACCCCGCCGAACTCCCGAGTAACGCGGAACTCCCATTCCGATGCTCAAACGGAAAGGAAACCCCGTGCCACTTCCCGGAGCGGAGATTTTCAAGGGAACGCGCGCGTCCGCAAATGACTGCTGCCCACTTGCGGGACTGGCGCGTCCCAAAAGCGGGATTCACGCGGGCAGCCGCAGCCGCGCCGCGCAGCCCGTCCCGTCCCGACGATTCTCAAGCGTTAAGGCCCCGCCGTGCGCCTCCGCGATCTGGCGCGAGAGCACGAGCCCGATGCCGCTCCCGCCCGGCTTCGTCGTGAAGAAGGGCACGAAGAGGTTCGAGGTGTTCGCGATTCCGAGCCCCTCGTCCTCGACCCAAATCTCGACGTGACCGTTCGACGTGGTGCGCCAGCAGATGCGCACCCCGCCGCCCGTCACGAGCGAGGCGTCGGCCGCGTTGCGCACGAGGTTGATGAGGAGCTGTTCCAACTGGTCCGGGTCCGCGCGCACGGTCAGCTCCGGCCCCGGCAGGATGGAGACGCGCACCCGCAACTCCAACCCCGCCACGCGGCGCACAATCTGTCCCAACTCGACGAAAGCCATCTTCGGCGGCGGCAGGCGCGCGAGCCGCGCGTACGACTCCATGAAGCGGCTCAGGGATTCGGCGCGCGCCGAGACCACGTCGAGGCCGCTGCGCACGTCCTCGCGCCAGTCGTCGGGCAGAGGGTCGCGCGCGAGCAGGCTGGAGAGGCTGCCGGCGATGGACTTAATCGGCGCGAGCGAGTTGTTCAACTCGTGACCGAGCACGCGCACGATGCGCTGCCACGCCTTCAACTCTTCTTCGCGCAACGGCTGACTGAGGTCCGCGATGACGAGCAGTTGGTGCGGGACGCCGCGCTCGCGGAAGATGCTGCGGCGCACGCCCCAACGACGCATCTGCCCGCCGTCGCCGGGGAACGCCTTGGCGAGCGTGCGCGGCGCGTCCGTCTCGCGCACGCGCAGAACGTCGGCGAGCCCGAGTTCTTCGGCCGTGCGCCCGTAGGCGCGCTCCTCGGGCCGCGCGAGCAGGCGCTCGCCCGCGCGATTGACGAGGCGCAGGCGCCGTTCGGGGTCGAAGGCGAAGACGGCCACGTCGATCTCCGACATCACCGTCCGCAGCAGCGCCGTCGCTTCGAGCGCGCCGATGCGCTGCTCGCGCAGCGTCTCGCCGAGCGCGTTGATTTCGCGGATGACCTCGCTCAGCGCGTCCTGCCCGCGCCCGCCGCGCGCGCGGAAGCTGTAGTCGCCCTCGCGCAAAGCCGCCAGCAGGTTCGAGACCGTCTGCAACGGCCGCACGACCCTTCCCTGCACCGCGAACGAGAAGCCGAGCCAGACGCAGACGACCAGAGCCCCGAGCGTCCAGACGACCTTCGGCGTGTACCCGCCGACCCACAACAGCACCAACGACACGACCACGGCCGGCGCACCCGCCGCCAGCGCCATCAGCAGCACGCGCCGCTCGTGCTCCATCGGCTCGCGCCGCGCATGCCGCCCCTCGTCCCAAGGCCTCGTCGAAGCGGTAGTGTGAATCGTCTGAGTTGTCGATGAAGACTCGACGCGCGCGGGCGGTGACGAGTCGTCGGGCGCGTGCGGAGCGTCGAGGGGCGTCGAGGGGCGCGGCGCCACCGCGCCGACGACGGCGGCGTCCGTCTGACCCGAGACTTGCTCCTCAGACTTCATCCGTTAAGCTCAAGCCCTACCCGCGCCTACGTTCGAGCAGCAGCATCATGAGGAAGCTGAGCACGGCGCGCGTCTCGTCGGCCTCGCTCATCACGCCGAGCTTCTCGACGCGGAACCGCCCCTCGAAGAACGCGGGCTGTTTCGTCAGACGCATCAGCGCCGCGCCCGCGGCGTCCGTCAGCACGTAGCTCGGGTTGAAGACGTAGCCCGACAGGATGCCGACGAGGGGCAGCTCGTTGAAGAGCGCGTCGGCCACCTTCACCCAGCCGTTCTCCTCGCGGATGGTCAACGCGGGGCCGCCGCCGTCGAGCACCTCGTACTCCGCGCGCCACAGCGACTTTCTTCCCTTGCGCGCGACGGCGCCGAGCGAACGGCCCGACGCGTCGGCGATGTTGTACTTGGCGTTGAAGTCGAGCACGCGGTCGGCGTTGATGGTGTAGAGCGGCCGCGTCTGCTCCACGTCGGCGAAGACGGTCACGGCCTCCTTCAACTTGAACGCCTTCTGCTTCGTGTAGAGCACGACGTTGCCCGCCGCGTCGCTCACCTTCACCTGCGGGTTGAGCGCGACCTTTTTAAAAGAGAGTTCGAGGGGGAAGTTCATCGGCAGTCCTCCGTTGACTGTTACAGGATGCGGGGATGCGCCGGGAACGCCCGGCACTTCGGTCCCGCGCATTATCGACGGGGGGAGGCGGCGGGACAACCTCGGCGGGCGGGGCGTTTAAATCTCGTACTTCTGCATGCGGCGGTAGAGGGCGCTGCGACTGAGGCCGAGGGCTTCGGCCGCCTGGCTGACGTTGCCGCCGAAGCGGCGCAGCGCCTTCTGGATGAGGAGGCGTTCGACCTCTTCGAGGCTCATCTCTTCGAGGCGGCGCTCGCCGCCGCCGGTGGCGGTCTGGAGCCCGAGGTCCACGGGCTTCACCTCGTCGGAGCGCGCGAGGAGCACGGAACGCTGGACGACGTGGTCCAACTCGCGCACGTTGCCGGGCCAGGAGTAGGCGCGCATGAGTTCGAGCGCGGCCGGGTCGAAGCCGCGCAGGGGCTTGCGGTAGCGTTGGGCGTGGCGGTGGAGGAAGTGCTCGGCCAGCGACGCGATGTCTTCGGGCCGCTCGCGCAGGGGCGGCAGGTGTATCTCGACCGTGTTGAGGCGGAAGAAGAGGTCTTGCCGGAAGCGACCCGTGCCGGCCTCTTCCTTGAGGTTCGCATTGGTGGCCGAGAGCACGCGCACGTCCACGCGCCGCGTCTGCGAAGAGCCGACGCGCTCGAACTCGCCCGTCTCAAGCACGCGCAGGAGCTTGGGCTGGAGGTTGACGGGGACGTTGGCGATCTCGTCTAAGAAGAGCGTGCCGCCGTCGGCCAGCTCGAAGCGGCCGACGCGGTCGGTCTTGGCGTCGGTGTAGGCGCCGCGGACGTGGCCGAACAACTCCGACTCGAAAGTCCCTTCGGCGAGCGCGCCCGCGTTGACGGCGACCATCGGCTTCGAGGCGCGCGGGCTCAAGGCGTGGAGCGTGCGCGCGACGACCTCCTTGCCCGTGCCGTTCTCGCCCGTGATGAGGACGTTGGCGTCCGAGGGGCCGACGTGGCGGATGAGGTCGAGCACGGGCTGCATCGCCTCGGCCTCGGCGATGAGCAGCGGGCGCGAACCCGCGCCGCCCTCCTCGCGCAACATCTTGTTCTCGGCTTCGAGCCGTTCGCCCTTGCGCAGCGCGCGCGCCAGTTCCGTGTGCGTGCGCAGGATGGTCAGGAGTCGCGCGTTGTCCCACGGCTTCTGCACGAAGTCGCGCGCGCCGCGCTGCATCGCCTCGACGGCCAACTCGACGCTGCCCCACGCGGTCATGACGACGACGGGGAGCGTCGGGTCCAACTCACGCAGACGCGCCAGCAGGTCCAGGCCCTCCTGGCCCGACGTGGTGTCGCGCGTGTAGTTGAGGTCGATGAGCGCCACGTCGAACGACTGGCGCGCGAGCGCCTCGGCCGCGTCCGTGGGCGACGCGACGGCGCGCGTCTCGAACCCCTCGCCCTTCAGGAGCAGGCGGAGCGCCTCGATCACGGCCGGCTGGTCATCTGCGATAAGTACACGCGGCATATGCTGCACGAAAGCTAAAGAGTCGGGCATCTGTTTCTGTTAACGAAGAGTTTGACACGCGCGACGCGCCGAAGCAAAGCAGGCAGTAGGCAGTAGGCAGTTGAAGACCTTACTTCAAGAATGTCGGGTTAATCTTAAAAGCACCGCGGTCGAGAACTTTGATTCAACCCTTCAACGTCCGACACGCGGAGCGACTGCCTACTGCCTACTGCCTACTACTCGTATCTGAGAGCGACCATCGGGTCCACCTTCATCGCGCGGCGCGCGGGGACGAGGCAGGCGAGCAGGGCGACCGCCGCCAGCAGCAGCGCGACGAGACCGTAGACCACGGGGTCGGCGGCCGAGACGCCGAAGAGCAGGCCCGAGATGAGGCGCGTGAGCGCGAGCGCGCCGAGCGCGCCGAGCGCGATACCCCCGAGCGCCAGCAGCAGCCCGTGGCCGAGCACGAGGCGGAGCACGTCGCGGCCGCGCGCCCCGAGCGCGAGGCGGACGGCGATCTCGTGCGTGCGCTGCGTGACCGAGTAAGAGACGACGCCATAGATGCCCACGAGCGCGAGCAGCAGCGCGACGCACGCGAAGACGCCCGTCAGGTAGGCCGGGTAGCGGCGCATGAAGGCCGCGCGCGAGCCCGCCACCATCTGCTCCAACGTCTGCACGGCGAAGACCGGCACCTCGGGGTCGAGCGCGCGCACCTCGCCGCGCACGGCCGACGCAAGGGTCAGCGGGTCGGCCGCCTCCGTGCGCACGACGAGCGCGGCCGAGGAGTCCGGCCCCTGCCGCGCGTGGAAGTAGATGACGGGCGTCGTGCGCGCGTCGAGGCTCGTCACCTTCTCGTCGCCAACGACGCCGACGATCTCGAACTGCGTGTCGCCCGTGAACTTGAACGTGGCGCGCTGGCCGACGGGGTCCTGGCCGGGAAAGACTCGCTCCGCGTAAGTCTTGTTGACGAGGAGCACGGGCGGCGCCGCCGCGTCGTCGCGCTCGGCGAAGGCGCGGCCCTGAACTAAGGGCACGCCCAACACCTCGAAGTAGTTCGCGCTGACGGTGCGCAGATGCGCCTCGGTCAACTCGGAGGCGGGCGTCTGCCGGCCGACGACCTGCGGCGTCCCCGTCCCGCCGTCGCCCGCGAGCGGCAGGTTGCTCGTCAACGCCGCGCCGCGCACGCCCGGCACCGTCGAGACGCGCCGCAGCACTTCATCATAGAAACGCGCGGCCTGCGCGTCTTCGCCGTAACGCGCGGGCGGGAGCGCGACCCTCAACGTCAGAAGGTTGCGCGTGTCGAAACCCGGGTCAACGCGGAGCATCACGACGAGGCTCTTCATCAAAAGTCCCGCGCCGACCAGGAGCACGAGCGCGAGCGCCACCTCCGCCACGACGAGCAGGTCGCGCAGGCGACGGCCCCCGCGCGAGACGGTGTTGCGTCCCCCCTCCTTCAACGCGCCTTGCAGGTCCGCGCGCGCGGCCGAGAGCGCGGGCGTCAGTCCGAAGAGCACGCCCGTCAACAGCGAGAGCCCCGTCGCGAAGAGCAGCACGTCGCGGTTGAGCGAGAGGCTTTGCAGGTAGGGCATCTGCGTGAGTTGCGCCGCCGGTATCAACGCGACGAGCGCGTCAACGCCCCACAGCGCGAGCACGAGCCCCGCCGCCCCGCCCGCGAGCGAAAGCAGCACGCTCTCCGTCAACAGTTGACGCACGACGCGCCAGCGCGACGCGCCGAGCGCGGCACGCACGGCGACCTCCTTCCGCCGCGCGGCCGCGCGCGCGAGCAGAAGGTTTGCGACGTTCGTGCACGCGATGAGCAGCACGAACCCGACCGCCCCCAACAGCACGAAGAGCACGGGGCGCACTGGGCCGACGAACTCCTCCTGCAACTCGACGGCGCGCAGCCCCGTGCCCGCGTGCGCGCCCGGGTCGTCGCTCTCGATGCGCGCGGCGACGGTCGCCAGATGCGCCTGCGCCGCTTCGAGAGTCACGCCTTCTTTGAGCCGGCCGACGACCTTCAGCCAGTGCAGGTAGCGGCGCGACGCAATGTCGGGCGTCACCGCGAGCGGCGTCCAGACCTCCGCGTCGCCGAGCAGCGCGAAGTTGAAGTCGGCGGGCAGCACGCCGACGACCGTGTAAGCCTGTCCGTTGAGCGTGACCTCGCGGCCGATGGTCGCGGGCTCGCCGCCGAAGCGCCGACGCCAGAAGCCGTGACTGATGACGGCGACGGGTTTGGCCTCAAGTCCGTCCTCGCCTTCGACAAACGTTCGGCCGGCGGCGGCGTTGACGCCGAGCAGGTCGAAGAAGTTCGCCGTCACCGCCGCGCCCCGCGCGCGCGTGGCCTCGCCCGTGTCGGCGAGCGTCACGGGTCGCGGCGTGTAACCGGCCAGGCCCTCGAAGACCTCGCCGCCCTGCGCGCGCCAGTCGAGGAAGTCCGGGTACGAAGCCTCGCGCCGCTCGAAGTCGCGGCTGCGCTTCGTCTCCCAAAGGTGCACGAGCCGCCCGGGCTCGCGGTAAGGCAGCGAGCGCAGCAGCGCCGCGTCGATGACCGAGAAGATGGCCGTGTTCGCGCCGATCCCCAACGCCAGCGTCAGCACCGCCACCGCCGCGAACCCCGGCCGCTTCGCCAACGTCCGCAACCCGAACCGCACGTCTTGCAGCAATGTCCTCATCATTTCTCCTCCGCCGGGAGCGCGGGCAGGGATGCCCGCGCTCCCGGCGCGTGACGGCCTGATCTCATTCGTACCTGAGCGCAATCATCGGATCGACCTTCGTCGCGCGGCGCGCGGGGATGAGGCAGGCGAGGAGCGCGACGAGCGCGAGCAGCAGCGCGATGCCGGCGAAGGTCAAGGGGTCGCTGGCCGAGACGCCGAAGAGTTGGCTCTCGATGAGGCGCGTGAGCGCGAAGGCGGCCAGGAGGCCGAAGCCGACGCCCGTCAACGCCAGTCTCATCCCGCGCCCGACGACCATCCGCAGCACGTCGCCGGGGCTCGCGCCCAGCGCCATCCGCACGCCGATCTCGGGCGTGTGCTGCACGACGAAGAAGGCCAGCACGCCGTAGATGCCGAGCGCCGCCAGCAGCAGCGCCAGACCCGCGAACGCCGCCAGCAGGATCACGCTGAGACGCCGCTGCGCCGTGTCGCGGCCCAGAACCTCTTCGAGCGTGCGGACGCTTGAGACGGGCTGGTACGGGTCAACCTCGCGCACCGCCTCGCGCACGCCGGGCGCGACCGAAGTCGGATTTACCGAGGTGCGCACGACGAGGTCGCGCGGGGTGAAGGAGGTGTAGGTCGAAGACTTCCAGTAACGCACGGCCTGACGATAGGGCACGTACATCTCAGCCTTGACCGGCTCGTCCGAGGCCATCTGCCGCACGTCCTCGACCACGCCGACGATTGTCAGCCACGGCTGCGGCGAGTCGGGCGCGCCGACCTTGAAACGCTTGCCGAGCGCGCTCTCGCCCGGCCAGAAGGAGCGCGCCAGCGTCTCGTTGACGGCGACGACGGGCGACGCGCCCTCGTCGTCCTGCTCGTTGAAGCCGCGCCCCTCGCGCACCGCGAGCCCGAGCGCGCGGAAGTAGTCGGGACTCACCTGCCGGTGGTTCGCGTTCCACGCGGAGTCGGGGCCGTTATCCTTGCCCTCGACGGAGAGGCCGTTGGCCCCGCCCTTGCGCGTGAGCGGGACGGCCGTCGTGTAACCGGCGGCGACCACGCCCGGCAGCCCCTTCACGCGTTCGAGCACGCCTTCGTAGAAGGCCGCGCGCCGCGCGGGCTCGCGGTAACGGTTCTCGGCGAGTTGCGTCCGCATCGTCAAAACGCTCTCGGGCCTGAGCCCAGCGTACTGCCCGCGCAGGTTGGAGAGCGTGCGGATGACGAGCCCCGCGCCGACCAAAAGCACCAACGCCAGCGCCACCTCCGCGACGACGAACGCCCCGCGCAAACGTCGCCCCGCGCCGACGCCGCGACCCGCTGCCTGTTTGAGCGCGTCGTTAAGGTCCGTCTTCGAAGCCTGCCACGCGGGCGCGAGCCCGAACGCGACGCTCGCCGCGAGCGACACCGCAATCGTGAACCAGAGCACGGCCGAGTCGAGTCGCGGCTCGGCCGTCGCGCGCATCCCCGCCGGGACGAGCTGTTGCAGGAAGGCGAAAGTCCACAGCGCCAGAAGCGTCCCGAGCGCCCCGCCCGCCGCCGAGAGCAGCACGCTCTCCGTCATCAACTGCCGCACGATGCGCGCGCGCGACGCGCCGAGCGCGGCACGCACGGCTATCTCGCGCCGCCGCGCCGCCGCGCGCGACAAGAGCACGCCCGCGACGTTCGCGCATGCTATCAACAGCACCAACGCGACGGCCGCGAGCAGCAGAAGGAGCGGACGCCGCGCGTCGCCCGCGAGGTGTTCGCGCAGGGGGACGACGGCCGCGCTCAGGTTCGTCGCGTCGTCGGGGTAGGCTTCCGAGATGCCGCGCGCGACGGCGTTCAAATCAGCCTTTGCCTGCTCGACGGTCACGCCCGGCTTCAGGCGCGCGACCACTTCGAGGTAGTGGTTGGCGTGGTCGGCGAGTTGTTCCGGAGTGAACGCGACGGGAATCCAAAGCTCTACGTTCGGATACTCGAACTGGAAGTCGGCGGGCATGACGCCGGCCACCGTGTAAGGCTCGCCGTTGAGCAGGACTGCGCGCCCCACGACCGAGCGTTCGCCGCCGAAGCGGCGCTGCCAGAGGCCGTGGCTGATGACGGCCACGCGCTCCCCGCCCGGCCGGTCCTCTTCGGGCAGCAGCACGCGCCCGAGTTTGGCTTCCGCGCCGAGCAGCGGGAAGAAGTTCGACGTGACGCCGAGGCCGAGAATCTTCTCCGGCTCGCCGCCCTCGCCCGTGAGGTCGAAGGTGCGCTGGTCGATGGCGGCCATCTCCTCGAAGACCTTGTTCCGCGCTCGCCAGTCGGCGTAATTGCCGACGGCCAGCACGTCGCGCGGGAAGCCGGCGGCCGTCCCGTCCTCCCACACCGTCACCAGACGCTCGGCCTCGCGGTAGTTCAACGGCCGCACCAGCACCGCGCTCACCAGACTGAAGACGGCCGTGTTCGCGCCGATGCCCAGAGCGAGCGTCAACACCGCCACGGCCGTGAACCCCGGCTTCTGCCGCAGCACCCTCAACCCGTAACGTACGTCTTGCAGCAGGGTCTTCATCGTTCCTCCTCCGCCGGGAGCGCGGGCATCCCTGCCCGCCAAAGCGTGCAAGAGCACGCTTCCAATTCTTCCTCTTTATCTCAACATTGAGATGTACAGTCTCACTGCAATTCGCGCTGCGCGCTCATGGCGGGCAGGGATGCCCGCGCTCCCGGCGCGTGACGGCTTTATCTCATTCGTACCTGAGCGCAACCATCGGGTCTACTTTCGTCGCGCGGCGCGCGGGGACGAGGCAGGCGAGGAGCGCGACGACGGCGAGCAGGAGCGCGACGAGGATGTAGGTCGCGGGGTCGCCGGGGCTGATGCCGTAGAGCAGGCTGGAGAGCATCCGCGCGAGCGCGAAGGCGCCGACGAGTCCGGCGACGAGTCCGACGAGCGTCAACGCCATCCCCTGCCCGAGCACGATGCGCAGGATGTCTCGCCCCTGCGCGCCGAGCGCGACGCGGATGCCTATCTCGTGCGTGCGCCGCGCCACCGTGTAGGCCACCACGCCGTAGAGCCCGACGGCCGCGAGCACCAACGCCAGCAGCCCGAAGGCCGTCGCCAGGGACGCCGCCATGTTCTGCGCCCAGAAGGCCCACGTCAGGTGCTGTTCTATCGTCCGCACGTTGTAGAGCGGCATGCGCCCGTCGATCTCCTTGACGGCCTGCCGGACCGCGCCCACCACGGCCTCGCCGCCGCCCGGCGCGCGCACGACGAGGTTGAGTCCGCCGCGATAGGTCTGGTCAACGGAAACGTACATCAACCCGCGCGGCGTCTCGCCGAGCGTGCGCAGCTTCGTGTCGCGCGCGACGCCGACGACTTCGAGCGCCTCGGCGTTCGCGCCGCGCCCGAGCGCCATGCGACGGCCGACGAACGACTTCTCGTTCGGCCACAGGCGGCGCGCGAGCGTCTCGTTGATGATGAGCGCCTCGGGCTTCAAGCCCTCGCGGTCGCGTTCGTCGAACTCGCGCCCCTCGACGAGCGGGATGCGCATGGCCTTGAAGTAACCGCCCGTCACGATCTCGACGTGCGCGTCCATCCCCTCGCCCGGCGGCGGCTCCGGCTGCTCGGCCGCGTAGACCGGCCCCCAGGAGCTTGAGCTGTCGCCGAGCGGCATCCAATCGACGTACCCCGCCGCCTCCACGCCCGGCGTCGCGCGCACGCGCTCGGCCAGTCGCCGGTAGAAGTCGCGCCCCTGCTCCTTCTCGTAGCCGAACAGGCCGGGGTTGACCGAGACGAGGAAGGCGTCGCGCGTCGCGAAGCCTGGGTCGATGGACTTCGCGTGGCGGAAGCTCTGCACGAAGAGGCCGGCGCAGACGAGCACGACCAGCGAGAGCGCGACCTGCGCGACGACGAGCGCGTTGCGCAGAGAGAAGCGTCGCGCGCGGCCCGCGCGTTGCGCCTCGCCCTTGAGCACGGGCACGAGGTCGGGCCGCGAGGCTTGCAGCGCGGGCGCGAGCCCGAAGACGAGCCCCGTGCAGAGCGAGACGGCGAGCGTGAACAGCAGCGCGCGGCGGTCGGGCGACACGTCGAGCGCGATGGTGTAAGCGATCTGCGGGAAGAAGCTCGTCAGCGCGTCCGTCATCCAGAACGAGAGGACGAGCCCGAGCGCCCCGCCCAACAGACTCAATATCACGCTCTCGGTCAGGAGTTGCCGCACCACGCGCCAACGCCCCGCGCCGAGCGCGAGCCGTATCCCTATCTCGCGCCTGCGCACGACCGACCGCGCCAGCATCATGTTCGCCACGTTCGCGCACGCGACCAAAAGCACTAGCCCCACGAGCGCCAGCGCGAGCCCGCTGCTCAGGCGCACGACGCCGCCCATGTCGTCCCAGCGACCCTCGCGCTCGGGCATGACGAGGACGCGAACCGACTTGTTGCGCGCCGCCGGGTATTCGTTCTGCAACTGCGTGGCGACGGTGGTCAGCGCCGACGCGGCCTGCTCCCGCGTCACGCCCGGCTTCAGGCGCCCGAGCACTTCGAGCCAGTGGTTGCCGCGCTGCGTCGTCCAGTCGTTGGTGCCGCCCGAGACGAACTGCTTCGACATGAGCGGCGCCCAGAACTTCATCCCCAACGCCCACTTCGCGCCCGTGAACTCGGGCGACGTGACGCCGACCACCGTCAACGGCCGCCCGTTGATCTGTATCTGCCGGCCGACGACGCCGGGGTCCGCGTTGAAGCGTTTGCGCCAGAGGTCGTCGCTCAAGACGATGACGGGGTGCGTGCCCGGCGTCGCGTCCTCCTCGGGGAGGAAGCCGCGTCCGTGCTGCATCTTTACTTTCAGCACGTCGAAGAAGTTGCCCGTGACCAGTTGGCCCCAGACCACGTCCGCGTTCTCGCTCTCGCCGAGCGCGGCCTGCGTCAACGTGTGGGCGAGCAAGCCCTCGAAGACATCGGTGCGCGCGCGGTAGTCGAGCAGGTCGGGATAGGAGAAGTCGTTGTAGCCGTGGCTGCCGTCCGTCGCGTTGGTCTCGAAGACGGAGACGACGCCCTCGGGCTCGCCCACGCCGTCGAGCGGCCGCAGCACGAACGCGCTCACGCCGCTGAAGATGGCCGCGTTGACGCCGATGCCGAGCCCCAGCGTCAGCACCGCCACCGCCGTAAACCCCTTGCTCTTCCACAACACGCGCAGCCCGAACCGCACGTCTTTCAAGAAGGTTCTCATCGCCTCTCCTTCCCCAGGCTTACTCGTACCTGAGAGCGACCATCGGATCGACCTTCGTCGCGCGCCGCGCGGGGATGAGGCAGGCGAGCAGGGCGACGAGCGCGAGCAGCAGCGCGACGCCCGCGTAGGTCAGCGGGTCCGTGGCCGTGACGCCGTAGAGCAGCCCCGCCATCAGCCGCGTCGCGGCGTAGGCACCCACGAGCCCGAGCGCAAGCCCCGCGACGACGAGCCTCATCCCCTGACCGAGCACGAGCCGCAGCACGTCGCCGCGTTGCGCGCCGAGCGCGACGCGCACGCCTATCTCGTGCGTGCGCTGCGCGACCGTGTAGCTGATGACGCCGTAGAGCCCGAGCGCCGTCAGCAGCACCGCCAGTCCCGCGAAGCATGCCATCAGCGTCAGCACGAAGCGGCGGCCGGCGAAGTTCTGCTCGATGAGAAACTCGACAGTGCGCACCTTCCAGACGGGCTGCTCGGGGTCGATGCTCCACACGGTCTTCTTCACGGACTCGGCGAGGCTCAGAGGCTCGACGCGCGCGCGGACGACGAGCGTCCCGAAGATGTGCGGGTTCTGCGCGTAGGCCGTGTAGATTTGCGGGCGCTGCGGCTCGCCGATGTCGAACTGCTTGGCGTCGCCGACCACGCCGACGACCGTCGCCGTCAACTTCGCGTCGGGCAGTTCCAACTGCCTGCCGAGCGGGTCTTCGCCCGGCCAAATCTTCTCGGCCATCATCCGGTTGACGAGCAGGACGGGCGGCGAGTCTGGGCCGTCCTGCTGCGTGAAGTTGCGACCGCGAATGAGCGGGAGCCCGACGGCCGAGAGGTAGTTCGGGTCGATGGCGTTCTCAAGCGTCTTCAACTCCTGACCGGGCGGCGGCGCGGGTTGGCCCGGCACGGCGTAGGTCAACGTCGCGCCGTTGCCGCTGAACGGGAGGCCGCGCACGACGGCCGCCGACTCGACGCCCGGCAGATGCGTGACGCGCTCGACGACCTCGCGGTGGAACGCCCACTGCTGCTCGCCCTTCACGTAGCGGTTCTTCGGCAGGCGATACTCCATCGTCAAAAGGTTGCGCGGGTCGAAGCCGGGGCTCGTGCGCATCAGACGATAGAAGCTGTTGACGAGCAGCCCCGCGCCGACGAGCAGCATTAAACTCAGCGCCACCTGCGAGACGACGAACGCCCCGCGCAGTCGCGCGCGCTCACGGCCCTCGCCGCCGCCGCGACCGCCCTCTTTAAGGCCGCTCGTCACGTCCGTTTTCGACAGTTGCAGCGCGGGCGCGATGCCGAAGACGAGACCCGTCAGCGCCGAGAGCCCGAGCGAGAAGAGAAGCACGCGCGCGTCGATGCCTATCTTCTCCGCCGTCGGCAGGTTGTCCGGGTTGAGCGCGAGCAGCGCGTCAACGCCCCACTGCGCGAGGAGCAGCCCACATGCCCCGCCCGCGAGCGAGAGCAGCAGAGTCTCCGTCAGGAACTGCCTGAGCAGACGCCAGCGCGACGCGCCGAGCGCGGTCCGCAGCGCCACCTCCCTCTGCCGCGCCGCGCCGCGCGCCAGCAGCAGGTTCGCGATGTTCGCGCACGCGATGGCGAGAATGAGGCCGACCGCCGAGAGCAGCACGAGCAGCACGGGGCGCACGTCCTCGACCGTCTGTTCGTGAAGGCCGACGACCTCGATGCCGCGCCCGCGATTCTCATCCGGGTACGCCTCTTCCAGACGCTTCGCGATGGCGCGCAACTCCTCTTCGGCCGCCGCGCGCGTGACGCCGGGCTTCAGACGCCCGACGACCCAGGAGTTGTGCGACGAGCGCGCGACCTTGTAGTTGGGCCACTTCTGCGCGGGCAGCAGCACGTCGGGCGTGATGGTCGGATAGCGGAAGCCCGCGGGCATGATGCCGACGACCGTGAAGGGCTCGCCGTTGAAGGTGAGCGACTTGCCGATGATCTCCGGGTCGGCGCCGAAGCGGCGCTGCCATAGCTCGTGCGCGAGCAGCGCGACCTGCCCACCGCCCTGCGCGTCGTCCTCCGCAGAGAAGGCGCGGCCGCGCGCGGGCTCGACCCCGACGACCGTGAAGAAGCTCGAAGTGACGAAGGCGCCGACGACGCGCTCGGGCTCGGCCCCCGCGCCCGTCAGGTTCACGCTCTGCGGGACGAAGGTCGCGAAGCCCTCGAACGAGCGGCTCCCCGCGCGATAGTCATCAAGGTTCGGCACCGAGACGAAGTCGCGCGGCACGCTCCCCGTCGTCTCGTAGACGACGACGAGGCGCTCCGACTCCCTGAACGGCAACGGCCTCAAGAGCACCGCGTTGACGACGGAGAAGATGGCCGTATTCGCCCCGATGCCGAGCGCCAGCGTCAGCACCGCCACGGCCGTAAACCCTGGCCGCTTCGCCAACGTCCGCAACCCGAACCGCAAGTCCTGAAGCAACGTCCTCATATGTCCTCCTCTGCCGGGAGCGCGGGCATCCCTGCCCGCCAAAGCGTGCGCCAGCACGCTTCCCGCCGTCCTCA
>DASVGG010000062.1:0-1115 GCA_036379655.1 Pyrinomonadaceae bacterium
CATCTTCGCGTCAATTTATGCGGAGGTGGAGGAAGGACGCGAGATGACGACCGAGCAGTTGAAGTCAGTCTACGAGGAGTTCTACCGGGGCTCCTTCTTCGTGCGCCTCGTCCCGGGCTCGCCCGACATCAACTGGGTGAAGATGACGAACTTCTGCGACATAGGGTTTGCCGCGCGCGGCCGGCAGGTCGCGGTCTTCGCGGCGCTCGACAATCTCGTAAAGGGCGCTTCGGGGCAGGCCGTGCAGAACATGAACCTGATGTTCGGCCTCGAAGAGAAGACAGGGCTGATGCTCGTCGGCGGCAACCCGTGAGAATTTGAGATTTGAAATTTGAGATTTGAAATTGCTTCCGGTCGGAACTGATAAACATGACGCAGAAGACGATGACCTTTTTCGACACCATCGCGGCGCGCGAGGAGGAGTTTCAACTCGCAACCTACAAGAAGGTCCCGTTCGCGCCCGTGCGCGGCGAGGGCTCCTGGGTGGAGACGAGCGAGGGCGAGCGCTTCCTCGACCTGTACGGCGGGCACGCCGTGTGCGCGACGGGGCATTGCCACCCGCGCGTGGTAGAGGCTCTGCGCGAGCAGGCGGGGCGTCTGCTGTTCTACTCGAACGTCGTCTACTCGGACGTGCGCGCGGACGCGGCGGAGAGGCTGGTGGGGTGCGCGCCGGAAGCGATAACGAAAGCCTTCTTCTGCAACTCGGGCACGGAGGCGAACGAGAACGCGATGCGCATGGCGCGCATGAAGACGGGGCGCGAGCAGGTCATCACGTTCACGGGCGGCTTCCACGGCCGCACGGCCGACTCCATCAGCGCGACCTTCCTCGGCCGGTACCGCGACATCGGGAAGCCGAACGTGCCCGGCCACCTGTGCGCGGAGTTCGGCTCGATTGAATCCGTCGCGGCGCTGGCCGACGAGACGGTCGCGGCCGTGATGCTTGAGCCGGTGCAGTCTATGGCGGGCGTGACAATGGCCCCGCCGGAGTTCTATCAGCAACTACGTCGCCTGTGCGATGAGCGCGGGATGCTGCTCATCTTCGACGAGGTGCAGACGGGCGTGGGGCGCACGGGCTCCTGGTTCTTCGCGGGGAGCGAGGCGGCGGGCGGGGTCGT
>DASVGG010000063.1:0-1054 GCA_036379655.1 Pyrinomonadaceae bacterium
AGCAGCCCGCCCGCGATGAGCGCGGCGGCCGACGTGTCGCGGTTGCGGAAGTGCACGCCCTCGTCGTCGAAGTCGTACCACGGCACGCCGTCTTCGGGCAGATGGTCGAGCACGAAGGCGGCGATCCTTTCGGCCGTCTCCAGCATGCGCGGGTCTTTCGTCTCTTCGTACGCGACCGCGTAGCCGTAGAGCGCCCACGCCGCGCCGCGCGACCAAGTGGTGTCGGCGGCGAAGCCCTGATGCGTGTGCGTGAAGACGCGCTCGCCCGGCCTCGCGTTATTAATAACGGCGGTGTTGGTCGGCCCTGAGGCCGAAGAGAAGAACTCCTGACGGTTGTCGCCGGGGTTGTAGTGGACTGATTGAATGACCGAGCCGTTCGGGCGTATCAACCACTCGCGCGACTTCAAGGCGTGCTTCAAACCCAGCTCGCGCCAACGCGCGTCGCCCGACTCGCGCGCGGCCCACCACCAGATTTGCAGATTCATCATCGTGTCGATGATGGTGTCGTCGCCGCCGACGGCCCACGCCGCGACCAGCTCCGTCCGCGGGTTGTAAAGCTGCTTCAAACGCTCGGCCGCGCGCATCGCCCCGTCACGATACTTCCCATCATTCGTCACGCGATGCGCGAGCACGGACGTGTAGAAGTTGAGAAAGCCCGTGTCGTGGTTCTGCGTCATCTCCTTGCCCAAGAGGTGCGCGTTCCACTGTTCGGCCCAGCGGCGGAAACGCGCGTCGCCCGTCTTCTCATGAAGCCTCCACAGCGTCCCGACCCAGAACGTGCCCGTCCAGAACCAGCCCTTCTGCTCCTTCCACTCGCCCGTTACGTTGTCGCCCTCGGTGAAGAAGCCGAGGCCCGCGTTGCGCGTCGCCTGCTCGGCGGGCGACGCGGCGAGGATCGGCTCCCACCTGCGCGCCGTGCGCTCGGCCGACTGACGCAAGAGGTCGATGGCCTCCGCGTAAGATTTACTTCGCGCGGGCCGCAGCGTGTCGGGCGGGGCCGATTGCGGCGCGGCGGCGCGCGACAGAATCTCGACGCGCGCTGGTCGGGACAGAT
>DASVGG010000064.1:0-41770 GCA_036379655.1 Pyrinomonadaceae bacterium
GAGAATTGCGTAATGCGGATTTCGGATTGCGGATTTGAAGCCCGATGGCTCTCAACAATCCGCAAGCCGAAATCCGCATTCCGCAATCGTCTTGACTTCTCTGGCGTCTCGGGTCGAAACTTAGGGTCAAAGTTACCCCGACCAGGAACAGTCGAAAAAGAGGAGGTTGAGATGGCGGACGAGAGGCCGAAAAACAAGTGCGCTCGCGAGACCTGCGGCTGCCCGGCGGCGGAGGGCAGTAAGTATTGCAGCGAGGAGTGCGAGGACGCGGCGAAGAACATCCACTTCGAAATATCCTGTAGCTGCCACCATCCCGACTGTGGATGAGTGAGACGACGCATCCGCTGATACCGCTGCGCGCGGGACTGTTAACCACAGGGACACAGCCAGGGCACGGCTAAAACTCAAAGCTGTGTCCGGGCTGTGTCTCCGTGTCTCCGTGGTTCATCTCTTCAAGTCCACACTCCTCATCCGTAAGCGCAATGTAACCGATTCGCAATCAGGAACCGGCTAACTCCGCGTAACCTTTCAGACATCAAAGAGAGCGCCCGCCACGGGGAAGGCGCAGGCCACTGCACGCGGAAGGCGTGGGGGCCGCGCGGGCTCCGGGGCGGGCGCGAACCTTTTAACCACAAAGACACGGAGACACAGCTTTGAAGTCGTATTGCTTCAAGCTGTGTCTCCGTGTCTTTGTGGGGAACTTTACTTCTACTTCTTGAGGTGCGCGGCGTAGTCCTGTATGAGCTTCTGCGCGCGCGGGCCGGGGCTGATGAGCGCGACCTTGCGGGCGTAGTCGTAGCCGCTGAAGACGCCGACCAGTTCGCCGCGCACGTTGTAGACGGGGCTGCCGGAGAAGCCGTCGCGCCCCTCGATCTTGGCCGACCAGTACTCGCGGCCGTGGTAGAGGTAGGTGCCTTTGAAGCCGCCGCGCTTGACGGCCTTGTTGCCGTTGGGGCGCGCGATGACGAGGAGCTGCTCGTCGTCGCTGAGCGCCTGCTGGAAGGCGAGCGTGCCCGTGGGCCTCGTCGAGCCGCAGACGCCGAGCAGCGCGAGGTCCGCCTCCGGGTCGATCTTGAGCACCTTGGCGATGCAGCCCTTGACCGACGCCTCGACTTCGAGCTGGTCGTCCAGATCGAAGCCGAGCTGCCGCCGCTTGTCCGCGCTGAGTCCGCCCGAGACGACGTGGTAGGCCGTCATCACCAGGCCGTCGCCGACGACGAAGCCGGTCGCGTAGGCGTTCGGGCCGTTGTCGCCGAGGAAGTCGCTGATAACTTTTTCGAGCGAGTCGCGCTTCTTCTTCCTCACGCGCAGGTCGAGGGAGACCGCGTAGCCGCCCTGCTTCAGGACGGAGGCGAGCGGGTCTTCGGCGGCCCTGCCGGCCGGGGCGACCGTCGGGACCGCAAAGACGAGGAGAACGAGGAAACAGATTCCCCTTTTCATAAGCACCCCTTTGTGTCTGAGAACGTCAAACGGTTGTGAGGCTGTTTCAAGCCGCGAGGCCGCGCCGGCCTGTCGGGTTGAGGGCGCGGAGGGCCGGGGGCTTGAACTGGGAGTGCCCGCGACCGTCCCTTGATGGGCGTGCATTCTAAACACTTTCACACGGTCTGGGAAGACAAAAAAATTAACCGCGAAATAAAGGTGCGGCCGCGCTCGATTCGAGCGCGGCCGCACCTTGTCCAAAGTCCGTCTGCGTGCCTCGTGTCTTACTTGGCCCAGTCGAGGTTGAAGCGGAGGCTGTCGAAGTTCGTGACGAAGAAGGGTTCGAGCGGCGTGCCGTCGGCCTTGCGCGTGTAGGCGAGGAACTGGTCGGGGGCGATGCCGCCGTTGCGCGGGTCCTTGACGACCGGGCAGATGCTGTAGAGCGCGCCCTCCGAGCCGTTCGGGTTGCGCAGGCGCCGCGCCGCGTAGCCCTTCGAGAAGAGGTTGTCGAGCTCGCTCAGCGTCTTGATGATGGGCGTGCCGTCGAGCGCCGTGCCGTTGCGCTTGCGCAGGTCTTCGAGCATCTTCTTGCCGTCCGACGTGTTGAAGGCGCGGTCGGTGTAGCTGACCCAGACGTGTGTCCAGAGGCCGAGCGGGTTGTTGCTGAAGTAGCCGTTGCGCATGTCGAGCATCACCGACTGGCGGAGGTTGCCGAGGCCCACGGGGTTGCCGTCCTTCGTCGGGAAGACGTACTCGATCATGTTGTCGGCGGTCTGCCGCGCGAGCGTGCCGGCGGCGTTGTTGAGGAAGGAGTCGGGGTTCAACTCGCCGAGCACCGTCCAGTAGACGGGCGAGCCGCTGTGGTTGTAGGCCGGCAGCGTCAGCAGCGCGCGGACGTTGCGCTGGCGGGTGAAGAACGGCGCGTCGATGACGCCGAGCGGCGCGACGCCCTGACGGCGGCCGATGATCTTGGTCGGGTCAACGCCGTTCTGGCGGTAGAACTCGTCGGTGAAGTCGTAGATGCGGTCCGTCACTTCGGCCCGCGCGTGCATGGGGGCAACGGCCAGCGCGAAGAGCGCGGCCAGAACATAGACGAGGGATGCGGTCTTTCTCAAAATACTTCTCTCCTTAATGGCTGCCGAAAATGTTTCGCGGGCGTGGGATTGATTTCGCCCGTCGCGTGACAGAGCGACGGCGCGGCGGATAAATACATGACGCGCGTAAATATTTAGGCGCCGCCGGAGGGAAGTCTTCTTAAAAGGAGAAGGGGCGGCGAACAAGTTGTTCACCGCCCCTTCTGTTTTCATGCGACCGTCGAATGGTCGTCAGCCCTGGCGTTTCAGGACGTGGGCTTGGCGAAGGCTTTGTCGTCGAGCGCCACGTCGTGCTTCACCTCTTCGACGCGCGTGATGACGGTCGCGGCCCCGAGGACGGCGCGCATGGAGTGCGCCACCTTAACGCCGTCAACTTCCTTGTAGTCGTCGAACGTCGTCTCGGAGACGACGCGTCCCTGCGGGCTGTCAACGGTGGAGTCCATGCGCAGCAGCAGGCCGGTCTGCGCGTCGAAGTAGAGCTTGTCGGGCGTGTCGCTCGCGTACGTGCCCTCGACGACGTAGACCTCGCGTTCGCCCACCTTGGAGCGGCCCGTGGTCTTCATCGAGTTGTAAGACTTGCGCCAGCCGCCCGGGTTGATGGACGCCGCCCGTTGCACGGTCACCAACTCGCCGCCCTTCAGGTCGCGCAGCCCCGTGAACGGGTCCTTCGACCAGCCGGCCGCGCCGTCGTAGCCCTGCTGGAGCGTGCCGAGCCCGGTCAGGTTCATCGTCGTCACGGCTTTTTGCGGCGCCTTCTGAGAGGTCTCGAACGTGCCCTTCACGCCCATCGGCGCGATCTCGATGGAGCCGCGCGTGACGCGGCTCTTGAACTTGTCGAGCGCCGCTTCGCCGCCGAGCGCCTTGAGGTAATTGTCAAAGAGCATCTCGGCGGCGGGCAGTTTCTCGTCCGCCTTCGTCTCGGGTTTGGCCTGCGCGGCGGCGGGCGGCGCGGCCGGGGCGGGCGTCTGGGAGGGCGTCTGTGCGCGCGCCGAGGCGCCGCAGAGGGCGGCGAGCGCGAGCGAGAGGCCGAACACTTTGGCTTTCATCTTCTCTTTCTCCTTGGGTTCGTATGGGTGAAGTGGCCGAGCCGTCTTACTAGCGTCTCGCCGCGCGTTCGCGGGCCACGCGCAGCGCCGCGTCGAGCTGCGCGTCGCGGCCCGCGAGCAGGGAACGACGGTCGAGCGAGACCGGCACGTCGGGGACGGCGCCGCGCCCCTCGACGCGCACGCCCTTCGGGGTCTTGAAGTCGGCGAAGGCGAACTGGAAGGTCGCGCCCGTCGGCAGGCGCGTGAAGATCGAGGGCAGCGCGGCCCCGGCCGTCGTCTCGCCGACGACCGCGACGCGCCCTGACTCCTGCATCCCGAGCGCGAAGACCTCGCTCGTCGAGGCGCTCAGGCCGTCAACGAGCACGACCACCGCGCCGCGATACGCGCCCGGCTGCGGGTTCGCCAGAAAGTTCATGTGGCCGCGCCGCTGCATCAGCGTGCCCAGCGAGAAGCCTTCATCGCTCAGGAGTCCGGCCAGCCCCGTCGCCATGATGCCTAAGCCGCCCGGGTTGCCGCGCAGGTCGAAGACGATGGCGCGCGTGTCGGAGAGTTCGCGCACGGCGCGGCGCAGCTTCTCCATCTGCGGGACGACCCAGATGTTGAAGTGGACGTAGCCGACCTCTCCGAAGCGACGCGTCTCGAAACGCATGGGCACGCCGGGGAAGACGCCGACCGGCTCCGACATCTCCTCGTCCGAAGGGAGGAGCGTCAACTCCGTCTCGCGCCTCCGGTCGCGCTCGTCGAGATATGTGACGACGCGCTTCGCGCCCGTGGGGCCGGCGAGCGCGCCGAGCGCGGCGGCGTGCATGTATGCGCGCTTGTAGCCCGCGCTCAGCTCGCTCGCGGCGAGTCGCGCGATGGCCTCCGCGATGTCCCGCTTGTCTACCTTCAGGATGACGTGGCCCGTGCGCAGTCCGGCGCGCTCGGCGGCCGAGCCCTTGTCGATGCGCGTGACGACGGCCTGGCTGTTGAGGATGCGCACGTCGAGTCCGGCCGACCCGCGCTCGGGGCGCGCGCTCGCGCCTCCGGACGGCGGCGCCGCGCCGTCGAAAGCGCCCGGCGGATAGACGGCGAAGTGCGAGAGCTTGAGTTCGCCCACCATGCGCCGGAGCACGTCGTAGAACTCCGCGTCCGTTTTGGCCGCCGCGGCCAGTGGCCGGTAACGCTCGCCGATGGCGGCCCAGTCGAGGCCGCCGAAGGTCGGGTCGAAGTGGTTCTCGTTGACCGTGCGCCAGACCGTTTCGAAGGTCTCGCGCCTGCGCGCGGACGCGTCGGCCGGCGCGGTCTTCGCGGGCTCGGGGCGGGCGGCGTCCGTGGCGGGCGTCTGCGCCGGCGCGGCCTGCGCCGCCACGCACAAGAGGACGGCGGCGCTGAAGAGTTTTAGCATCAAGGTTCGGGTTCCCTTCCAGACTCGCCCCCACACCGAGGGGGAGTTATCTATACGCGCGGACGCGCGTTTTGTTTTCCGGCCGTTGATGCGGGGCGCGTTGCGCGATAAAGTAAAGGCGAGGGAGAAAGCTTTAAGCAAGATGAGCCGTTCGATCCACTTCGCAGATAAAGGTGTGCGCGCGCGCACGACCGCGTCCGAGCCGGAGGTGCTGGCGCGTCTGCGCGAGACGGTCGGCGCCGAGAACGTTCTGGTTGACGAAGAGCGGGTCGAGCCTTACGCGGGCGACGCTTTGAAGGAGAAGTTTCCGCCGGAGGCGGTCGTGCTGCCGCGAACGGCCCGTGAGGTCTCGGCGATTCTGCGGCTCGCCAACGAGCGTCGGTTTCCAGTGACGGCGCGCGGCGGCGGCGTCGGCTACACGGGCGGCGCGGTGCCGGTCGAGGGCGGCATCGTCGTCGGCACCGACCGCATGAACCGCATCCGCGAAGTCAGCATCGAGAACCTTTACGCGATAACGGAGCCGGGCGTGACGACCTACGCGCTGCAACAGGCGGTTGAAGAGGTCGGCCTCTTCTACCCGCCCGACCCCGCCTCTTATAAAAGCTCTTACATCGGCGGCAACATCGCGGAGAACGCGGGCGGCATCCGCTCGGCCAAGTACGGCGTGACGAAGCACTACGTGCTCGGGCTCGAAGTCGTGCTGCCCACGGGCGAGATCGTCCGCACGGGCGGATTGACGAGCAAGAACGTCGTCGGCTTCGACCTGACCGGTCTCATCTGCGGCTCGGAAGGGATGCTCGGCATCATCACGGAGGCGACGCTCAAACTGCTGCCGCTGCCCGAGACGACGCGCACCGTCCGCGCGACCTTCAAGACGATGACGGCGGCCTGCGCCTGCCCGCCCGCGTTCACGAAGGCGCGCGTCACGCCCGTCGCCATCGAGGTCCTGGACCGCAATGCCATCCGCGCCGTCGAGTCCGAGTTCGCCTTCGGCATCGACCCGGAGGCCGGCGCGCTGCTGCTCGTCTCCGTTGACGGCCCGCGCGAAGAGGTCGAGCGCGAGATTCGTCTGGTGGAAGAAGTGGTGAGGGAGTTGGGCGGTTACGACATCCTGCGCTCCGAGTCGCGCGAGGACGAAGACCGTCTGTGGGACGTGCGGCGCGCGCTCTCGCCGGCCATCAAGAAGTTCGGCACGCTCAAGTTCAACGAGGACGTGGTCGTCCCGCGCTCGCGCGTGCCCGAGTTGATCGAGCGCGTCGAGGCGATAGGACGTAAGTACGACACCTTCGTCGTCAACTTCGGCCACCTCGGCGACGGCAACATCCACGTCAACTTCATGTGCGAACGCTCCGACCCTTCGGCGGTCGCGCGCGCGCGCGCGGCCGTCGGCGAGACCTTCGCCGTCTCGGTGGACTTGGGCGGCACCATCAGCGGCGAGCACGGCATCGGCTACGTCAAAGCGCCTTACCTTCAGATGGCGCTCGGCGGCGAGACCATCGACGCCATGCGCCGCATCAAACGCGCCCTCGACCCCAACGGCATCCTGAATCCGGGGAAAGTCTTCGTGTGATAAAACCTTTGTGCCCTCTGTGCGGACCTTCGTGACCTTTGTGGTTAAGCACGTCAGACTTAAACACCAAGGTCACGAAGGTCCGCACGAAGGTCTCAGAGGAGTTTAAGTCCTGAGATGCTTTCTGTTCTTCTCGAACTTCAACGTCTGAAGCGGCTCGACCGGACGGGGTGGGTCCTGCGGGGTCTGCCGCCGGGGGCCGAGTCGGTGGCGGCGCACAGTTACGGCGTGGCCCTGACAGCGATGCTGTTGGCGGACGAGTGCGCGGCGCGCGGCGTCGAGGTGGACGTGGGGCGGGTCGTGCGCATCGCGCTGCTGCACGACTTGCAGGAGACGCGGACGGGCGACATGCCGCGCACGGTCGCCGACTACTACGGCAGGGAGGCGCGGCGCGCGGCCGAGCGCGCGGCCTTCGACGACATCATGCGCGGCGCGGGCGCAGGCCACGCCGCACGTTACGCCGAACTGCACGAGGACTACGAGTCGCGCGCGAGCCTTGAGGCGCGCATCGTCAAGGCGGCCGATGTCGTGGACCTGCTCGCGCAGGCGCTCGCCTTCGAGCGCGCGGGCTCGCGCGGCCTCGGAGAGTTCTGGGAGGGCGCCGCCGAACGCGACTTCCAACTCGAAGGCCCGGCCCGCGAGGTCGTCCGCGAGGCGGTCGCGGCGCTCTTGGAGGAAAGGGAACACAGTAGGCAGTAGGCAGATGGCAGTAGGCAGTTAAGAACCGGCGGGTTTTAACGTTGAGGGGTCAACCCGCAGCCTGACTGCTGACAAGTTGCAACGAACGCCTGCCGTTAACTGCCTACTGCCATCTGCCTACTGCCTACTTGCTTATGATTGACTGGCTGACGCGACTGATTGAGGGGTGGGGGCTGACGTGGGGGCAGGTGCTCTTCGGGGTGTTGCTCTCGGTGGTGACGTTTGTGTTCAGCCTCGCGGTGGTGACGGTGGTGCTGGTGAAGCTGCCGGAGAACTACTTCCACTCGTCGCACGACCGCGAGTTCCTCGTTCACCGGCACCCGGTCCTGCGCGCCATCGGCATCTTCGCGAAGAACCTGCTCGGGCTCGTGCTGGTCGGCGCGGGCGTCGTCATGTCCCTGCCAGGGGTGCCGGGGCAGGGCGTGCTCACCATCCTGCTCGGCATCATGCTGCTCGACTTCCCCGGCAAGCGCGCGCTCGAAACGCGCATCGTCAGCCGCCCCCGCGTCAACCAGGCTGTCAACGCCCTCCGCGCACGCTTCGGCAAGCCGCCGCTGATGCTGGATGAAGTGAGCGGTGAGCCGTAAGCCGTGAGCAGTAGGTGCTTTTGTTCTCAACGGCTCACGGCTTACGGCTCACGGTTTACGGCTCACCACTCACTGCCTTTCGTTGACAAGGCCGAAGGGCGTTTGTTAGCTTCCCTTAACTGATTTCGTTAATCTTTGCGGGGCAGGCGGGTGGCGCGCGTTCGAGTTTTGCTTCCGATGCACAGGCTGAAAAACTGGAAGTGTGTGCGGGTCGCGGCGGCCGCGGCCTTGCTGGTGGCGGCGGTGCTGCTCTCTGGGTGCGGTCTCTTCAGGGCGTCGAAGCGCATCACCGTGCCGCAGCCCTTGACGCCGCTCGTCGAGGCCGACATGGCCCAGATGTTCGAGGAGATCAATCGCCTCGGCGCGGTGAAGTCCCTCAACGGCCGCGTCGATATACAGTTCCTCGATACGAGCTACGCGCCCTGCGGGCTCGCCGAGAAGTACCGCACGGCCGACGGCCGCATCGTCGTGCAGCGCCCCGGTCAGGTCTATCTCATCGTGCAGGTGCCGGTCATCGGGACGAAGGTCGCCGAGATGAGCTCGACCGGCGAGCGTTTCTGGGCGGCCGTCTATCAGGGCAGCGATAGGTACAAGCGTTTCGTCACCGGCTCGAACGCCGCGCAGTACGAGAAGCTGAACGGCGACGCCGCGAGCCAGTCGCCCGACTGCAACCTGAGCGGCAAGCGGCGCGAAGAGGAGATGCAGCGCGCGACCGTGAGCGCGCTCTCCAGCCTGCGCCCGCAGCACCTGACCGACGCCGTGCTCGTCCCCCCCGTCTCCTTCGAAGACACGAAACACGTCTACGCGCAGGCCGAGACCTACGAGGAGGAGGCCGACACGCGCCCCAACGCGGCGAAGGGCGCGCGCGTCGTGCGCGGCTACTACGTGCTGTCGGAGCTGGAGCTGGTCACGCAGAACCGCGCGCGCGTCACGCGCCGCTTCTGGTTCGACCGCGTCGGCACGCTCCGGCTCGCGCGCGTGCAGATTTACGGCGAGCGGGGGCAACTCATCACCGACGTGGTCTACAGCAACCCGCAGCCGTTCGGCGAGGACGGGCGCCTGCGCCTGCCCGCGCAGGTCGAGCTGACGCGGCCGCAGGACCACTACTCGATCCGCATCGCCTTCCAGGACCCCGGCGCGGTCAAGGTTGACCAGCCCTACGACCCCGAAATCTTCGTCCTGAAGAACAGCTCGAACCTTCAGGAGGTCAATCTGGACGCAGTGAAGAAGTAAATAGTGTTAACCAAAGATGGAGAGTCTCGTCACAGCCAACGTCCGTCAGCGCCCGGTGCGCGCCCTCGTGAGCGCGGCCGGCGTCGCGCTCGGCGTCTGCCTGGTGATGCTGTTTACGGGGCTGGCGCGCGGGCTGTCGAATGACTTGGAGCGGCGCTCGCAGAACTTGAAGGCGGAACTCATCTTCTCGCGCTCGGGCGGCATGGACGTGTCGATGAGCGCGAGCGCGAGCGTCTCCGTGAAGTACAAGGAGGAGCTGGAGAAGATCGAGGGCGTCGCGATGGCCGTGCCCGACATCCGCTTCTTCTCGCAGGGCGGCAAGGGCTTCGGCTTCGAGCAGCTCGAAGGCGTGAACTGGGACGAGTTCGCGCGCATGAACGGCATGACCCTCGTCGCCGGGAGCGCGCCGCGCTTCACCGTCGGCGAGGACGGCGCGCCCGTGCTGAACGAGGAGGGCGTGCCCGTGGTCAACGAGGTCGTCATCGACGAGACGAAGGCGCGCAACAACAACCTGACGGTCGGCAGCGAGATTAAGCTCTTCGGCGACCTGACCTACAAGGTGGCCGGCATCTACACGCCCGAGGCCGGCCCCCGCGTCAAGATGTCGCTGCCCGCGATGCAGTACGCCATCCAGGCGCCCGACAAGTGCACGTGGCTCTACGTCAAGCTCAAAGACCCCGAGCGCGCCGTCGAGATGGCACGCAAGATCGACGAGCAGCTTCCGGGTAACAAGATTCAGCTCACGCGCGACATCATCACCAACGTCGAGAAGAGCATCCCGTACCTCGGCGTCTTCCTGCGCACGCTCGTCGGGCTCTCGGCGCTGGTGAGCGGGCTGGTGGTGATGCTGGCGATGTACACGACCATCACCGAGCGGACGCGCGAGATCGGGGTGCTGAAGGCGCTCGGCGCCTCGCGCGGCTTCATCGTCGGCGAGATCGTGAAGGAGGCCGTGCTCATCAGCGTCATCGGCGTCGTGGCGGGCTTCGCCATCTCGTTCCTGGCGGGCTTCCTGATCCAGCGCGCCTACGCCCTGCCCTTCGAGTACAGTTGGGCCTGGGGGCTGACGGCCGCGCTCATCGGCCTGATCGGCGGCGCTCTGGGCGCGCTCTACCCGGCCGCCCGCGCCGCGAATCTGGATGCCGTCAGCGCGCTGGCCTACGAATAGCCGTAAACAGATGAGAACGATTCTACAGGCGGAAAATCTGACGAAGGTCTACCGGGTGGGGAGCGTGGACGTGCCCGCGTTGCGGGGCGTCTCGCTCGACGTGGAGGAGGGCGAATACCTCGCCATCATGGGGCCTTCGGGCTGCGGCAAGTCCACGATGCTGCACCTGCTCGGCGGGCTGTTGACGCCGACCACGGGCCGCATCGTCATCGACGACGAAGACATGACCGCCGCCACCGACGCCAAGCGCACGGACATCCGCCGCCGCAAGATCGGTTTCGTCTTCCAACGCTTCAACCTCTTCCCGACGCTCACGGCCGAGGGTAACTTGAAGCTCGCCGAATCAATCGCCGCCGGGCGCGACGGCAAGAAGGGCGGCGACCCCGAGCGCCGCCGCGAAATCCTCAGCCTCCTCCAACTCGAAGACAAGATGCACCACAAGCCGCTCGAACTCTCGGGCGGCGAGCAGCAGCGCGTCGCCCTGGCGCGCGCCGTCGTCAACCGCCCCGCCATCATCCTCGCCGACGAGCCCACCGGAAACCTCGACACGGAGAACTCCGCCATCGTCCTCAACATGTTCCAGGAGATGAACTACCGTTTCAACCAGACCATCATCATGATCACGCACAACCCGGAGGCGGCCGCCATGTGCCGGCGCATCATACAGATGCGCGACGGGCAAATCGTTGCTCCCGGCCCGCGTGTACAGATATAATCCAGAAGGCGGCCGTCCGTCGTAGAGTGACAAGAGGATTGCAATCTTTTCTTATCACTCGTGTCCTCGGCAGTTGTCACCTGTCTTATTTTTTATGCTGCTGAACGTCTTTAAAAAAGTCATTTTCTGGTCCTACGGGCGGACGACGTGGCAGTACGACGTGCTCTGCGTCGCCATCCTCGCCTTCGTATTTCTTACGCCTAAAGGCTGGTTCGAGTGGGGCGAACTCGCCTGCGCGCCCGCGCATCAAAATGCACTCGGAGCGGCACAAAAGCTGCTTATCCGTACGACGGGGGCGGCCGCGACCGCCCAGCCCGACGCGCACGACATCGAGCGTTGCGCCCGCAAGATCACCGGCGACCCCGACCTGCGCGTCAGCGGTTGGAAGGAACTGAGGACGACGGACGGTCGTACGGTCGGGTTTGAGGTTGACATAGAGCCGTAAATGCTTATACTTACCCGGTTTTTTTGACCGGCAGAGGAGTCTCCCCGTAATGTTTGAAGGAGTTCGCATGAAGAAGATGTTCGCGCCGGCCCTCGCCGCGTTGATGCTTTTGGCCTCGCTCTCTGTGGCACCGCCCCGCGCGCACGCGCAGGGGCCGGGTCTTATCAGCTCTATCCTTAACAAGATGGACCGCAACCGCCGCTCGCTCGGGTCGCTGCGCGCCGCGATCATGATGCAGAAGTACAACGCGCAGCTCAAGGATGCCGAGAACTACACGGGCGAGGTGCAGTACGTCGCCGCCAAGGGGCGCGACGCCAACGTCCGGGTCGATTGGGCGCGGCCCGTGCAGGAGATTCTCGCCGTCTCGGAGGGCCAGTACACGCTCTACCGCCCGCGCCTCAAGCAGGCGCTCCAGGGCTCCGCGAAGGGCGGCAGCAAGAACGCCAAGGCGAACAACGTCCTGAGCCTCGCGTTCAACATGTCGAGCTCGCAGGCCAAGAACCAGTTCAACGTCGAGCTGGTCGGCGAGGGCGAACTCTACAAGGGCAGCCCGCACGTCTGGTGGCTCAAGCTCATTCCGCGCGGCAACCAGGGCTTCCAGTTCGCGGAGGTCTGGGTGGCCGACGACGGCATGCCCATCCAAACGCGCGTCACCGAGAAGAACGGCGACTCGACGACCGTGCGCCTGACCAACATCCAGCGCAACCCGAACATCCCGATGGAAATCTTCAGCCCCTCGCTCCCCGCGGGCACGAAGATCGTCAAGGGCTAAGTCCCACGGGTTTGAAAGTATTAAAGGCGAAGGGTTCTGCCCGCCGTGTGTGGTCAGAGCCCTTCGCCTTTTTTAGCCGGCCGCGCCGCTTGATTTGAGCCCGCCTGTTTCGGTATTGTCTAGCGGTCATTTCCCCGAAGGAGAGCCCGTGCCAGCCGTGATGCCCACGGCGCGGGCTAGTAAGACGAAACAGCCTTGATGAAGCGAAGCACGTTTCTGAAGTTGAAGCTGCGCGAGGCGCGGTTCATTACCCGCGCGCTGATGCGCACCGACCACCCCGTGTTGGCGCACATTATCCCGATGCGCCGCTGCAACCTCGCCTGCACCTACTGCAACGAGTTCGATAAGACCTCCAACCCGGTGCCGCTCGACGCGATGAAGAGCCGCCTCGACGCGCTCGCGCGCCTCGGCACCTCGGTCATCACCATCTCGGGCGGCGAGCCCATGATGCACCCGGAGTTGGAGGAGATCATCCGGCACATCCGCCGACGCGGCATGATCGCCGGGCTCATCTCGAACGGCTACTACATGACGCCCGAGCGCATCCGTGGCCTCAACGCGGCGGGGCTCGAATACCTGCAAATCTCCATCGACAACGTCGAGCCCGACGAGGTCTCGAAGAAGAGCCTGAAGAACCTCGACAAGAAGTTACAGAACCTCGCCGAGCACTCGGACTTCCACGTCAACATCAACTCGGTCATCGGCGGCGGCATCAAGAACCCGGACGACGCGCTCGTCATCGCGCGCCGCGCGCAGGAGTTGGGCTTCTCGACGACGGTCGGCGTCATCCACGACGGTCACGGGCTGCTGAAGCCCCTGGGTGACCGCGAGCGCGAGGTCTACGACGAGTTGAAGCGCGTCTCCAAGTCCGAGTACGCGCGCCTGGGCTGGTTCCAGGACAATCTCGCGGCGGGCAAGGAGAACAAGTGGCGCTGCCGCTCGGGCGCGCGCTACCTCTACATCTGCGAGGACGGGCTCGTCCACTACTGCTCGCAGCAGCGCGGCACGCCCGGCGTCCCCGTCGAGCAGTACACGCGGGACGACGTGGTGCGCGAGTACAACACAGAGAAGTGGTGCGCGCCGCTCTGCACCGTCGCCTGCGCGCACAAGGTCGCCATCCTCGACAACTGGCGCGACCCGCAGAAGGGCGAGCCGGACGCGGAGGTCGCGCCCCAGCGCCTCCGCGACGCCATCGTCCGCACCCTCCGCGCAGGCTGAGTTCGATTGCGGAATGCGATTGCGGATTGATGAGGATGAATGCCACGCTGCTTTACTTCTTCTTCAAATCCGCAATCCGAAATCCGCATTCCGCAATCAACGATTCCCCCGCCGTCTACCATCCCCGCGAAGGAACGAACCGACATGTTCACGGCCGGTCGGGTTAAGGTCCGCGTCGCCGCGTGCGTCGTCGCCGTGGCGCTGCCCCTTCTGGCGCCCGCGCGCGCATCGGCGCAGGCCGCGCCGCCGCGCGCGCTCACCGTCACGGTCACGGACAAGAAGGGCGGGCTGGTGACGGGGCTCCCGCGCGAGTCGTTCACAGTCCTCGACGGCGGCCGTCCGAGCGAGATTCTCTCGTTCGCCTCGGGCGACATGCCCGCCACGGTCGGCGTGCTGCTCGACGTTTCGGGGTCGTTCAACCCCACGCGCGTCGGGCTCGTCAGAGAGGCGCTGAAACGCTTCCTGCGGGGCAGCCACCCGTCGGACGAGTTCTTCCTCATCGCCTTCAACTACAGCCCGCAGTTGATACAGGGGAGGACGGACGACCCCGTGGCCGTGCTCGACACGCTCGACAGGTACGCGGCCGTGCAGCCGAAGGGGATGACGGCCCTCTACGACGCGCTCTACCTCGCGCTGAACGAGGCCGCGCGCGGTCGCCACGCGAAGCGCGCCGTCGTGCTCGTCACCGATGGGCAGGACAACGTCTCGCACTACAAGTTCGCGGAGTTGAGGCGACAACTCAGGGAGTCGGACGTGACGGTTTACGCTGTCGGCATCATCAACTACTACGGCGACTCGGTGCTCGACTACGGCGGCCGCGCCACCCTCGAAGAGCTGGCGGCGCTGTCGGGCGGCAGGGTCTTCTTCCCCACGACGACGAAGGAGTTGAACTCCGCCTTCGAGGACCTCGCGCAGGAGTTGCGCAACCAGTACGTCATCGGCTTCGCCCCGGCCGCCGACGCGAAGAATGACGGCTGGCACGAGGTGCGCGTCAAGCTTAATGAAGTCCGCGACGGCGGCGGCAAGAAGGTCAAGGTCGTGCCCCGCTTCCGCGCGGGCTTCTACGACGTGCCGCCGCGACGCCGCTGACTCGGCGACAATTTAAACGAGATGAGAACTCTTCTAACCTTCGCCCTTGCCCTGTTCGCCTCGGCCGTTGTCTTCTCGGCCGGCGCGCGCGCGCAGAAGCCTTCCACCAGGGACGCGCCCGCGCTCAACGCCTCGGAGCGCGCGCTCGCCGCCGCCTCGCGCGAGGCCATCATCAAGACGGGGCTCTCGGCCTCCTTCTTCGACGAGCACTTCCGCGTCGCGCGCGTCATCGACCGCCCCGGCGACCGCCGCGTCGTCTGGCGTCTGTCGGTTAACGGTTACGAGACGAGCGTCAACGACTCGGTCGGCTTCTACACGGAAGGCGCGCGCCGCGTGAACACGCACTCGGTCGCCGCCACGCTCAACTCGACCTCCGACATCGCGCGCACCATCACGCGCCGCCGCGCCGAGACCCTCATGCGTCGCTGCATCGGCCGCTTCGTCAACCCGCAGGTCGAGTACCGCGCGAACGGCGCCGGGGGGAGCGCCGCGCTCCTGCTCACGGCCCATTCGCTCGTGCCGCGCCGCCGCGAGGAGTTCGAGCGCGAGGGTCGCGGGCGCGAGGCGCGAGAGCGCAGGGAGCGCGAGGAGCGTGAGCGGCGCGAGCGCGAGCGCGCGGGCGGCGCGCAGGCCGTTGACGAGATAGAGGCCGAGGACGAAGAGGGCGAAGGCCCGGTCGTCGTGCTCGGCGCCGTCAATCTCGTCACGGGCGAGTGCTCGGTCGGCTACGGTCAGGCCGGGCCGATGCCGCCGAAGCCCGCGCGTCCGCGCGTTCGAAAGTGAAGAGGTTGCGGGACGTGCGGCCTTCGTTTATCATCGCATCCGATTCGCCCCGTGCAACAGTACGTACGCCGGTAGTAGAACCCCCCGCCGCCGGACGCGTTCCGCCACTGAACTGACTGCGCAGGACTGCCGGGGCTCGAAGGGTAACCGCAGCCGTCAGGTCAGATTTCGCTCTTCTTTAATTCCGTTCGTTTGCCAGTTTAGGCTCCGGCGAAGCGTGAGCCCCCACGCGTCAGCGAGGGCCTCCTCGGCGCGCAGACCACTGCGCGCGCCCAACCCCCTTGGTCGTCGTCCACGGCGGTGCGAACCGCCCGGACCCGATTCTGAAGGAGCACGTCCCAACATGAGAGGTAAAGCTTTTAAAGCCGCGCGCACGACAGGCGCGCGGCGTAATAACCGGTCGCACACGGCGCACCGGCTCGGCCTCCTCGCGCTGCTGCTGGCGCTGGCGGCCCCGGCGCTCTTCTACGTCGCCGCGCGCGTGCGGGCGCAGGTGAAACCGCGCGCCACCACCACCGTCAAGCCGAAGGCGCAGGCGCCCGTGCAGACGGACGCGCCGCCCGCCGTCTCGAAGGTGACCGTCCAGGCCGCCTCGGTGACGAGGGTCAACTTCAAGGAACTCGCCGACCTTGCGAAGAGGTCGCGCGCGCGCGCGGTCCTGACGAACGTGGAGACGCTGCGCCCGGCCCCCGTGCCGGGCACCGTCAACGACACGCCGGCAGGAACGCCGCTCGCGCCGGAGGGCGCGGCCCCGTCCAACGCGGACGACGTGGGCGGTCCCGGTCCCGCGATTGAGCAGGATGACACGGGCGGGCCGCTCGTCGCCTCGCCTTCGCCTTCGCAGAGCTTCCTCGCGCAGGAGGACGGCCCGAAGGTGCAGCCGACGCCGGCCACGTCCTTCACCATCCCGCCGGACACGAACGGCGCGGTGGGGCTCGACCGCGTCTTTACCAACACCAACTCGAACTACCGCATCCACGACAAGGCGACGGGCGCGGCGCTCTCGACCGTCTCGGCCGACATCTTCTGGGCCGGGTCGGGCGGCACCGGCTTCTTCGACCCGCAGATCGTCTACGACCCGTACAACCAGCGTTGGATACTCGCCATCGCGTCGAACTCCGGCACGGCCACCTCTTCCATCGAGATCGCCGTCTCGCAGACCTCCGACCCGGCGGGCAGCTACAACGTCTTCCGCTACATCGTCGGCTGCGCGGGTGGCGCCGCCGGGTGCGACGCGCAGGGCGAGTGGGCCGACTTCCCGATGATCGGGTTCAACAAGAACTGGATCGCCGTCGGGATGAACATGTTCCAGATCGTCGGGACGGGCGCGGGCGGCGGACAGCTCAACAACAACGACAAGACGCTCGTCATCGACTACCCGGCGGCGCGCGCCAACGTCTCGACCGCCACGCTCTTCAGCGGCGCCGCCATCGGCTTCTGCAACTACCCGGTCACGACCTACTCGGCGACCGAGGAGACGCTCTACCTCGCGCAGCACCTTTCGAGCGGCGGCGCGACCTACAAGATCGCGAACATCACGGGCACGCCCGCGGCGCCCACGCTCAACGTCGCCGTCCCGACCAGGACGCGGCCGGGCGGCGGCTGGACGCAGCCGGGCGGCGACGCTCTGCCGCAGACGTGCGTCCCCGGCGTCAGCATCCCGACGCAGGTCTGCCCCGCCACCCTCCGGCGCATCGACGTGGGCGACGCGCAGGTGCGCTCGAACCCCGTCTTCCGCAACGGCCGCATCTGGTACGCGCAGACCATCGCGCTGCCGGCGGGGGGCACCTTGACGACCAGCTCGCGCTTCGCCGCGCAGTGGACCTCCGTTGACACGGCCGGCATCTTCGTGGACGGCGGCCGCGTCGAGGACGCCACGGCCACGCTGCTCAACGGCGGTCAGCACTACGCCTACCCGAGCGTCGCCGTCAACAAGAACAACGACGTGCTGATGGGCTTCTCCAACTTCGAGTCGGACGACTACGCCGACGCGGGCTACACCTTCCGCCTCGGGACCGACGCCGCCGGCACGATGCGCGACCCCGTCATCTACAAGGAGGGCGAGGACTACTACTCGAAGGTCTTCTCGGGGACGAGGAATCGTTGGGGTGACTACAGCCACACGCTCATCGATCCCGTGAACGACCGCGACCTGTGGACCGTGCAGGAGTACGCGCAGGCGCGCGTCGGCGCGACCGGCACCGGCACGAACGACTCGCGCTGGAGCACCTGGTGGGCGAAGGTGGTGGCGCCGGCGGCGGCCGGCGACCTCAACATCTCCGAGTTCCGCCTGCGCGGGCCGGGCGGCGCCGCCGACGAGTACGTCGAAATCTACAACGCCACCAACGCGCCGTTCACGGTCACGACCCTCGACGGCTCGGCCGGCTACGCCATCGCGGCCTCGGACGGCGTCATCCGCTGCACCATCCCGAGCGGCACGGTCATCCCCGCGCGCGGCCATTACCTCTGCGTCAACTCCGTCGGCTACAGCCTCGCGAGTTACCCGGCGGGCACTGGCACGACCGCCACGGGCGACGCGACGTTCACGACCGACATCCCGGACAACACCGGCGTCGCCCTCTTCAACACGGCGACCGTGGCGAACTTCTCGACGACGACGCGGCTCGACGCCGCCGGGTTCACGTCCGAGGCGAACACGCTCTACAGGGAGGGCGCGGGCATCCCGGACATCAACCCGACCTTCAACATCAACCACGCCTTCTACCGCGACAACTGCGGTAAGGGCGGCTCGATCACCGTGCTCGGCGCGTGCCCGACCGGGGGCTTCGCCGTGGACAACAACAACAACGCGACCGACTTCGTCTTCGTGGACACGAACGGCACGAGCGCGGGCGCAGGCCAGCGGCTCGGCGCGCCGGGGCCGGAGAACCTTTCGAGCCCCATCCAGCGCAACAGCCAGATCGGGGGCGGCAACATCGACCCCGCGGTCGGCAGTTCCACGCCGCCGAACCGCGTCCGCGACTTCACGAGCGACCCGCCGAACAATTCGACCTTCGGCACGCTCCTGATTCGCAAGACGGTCACGAACAACACGGGCTCGCCCATCACGCGGCTGCGCTTCCGCGTCATCGACCAGACGACGTTCCCGGCGCCCTCGGGCTACGCCGACCTGCGCACGCGGACTTCGAGCTTGCAGGTCGTCTCCATCACGGGGACGAACCCGGCCTGCCCGGCCAACACCTGCACGGTGCAGGGGACGACGATGGAGGAGCCGCCCGCGCAGCCCAACGGCGGCGCCTTCAACACGACGCTCTCCGTGGACACTGTGACGCTGGCGACGCCTATCCCGAACGGCAGCTCGGTCAACGTCCAGTTCCTGCTCGGCATCCAGCAGACCGGCACGTTCAAGTTCTTCGTCAACATCGAAGTGCTGCCGTAAAGCGGTAAGGGCAAGGGCTAAAGCGTAAGGGGGAAGGGGAGACTTCGCGTCGTCCCTTCCCCCTTAACCTTTGCCCCTGACCCTTTCTTTTACGTCTCGCCGCCGGCCGCCTCTTCCGCCTCGGGCGTGATGCCGGCGTTGGTGGGCTCTGGGCGCGGCGCGCGGCGCAGCACGACGAGCGCGACGCCGGACATGATGACGGCGCCGCCCGCGACGGTCCTCCACGAAAGCTCTTCGCCGAGCGCGACGACGCCGAGCAGCACGGCCGCGAGCGGCGTCACCAGCGCGATCAGCATCGTCTTCGTCACGTCCACGTGGCGCACCAGCCAGTAGAAGAGCAGGAACGCCGCCACCGACCCGACCAGCGTCAGGTAGAGCAGGCAGACGACCGCGAGCGGCGTCCAACGCAACTTCAACGGGTTGCCTTCCAACACCAGCGCCGCCGACGCCAGCGCCACGAAGCCGCACGCCATCTGCCCCGCCGACAGCACCGACGCTTCCAGCTTCAAGCCCTTCGCCTTCACCAGCACGTTCGACCACGCCGCGAACGCCGCGCCCACCACCACGGCCGCGCTCCCCCAAAGTGCCATCGACCCCTCGGCCCCCAACTGGTGCGAGAAGATGACGCCGACGCCCGCGACGCCCAAAAGCGCGCCCGCCAACTTACGCGCGTTCAAACGCTCGCTCGGCAGGTACGGGTGCGCCAGCAGCATCCCGAAGACCGGGATGGTCGCTTGCAGCAGCGCCGCCAGCCCCGAAGAGATGTGCTGCTCGCCCCAGAAGAGCAGCCCGTAGTTGAGCCCGAAGGAGAGCACGCCCGTCTGCGCGAGCAGCAGCCACTCGCGCCCCCGAGGCAGGCGCGCGCGCCGCGCGGCGACGATTGCGGACAGGATGACGGTGGCTAACAGAAAACGCGCGGCGGCGAAGCTGAGCGGCGGGAGGTCGCGCAGGCCGAGCTTGATGAACATCCAGGTCGAGCCCCAGATGCAGCACAGAATCAGGAAGACGACGCGAACCTTCATCCGCGTTTCTATACGCGAGTCGGCGGGGAAAGGCAAAAGCAGTAGGCAGATGGCAGTAGGCAGTAGGCAGTTGAAGGCAACGCGGTCGAAAGAAACGACGCGTTAAGAAAATTCGGGGGCGGCGAGTTGTTAATCTCGCCGCCCCTGATTCATGCGGGCGGATTCGTTAAGACGCTTTCGGTTTTAACTGCCTACTGCCTGCTCTCCTCCGCGTCGCGGTAGAGGCCGACGACGTTGCCGGTGGCGGTGGGCGAGGCGTGCGGCTGGATGCGGTAGCGTTTGATCTTGGCGTTGAGCGTGGTGACTTTGAGGTTGAGCATGCGCGCGGCGCGGCGTTGGTGGCCGCCCGTGCGCATCAGCGCCCAGCGGATGAGGTCGGTCTCGAAGCGCCGCACCTCCTCCGAGAAGTCGAGGCTCGGCTTCGCTTCGAGCGAGCCGCTGCCCTTGATGGAATCGACCTCCTGAAGGAGCGCGAGCGCCAGTTCCCTCAGCGTCTTCAGGCGGACGGCCGCGCCCTGCTCCGGCGGCGCGGGTGCGGCGGGCTCGGACTGCTCGACGGGGCGGTTGAACGCGTAGTGCTTCTGTTCCAGCATGATCTGTTAGAACTCCCTTCGGGTAAGGTCGGGCGGTTGTCTGGGATGCCGCCCGTGCTCGGCGCGCCGAGCGCCTACGGAGCAGGCCGCCGCTTCTGGGCCGCCGTTACAAGGGTGATTCTAAAGACCGCCGGGCCTCGGGTGAAGGCTTTTGTGATGAACTGGACGCGTCGTGTGATGAAGCGGCCTCGCGTCCGTTTCCGACCACGCTACAGACTGTTGCCGAGCGCGGCCTGTAGCTTCTCGCGGTAGCTGCGCGAGAGCGTCAACTGCGTCCCGTCGTTGAGGATGACGTGATACTCGCCGTGCGACCAGGGCTGAAGCTCCTTGATGCGGTTGATGTTCGCAATCGCCGAGCGGTGTATGCGCACGAAGTCCTTCGGGTCGAGCTGCGCTTCAAGGCTTGAGATGGTCTCGCGCAGCAGGTACGCCTTCTTGCCCGTGTGGATGGAGACGTAGTTGCCCTCGGCCTCGATCCAGTCGATCTCGTCGGTGTTGAGGAAGAAGACGCGCCCGCCGGTCTTCACCACCAGCCGCTCGCTGTAACGCTGCTGCCCGCCGCGCATCTGTTCGAGGAGCGCGATGATGCGCTCGTCCAAAGCGCCGCCCGTGTCGCGCCGAATCTGCCGCTTGGCCCGCTCCATCGCGGCGCGGAAACGCTCGCGGTCGAAGGGCTTGAGCAGATAGTCGAGCGCGTGGAATTCGAAGGCACGCACGGCGTAGTGGTCGTAGGCCGTGATGAAGATGACGGGCGGCAGCCCTTCGTCCTTCAGGGCTTCGAGCACGGCGAAGCCGCCGACCTCGGGCATCTGCACGTCGAGCAGGAGCAGGTCGGGGCGCAGCGTCTGGACGGCCTCGATGGCCTCGGCGCCGTTCGTGCATTCGCCGACGACGCGGAGGTCCGGGTCGTCGGCCGCCATGCCGCGAATCTTCTCTCGCGCGAGCGGCTCGTCATCCACGACGAGGACGCGGATGGGTGCCTGTGCGGCTTCCGTCATAGATTTTTATATTAACAGTGAATCGTAAACCGCGAACGGCGGTCACGCGCACGCGGCCGCCGTAGTCAGTAGCAAATCGTTGAAAAGCAGGGGCGATTTCCTACTGAGGATTCACGATTTACGAAAAGAAAACACCTCTCCGAAGGGGTTTGTGGCAAAAAACGCCTTCGGGTTTCAGAAATGTTTACGCGGGGACGCGGGGTGGGTTCCAGAAATTAGGCGGGGGTGCCGCCCGCGGCGGGTATCTCCAAAGTGACGAGGAGTCCGCCGTCGGGCGCGTTCTCAAGCTCGAAGCGGTGCGCGGCGCCGTAGAGCTGTTCGAGTCGCGCGCGCGTGTTCGAGAGCCCGAGACCCTCCTTCAACCCGTCGTCCGGCCTTGTGATGGCAGCAAGGCCCGGCCCGTTGTCCCTGACCCGTATACGCAGCGCGTTGTGCTCGCGTTTCGCGGAAATCTCCACGCGGCCGGGGCCGCGGGTCTGGGCGATGCCGTGACGCAGGGCGTTCTCGACGATGGGCTGAAGGATGAGGTTGGGAACGGGCGCGTCGAGCGCGGCGGGCTCGACCTCGACGCTCGTGGTGAGCCGGTCCTGGAAGCGCACGCGCTCAATCTCTAAGTAGCAGGTCAGGAACTCAAGCTCCTTCTGGAGCGAGACCTCCTGCGTGCCCGAGTTCTCCAAGGTGAGCCGGAGGAAGTCGCCGAGGCGGGCGATCATGCGGTCGGCCGCGTCCGGGTCGCGGTGCAGGAGGGCCGAGATGGAGTGGAGCGTGTTGAAGAGGAAGTGCGGCTGGAGCTGCATCTTCAGTGCTTCGAGCTGCGCCTGCGTCAACTGCGTCTGGAGGCGCGAGGCCCGCAACTCGCCCTCGCGGTAGCGGCGGTAGTAGCGGAAGACCTGGTTGAGCAGGACGATGAGGCCGTAGATGCCGTAGTTCTCGGACGAGTTGTAGATGATCCAGCGGAGCGTCTGCGCTGGGTCGTAGTGCCTGCCCGGCGTGTTCATCATGAAGAAATAGATGATCTGGAAGAGGCCGGAGATGACGACGACGAAGGCCGTGGCGAAGAGCAGGTGCGCGGGGACGTTGCGCCGCCAGAGCCGCCCCTCGACGGGGAAGCGGTCGGCGAGCCACAGGACGAGGACGGTGCCGAAGGCCCACAGGTACGGGTAGATGAACTGCTGCGAGGCCGCCTCGCGCCACGTCATCGGGTGCTCGCTCAGCAGGTTCGAGTAGTAGTACTGCCCCGCGAAGAAGAGCGCGATCACCGTCCACGCGGCGAAGATGATGGCCCAGCGCTTCAGGCGCCCGCGCCACGCGCGCTCGCCGCCCGCGGCCCCCAGCCTGTCCGCGAGCCGCACGCCTTCGAGTCTCTCCGCATTGGTCATCCGCGAAAAAGTTCCTGCCTTCATTCTGACGCACGCGCGCGCTCTCAGCCCTCCCCTGCCGGGGAGATTTCGGTCTGCGCGGCGATGTCGGGTTTGACGCTTTCGGCGCGGGGCGGCGCGGTCGGGCGCAAGGGTCTAAGGATAAGGCGCGCGGCCGCGCTTGTGAAGCGTTGTGTGACAAACCGGACTCCGGCCGTGACGAACGGGCGCGGGCGGGGGCGGCCTCCCGGCCCGCGCTGTGGCAAAATCCGCGCATGGGAAGCGGAAGGTGCGATAAGGCGACGAGGAGGATTAACAGGGATGGACAGGATAGTCAGGATAAAGCAGATACAGATTTCAAATTTGAAATTTCAAATCTTTAATCCCTCATCCTATCAATCCTGTCCATCTCTGTTAATTCTTCCCCGCGCTTAGGCGCTCGACGCCGAGACGGCGTGCGAGGCCGTCGGCGCCTACTACGCGCTAAGGAGACAGGGAACTTGAGTCCCGACAGGCGGCGGCACAGGGGCGCGCACCCGGAGGACGCGCGGCTGTTCGAGGCGGCGCGCGTAGAGGCGCTGCGCGTCGCTGTGTCGGAACTGTCGTGGCTTTTGAGCCGAGGGTATCAGACGAAGTCGGCGCTGAAACTCGTCGGCGACCGCCACAACCTAAGGGAGCGGCAACGCCTCGCCGTCTCGCGCGCGGCGTGCGCGGACGAGAGCCGCGCGCGTCGAAGTGCGAGCTGTCTGGACGAAGGCGAGGTCGCGGGAGAAGAGTTGATTATCGACGGCTTCAACCTCGTCATCCTGCTTGAGGCGGCGCTGTCGGGCGGCGTGCTCGTCCTGGGGCGCGACGGGTGCGTGCGCGATCTCTCGTCGGTGCACGGCTCTTACCGCGCGGTCGCGGAGACGGAGCGGGCCGTCATGTTAACGGGCGCGGCGCTTGAGACGTTCGCGCCTTCGTCGGTGCTGTGGCTGTTCGACAGCCCCGTCTCGAACAGCGGCCGTCTGGCCGCGCGCGTGCGCGAGGTCGCGGCCGCGCGCGGCTGGCCCTGGGAGGTGCGCGTCGAGTTCAACCCCGACCGCGACATCATCAACTCAGACCGCGTCGCCGTCACCTCCGACTCCAACGTCCTCGACGGCGTCGCGCGCTGGCTCAACCTCGGCCGTCTCATAGTCGAGAAGCATGTCGAGCGGCCGTGGGTGATCGACTTGAGCTGTGAGAATGAGGGTTGAGTCCGGCGGCTGTCTGTTGCCGAACATACGTTGATGTTAGAGGACTTCGGCGTTTGAGCATGCAAGTTGCAAGTCTCTTAACGCGAAACTGGTTCCATCGAAGTCGGGAGGCGCGAGAGTCTTCAAAACTGCGCGGGGTTGGGCGTGCGGCCCGCGCGCGAGCGGGTCGGCACGCGCCGCGCGGATGAACGAGTCGCGTACACAGGTGTACCGACTGGCGGCAAAGGGGTTGTGACGGATGGGGCTTGAGACCTACCGAAAGATGCGCGACTTCAGGCGGACGCCGGAGCCGCGCGGGAGCGTGTCGAAGTCGAACCGGCGCCGCTTCGTCGTACAGGAGCACCACGCGTCGAAGCTGCACTTCGACTTCCGTCTGGAGGTCGGCGGCGTGCTCAAGTCCTGGTCGGTGCCGCGCGGGCCTTCGCTTGACCCTTCGGAGAAGCGGCTCGCCGTCGAGACCGAAGACCACCCCGTCGAGTACCTCAAGTTTGAAGGGTTCATCCCCGAAGGCGAGTACGGCGCGGGCGAGCACATGAAGTGGGACGGCGGCACGTACGAAGTGCTGGGCGAGGGCACGGCGGCCGAGCAACTCGCGGCGGGTCGGCTCGACTTCGCTCTGAAGGGCGAGAAACTCGGCGGCGCCTTCACGCTCTTGAAGATGAAGCGGCGCGAGGGCGAGTGGCTGCTCTTCAAACGCTCGGACGAGTTCGCCGAGGCGAGTTGGGAACTGCGTCTGCGCAAGCCGGTAGACGGCCAGGAGACGCTCAAGGGTAAGGGTAAGAAGGCGAAGGGGGGCGACGCCGTCCGCGTGAAGGAGGGCGGCGGGCACGTCAGAAAGTTCGACACGGCGCAGGCCGCTGGTAAGGCCGCGCCGGTCGCTCGTGCGTTGGAGGCGAAGACGCTCGAAGGCGACGTGAACGTGAAGGTCGGGCGCGAGGTCGTGCCGCTCACGCATCTTGAGCGCGTCTACTGGCCGGGCGAGGGGTACACGAAGGGCGACCTCGTGCGTTACTACCACGAGGTCGCCGACTACATCCTGCCGTATCTGAAAGACCGGCCGCTCATCATGAAGAGGTATCCGAGCGGCATCGAAGGCCCCTACTTCCACCAGCACGACGTGAACGAGGCGCCGTCGTTCGTCCGCACGGCGCCGCTCGAAGTCGAGGACGGCGGCGGGCACGAGGTCGATTACATGGTCGGCGACAACCTCGCGACGCTGCTCTACATGGCGAACCTCGGCGCCGTCGAGCGCCACCCGTGGCACTCGCGCGTGAGCGACCTCGAACACCCGGACTGGTTCGTCTTCGACCTCGACCCCGCCGAGGGCGTCGCGTTCGAGACCATCTGCGACGTGGCTGTCACCACGCGCGAAGTGCTCGCGCGCGTCGGGCTCGAAGCTTACCCGAAGACCTCCGGCTCGCGCGGCATACACGTCTACGTGCCGGTCGAGCCTGTTTATGAGTACGAGGCGATTGCGGAGTTGGCCGTGCAGTTGGCGACGGTGGTCGCGCGCGAACAGTCGGAGGTCGCGACCGTCGAACGCTCGAAGCGCAAGCGCGGGACGGGGATGATCTACGTGGACCACATGCAGAACGCGCGGGGCAAGTCGGTCGTCGCGCCCTACTCTGTGCGGCCGAAGCCGGGCGCGACGGTCTCGGCGCCGCTCGAATGGAAGGAGGTCGAGCGGAAGAAGATCAAGACCTCGGACTTTCACATCAAGAACATGCTCCGCCGCGTCGAGCGCAAAGGCGACCTCTTCGAGCCCGTGCTGAAGAAGAGGCAGAGGCTCGAAGGCGTCTTCGAGCGCGCGCGGGAGGTGTTCGAGCAGGGTTCAAAGAAGAGGCGGGGCGCGGGCCGTTGAGCGCGCGACCTCGTTCGGTTAACGAGCGACTTGAGAACAAGGAGGGTTGCGAGGCTGGCAGGAAAGGGTGAACGCGAGTTGATAGACAGGGGCACGGATAGGCGCATTCATGGAATCTTCTCCCCGAGCCCCCGCGCCTCATGCCGGAAGGTTTTTGTTTGACGGCAGACGAGTAGAAGGAGGTTGAAGATGTCATCACGTTACGGTGGACGCGGGTTCGGTCGCTACGGCGACTCGGACGAAGACCGCACCGACGAGAGGTTATACGAGCGCGACGCGGAGAGGGGCTACGGCGCGCAGGGCACACGCCCCGAGCGTGGCTCCGAGTACGGCGGTCTGCGTCGCGGCGGTTACGCGGGCGGGCGCGGCGGCTACGAACGCGAGTACGGCCGCGAGCGCGACTTCGACGCGCGCGACACGGGCGCGCGTGAATCGGGCTCGCGCGACTACGGCTCGCGCGACTACGGCTCGCGCTACGGCGCACGCGAGTACGGCGCGGGCGACTACGGTTCGCGTTACGGGCGCGAGGTGTTCGAGCGCGGCGGTTACTCGCCGTCTTCCCGCAGGCCAGAGGGCGAGGGGTACGGGCGCGCTTACGTCGTCCGCCCGCCCGCGCGCGACTACGAGCGTCGCGTCGAGCGCGCATACAGGCACGAAGACGACGACGCGGACGAGGTGCGCGACTACGACACGGACTACGGCCGCACGACGAGCCGCTTCTACGGCCGCAGCGGCTACGAGTACGCGCGCGACGACTACGACGAGCGCGCCGAGCGCGGACGCGCCGTGGGCCGTGGGCGCGAAGACGACCGCGAGGGCGGCAGTTGGCTCGACCGCGCGGCGGACCAGGTGCGCTCGTGGTTCGGCGGCGACGAAGACGACGACCGCGAGCGCGGCCGGCGCGAAGAGCCTCGTAGGGCCTACGGCCGTGGCGAGGGCAAGTTCCGTGGGCGCGGGCCGAAGAACTACCGCCGCTCCGACGACCGCCTGCGCGACGATGTCTGCGACCGTCTGGCCGACAACGAATGGCTCGACGCTTCGGACGTTGAGGTCAACGTCGTCGCGGGCGAAGTCATCCTGACGGGGATGGTTGACAGCCGCTATGCCAAGCGGCTCGCCGAGAACATCGCCGAGTCGGTCTCGGGGGTCTCGAACGTGCAGAACAACCTGCGCGTGCAGAGCTACCAGGCCCTCCCGGAGGCGCCGGCGCCGACGGCCGGCATGGACGTGGCGCTGCCACCCGCGACCCCGTCCAACACGACCCCGGCCACGGACATCACGGCCACGTCCGACACGACCGACGTGAACGACTTCAGCCGTCCGTCTTCAAGGGCCGCGGGGCAGAGCTGAAAAGCAGTAGGCAGCGGGCAGTAGGCAGTCGCTTCGCGTTCCACGCGTTGGAGAGCTAAGTCATAAGTTCCGAAGGCAGGGTTTTCAACTGCCATCTGCTTACTGCCTACTGCCTGCTATTCTTCCGAGGTTCGTTATGGCTGAGGCGAAGACCGCGCGGGTGGCGGCGGAGGTGGTGCGCGGGGCGGCGCGGGTGTTGGAGGGCGCGCCCGGGGATTACGACCCGCTGTTGAAGTCGTTGGGGGCGGCGCGGTTCGCGCTGTTGGGCGAAGCCTCGCACGGCACGCACGAGTTCTACAGGGAGCGGGCCGAGATCACTAAGCGGCTCATCACAGAGAAGGGCTACACGGCCGTCGCGGTCGAGGCAGACTGGCCGGACGCGTACCGCGTCAACCGCTACGTGCGCGGCGAGTCGGACGACCGTGAGGCAAGCGCGGCGCTCGGCGGCTTCAAGCGTTTCCCCGTGTGGATGTGGCGCAACACGGTTGTCGTCGAGTTCGTCGAGTGGCTGCGCGCATACAACGACGCGTTGCCCGAGGGCGCGGCGAAGGTCGGCTTCTACGGGCTCGACCTCTACAGTCTCTATACGTCGATTGAAGAGGTGCTCGGCTACCTCGACAAGGTTGACCCGGAGGCCGCGAGGCGCGCGCGCCATCGGTATTCTTGCTTCGAGCACTTCGCCGAGGACACGACCTCGTACGCGTACGCCGCCGCCTACGGCGCGGCCGAGTCGTGCGAGCCGGCCGTCGTCGAGCAGTTGGTCGAGCTCAGGCGCCGCGCCGCCGAACTCGCCAACCGCGACGGGCGCGTCGCGCGCGACGAGTTCTTCTACGCCGAGCAGAACGCGCGGCTCGTCAAGAACGCGGAGGAGTATTATCGCTCGATGTTCCGTGGCCGCGTCAGCTCCTGGAACATGCGCGACCGCCACATGGCCGAGACGCTCGACGCGTTGGTGGCTCATCTCTCTTCCGAAGGGCAGAGCGCGAAGGTCGCTGTGTGGGAGCACAACTCGCACCTCGGCGACGCGCGCGCGACCGAGATGGGGCAGGGCGGCGAGTGGAACGTGGGGCAACTCGTGCGCGAACGCTACGCGCGCGACGCCTTCCTCGTCGGCTTCACGACGCACCGAGGCACGGTCACGGCCTCGCGGGACTGGGACGAGCCCGGACGCCGCCGCCGCGTGCGACCCGCGCTCGAAGGCAGCTACGAGGCGCTCTTTCATGACGCGGGGCTGGAGAGGTTCATGATAGATTTGCGCGTCGAAGGGCAGGCGCGCGAGCTGCTGCGCCTGCCGAGGTTGGAGCGCGCCATCGGGGTCATCTATCGACCCGAGACCGAGCGCCTCAGCCACTACTTCCACGCGCGGCTCGCGGAGCAGTTCGACGCCGTCCTGCACTTCGACGAGACGACGGCCGTCGAGCCGCTCGAACCGGGCGTGCAGTGGCACGCGGGCGAAGAGCCGCCCGAAACTTACCCGTCTGGGGTTTAAAAACTTTCACTCATTCAAGGGGGAGACTGCATGCCGGACCTGAACATACGCATCCGCGCTGGGAGCGACGAGACGAAGACGCAGCAGATATTCAACCAGATCGCCAGCGCCATCCTCGCGGGGAAATTCACGCGCGGCGACGCGCTCACGTCCGAGCGCGCGCTGGCCGAACAACTCGGCGTCAGCCGCAACATCGTGCGCAACGCTTACCGTCGGCTCGAAGAGCACGGCCTCATCGAGACCTTCAGCACCTCGGGCCGCCGCGTGCGCGGCGCGAAGAAGAGCCGCTCGGCCGCGGGACAGGCCGGCGTCGCCAGCCGCGACCGCCGCACCTTGCAGACCGCGCCCGAGCCTCTGCGCGGCAACTCGTCGAAGAAGGGCGCGGGCGGCGGGCGTCGCGGCTGAGAGAGATCGGAGGAGCAGATGTCGGAGCGAAAAGACGTGGCGGGGCGCGACGAAGAGCGGCAGGTGCGCGGCCGCAAAGGCCCCTCGACGCAGGCGCGCAGCGAGAAGAAGCGGCGCCCCGCCGGCAAGGGCCGCGCGGGCGCCGCGCGCAACCTCCCCAAGATCGGCAAGCGCGACTCCACGCGCGGCGACACCTCGGGCGATGGCTTGCATTGAGGCCGTGAACCTTAAACCGTGACAAGAAGAAGCGCGTTCTATCTTGTCACGGTTTACGGTTCACGATTTACGGCTCTTTAAAAGTCTGTAGACGGTGACGGCGCTGCCGACGACGGCGACGAGGGTGAGGGCGTAGACGATGTAGTTGAAGGCGTCGGAGTTCATGAAGTCGAGGAAGCGGCGGCCGAAGTAGAGGATGAGCAGCGCCTCGGCGGCGAAGCGGAGCGCGCGGCCGGCGAAGACCGCGACGAACATGCGGCCCCGGTCGCACTGGAGCGCCGAGGCCGTCATCATCGTGAAGCGGAACGGAAACGGCGGCGGCAACGCCGAAGCGACGAAGACGACCCAACCCGTGTTGCGCTCGACCTTGCCCTTCAGCTTCTTGAAACGCTTCGGCCCGACGAGGCGCTCGACGCCGCCCGCGCCCACGCGCCGCATCACGAGGTCTAAGAGCGCGACGCCCGCCACCGTCCCCGCCGCGCCCGACAGCGCGTAGACCACCCACATCCAGCGCGACGCCTCGCCCCCGCCGTGGATGAGCGCGAAGAGCAGCAGCTCGTTCGCCAGCGGCACATAGAAGAAGGACGAGTCGAACGCTTCGAGCAGGAACGGCCCGAACACCCCGAGCTTGATGAAGAACCCGATGAGCGAACGCGCCCAGGAGGACGCGGCGAATGTGAGAAGCGTTGTCGGCAGTCTCTGCACGCGCGCGATGCTAAACGAACTCTTTCCGCTCTTTGCGGATTCTTTGTGCGGTTTGCGTTACGGTCGGGCTACCGCCGATTTTCGACGACCTCCACGCTCTCGTCGTCGGCGAGGACGGCTGAGTCGGCCATGTTGACGAAGAGGCCGCTCTCGACCACGCCCACCAGGGACTTCAGTTCGCGCTCCGTCCGGACGGGGTCCGGAATCTCTCCGCAGCGACAGTCGATGATGAAGTTGCCGTTGTCCGTGACGAAGGGCTCGCCGTCCGTGTTAAGCCTCAACGCGGGCTCGACGTTCACGACGCGCGCGACCCTGCGCGCCGTCAGCTCCCAGCCGAACCGCACCACCTCGACGGGCAGGGGGAAACGTCCGAGCACTTCGACCTTCTTCGACTTGTCTGCGATGACGACGAAGCGTCGCGCGGCCGTGGCCACGAGCTTCTCGCGCAGCAGCGCGCCGCCGCCGCCCTTGATGAGCGCGAGCCCCGGCCCTATCTCGTCGGCGCCGTCGATGGCGATGTCCAACTCGCCGGCCTCGCCGAGCGTGAAGAGCGGGATGCCTAAACTTCGCGCCTGCTCTTCCGTCCGATGCGAGGTCGGCACGCAGCGCACGCGCAAGCCCTCTTCGCGCACGCGCTCGGCCAGACGCTCGACCAGCCAGTACGCGGTCGTGCCCGTGCCCAGTCCGACGCGCATCCCGTCTTCGACAAACTCCGCCGCTTTGAAACCCGCCCTCTGCTTTGAGTCCAACTGTTTTCGCCCTCCCGCGCCGATTCGCGCTATTATGTTGCCCTCTCCCAAGCCTCGCAACAGAATTGTTTGTTCGCGGACACAGTTGTCCAAAGACGTGACGGCTAAGATGTTCGTTTGATGACGACCGAGGTGTACCAGCCCGAGCGGCGCGAGCGCGAAGCGCCCGACACGACGATCGACACGGCCGAGTTTCCGCCCGTGCGCCGCGTCGTCGATAAGGCGTACGCGCGCGCGACCGGCTCGCCGCTCATCCCCGGCAACGGCGTGCGGCTCCTCGTGGACGCCGAGCAGAACTACCCCGCGTGGCTCGAAGCCATCAAGAGCGCCGAGCGCACCATCCACTTCGAGAGTTTCATCATCCACGAGGACGACGTGGGACGCCAGTTCGCCGAGGCGCTCATCGCGAAGGCGCGCGAGGGCGTGCGCGTGCGCGTCGTCTACGACTGGCTCGGCGCCGTCGGCAAGACCTCGCGCCGCTTCTGGCGCAACCTGCGCGACGCGGGCGTCGAGGTCAAGGGCTTCAACCCGCCGCGCTGGGAGGAGCCCTTCGGCTGGTTCAACCGCGACCACCGCAAGATGATTTCGGTGGACGGCCGCATGGGCTTCGTCATGGGCCTCTGCGTCGGGCAGGACTGGCTGGGGCGGCCCGAGAAGAATCAAGACCCCTGGCGCGACACCGGCGTCGAAATCAAAGGCCCGGCCGTCGCGGACATGGAGGCGGCCTTCGCGCGCGTGTGGGAGACGGCGTGCGGCGAGAAGATTCCCGCCGAAGATTTACCCACGCGCGAGTCCATCGAGCAGGGCGGTGACGTGGCCGTGCGCGTCATCGCCACCGAGCCGAACACGGTCGGGCTCTATCGTCTGGAACAGCTCGTCGCGGCGGGCGCGCGTGAGTACCTCTGGCTGACCGACGCCTACTTCGTCGGGACCAACATGTACGTGCAGGCGTTGCGCGCGGCGGCGCAGGACGGCGTTGACGTGCGACTGCTCGTGCCGAGCGCGAGCGACATCCCCGTCGTCTCGGCGCTCTCGCGCGCCAACTACCGCGCGCTGCTCGAAGCGGGCGTCCGCGTCTTCGAGTGGAACGGCCCGATGATCCACGCGAAGACCTCGGTCGTGGACGGCAAGTGGGCACGCGTCGGCTCGACGAATTTGAACGTCGCGAGCTGGATGGGCAACTGGGAACTGGACGTGACGATCGAGGACGAAGGGTTCGCGAAGCAGATGCAGGAGATGTACTGCCGCGACCTTGAGAACGCGACCGAGATCGTCATCAGCGAGCGGCGGCGTGTGAAGCCGCTCGGCCCGCCGCGCCCGCGCAAGGGGCGCAGGCAGCGCACGAGCCGGAAGGGAAGCACGAGCCGCGCCGCGGCGGGCGTCATCGGGGTCGGCAGCGCCGTGGGCGCGGCCATCACGAACCGGCGCGTGCTCGGGCCGGCCGAGGCGCGGCTGATGGCGATGGCCGGGGGGCTGCTGCTCGGGCTCTCAATCATCGCGGTCAAGTGGCCGCGCGGCATCACGTACCCGCTGGCCTTCATCGGCACGTGGGTCGCGCTCGCGCTCTTCATACGCGCCTGGAAGCTCCACAAGGGCGCCAGCGTCGAGCGTGAGAAGGAGCGCGGCGACCAGCCCCCGCCGCCCGCGCCCGCGCGCGAAGGACGATGAGCAGTGGGCAGATGGCAGTAGGCAGTTGAAAGTGTTAGGGTCGAGAACTTCGGATTAACCTTTCAGCATCAATAACGCGGAGCGGCCGCCTACTGCCATCTGCCATCTGCCTACTTTCCCTGAATGGAGGAGAGCTTAAACACATGAGACTAGGTGGCGCACGCGAGAGCGGGAACGTTGAGGACCGGCGTGGGATGGGGATTCCCGGCGGGGGGATGGCGGTCGGCGGCGGGTGCGGGACGGTCATCCTGATCATCCTCGCGCTCGTCTTCGGCCTCGACCCGAGGCAGTTGCTCGACAGCGGGGTCGTGCCGACGGAAGGGCCGCCGCCGGCCTCGCGCACGGGGCCGCAGCAGCAGCAGTCGAACGACGAAGGGGCGCAGTTCGTCCGCCGCGTGCTCGGCACGACCGAGGACACCTGGAACGAAATCTTCCGGCGCAACGGGAGCCAGTACCGCGAGCCGACGCTCGTGCTCTTCACGGGGCAGGTTCAATCCGCGTGCGGGCGGGCCGGCGCCTCGGTCGGGCCGTTCTACTGCCCCGGCGACGAGAAGGTCTACATCGACCTCTCCTTCTTTCAGGAGTTGAGCCAGCGTTTCCGCGCGCCGGGCGACTTCGCGCAGGGCTACGTCATCGCGCACGAGGTCGGCCACCACGTCCAGAACCTTCTGGGCACGTCCGACAAGGTGACGCAGCTTCAGCAACGCGCGCGCTCCGAGGCGCAGGCCAACGACCTCTCCGTCCGCTTGGAGCTTCAGGCGGACTGCTACGCGGGCGTCTGGGGCTTCTACGCCAAGCAGAAGAACATCCTCGACCCGGACGACCTTGACGAGGCGCTGCGCGCCGCCTCGGCCATCGGCGACGACACGCTCCAACGCCAATCGGGCGGCCGCGTCGTCCCCGACGCCTTCACCCACGGCTCCTCCGAGCAGCGCGCGCGCTGGTTCCGCGCGGGCTTCGACAGCGGCGACCTCCGCCGCTGCGACACCTTCAGTACACGCGGCCTGTAGTCGAAGAATTATTAACAGGGTGTGCAGGATAAAGACTTAAACTCTTATCCTGCACATCCTGTCCATCCCTGTTGATTTCATTCTCAACGGAAGAAGAGAGAGACGCTCATCACCAGTCCGATGATGATGACGGCGAGGCGGACGAAGCGGCGGCCGAGGCGGTAGGCGAGGCGCGCGCCGGAGTAGCCGCCCACGATGGCCGCGAACGTCATCACCAGCACGTCCGTCCAGATGACCGAGCCGGAGAAGATGAAGTAGACGGCGGCCACGCCGTTGATGCAGATGGCGAGCAGGTTCTTCAAAGCGTTCATCCGGTGGATGTCCGTGAAGCCCAACAGCCCCAGCGCCGCCAGCATCAGGATGCCGATGCCCGCCCCGAAGTAGCCGCCGTAGACTCCGACTAAAAACTGAAAGACCAACGCCCCCGTCCACCACGCGCGCGTCGGCGTGTGCGCTTCTCCGGCGTCGCCGCGCAGCCGCCGCGAGATGGGCTCCTGCGCCGCGAGCAGCAGCGTCGCGAAGAGGATGAGGAAGGGAACGAGGCGCCCGAACGTCTCCGAAGGCGTGCGCAAAAGCAGCACCGCCCCGAGCACGCCGCCCAACAGCGACGGCACCGCGAAGAGCATGAAGGCGCGCCCGTCCTTCAACTCGCGCCGGAAGCCGTAGAGCCCCGCCAGCGACGCCGGCCAGAGCGCGACCGTGCTCGTCGCGTTCGCCAGCACGGGGTCGCGCCCCACCCACAGCAGCGCCGGGAACGAGACGAGCGTCCCCCCGCCCGCGATTGAGTTGATCATCCCCGCCGCGAACGCCGCCGCCGCGACCACCACTTCCTGCCAGAGGTCCACGCGCCCGAGACTAACACACCGAACAGTAGCCTCGTGAGCAAACGCGCCGCCGATGCCTTATCATCGGCGCGTGCCGTTAAAGCTGTTCATGGTCTGCGTCGTTTTGTCCCTGCTCGTCTGCGCGGCGCGCGCGCAGGAGGGGGAGCCGCGCCCGACGCTGCGCGGTGTCGTCGTCGATGAGCACGGGGCGCCCGTGCAGGGCGCGCAGGTGTGGATGAAGGGGCGCGGTGCCTTCGACCCGCTCATCGTCTTGACGGACGCGGAGGGACGTTTCGCGGTCGGGCCGATGCGTCTCTACGGCTTCAGTCTGACGGTGCGCGCGCAGGGCTTCGGTGTGTTCGAGCGTGAGTGGAAGGCGGACGAGTGGGACGGCGCGGAGGTGCTGCGCGTCGTGCTGCTGCCGCCGGGCTTCACGGAGCGCGTGACGGTGACGGCCGCGCGCGCGGAGACGCGGTTGGCCGAGACGGCGGCGAGCGTCGTCGTGCTCGGGCGCGAGGAGCTTGAGAGCGCCGCTGCTTTAACGTCGGACGAAGTGCTGCGGCAGGTGCCGGGCTTCCAGCTCTTCCGGCGCACGTCGAGCCGCGCGGCCAACCCGACGGCGCAGGGTGTCTCTCTGCGCGGCGTCGGCGCGAGCGGCGCGAGCCGCGCCGTCGTGCTCTACGACGGCACGCCTCTGAACGACCCGTTCGGCGGGTGGGTCTACTGGGCGCGCGTGCCGCGCGAGGGGCTCGGGCGCGTGGAGGTTTTGCGCGGCGCCTCCTCCGCGCTCTATGGCAGCGGCGCGCTCGGCGGCGTCGTGCAGTTCGTCCCGCGCAAGGTCGAAGAGACGCAACTCCGCTTCGAGACTTCCTACGGAACGCAACGCACCTCGGACGCCTCCATCAACGCGAGCACGCTGCAAAGTGGATGGGGGCTCTCTCTCTCGGCGCAGACGTTCGGCACCGGCGGCTACGTCCTCGTCAACGAGCGCGAGCGCGGTCGCGTGGACACGCCCGCCGCGTCGCGCAACGCTTACGGCGAGCTGTACGTCGGACGCGAGTTCGCTAAAGGACTCCGCGCCTTCGCGCGCCCTTCGTACTACGGCGAGTCGCGACGCAACGGCACGCCGCAACAGTTCAACCGCACGCACGTGCGACAACTCGCCGTGGGCATGACGTGGGATGACTCGCGCGTCGGCCTCTTCGACCTGCGCGCGCACGCCTCCGCGCAGGTCTTCGACCAGAGCTTCACGGCGGTCGCCGCCGACCGCGCGAGCGAGACGCTGACGCGACTCCAACGCGTGCCGGCGCAAGGGTCGGGACTGTCTTTGCAGTGGTCGCGCGAGGCGGGCTCGCGCAACGCGCTCGTCGCGGGCGTCGATTGGTCCGAGGCGCGCGGCGCGAGCGACGAGTTGGTCTACGTCGCGGGTCGGCCTTCGTCACTTGTAGGCGCGGGCGGACGCGCGCGCGCGGCGGGCTTCTACGTGCGCGACGCGCTGCGCGTGACGGACAGGCTCGTCGTCACGCCCGGCGCGCGCTTCGACCGCTGGCGCAACCAGCGCGCGCGGCAGACGACGCGCGCGCTCACGGGCACGCGCGCCGTCACGACCGTCGTGTTTGAAGAGCGTGACGAGACGGCCTTCAGTCCGCAGCTCTCGGCCGTCTTCACGGTGTCGGACGCGCTCTCTCTCAACGCGACCCTCGCGCGCGCCTTCCGCGCGCCGACCCTGAACGAGTTGTATCGTTCGTTCCGCGTCGGCAACGTCGTCACGCTGGCCGACGAGAACCTTCGGGCCGAGCGTCTGACGAGCGGCGAGGCAGGACTCCTCTTCAACTCGGCGCGGCGCGGGATGGCGGCGCGCGCGAACCTCTTCTGGATGGACGTGACGCGGCCCGTCGCGAACGTGACGCTCTCGGTAACGCCGTCACTCATCACGCGCCAGCGGCGCAACCTCGGCCGCACGCGCTCGCGCGGCTTCGAGGCGGAGTTTGAGCAACATCTCGGGCGCGGCTGGACGGCCTCGGCCGGTTATCTCTTCGTTGACGCGCGCGTCGCAAGCTTCCCCGTGGATGTCGTGCTCGAAGGCCGGCGCCTCCCGCAGGTCGCGCGCCAGCAACTAAACTTCCAACTGCGCCGCGTCGGCCGCACGACCTTCGCGCTGCAAGGCCGCGCCTCGGGCGCGCAGTTCGACGACGACCAGAACCAACTGCGGCTCGGGCGTTACTTCACGCTCGACGCCTTCCTCGCGCGCCGCGTCGGCCGTGGCGTCGAGGTCTTCGCCGCCGCCGAGAACCTCACGGGCCGGCGCTACGAAGTGGGCCGCACGCCCGTCCTCACCCTCGGCCCGCCCGCCTTCGCGCGCGTCGGGCTGAGGCTCCGACTCGGCGCGAGTCATTGACACACGCGCGCGCGCGACGCTCCCACGCCTAAGCTTAACGATTACACGCGCGCGCAGACTGCGCGCAGGCGTGCGCAGACCGTGCGCACGCCTGCGCATGCCATACGCACGCGTACGCACACCATGCGCAGCCGTGAGAACGCCGTGCGCACGCATGCGCACACCATGCGCACGTATGCGCGCAACATGCGCGAACGTGCGCACGACATGCGCGGACATGCGCACGACATGCGCGGACGTGCGCACGACATGCGCGGGCGTGCGCACGACATGCGCGGGCGTGCGCACGCTGTTCCCACGGATGCGCATGTCGGGGCGGGGGCGCGGTCTCGGCGGCGGCCGGCGTCGCATCAGATTAAAAGGCAGCCGGTCGTGTGACGCGGCTGCCTTCCTGTTTCACGCGACGGCCGCTCTTTACAGCCTGCCCGTCGCAACTAACAACTCGGCGTTGAGGATGGCGGCACCGGCGGCGCCGCGAACGGTGTTGTGGCTGAGAGCGACGAAGCGATAGTCGAGCACCTTGTCGGGGAAGATGCGGCCGACGGTGACGCTCATGCCACGGCCGGCGTCGCGGTCGAGGCGCGGCTGCGGGCGGTCGGGCTCGTCGCGCACGACGATGGGGCGCTCGGGCGCCGTGTGCAGGCGCAACTCCTGCGGCAGAGAGGTGAAGGACGAGAAGGCGTCGCGCAACTCTTCGACCGACGCCTCGCGCGCGAGCTTCACGCGGACGGCGGCCATGTGGCCGTCGCTGACGTTGACGCGGTGCACCTGCGCGCTGACCTTGAAGGGCGCGTGTTGAATCCCTCCGCCCTCGAAGCGCCCGAGAATCTTGAGCGTCTCGGTCTCAATCTTCTCCTCCTCGCCGCCGATGTACGGGATGACGTTGTCCACGGCGTCGAGCGAGGGCACGCCGGGGTAGCCCGCGCCCGAGAGCGCCTGCAACGTCGTCGCCACGCACGACTCGATGCCGAAGCGCGCGTGCAGCGGCGCGAGCGCGAGCACGAGCATGATGGTCGAGCAGTTCGGGTTCGTCACGATCATCCCGCGTTCGAGCCCGCGCGCGCGCTTCTGCGTGTCGAGCTGCGCGAGGTGCTCGTGGTTGACTTCGGGGATGAGCAGCGGCACGTCCTCGTCCATCCGCAGCGCCGAAGAGTTGCTGATGACGGCGTGGCCCGCGCGCGCGAAAGCCTCTTCGGTCTCGCGCGCGATGTCGCCGGGCAGGCTTGAGAAGACGATGTCGCAGTCGAGCGGCGGCTCAATCGCCGCGACCTTCATCTCGCGCACGGCCTCCGGCATGTCGCCGGGCAGGCGCCACGCGCACGCCTCGCTGTACGCCTTGCCCTTCGAGCGGTCGGAGGCCGCCAGCGCGGCCACCTCGAACTGTGGGTGCCCCTCCAACAACTGTATGAACCGCTGCCCCACGGTGCCCGTCGCGCCGAGGATGCCGACCCGATACTTCCTGCTCATATCTCCTCCGAAAGAGTGACGAGTGATGAGCGATAAGTTAAAACACCTTGCCGACGCTTGTCACTAACTTCTTCTCACTCATCACTCGTCACTTCTTCAGCGCGGCCTTCATCCTCTTCACGCCCTCGGCGAGCACGTCGAGACCGGCGCAGAAGGAGACGCGCAGGTAACCTTGCCCTTCGGCGCCGAAGGCCGCGCCGGGGACGGTGATGACGCCGTGTTCAAGGAAGCGTTCGGCCACCTGCATCGAGTCGCCGTGCTCGCGCACGTCAACCATCGTGTAGAAGGCGCCGTCGGGCTCGACGGCCCGCAGCGACAGTTCACTTGAGAGTAAGCCGAGCAGGTGGTCGCGCCGCTCGCGGAACGTGCGGCGCATCCCGGCGCGCGCCTCGGCGGCCTCGGCCGTCCACGCGGCGAGCCCCGCCTTCTGCGAGACGGTCGAGGCACACGTCGTCGTGTAGCCGTGCAGCACGAGCGCGCTGCGCACGACATCAGCGTCGCCGCAGAGCCACCCCAGGCGCCAGCCCGTCATGCTCATCGACTTCGACAGCCCGCCGATGACGAGCACACGCTCCGTCCGAAACTCCGTGGGAGACGAAGGCCGCTCGGTTCCGAAGTAGAGTTCACGGTAAATCTCGTCGCTCACGACGTACGCGCCCGAGCCTTCGAGCGCCACGGCCATCGCCGCCAACTCCTCCCGCGACAGCACGCGCCCCGTCGGGTTCGACGGACTGATGCACACGACCACTTTCGTCCGTGGCGTGAGCGCGCGTTTGAACTCCTCCGCGTCGAAGGCGAAGTCGCGCGACGCGGGCAGCTTGTAGAACTTCGGCACCCCGCCGGCCATCTTCACAATCGTCGGGTAGGCGACGAAGCCCGGGTCGGGGATGAGCACCTCGTCGCCTTCATCGACGAGCGTCAACAGCGCGAGGTAGAGCGCCTCCTGCGAGCCGGCCGTGATGATGACTTGCTCGGGCGTGAGGTTCAGATGTTGGTAGTCGTTGGCGACGCGCTCGCGCAGGGTGGGCAGGCCCGCGTGCGTCGTGTAGCCGTTCTGCTCCTCCGCGACGACGCGCGCGGCCTCGCGCCTCACGACATCGGGCGTCGGCAGGTCGGGCTCGCCGAGGCCGAGGTTGATGCTACCGGGCCGCGCGCGGTCGAAGACCTGCCGAATCATGCTCTTCTGTATGCCGCGCAGGCGCCGCGCAGGCTCGAATTCGCTCAACGCAGGTAGTCCTCCAACTGCACCGCGCGGTCGGTCTTCTCGTCGCGGTACTTGACGATGACGGGCGCGTATAAAGACAGTCCCCACTCGCGCCCGCGCTCGCTCGTCACCGCGCGCGAGCCGGGCACGACGACCGCGCCCGCCGGGATTTCGAGCGGCGCGTCCTCGGCGCGGCGATAAATTTCGCCGCGCACCAAGTCATAGACCGGCGTCGCGCCCGTCAAAATCGTCCCCGGCGCGAGCACCGCGCCCGCGCGCACGATGGTTCCTTCGTAGACGCCGCAGTTGCCGCCGACCAGCACGTCATCCTCGATGATGACGGGCACGGCGCCCACCGGTTCGAGTACGCCGCCCACCTGCGCCGCCGCCGAGAGGTGCACGCGCTTACCGACCTGCGCGCACGAGCCGACGAGGGCGTGGCTGTCGATCATCGTCCCTTCATCGACGTACGCGCCCGCGTTGACGTACATGGGCGGCATGCAGACGACGCCCCCGGCGAGGTACGCGCCGTCGCGCACGCTTGAGCCGCCGGGCACGATGCGCACGTTGTCCATGATGGTCGTCGCGCGGACGGGGTAGGTGTCCTTGTCGAAGAAGCGCAGACTCGGGTGCGCGCTCATGTCGGAGAGCACGCCCATGCGGAAGCCGACGAGGATGCCGCTCTTGACCCAGGAGTTGACGCGCCAGCGCCCCTCGGCGTCGCGCTCGGCGGCGCGCACCTCGCCTCGGTTGAGCGCGTGCTTGAACAACTCGAAGACCTCTCGGTCGTTCGACGTGAACCCGCCGCCCTTCGCGTACAGCGCCTCGACCTGCTCACGCAGCGACATGCGTCTCCTCCAAAAGCCCCAACTCGTTCAGCACCTCGCGCACGCGCTCGCGCGTCTTCTCCGTCACGGGCACGAGCGGCAGGCGCAGGTTCTCTTCGATGAGCCCCATCAAGGTCATCGCGGCCTTCAGGGGGCCGGGGCTCGACTCGACGAAGTTCACGTCCATCAGGGGGAGCCAGCGGTAGTGCAGCTCGCGCGCCTCGTCCCAACGCCCCGCGAGCGCCGCGTCCACCATCCGCGACAGAGGCCCCGGCGCCTCGTTCGACGCGACCGAGACGAGCCCGTCGGCGCCGAGCGCCATCAACGCGAACGTCATCGCGTCGTCGCCCGACAGCACGAGAAAGCCCTCGGGCCGTTTGCGCAGAATCTCCATGATCTGCGCGAGGTTGCCGGAAGCCTCCTTGACGGCGGCGACGTTCTCAACCTCTTTCGCCAACCTGAGCGTCGTCCCCGCCTCGATGTTCGAGGAAGTGCGGCCCGGCACGTTATAGAGCACGACGGGCAGCGGCGCGACCGCCTCCGCCACCGCGCGGAAGTGCTGGTACAGACCTTCCTGCGTCGGCTTGTTGTAATAAGGCGCGACGATGAGGACCGCGTCGGCGCCCGCCGCTTGCGCCGCGCGCGCGTTCGAGACGGCGTGCGCCGTCGAGTTGCTGCCCGCGCCCGCGATGACGCGCGCGCCGTGCTCCTTCGCGACTTCGACGGTCGTACTGATGACCCGACGGTTCTCATCCTCCGACATCGTCACGCTCTCGCCCGTCGTCCCGCACGGCACGAGCACGCGCACGCCGCCCTCGCACTGCCGCTTCACCAGCGCGCGCATACGCTCGATGTCAACGCCCCCGTCCGACGTGAACGGCGTCACCAGAGCCGTCGCGCACCCGCGCATCCATTCGACGTTCATTGCTTGTCACTTCCTTTAAGAATCTCTTCGAGCGTCTCGGAGAACTCGTACACGCCCGTCTTACCCTGAATCCAGCGCGCGGCGACCAGCGCCCCGGCGGCGAAGCCCTCGCGCGAGCGCGCCGTGTGCGTGAGCGTGACCTGGTCGGCCGCCGAGTCGAAGCCGACGCGGTGCGTCCCCGGAATGTGGCCCGCGCGCGTCGAGGCGACGGGCACGTCGGGGCCATAGACTTCCGCGACCATGTCGCGCAGCCGCAGCGCCGTGCCGGAGGGCGCGTCGCGCTTGCGCGAGTGGTGCGCCTCCTCGATGAAGGCCGCGTAGTCGAACCTGTGGAACAACTCGGCCGCGCGCGCGACGACGCGGTAGAAGAGGTTGACGCCGACCGAGAAGTTCGCGCCGTGGATGAGCGCGCCCTTCTCGCGTTCGACTAACGCGCGCACGTCTTCGAGTTGCGCGTGCCAGCCCGTGGTGCCTTCGACGAGCGGGACGCGCGCGAGGGCGCAGGCTTCCGCGTGGCGCGGGACGGCCTCGGCGACGGTGAAGTCGATGGCCGCGTCGTGGCCGCCGAGAATCTCGGCCAACTCCTCGGCCGAGAACGCCGACTCGCGCGAGCCGAGCACGGTCACCACCTCGTCGCCCGCCTCGCGCGCCAGGCGCTCGACCAACTGCCCCATCGCGCCGTGACCGAGTAAAGCCAGCCTCATTCGCTTCCTCTCATAGCTTGATTCAGAAGAGACTTCACGAGTCGTGTGTAGAGCTCGACCGATTCTTCGAGTTCTTTCTTCGAGACGCGCTCGCCGTCGGTGTGCGCGTCGAGGATGGAGCCGGGGCCGAGCAGCAG
>DASVGG010000065.1:0-28209 GCA_036379655.1 Pyrinomonadaceae bacterium
GTCGTAGGTCTGCACGAAGGGCGCCGCCGCCCCCGGCACCGTCATCGTCTGGCTCCGGAGGTTGCCGTTGTTCCGCGCCGCGTCGAGCGTGCCGCCCGTCACCACCCCGTAGCCGTAGTCGAGCCGCAGCACCGAGGCGGCAGCAGCGGCGGTCCCCAGGCGGAGCCGCGTGAGTTGGCCGCGCGAGTTGTAGTCGGTCCGCTCCCACAGCCCGTTGCCCAGCCTGACGGAGGCGACCGCCCCGCCGGCTGTGTACTGGATACGATTCGTCGAGTCCGTGGCCGCCCCACCCGCGTAGTAGTGCCCGGTAGCGTTGTTCCTTACCCCCGCCACTCGCCCCGCCGCGTCATACTCGGTCTTGACCATCCTCCCCGAGGGGTACTGCTCCGAGACGAGGTTCCCCGCCAGGTCGTACCGGTAGTCGGGCAGCGAGTAGGTGGTCGAGGTACCGTCGCCGTCCGGCATCACCTGCGAACTACCGGTGATTCGCCCCAGCGCGTCGTAGCCCGTGTAGTGGTAAGCGGACACACTGCTGCTGACCTGCGTCAGTCGCCCTTTCGAATTCACGACGCCCGCCGCCTCATAGGTGGAGGTCACGTCCGGCGTCTGGTCGGAGTAGTCCCGCAACGTCACGCGGTGCAGCCCGTCGTAGGTGTAGATGGTGATGAGACCCCGCGCGTCCGTCCGCTGCTTCAGGTTCCCGGCCGCGTCGTACTCGTAAGCGACCGTGCCGCTCTCAGGGTTCTGAGCCGACGAGAGGCGCGCGAGCGTGCTGTAGGTGAAGGTGCGCGTCTGCCCGCCCGTGTAGACGCCGTGCTGAAGCTGGCCCCCCTGCCTGACCCGCGTCAGATTGCCCAGAGCGTCGTAGGCGTAGGCGGTCGGCTGTGTCGGCGCGTCGGACCCACCCAGCGTGTTGTTTGCGTCCGATGGCTCGTCCACCCGCACCAGCCTCCCGAGCCCATCTGTCCGGCTCCGGCGCACCCTCCCCGCCTGATCCGTCACTGTCACGAACTCCGCGTAGTAGGCGGTCGTCACCTTCCCCGTGCAGCCCGTCTCTCCCGTACACTGCGCGTCGGAGGCCGGTTTCAACGCCCCGGCGAAGGTGGCGACCTCTACCAAGCGCCCCGCCGCATCCCTGGCCGTGCGCACCCACCCGTCCGTGGCCGCTTCCGCACCCCCACGCGTCGGGTTCGAGGCATACATGTACTTGCCCCCCTGCTCGTAAGCCGCGTGCGTGAAGATCGAGTAGCCGCTCCCGTCTTCGCTCTGTTCCGTGAGCACCGCGCGGCCCAGCTCGTCGCTCGTCGTGCGGCTCTTGAGCAGCCGGTCGCCCTCCGCACGCAGGTCGGACTCCACCGTCACGCGGCGCAGGCTGTCCTCATAAGTGGTGAAGACCTTCCGTCTCTGGCTCACCCCGTCCACCGTCACGGCCGGCCCGGTCACCGTGCCCGGCCGACCGAAGGGGTCCGGCGCGTTGAGCAGCAGGTTGGTGTAATCGATGGTCGAGACCTGCCCGTTCGGGTCGGTCGTCGAGGTCACCAGTCCCGTCCACTTATCGTAGGTCGTGCGCGTCGTCAGCACGCCCGTCCCGTTCAGCGGGTCCACCTCGACCTTGGTCGGCATCGCGTGGGTCGAGTCCTCGTAGTAGAAGCGCGTGACGTTGCCGTTCGCGTCCGTAGTGGTTTCGACGTTCCCGTACGTGGTGTCGTATGTCGTCTTCGTCGTCACCCAGCGGTCGTTGCCGGCGATGTCGTCGCCCTGGTCGTCGAAGCTGTCCACCTGCGTGACGTTGCCTTTGGTGGGCGCATTGTCGAATGGCTGTCCGTCATAGCTGAACCGCGTGATGCTCACCCCGGTTACCGTCTCCTTCGGGGCGTTAAGGACGAGCGTCGGGGCGGCGGCGGCGCGCTTACTGTAGAGGTTCGGGGAGGAGTCGTCCGCCGCCGAGTTGTAGTACGAGGTGTCGGTCTGGCGCAGCAGCGCGGAGGCCGGCGGCTCTCCCTCCGGGATGCCTGCCGCGTCGCGCGTCATGGCCGTGGCGCTGAACCAGTCGTACTCCTTCGTCTGGAGCAGGTTGCCGTTGAGGTCGTACCGGTAAGTCTTCGCCGACATCCGCACGGCGACGTTGTTCTCCATGAGGGACGTGAACTCGGCCTCGACCACGGGGTTACCGGCCACGAAGCCGGAAGGCGCCGCGAGGGTCAACCAGGCGGGGTTGGAGCGCCACCGCCGCTGCACCAGCACGTTCCCCGTCCGCGAGCTGAATACTTTGCCGCCCAGCCCGTTCGGGCTCCCGCTCTTGGAGCTGTACCCGGGGTCGAGGATGTAGGCCGTCTCCGTCGAGGACGTACCGTCCGGGTTGGCCACCGTGCCGCCGCCGCCGAGCACGTTGATGTCATATGTCCACTTGTCCTTGTCACTCTCGGCTGCCCCTGCGGACCCCACCCTCTTGGACGTAACCATGTCCCTCGTGATCTCGTCAACGTTGATCGGGATGCGGTGCGTGCCGTCGAGGCTATAGGCGTACTCGTAGACGGCGCCCGTCGGCGTCTCCATCCGGCTCAACTCGCCGAGCCCTCTGGACGACGTGGCCAGGAGCGACACCGGGTCGATGCCACATACGTCCTGATAGGTGGTGGTGAACGGCTCCGCCGTGTCCGAGTTGTACCCGAAGGTGAACTTCCTCCCCGGCACCCCCTGTTCGGTGGCGGGGAAGACGATCTCCCTGACGACGCGCAGTTGCATCGTGAGGTTGTTTGCGTTGGGCTCCGTGTCGAGGATCGCGTCGTGGACACACGTGGTCCCCTGCTCGCCGATCTCGGTCTGCATCGCGGAACTCCACGCGTTGACGCGGTAGAATTTGCCCCGGACGCGCGTCGTCCCCATGTTGACATCGACGTACTGCTCCGGCGTGTCGTCGCCGACCGTGTGATACCAGACCCGGTAGCCGGCCTGCTCGTCGCCGGTGACCCTGATCTCGCGCCCGCTCTGCTCGTCCCTGTAGTGCGTCGCGCCGCCGGGGCCACCGTGGATCAGGACGCTGTTGCCGTTCGTGTCTTTGATCCGCTGCCCCCCGGCGGACTCCGTGGCCTGCATGCCATCGGGCAGGGTGATGGTCCAGTCACTCTGCGAGTTGTAGACGACGCTCACGTAGGTGCCGTCCACCGTGTGATAGCGCGTGGGTAGCCCGTTGGGCCTGTCGCTGAAGCTCCCGACGAGGTACGGGCGCTCCGTCCTGTCGTAGAAGGCTGCGGTCTCGCTCGGCACCAGTTGGTGCTCGGCCCCGTCCGGAGTGATGAGGTAGAGCCTGTACCAGTCGCGGTAATCCTTAATGACCTGCCAGTCTGCTTCGTTGATCGCCTCGGACATCTGCTCCGGCTGGTCGTAGGCGAAATCTTCGCGGGCGTCGCGCAGTTCGATCTCGTACTCGGGGCCACCGATTCTCCAGCCGCCCCGCTTGCCGGGCCGCGGCGTGTCCACCACGTAAGTCCTGCGCCCGATGGTGCCGATGGCCCGCTTCTCTTCCCGGCCGACATCCCAGAGTTTGCTGTTGTAGGTGGCCGTGATGGTCACGCCCAGCTTCCCGCCCGCGATGGGGGGCAGGCTCGCCAGCGGGATCGAGAGGCTCAGTCCGCCGCCCATCATGCTCACGCTGTCGAGGCCCGAAGAGGAGTAGGCGCCGCCGATGGACGCGCCGCGGTCGGGGCGGGCCGTGAGTGAGCCACCCGTCTGCGCGAAGGTGACGGCGGCGGAGAGGAGCGCGGCGAAGACGGCGAGCAGGGACGTGCGTATTCTGAACATTGCTCTAACCCTTTTACACTGGAGGTCCGGCGAACCGAGGCACGACGGAACTTCTGTTACTGGAGGCTAAGGAGGACGAGTATCTCCCCCATGCCGGAATCCAACGGCTCAAGGGCTTTGCCGATGATAGTGCCCGGGCGGTGGATGGGCGTGCCACCCAGATCGACCGGCACCGACTTCATCGCCACGCCTTCGACCCCGCTCGTCACCAGCAGGTCGCCCACCCTGATGGCGCCGCGCGTCGCATCCACACGGACCTTGACTCTTCCGGTCGTCGCCACCATCACCTTCCCCTCGCCCGCCACCCCGAGGATCACCCCCGGCTGCGCCGAGACCACCCCCGCCACCTTCGTGTCGTAGACCGTCGCGGACGCCACCACGTGGTTCGTCCTCCCGGCGTCGAGCACCACGACCGTCCCGGCCGAGAGCTTCTGCACGCTCGGCACCCACTCGGCCACATCCTGAAAACTCGCCTGCACGTTCCCCGACGCGATCACGTCCCCCGTCACCTTGACGTTACCCAACACATCTAACGCCTCCGCCGGGTTCGCCTGCCCGATGCCCACCTTCCCGCCCGGCGTCACGCTCATCACGTCCGTCCTCACCGCCGCCCCGTCGCCCGCGTTCAGCCGCAGCCGGTCCCCATACTGCTGCCACTCCGACCATGTCGCCGCCCCCGCGCTCTCCTGGAGCATCAACGCCGCCGAGTTCGTCCCCGTCGCCCGCGCCTTCACGTCCCCTGCCCCGCTCACGTCGAGTAGTTGCCCGGGGCTCGCCGTCCCGATGCCGACGTTGCCCGAGCCGTAGGAGATCGCCCCCGACGCCCCGCCCGCCCACTGGCTGCCGCCCACCTCCGCCCATGAGGTCTTGCAGGCACCGCCGAGACAAAGCCCCGAGGCGTTGACGCTCCCCGCCACGTCGAGCCGGAAGGCCGGGCTCGCCGTCCCCACCCCGACGTTCCCCGCCGAGTTCGCCACGAGGATGTTCTGCTGGACGAAGACGCCGTTGTCCGCGTCGTTGACGAGTGTCATGCGGAAGAGCCCGCCCCCCGACCTCCACTGGTAGCGCCGCTGGTTGGCTGCCGCCGCCGTGTCCACGAAGCTCATCGCCGCCGCCCCCGAGCCCGAGAGGCTCAGGTCGCCCAGCCCGGACGGGTTCGCGACGTGGAAGCGGCTCTCGGGACTGGCGGTGCCGACCCCGACCCGACCCGTCCGGCCGATGGTGAGCACGTCGGCGAAGATCGAGCCCGAAGAGTTGCCGATGTTGAAGCGCAGATACTCGTCCGCGTTGGCCGTCGGCGAGTACATCTGCATCTCCGCGAACGGGTGGTTCGGCAGATCCTTCGAATAGAGTTGGAACTTGCCGTGCGGTCCCACGCCGCCGACAACCGAGTTGCCGCCGAAGGTGGCGCGCACGGCCGTCCCCGTCCCCTCCACGTCGAGCTTGGCCTGCGGCGCCGCGGTGCCGACGCCGACCTTGTCCGAGGTAGTGGTCTTCTGCGCGCCCGTGTCGGTCGTCCACTGCGCCCGCGCCCCGGCCGGCAGACCCATGCAGAGCGCCAGCAGGAAAAGGAACGACGCGGCGAAGGCCGTGGGGTTCGTTCTGGGTCTCTCCGTTCTCATAACTGTCTCCTCGGTCCTGCGTGCTTGTGTGTTGACGGCCGACGCGGCGGCGGCGGCTCGCGGCCTCGCTACTCACCGACGCCCTGCGCGCCGCACCTCGGCGCGGCGTACTCGGCGCGATAGGAACCCGAGAGGCTCTTCAGCTCCAGATAGTCCTCCCGCCCCGGGCCGAGGCAGGCGCGGGCCGAGGCGGCGAGGTTCGCGGCCGTGACCTGTACCCACCGCTCCGCGGAGTTGTTCTTCACGCGATACTGACTCTTCGTCTCATCGAAGACGACCGTCACCTGCGCGCAGGCGTCGCCCTCGCACTCGTCCACCGCCGACGTTCGGCCGTGGACGCTGTGCTGCCCCGTCAGGGCAAGCGCCGCCGCGGCCAGCATGGCGGCGAGCAGGCTCCTTCTTCGGCCTCTCTGCTTCTTCATCGTTGTGACCTTCCTCTCTGTGTCTCGTGGCTTATGTTCCGAGGCGCTTCGATGGGACGTGCTCATCTCACGCGCTCCCTGATCTGTTCGAAGTGTGCGGCGTGGACCTTCGCGCCCCGCGCCAGTGCCGGCTCCGGCGGGTAGGGCGTCTTTAGGCCCAACCGTTCGAGCGCATCGTCGAGCCTCGCGCGCAACTCCTCCACATCCTCCAGGTAGATCCTGCGCCGCTGACCTGCCGGCGGTGAGACCGGATCGGGGTAAGTCCAGGCGGGCGGGCCGGTCATCCCGGCCAGCACGCGCACGGCCTCGACCGCGCGCCGCAGCTCCCGCAGGTGCACCGCCTTGATGCGCGTGTTCGGGTCTCTCGTCTGGAGCGGATCGTCGGTGAAGACGACCGTCGTCGCCAGGTCCCGGTCGCTGTAGACGGAGGAGCCGGAGGCGTAGACGGCCTTGACCCGGTAGAGGTAGGCGAAGGCCCCCGCCTGCGGGAGCGTGTCGTCGAAGGAGGGGGTGCTGCTCCGGGTCGTGATCTCCACGGGCGGCGCGTCGAGACCGTCCCTGCGCTCGACCACGTAGCCGACGGCCCCGGCGGACGCCACCCACTCCAGGTGGACGACCGAGGCCGAGGTGGCCGTGGCTTTCAGCCCTGTCGGCGGAGGACCGGCCGGGGTGGGCGTCGGCGTCGCCGACGGCGCGGGCTCCTCGGTGGCGACGAGGCGGCCGCCCGCGTAGACGTACTCCTTCGTGAGCGGCACAGTCCCCTGCCCGCTCTGCGGCGCGGCCACCGCGAGCAGCGGTCGCAGCCCGACGGCGCGCCGCACCGGCTCGTAGCGCGTGGCGGCGTAACCGGCCCCCAGCAGGAGGAGGGCCGACACCGCCGCGACGTAGAGCCTGACCCGCCCGTTGCGGGCCGCCATGCCGGCCCGGTGAGGGGTCGTTCCGACAGCGGCGCCCGACCCCCTCTGACGTTTAGATTTCTTCGGCATGCATATCCTTCGGAAGGCAGACCCCTACGCCCCGCCCGTTACCGGCGGCTTCCATACCCGGCGGTCAACGAAGCCCTATGCCGGGATGCTCTTCCTGTCAGGGCAATGTGAAGTCCGCGACGCGCCACGCCCCGACGCGCCCGGGCCACTAGCCGGGTGTGCGCGGTGTGTGAGCAGGTCGCGGAAGTGCATCGGGTGAAACCGTAGAGCCTGTGCGCATGAGACTAGCGACAGGGAAGACTTGATCGGTAGCCCGCGTGAGTTAAGGAACGTCCGAGGAGCGCGCGGAAATCTATCGCAAGGCCGTCGACCCGTCAACCTATTTCTGCGCGAAAGACGCATCGCCCGTGACGGGGATAAAGGACTTAGCAGGCACTGCCACAAATGCGGCGTGCCCGCGCCGATTTAAGACCCCGCCTCGGGCATTGCGCTGGGCCGCGACGGTCGTCGAGTGGTTCGACGACCCGGCACACCCCGAGCGGCGGGTCGGGTGGGTCGTTCCCGAACAGACGCCCGACTACGTCCTGCCCGTCCGCCGACTCGCCATCCGCTGGCGCCAGCGGAACAGGCAGACGGGGCACGACTTGCTCATCTCCACGCTCGCCCCGGCCGAAGTGATGAGGCTGCTCGGCCGGCCCGAGCGGGAGGCGTACGAGCCGGAGGTGGCGGCCCTCGCCTACGCACAATTCTATGACCGGCGTGCCGGCGCTATCGAGATCGAGATTAGAGAGTCAAAGCAGGGCGTCGGCATCAACCGCCGGAGGAAGAAGCGCGCCGCCGCTCAAGCCATCCTCACACTGCTCAGCACCCTCGCCCATAACGTGCTGGTCTGGGTCCGGGAGTGACTCGACGCCGTAGAGCCGCGGCTCAGGCAGTGCGGGATCGTGCGGTTGCTGCGCGACGTACTCTGCGTGAGCGGGTTCGTCGAGACGGACAGGTGCGGCGTCGAGGTCGGCGTCGTTCTCAACCGCGGCTCGACGCTGGCGCGCCTGCTCGTCGGGAGTCTGCGAGAGGTACTCGGCGAGCAGGCGGTGGCGGTCTCCCTCGGCAACCTCTCGGACTGAAGTCATGCACCCGGCCATGACCGGAGCGCCCTCGCAGGGGGCTTCTCTGCTCACTCGCCGGAATCGCGTCCACTCTAGGGTGTGTGCTTATGTTGCTAATTGTCGGTCGCCCGTTAGGGCGATTAAGTTGATGGTAATGAAGCTGAGACGTTACGACTGCATTACGGGCTTCGCGCGCATTAGCTATTAAAGGCCGTCACGGCTTTGCACAAAAATAGCCTCAAATAAAATCCTGCACAAAAATTAAGTGTAATAGTCAGAACTTGATCTGACACTCGTGACCTATCCGACAGCCCGCGCGCCGGCACTCTCCGCGGCGTTCCCGGCCAGCAACATATCAAGCATCTTCTCGTCAGCCAACTTCTTCGACGCCCGGAAGGTCTCCAGCGGCGTCTTCCCGTAGCAGAACTTGCCGCTGTGCGTCCGCTCGGTGTTGTAGTGCTCGATCCACTCGTCGGCGTCCCCCTGTAACTCCTCCAGGCTCGCGTACAACTTCTTGCGGAAGGCCACCCGATAGAACTCGTCGAGCATCGTCCGATGGAACCGCTCGCAGATGCCGTTCGTCTGCGGCGACCTGGCCTTCGTCTTCGTGTGGTCGATGTCTTCGAGCGCAAGGAACAGCTCGTACTCGTGGTGCTCCAGGTTGCCGCAGTACTCTGAGCCGCGATCCGTCAGCACCCGGAGCAAGCGCACGCCTTCCGCCTCGAAGAGAGGCAGCACCCGGTCGTTGAGCATGTCGGCGGCCACCAGCGCATTCTTCCGGTCGTAGAGCTTGACCTGCGCTACCTTCGAGTAAGTGTCGATGAACGTCTGCTGATAGATGCGCCCCACCCCCTTCATCGTCCCGACGTAGAAAGTGTCCTGCGCGCCGAGGTAGCCGGGATGCGCCGTCTCGATCTCGCCGTGCGCCTCCTTCTCCTCTTTCGCCTTCTCCAAGGCGCGGAGCTGCTCCTCGGTCAGGATGAGGTTCTCCTGCGCGGCCTTCGCCTCTAACGCCTTGAGCCGCTTCGGGAAGGTCTCTAGGTCGTGCCGTTGCCAGATGCAGCGCACCCCGCCCGGCGAGATGAATACGCCCCGCTTCTTCAACTCGTTGGAGACTCGCAACTGGCCGTGGGCCGGCTTCTCGATGGCGAAGGCGACGACCGCCTCCTCGACGTGGGTTTCGACGCGGTTCTTCGGGCAGGGCTTCCGGCGGCTGATCTCCTGCATCGCCAGCTCGCCGCCCTGCTCGTACAACTCCTTGAAGCGGTAGAAGCTGTCGCGCGAGTAGCCCATCACCTTGCAGGCTTGCGAGACGTTGCCCAGAGTCTCGGCCAGCTTCACCAAACCGACTTTATTGCGGATGATCTTCTGTTCGTTCGTCATCTCCGACACTCCTTCTCTGAGCTTAACGCTCAGGAATTATGGAGTGTCAGATTAAGTCGTGACTAATACAAATTAAGCGGTCTGCACAAAAATTCGCCGGGCTATTCTTCCGGCTTGTTCATAATACTTTTCAATCTCTTCTCGATTGGCGTCCGCTTATCCTGAAGCCCCTTGTGCCTCGTTTGCAGCATGCCGATTAACGTCTGATGCTTGAGGCCAAGCAGCCGCGCCGCCTTCGTCACCGTCCCGCCTGACTCTTCTAGCGCCTGCGCTATCAGCTTAGCCTCCAACTCGTGAACCGCCCCGTACAGGCTGAAGTTATTTTCGTGGATAGCCGGGTCGGAGAGCCGCCGCATGACGATGTGGGCGCAGGCAAGTAGCCTCTCCTTGTCTTCGGCATTCTGCGAGTTCCTGAGAAGCCTTTCCGCCTTCTGGTAGGCGTCGTAAGCTTCGGCCGGTGTCAGCCGCTTACTTGCCCCATGCTCCTCTATCAGCGTAAGTACGGCTTGCCCGGCGTAAGTCTTTGCCCCGATGCCTTCGGCCACTTCCGCCGCCCGGCGCAGGACGTTGATTGAGGCGTCGAAGGCCAATAGACGCGCCCAGATCACCCCCTGTACGCTCAGGGCTTCGGCGAGCAAGGCGGACGCATCGCCCTGCTCTAACGTCTTCAGAGCGCCCGCCAGCGTGCGGTCTGCATCTCTATACTTGCGCTCCGCGACTAACACCCGTGCCCTTGTCTCGTCTACCTGCGCGAGACTGCTTGCGTCTCTCAGCCGCGTAAAGATGGACTGCGCCCGGTCGAGGTGTTCGTGGGCGTCCGCGTAGCGTCCGAGCTTGTAGAGCAGGAAGGCCAGATTATTCTCTATGCGCCCGACGTACCTCTCGTGACGTGCAAGGTCGAAGTGGTATGCGGCGGCCGTATATTCGATGATAGCGCGGTCGTGGTAATCCTGACGCCGTTCCGCCGTGCCTAGTCTTCTCAACACTAGGGCGAGTTCATTATGGAAGCTTCCCCGCAAGTGATGGCTCGTGCCCTCGCCGAAGAGCGGAGCGGCGTCCGTGAGAAGGCGCAGTGAGTCACTGTACCGACCATCCCAAGTCTCTACGATGGCGAGACGGAGGACTGTCTTCGCCTTCAGTGTCGCGTCTTCTTTAATCTGCGCGGAGGCGCTTTCAAGGATCGCCCGCGCCTCCGAATACGCGCCCTCTCGCCAGTAGCACAGCCCGAGGTCGGAACGAGCCGCCGCCGCCCTGTTGGACTCTCCAAGCCTCTCGAAGAGCGCGGCGCTCTCGCTGATAAGGTCTTTGGCAGTCTCCTGCGCGCCCTTCCCTTTACCCAACCAGCCGGAGAGCGCGCCCGCCTGTAATAATACTTCGGCGGCCGTACTCTCGCCCAAACCCGCTACGTTCGGCCGCTCGCCCTCGCCTCTCCACAACTCGCCTAGAGACTCACGCGCGGCTTCGTACTGGCCCGCGTGGATGAGGTCTGCCGCCACGCGGCAGCGAATCACGGCGCGTTCGTCCGTGGTAAGTGAGGGGTTATCTAGTTGCTTCAGACGTTCGTCTGCTAAATTCATGTGAGGCAATGCCTTCCCGTGTCTGTCAGATTTCTGACGGGTACGAAAAAACCGCCACACCCTAGCGGGAGAGGCGGTTTGACCATTCGACAACTCATCATCGGAAGAGAGAAAGAACGATGCGTAAGACCCTGACGACCGTTGCGCTGTTACTTGCCCTGAGTTGCACAGCGTTCGGGGGCGAGATGAGCACACCGCCCGCACCTACGACGCCGCCAGCATCTACACAGACGCAAGCAGCAACCGCCGCCGTGATACAGACCGTACTCACCCTGTTAACGAGCGTTCTGCCGTAGCCCGAACGCCAGCCCGACCGGAGCAAGCTGCCTAGCGGCGGCTAAGTATTAGTGTGTCTTGAGGGCGGCGGAATGCGGAGGTGCGCCCACACGCGGGAGAGTAAACCGGCGTGGCTTAGAAAGCAACAATTTTTGCTACCGAGCTTTTAAGTAGGTGGGTTGATGCAAAAGTGGGGGGCTGGACTATTTAAGGGGTGGAAGATGAACTAGGGAGAATAGAATCCCACTCCCCTTGCGGTGACAGTAGCAGTATTGAACCGGGCGAGGGTGTCAGATGAACTGTGTAAGCGAGTTTCCGTCGAGCGTGGGCACGCGCCCTTCGTAGATGATGGCGAATGCCTGCATCGCCTGACTCCAGTGTGGCACCGGCATCGTCCACTTTTTCGCCGCGTTGCGCAAGGCCAGGTAAAGCAGTTTGAAAGCCGCCTCGTCGTCCGGAAATGACGACCGTGTCTTAATGACTTTGCGCAGGCTCATGTTCAACGACTCTATCGCGTTGGTCGTATAGACCGCGCGCCGGATGTCGTCGGGCAAGCCGAACATGGGTGTGACTCTCGCCTAGTTCGAGTGCCACGACTTCGCTATCGAAGGGTCACGCGCGTCCCATTTCTCGGCGAAGGCCGTGAGAAGGTCTTCGGCTTCTTCGGCGGTCGCCGCGCGGTAGACGGCCTTGAGGTCTGCGGCCACGCTCTTCCGGTCTTCGAACGAGACGTAAGTCAGAGAAAAACGCATCAGGTAGACTAAGCAGAGCTGCACCTGCGTCCTGGAGAAGATCGCCTCGATGGCTTCGGGGAAGCCTTTCAGGCCGTCCAGACCTAGTAAATGGAAGCAGGCTGACCGTTTAACCCCTGAGTCCCATTTCTGGGACATTTATTTCTGTACAAAAAGGCGTGACAGCCGCGGCCGCCACGCCCTTCCCTTTTCGTACGATTCTCCTAACCAGCTACGCCGACAACAATTAACCGGTGTCCCAAGATTTGGGACACATTTGGTACGTGCGAAATTGCGTCGACGTGCCCCTATCGCTCGAAGCCGCCGCCCCCTCCACCTCGCTCAGGTCCGCCGCCGCGGTCGGGGCCGCCCTCACGGTCATGGTCGTCGGCGCGCCCCTGCGGCCCGCGCCACGGATCATCTGAGTGCGAGCGGACGAGTTCCCGCGTCCGCTCCTTCTCCTCGTTCCGACGCCCGAAGAACTCCAGCGCCGACTGCTCCCGGTTGGCGACGTACGCGCCGTGGGCTCTCCGGTCGCCGAACTCGTCCTGGAGCCAAGCAAGGGCAGCATTACGGTCGAAGCCCTTCAGCCCCTCGTTCTCCTGCTTCATATAGACCACCAGGTCGAGTGAGTTTTTGCAGATCAGCTCGCGCTGGTGGTCGTACGCCTTCTGTTGCTGAATGAGCATAGCGAGCCCGCCGTCTTCGGCGCGGTAAACGAGCCTCCCTTGGTGGCACTCCCCTTCGTAGCCGAGGCGCTGCATGACCTCCTCCATGGGGATGTCGGTCAGGCGGTCGCTGTAGTCTTTGGCTAACATCTGAAAGTCCAGCTTCTCGCGCGTCATCGCCTTGAGCGATTCCTGGAGTTGGTCCCGCTCCTCGCGCAGCGCCACCTTCGCCCGGTGCAGATCTCGGTTCTCTTCAAGGAGCTGGAGGGCCGACCGGCGCAGGTTCTCGAACCGCTCGGCCTCCTCGCGCCGAACGGCGGCGATCCGCTCCTCGTTCTCACGCTCGGCCGCCGCGATCCGCTCCGCAGCGAGGCGCTCAGCCTCGGCCGCCCGCTTCTCGGCCTCGACGCGGTGGGCGCGCTCGTCGCGCGTAAGTTGGGACTGGTCCTGAAGAATCTGGATGGGCTCCTTAATCTGTTCCAGGACGTGTTTGAGCACTTCCAGTTTGTAGGCGCGCGCGCCGTCGGCGGTCATCACCTTCAGCCGGCCGGGGTCGGGGATGCGGTCGGGCTCGATCTTCAGCTCGGGCTCACGGTCGACCGAGGCGTAGAACTGTTTGACCCACTGGTGGGTAGCCCGGCTGCCCATCCTCCCCCGCTCGAGCCCCAGCTCCTTCATGTACTCGGCCTGGCGCGTGTGCAGCTCCTGCATCTTCTTCGGCCCGTCGAGGAAGTGGGTGGCCGACAGCCGGCCCTTCTCGGTGATCGGCACCATGTGCGCGTGGATGTGGGGGGTGCGCTCGTCGAGGTGCAGGACGGCCTTGGCACAGATGCCGCAGTTGCGCCGGTCGCGCAGAAACTTCGTCGCCTGCTCCACCCAGCGCTCCAGACGTTCCGGATCGATCTCGCCGTCGCGGCCGACGAAGTACTCGTGTGAGGCCGACAGCAGCAGCTCCACCGCCTCGACCGAGTCGCGGCGGGGCTTGCCGCCGTGCTCCTCGATGATCTCGCAGACGCGCTCGCGGGCGTTGCGGTCATCGCCGATGAGCACCCGGTTCAGGTGGGTGCGCTCCGGGTCGGCGTTGGGGGTTTCACGTTCGCGGTCATTGTGGCGGCTCGACGAGCCGACGTTGCCGCCCTTCTGTTTCGAGACTCCGATCGTGCAGAAAGCCATACGAGGGAACTCCTGAAAAATTTCAACCCGTAATGAGTACGGATGGAAGTTTCAGGTTCAAAGGGCGTGCCGAGGTTGAGAGGGGCGAACGGCAAAAATTTTGGCAGATTTGAAGGCTGGAAAGGTGACGGTGTTAAAGGCTGGAAAGTTGGCAAAAGTAGGACGAGATCAGCGGGGATCGGTGGTTGGGCAAAAAGTGGGCAGCAGAAAAATTGAAGGTGAGAAAAGAAAAAGAAGAGAGTGTGGTGGGGAGGGTGACAAAAATTGTGAGGGTCGAAGTGACGCAAACGCACACCATGCCCGGGGTCGGCAGGGCCGGTTAGAAGTCGCTAGACGGGCGTCGGGAGGTAAGTGACGAGTTCCGGCCGAGGCAGGGCAGGATTGAATATTCAATCTTTTTTCAATTACCTGCCCCGTCGGCTCAGGCACTATCAGGTGGGCGCATCTGGCCGCGCTCGTGCTCATAGCGCTCCAGTGCATCCGTGCGGACGCGGGGCCATTCCTCAGCACCGATTGAAGCAGAGAGCAGTTGTCCTACCGCCTCGATGTCCATCCCCTGATGCAGGAAGCCGACTGCCATCTCAACCAGGTCGCCGTCGGTCGGCGGTTGGGCTGTCGGGGTGGGGGTGGGTGCAACTGAAGCAGCCGGGACAGCGGAAGCGGTCAGTTTCTCGTGACGGCAGCGCGCCACTCCTTTGTCGAACCCGTCAGGGTAATGCATCCCCGTGCCGAAGCAGTCAGGGCACTTCGAGGCGTCTACCTTGGTAGTTTCTGACCGCTTACTGCCTACTGCCTTCCCTTCCTCCTCAACCTGACGCTTATCTTTCTTCCACAGCCGACGTCGTAGGTGCTCGGTCAGGAAGGCCGGAACGCTCGACACTGAGCCCGTACGGCCGGCCGCGATTCGCAATTCGGCGTCGAGCAGCTCGCCGAGTTCGTCCCAGCGCGCGGCGTCGGCCGCTGTCGATTCCTTGCCCGTCAGATCAGTTACAGTCTTGCGGAGTCGGGCGACGAGTGGGGCGAAAGCCTCATCATCAGGTTTTTCGTCTTTAGTCTTAAAAGAAGTCTTAGGCTCGCCGGAAGTAGCAATTAAATCAATAAGATTACCCGACCCAACCCGTACCGAATTTTGGTACTGGTCTGAGTCCGTTTTTTGGTTCGGCTCTGGTACCTCTTCGGTCTGTCTCTGGTACGGGTCTGGTACGGGTCTGGTACGGGTCTGGTACGGGTTGACCTCTTCGGGCAAAATTACCTCGTAGATCGAACCCTCGTGTTCACCTGCCAATTTCGTGCGAACAAGCAGCCCTGCATCAATGAGCCTTTTGATGTGGTCATTGACTGTTTTAACGTTTTTGATGCCCGTCCACTGCATTAACTCACGCCTAGTCGCCCGCACAGAGCGGACCGGCGTAACGGCAGCCCTCGTCCTGAAGTAAAGCACGTCGTAGATTTTCTTACTTGACCCAGGGAAGACTCCAGCCGGGAGGGCATCACGCGTGATCGAGTTGGCGACCCGGCCGAAGTCCCGCTCCGGCGCAGCCGACGCTTTAGCTCTCGGCCGCGCCGCCTTCAGCCCAGTCCTCTGAGCCGGGGCAGGGGACTCGACTAGGGCCGAGGGCAGAGCGACTTGCGATTGACTTTCCTCTGGTACTACTTCGGTACGGGTCTGGTACTGGTCTGACTCCGGTACGGGTCTGGTACTGGTCTGAGTCTGGTCTGGGTCTACCGCCGGAGCCTGAGAGGAGTGAAGGCCGAGTATCTGCTCAATCGGATGAGGCTCCTCACGGAGTTTCACGCGGTCGAACATGCTGCCACGCGAAAGTCGACCAGGCGTACGGGTCTGAATCGGCGGTTTACGATCTTTCTCTTTAGGGTCGGTCACCCTGCGGCCTCCTTAGTCACCAGTTTCAGATGAGAGGTCATCGAAAGTCGGGTCAGCATCTCATCGGTCAGGTTCTCGTAGTCCTCGGCCCCAGGTGCCTTCGGCGCATGCTCGTAGATGCTCTGGCGCATGGCCGGGGCGGTTTGCAGATGGACGTTATCGCGGATGACTGTCTCGAAGACCTGCTCACCGAACATATCCTGTACCTTGGCCAGCGCCTCGCCGCAGATGCGCTTACGCACGTGGAAGCGCGTGACGAGGTAGCCGAGCATGGAGAGCTGAGGGTTGGGCTGACGGGCGAAGCGGATGGTGTCCTGGAGGTCGCTGACGCCCTCCAGCGGGTAATACTCGGCCGCGATAGGCACGATGATGTGCGTCGAGGCCAGCAGCGCCTGTGTCAGCGTCAGCCCCAGCGTATGCGGGCAGTCGAGGATAACGAAGTCGTACGGGTCGGGGAGGGAACTGAGCGCCTCCTTTAAACGGTACTGCTCTTGGAGCGTGACCATCTGGTCGAGCATAGCCACCCGGATGTGGCTGGGGACGAGGTCGAGCCCCTCGATGTGCGTGGCGTAACGCGCCTCGTCGAGCGGGATGCGATTATCGTGGCCGACGAGCACGTCGGCGAGAGTGGCGGTGATGTCTTCTTGGTTGAAGTAGGTCTGCGTCGAGTTGCGCTGGCTGTCGAGGTCAATGAGCAGCGTCTTATAGCCCCTGATTGCGAGGCCGGCGGCGAGATTGACGGCCGTCGTGGTCTTGCCGACGCCGCCTTTCTGGTTAGCAATGGCGATCGTCTTCATGCTGCCTCTTTCTTCTCCTTCTTCGGCGGCCGGCCGCGGCCGCGCTTCTCGAAGCCTACGAGGTCCGACTCGGGGATGAGCCAGACCGGCCCCCGCAGGGTCGTTTCCTGTACTGCATTAGGGAAGCGCCCCGACCGGCACCAAATGCGCACGGTCGAGGTCAGAACACCCAACCGCTCGGCGACTTCCGGGACTTTCAGCATCAGCGGATTCTCCTGTCTCATAGACGCTCACTTATATAACCCAAAAGGTAAATTTAGACAATAGAAATTTACCTCTAGAATTATTTTTCTCTTGCAATAATTTACCTCTAGAGTGATATTAGTGTCGTTCGCGGCGGAAGTTGAAGAGGGAAGGGGAGTGAGATGCGAGGCAACAGGCAAGAACATGTCGAATGGTGTGAAATGGCGACGACGCCGGCCACGCAGTGCAGATGCAGATGCAAAGGTCTCTGTCACGGCCGTCGCCTCGTCGTCCAAGGCGCGGGCAGGGAAGGGTTCGAGCATCTGCCGGCAGATGACCCGCACCATCTTCAGACTCCAGCTGAGAGGCGCGAAGCGGCGCAGCAAACTCGGGAGCGGAAGCGCGCGGAGAAGTTGATGGGGGATCGGCGCGCCCACATTGAGGACGTGCGTCGGCGCAACCCGCGCCACGTTGAAGAGCTGGAGCAGAGGTGGTTTGCTGCTGCCTGATTTTCTCCGTCTGATAAAGTTCCCTGTCAAACAAAGTCACTAAACGACATACACTGAAAAAGGAAAAATCATGAGTGACAACCCGCCGTGTTGGTTCGACTTAGCTCAGGAAGAGATAGAAGCGGAACTGGCTGAAGAGTCGAGGCAGAACGCGCTCACGGAGGAGACATACCGCGAACTGCTGGAGATGCCAGACTCCTCCGTTGCTCACACTAACGAATTCTGAATAATGTTGTCATTATACATACATATATGTATAATGACTTGCATGAGATTCGAGTGGGATGAAGAGAAGGCCGACGAGAACTTGGCGAAGCACGGCGTCTCGTTCTCGGAGGCGGCCGAGACCTTCGCTGACGACCGCGCCGTCGAATACTTCGACGCAGACCACTCGACTATGGACGAGAAGCGTTACGCCCGTGTGGCCCTTTCCTCCTCGCGCCTGCTTTTCGTCGTATATACGGAGCGGGGCGAGGCGGTGAGAATCATCCACGCGCGCACGCCGAGCAAAAGCATGCAGGAAGATTATGAAGAGCAAAACCAAAGTTGAAGCGGAAGAGGAGTACAACCCCGAGCGGATGCAGCGGCTGCCGCGTGGGAGTTTTCGCGAGCGCCACCCCGACTATGACCCGGCGACGGCCGAGAAGAAGGTGAGAGTAACGATCTACCTTGATGCCGACCTCCTCGACTATTTCAAGCGCCGAGCGGCGGCTCCCAACGCCGCGCCCTACCAGACGCAGATCAACTCGGAGTTGCGCGCCGTAATGGAGCGCAGCGGTGGGGCGCCATACGACGCATTGCTCAGTGACGAGCGGTTCATTGAGGCCGTCGCCGAGAAGGTGCGCCAGCGCGCGTAGGGAGAGTGCCGATCAGCATGAGGCGTGTTCAGGAGCTTATTAAGACTGGACGCCTCCCCCATCAACGCTTCGGACGGACGGACGTTGTAGATGATGACGATTTCATGCTAGTCGAAGACCGCAAACCCGGCAGACCGCCGAAGGCTAAAACCGAGACGGCTTCACAGGCGTCGGCGACCCGCTGGCCGGCTTCGACGCCCTTGAGGATGTTGATGATCTGCTCCTCGCTGAACCTGGTCTTGCGCATAAAGAGTTCTCCTCAGTCGCTTATATTACGGGAGAACTCTCATTATCACTGCACCTCTTTTCGGGGAGGAGGTCAACCTGCCGCTCGACCGCTCACGGAAACGTGGGACAGCCCCCTCAGTAAAGGGGCGTCAGGTATCCCCCCGGCACCGGAAACTCCGCGTTAACGAAAAGCACCGATCTGCTCCCGCCCGCGCTCTTCAGGATATCCCACGTCCCATTGCCGGGCAGTTGCACCGCGACATCCGCCTGACCGTCGCCGTCGTAATCGCCCGGCACCGGCCGGTCACCGCTGGTGCCCAACGTTACGGTGTAGTAGGAGCTATCGGAACTCTTCACGATCCACCACTCGCCGTTGCTCGGGCGGAAGATGGCGATGTCGGTTTTGCCGTCGCCGTCATAGTCGGCCTGGACCGGCCAGTCGCTGTTGAGCCCCCACTGGACGGAGTAGTTTGAGCCGTTAGAACTCCTCAGAACCCACCACACGCCGTAGGTGGTGCCCGGGCGGAAGATGGCGACATCGGTCTTGCCGTCGCCGTCGTAATCGCCCGGCACGACGCGGTCGCCGGTCTGCCCGAACTGCACATAGCTCACGCTATTGTTGCTGCTGTTGAGGATGTACCAGTAGCCGTTGCTAGGGCGGAAGACTGCCACGTCGGCCTTGTTGTCGCCGTCGTAATCGCGGGCGACGGGGATGTCCCCACTCTGACCGAACGGCACACTATCGAACGTCGAGGTTGTGATGTCGGTCTCGATGTACCAGTAGCCGTTGGAGGGGCGGAAGACGGCGCGGTCGGTCTTGCCATCGCCGTTATAGTCACCGGGTGTGGCGATGTCGCCGCTCTGCCCGAACTGGAAGGCGACGTAGACGGTGGTCGAGCTGTCGAGGGATGTCCAGTACCCGGTGCTGCGGTTGAAGGTCGAGATGTCGGTCTTGCAATCGCCGTCGAAGTCGGCGCGATTCTCGCGCGGGTTGCAGGTAGTGAGAGAGCTGCTTTGGGCGAAGGCGGCTAACGGTGAAAGTGCCAAGAGGATGACCGTCAGGAGCCACAGGTTGAGTGGGACCGCGGCCGACCGTGTGGTGGTGTGCTCGTACATGAAGATTTCTCCCGTTCTGTCAGGTGTGGTCCGGCGAGGACGGTGAGCGGCTTATCCGAGACTACGTGCAGGAAGGCCGCAGGAGGGTGCTCGGTGATGTCACTGAATGGGCAAAGGGTCATGAGGTTAAAGTCGGCACGGGTGAGCCGTGCGATGTTCGGTAGCTAAAGTCGTGAGACAGGCGGGATGATACGCGCCGTCACGGCGACGGTCAAGAACAATCTGGTCTGTGCATGCTGTCATAATCCACGTTAAGCTGTGCCCCGCCAAAACCCTTGACTCCGGAATAGGAAAGAATATGATGGTCACGCCTTGTCCCCGAGCGTACGCCTCAATGATTACCAGGCTCGGAGCCGCCGTGAAAGCGAGCGGACGACTGCGGCCCACACCCGGTTCCGACCGGGCTTCACAAAGGTTGGTCACTCGTGGGACATGCCGGGCGCATCCTCAATGCGCGGACCTTATTCACCGCGGCCAGCGTGGCCGTGTTCTTCATCTCCATCCTGACCATCTTCGAGCGGGGCTTTGCCGCCGCCCTCGCGTGTGCGACTGTGAGCGTCGTCCTGCTCCTGCTCGGGCAGACCAGACCGCGGCGGGGCCGGTAAGCGGGGCTCGATTGCGCGATTGTGTCGGGCAAGCCAGCGTATGAAGTCCTAGCGTAGACACGTAATCCGAGTTAGCGGCCTGACAAGGTTCGGCTGGTGCTACTGGATTTTGTGCTCGGATGCGGGCGGCCGGCCGGTTAAGATAAAACGAGCGCTACTTATCTGCGGAGGCTCTTCACGGGGAGCGCAGGTACATGTGAGGGTATGAAGAGATATCCTTGACGTCTTCGACGGCGCCACGGCATCGCCAAGAAGATGCCGACGAGAAGATGAAGAGATGAGACTTCCCATCCGCGTCGTGGATCTGCTGTTCTGGCCGGCTGCGGCCGCCGTCCTGTTCGGCCCATTGCTGGTCGGGGCATTCGACTCCTTCCCGGCCGCAGCCGTCGCGGGCCTCCTGCTCCTGCTGAACCTCTACGCCTTCAGCCCCCTGAATCAATCGGTGCTCCCCAGGCGCATCAGCCTGGTCGTCCTCTCGGCGTGCCTGGCCGCGACGGCCTTCGACCTCGGCGCGCGCGCCGTCTTTTCTTACTTCCTCGACGAGACGCCGAAGGAACTCGTCGTGCGCGCGTGGCCGCCGCTGCCGCTGCTCAACAGGTTCCCGTCGGGCGTGCGCTTCGAGGGGGAGGTCTACGGCGACCTGGCGGGGATGTCCGGGCACAGGGAGTGGCGCGAGTACAGGCCGACGCTCTTCGTCACGGACGAGCGCGGGCTCAGGAACGAGCCGTCGGCGGGCGAGCCCGAGCCCGACCTGATCCTGCTCGGCGACTCGTTCGGAGTCGTCAGGGGGACGAGGCAGGACGAGACGCTGGGCGCGCTGCTCTCACGCTCCTACGGCTGGAGTGTCTACAACCTTTCGATGGAGGCGGTCAGCCCGTGGCAGGAGTACGCAAACCTCCTCGCGGAGGGGGATGGGCTGCGCCCGAAGGAGGGTGCCGTCCTCCTGTGGCTGATCTTCCCGGGGAACGACCTCGACGAGCGGTACCTCCCCGTCTTCGAGGCGTCGCAGTTACCCTGGCGCGGGCGGCGCGGGCAACTGGTTGACGCCGTCAGGCGCTTCCGGTACCGCTCGCCGCTGCGTTACGTGCTCTTCGGCCGCGACGTGCCGGGGTCCGAGTCGGTCATCGAGAAGAAATTCCTTGACGGACGCCGGCTCCTTTTCCTCGCGCAGTACGCGCGCAACAACGGCCGCACGGCCGAAGACGTGCGGCGGCACCCGAACTTCGCGCTGCTGCGGCAGACCATCGGCGCGATGAAGAGGCTGGCAGACGAGAGGCGGCTGAGAGTGACGGTCGCGCTCGTCCCGAGCAAGGAGGAGATCTACTCCTGGGTGCTCGACGGCGCGCCCCCCTGGTCTACCGACGGCGCGCCGTCGCCCTTCTCGGCGGCGGTCGAAGAGATGGCGCGGCAGAACGGGATGCCCTACCTCGACCTGAAGCCCGCCTTAGTCGGCGCGTCCAGACGCGCGTTCGAGGAGTCGGGGCAACTGCTCTGGTGGGCCGACGACACGCACTGGAACCCTTTGGCGCAGAAGGTCGCGGCGGAGGCCATCCAGCGCGAGCTGCTCCTGCCGCTCAGGCCCCGGCTGTAGGTGGTCTCACAAGCGCATGGATGCATCCGACCGCCGACGCATATCACAGAGTAAACGAGAAATCTTGCTGATGGCGGTGAGTCGGGACGCAGACTTTTACTGCCACCGCTTGCTGCGGGCTTGGCCCGAGCCGCGGGGCGCAGTCGCTAAATACGAGCTTACGTGTTGCTGCTCGCGTAGCCCTGGGGAGCAAAAACCAGCGCGAAGCAGGGGTAGCGGTCGAATGTGCAGCAAGATAATCCGAAAGATGCAGACGCGGGCGCGGTGGGCGAGCAGCAAGATAATCCTGAAGAGGTAAGTCGCGGCGGCGGTGTTTAACAGCACCAAAAGGACGAAACTCACTTTACATAATAACTATTATAGGACGTGGCGAACATCTCAGCACCCTTTAACACGACTGTTGTAACCCTCCCCGGATTTAGGCTCTGTTGACATTGTTAGCGCAGCCAAACAAGCGCGCTGACGAAACTCAAGAATCCCAAATAGTTCTTTGACAGCTTTTCAAATCGTGAGAAGACTCGGCGGTAGTGCTTGATCTTGCCGATGAAGCATTCAATCAGGTGTCTCTCACGATACAGGTGCCGGTCATATTCGCGCTGCACCAGCCGATTCTTCTTTGGCGGAATCACAGCCTCGATGCCAAGGGCTGTGACTAACTCTATCAATGGCCCTGAGTCGTAGCCCTTATCGGCAATCAACACTTGCGGCTCGTACCCTTCAATGAGGGCTGCCGCCTGCGGGCTGTCATGGCACTGACCCGCTGTCAGGAACAGGCGCAGCGGGTTACCCAAAGCATCCACGGCGATGTGAATCTTGGTGGAGAACCCGCCGCGACTGCGCCCTAACGCTTGTGCTTCTTGCCCGCCGCTTTTTTTGAGGCCCCGGCGGCGCATGGGTGAGCGCGGATGATGGTCGAGTCAATGAGCAGATGCTCCATATCCGCGTCACCGGCGAACGACTGATGGAGTTGCTCGAAGACGCCTTGCCGACACCAACGCGAGAACCGCTTATAGACAGTGTTCCAGTCGCCGTACTCTCGCGGCAGCAGTCGCCATTGTGCGCCGCTACGAGTAATCCACAGCACGGCTTCGAGGAACTTGCGGCAATCCTGCTCTTGCCCGACATAGGCGTTCGGATGCGAGCGTAAAGATGGCAGTATCTTCCGCCACTGCTCATCAGAAAGTGTGACCGTTGGCATTCAAAGAGCTTAGCTCAAATGTCAACAGAGCCTAGTACCAGCCAAAGCTAGAGATTTCCGGGCTGTGCGGTTACCAAAAACTCTCTCGGCGTCAGGTTGCCCAGAGCTTCATGCGGACGCTCCTCGTTGTACTCCCTGAGCCAACTCGATGTACATGTCGAGCACCGCCTCGCGGTAGCTGCGGTTGAACCGTTCGATGAACCCGTTCTGCATCGGCTTGCCCGGCTCGATAAACTCCAGCTTCACCCCGTGACTCTCGGCCCATTGCGCTAACGCGACGGCGACCAGTTCAGGACCGTTGTCGAGCCGCAGCTTCCGCGGGTAGCCGCGCCAGCCCGCCACCCGCTCCAGCACCCGCACCACCCGCGGCGCCGGCAGATTCAAGTCCACCGCGATGGCGAGGCCCTCCCGGTTGAAGTCGTCCACGACGTTGAAGGTGCGGAAGCGGCGGCCGTGCCACAGCGCGTCGCTCATGAAGTCCGCCGACCAGCATTCATTCATCTGCCGCGTCGCCGCCAAAGGCTCGGGGTTCCGTGATGGAAGCCGCCTCTTACCTTTCCGCCGCTTGTTGAGCCGCAGTGCACAGTAGAGGCGATAGACCCGCTTGTGATTCCAGCCGTGCCCGCGCCGCCGCAGCGTCTCGAAGAGCTTGCCGAAGCTGTACTCCGGCTTGCGGTGTGCTAACTCCAGCAGCGCGTCGATGACCTCCTGATCCCGGTCGGGACGGGCGCGGTAGCGATAGGCCGACCGGGCGAGTCCGACGGCGCGGCACGCCTGCCGCTCGCTGAGGCCGTGGAGTTGCTGGAGGCGGCAGTTCTCCTCTTCGAGAGCGCGCAGTCGCTTAATGTCGGAGGCTTGCATCCCGCCGTACTTCGACTTCCATTGGTAGCAGGTCGCCTCGCTGACGGAGTGCTCGCGGCAGACATCTTTGACCGCTCGCCCCTGTTCTACTTCCTTGAGGATGGCGATGATCTGATGCTCAGTGAATCGGCTCTTGCGCATTGATGGGTCTCCTCGGCAGTTGTATTCTGCACGGAAACCTCTACTTTTGCATGGCTCTATTGTCGGGGAGGGTTACAACTGCTCGGGGCTGACCTAAGGATGGTGCGGTCACCGCGTAGGGCCGCGGCTAGAATCTTCTGCCGCAGGTCGAGAGAATAGGATTTCATGGCGCGGTAGGGTACTCCGACTGTACGCCTACACTCATCTGGACACGCTCAAGATCCTATCTAAGTTTTCGCATTCCCAATCGAATTTAGTTTCAAGCTTTTTATTACCTGAGCTATCAACGGTGAACAAGGACACTTTTAAAGTTTTTAATGTCCTCAGTTTTTGCTGTGATCACTTGATCCTTATTGTCGTCAATATGAGTCAGTTCTCCAGTTTGATAATCTACAAAATCCGTCACCGTTCCCGTAGGGTCAACCGAATTTAGCGGATTGTTCAAACAATATGCGTAACGATTCCAACTCTGCGGCAAAGTTGGTTCTGCGCTTTCTAGAAGAGGGTCAACTCCAGTGAATCGTCCGTGCTGATTTAAATAATACCTGGCTTGGGCAAAATCGAGGTCAGTTTCGTTATCTCTTTCATACGAAGTGAACTTCTGCCTAATGTTATCAGCCACGCTATAACCCTGCGTAGGCATCCTCCCGCCCGTGCCAGCCGACACTTCCTTGCCGAACGGTAGGTAGTCGGACCGCCCCTTCACCTCCTGCCCTCGCCCCGTCACCACCCGCGTGCTGCCCAGAACGTCTTGGGTCACGTAGCTGGTGGAAGACGTCTGCGCCGGCCTCTGCTCATCGCTGTACTCAGCGACAAGCTTCCCCGCCGCGTCGTAGACAAAGACGATGGTGACGGCTCCCGCCACCTTCTTCACCCGCCGCCCGTCGCCATCGTAGTGGTATTCCGATCCGCCAACCTGAGCCCCGCCTCCGGCCCTCACTAACTTGCTCTCGCCGTCGTAGGCGTAATAGGGAGTCGGCGCCGCGGCGGGCGCGCAATGCTGTGCGTCGCAGGTCAGATTTCCCGCGGCGTCGTAGGCGTACTCTTTGTCCCCGTCGCCGTCCTGGTCCTCGGTGATGCGGTTCGTCTGCGGCTCTAGCGAGGGGTTCGCCACTGCCGGCAGCGCTGTCTGCTTCGCGCCCGTCAGCTTCGGCGAGGTGGTCCGCGCGGCGTCGAGCCGCCGGTTGCCGTACCGGTCGTAGGTGTAGACCTGCTTCCAAGTGAGCGTCGCGCCCGCCTGCTCCACGCCACTCTTGAGCCGGTTCAACTCGTCGTAGTCGTAGGTCTGCACGAAGGGCGCCGCCGCCCCCGGCACCGTCATCGTCTGGCTCCGGAGGTTGCCGTTGTTCCGCGTCGCGTCGGGCGCACCGTCTGCCACCATCCCGTAGGCGTAGTCGAGCCGCAGCACCGAGGCGGCGGCGGCGGTCCCCAGACGGAGCCGCGTGAGCTGGCCGCGCGAGTTGTAGTCGGTCTGCTCCCACAGCCCGTTGCCGAGCCGGACGGAGGTGGCCGCCCCGCTGGCGTTGTAGAGGATGCGCTCCGCGGAGCCCGCCGCCCCGCCCGCGTAGTAGAGCCCCGTGGCCGGGTTCTTCACCCCCGCCACTCGCCCCGCCGCGTCATACTCGGTCTTGACCATCCTCCCCGATGGGTACTGCTCCGAGACGAGGTTCCCCGCCAGGTCGTACCGGTAGTCGGGCAGCGAGTAGGTGGTCGAGGTGCCGTCGCCGTTCACCATCACCTGCGCGCTACCCGTCACCCGCCCCAGCGCGTCGTAGCCCGTGTAGTGGTAAGCGGACACACTACTGCTGACCTGCGTCAGTCGCCCTTTCGAGTTCGTCACCCCCGCCGCCTCATAGGTGGAGGTCACGTCGGGCGTCTGGTCGGAGTAGTCCCGCAGCGTCACGCGGTGCAGCCCGTCGTAGGTGTAGATGGTGATGAGACCCCGCGCGTCCGTCCGCTGCTTCAGGTTCCCGGCCGCGTCGTACTCGTAAGCGACCGTGCCGCTCTCAGGGTTCTGAGCCGACGACAGGCGCGCGAGCGTGCTGTAGGTGAAGGTGCGCGTCTGCCCGCCCGTGTAGACGCCGTGCTGAAGCTGGCCCCCCTGCCTGACCCGCGTCAGGTTGCCCAGAGCGTCGTAGGCGTAGGCGGTCGGCTGTGTCGGCGCGTCGGACCCGCCCAGCGTGTTGTTCGCGTCCGACGGCTCGTCCACCCGCACCAGCCCTCCCAGCGGGAGGTGGAGCGGAGCGAGCAGTATGAGCGAGGCGCAGCCCGAGCGGAGCACAAAGGGGGAGATGGTGATAGATGCGGGGCGGACGATAATGCGGATTATGTGCGGCGGCGTTTTTCAGCCGCCGGCCTTGCGGACACATAATCCCGCATTATCGCTGCCGCCTCTTCGAACTTTTCTAACGTGCGTTGGCGAGACGGTGAGAGCAAAGGGCGGCTATCTTTTCACTTCTATGCTGAGACCACCTAACAGTAGAGTTTGTATGCGTGAGGCAAGCAGAGACTTGAAAGGCGCAGGATCATCTATTTGATCTGGTCGGGGGGTCAGCCCTCTGATGTCGGTCACATAGCCTAACCCAACATCAATGCGCCACGATTGAGCCTCTTTGTATTCATCTCTTGAGACGTTTAGTTGTCCACGATAGCTGCCGCCGCGCGCTACCTTCGTAAAGCTATAGTTATATTCCTCATGTCCGCCTATCGGCACGAACGGTCTTGGAAAGACGATGGCATCATCTTCGATCACAGTCTTGGAAGTGTTGTCACGAACAAGATAGATTGTTTTTCTGCTGTGGTTATCTACTCTGAAGTAGATAACGATGTCTCGTCCAGAGTTGATGCTCTGACGCATAACCCACGCGCTGAACGTGAGCCCGTCAGATGTTGCAGCCGTTACGCGCTCGACCTTTGCCTCTTGCCCATTAATCGATGTAGCAGCAAGTGAGAAAAGCAAAATAGTGACAAGCAACTTCACCGCGTACCATTTTACTTTCATTTTTTCGGCACCCTCCTTTGTACAAGTCCGCCAGAGAAGCCACCTGTAATCTTCATCTCCCTTCTAAGAGTTGCTTCACGGGTTAGTGCGTGGCTGTGCGCTCTGTCGTAGTTGGCGTTACTTGCGCCGATGCGCGAGAACTCACGGTTTTCCGTCGCCTCGTGAATGAAGAAGCTACCCGCTCTTATTACCTGATTGAGACCACTTGCTTGCGCTGCTCCGACTTCGGAAGAGGACGCCAAAGCATCCCCGATGGTTAGTTTATCTGTACCACCTAAGCCCGTTTGAGTAAAGACAGCCCCAGTGTTGTAGGCGATGACGGCGAATACCGGATCACCGTTTGCAAGGTTGGCGGGTTGAAGCGCACCGTCTCTCCCAGTTGTCCCAACTAAAGAGCCGCCTTGTCTGGCGTCATTGTTGCCAGTGAACTCTTTAGCTCGGTCTTTCCCGGCTGAAGTTACTTTACTCTTTTCATCCACTGAGCCTTTGAACAAAGCCGCAGCTTCCGCGCCGTCAGTACCGGCATAGACAAGATAGTTGTCAGTTGATTGAACTAGCCCTAATAGCTCTTGCAGACCGGCGTTGAACTTTGATATATCAACGCCTTCTCGAAGAACAACCTGACCATCAACAACTTGGAAGTTTGCATCGAAAGCCTCTTGCCCTCCCGCCAAGTCATAGAGCAAAGACACACCGTTACCTCTGACGTAGATTTTCTCTCCGTCCGGGTCAACAAATTTTAGTGGATTGTTTCTAGCGTAAGCGTAGAGATTGAACCGTTGCGGATCAATCGCCATCATAAATTGGAAGTAAAGCGGGTCGGTCGAGGTGAAGCGCCCCTGCGCGCTACTCATGTAGCGGGCTTGCATGAAATCAAGTCCCGTCTCGCCGTCGCGTTCGGTGCCTGCAAATTCTTGTCTCACCGAATCGCCAACATATCCTTGCGCGGTGGTGCGACCGCCGACGCCCGCGCCGAGTTCTTCTCCGAATGGTAAGTAGTCGTGGCGTGATTGTACTACGCCCTCCTTGTCCGTCACCGCCCGCGTGCTGCCCAGGTGGTCTTGCGTCAGGTAGCGCGGCCCGTTCTGCTGCACCCGGTTCGAGTACTCGGCCACCACCCGCCCCAGCACGTCGTAGACGAAGTCCGTCACTTCCCCGTTGGAGACCGCCTTCTTCACTCTCCTACCGTCCCCGTCGTACGCGTAGGTCGTGCCCCCGTTGTCGTACCCGCCGCCCGCCATCTTCAGCTTGTGCTCCGCGTCGTAGGCGTAGTACGGCGTCAGAGAAGTCTGCCCTTGCACACACTCTCGCCCCGGCTCACATAGCAGGTTCCCCGCAGAGTCGTACCCGTACGCGCCTTGCCCACTGGCCGTCACCTTGATCCGGTTGTTAGTAGGGTCGAAGACCGGATTGCGCACCGGGTCCACCGGCAGGCCCGTCGCCGCGTCCGTCGGCGTCTGCCCGTAGTCGGGCGAGGTCGTCCCCGCGCCGTAGCTGCGGTTGCCGTACCGGTCGTAGGCGTAGACCTGTTTCCAGGTGAGTACCGCGCCGTTCG
>DASVGG010000066.1:0-106696 GCA_036379655.1 Pyrinomonadaceae bacterium
AACACAAGTAAGCCCCTCCGCGCCGGGAGCGCGCCAGCGCGAAGACGACGAAGCGCCATACCTCAAGATTGAGTGATGGCGCTTCGTCGCTAAGCGTGCTGAAGCACGCTTTGGCGGGCAGGGATGCCCGCGCTCCCGGCGTGAAGTTGCGGAAGGAGGTGATTTAAGGGCGGTGGCGAGACTTGCCCGGCAGCTTGGCGGGAAGGTCTAACTCATCATCAATCAAAGCATCCGTGCTGATACCCGCCGCCCGCGCATAACGAAGTAAGACGAGTAAAGACGGCTCGCGCACCCCGCGCTCGTACTTCGATATGTCGTCCCTGTTCAACCTCTCCGTCAGACCCAAGCGACCCAGAAGATCATTCTGAGAAAGGCCGAGCGCCTCCCGCACCTGTAACAGCTTCTCGCCCAGCCGCTCAGGCTTCTCGCGCGAAGTCCGCCCCATTAGGAGTTACCTCCCAACGAGACGTGCTTTTTTAACTTGCGCTCAAGGCTAAATGTCCCTACAATGTGTTCGCTCAACCATGTCGCCGTGAGTGAGAACCTCTCATTCACAACGGCGACGCTCATCTCTGAGGGTGAGCAAACGTACGCATCCGACCCGTTGCCTCTGTTATCAAAGACTAAATCGGGAGGGAGGATACCACATGGGCATTCTAGTTGTCGGCTAGTGCTGGCACGTCTGAAGGGAGACGTGCCGCGGCCCCGTCGATCCACGCCGGGGCAAAGAGGCCGCGTATGCGACGGGCGGACGCATGCGCGGCCTCACCCTTTCGTTGGGCGGACCGCGCTTCCGTCGGGCGAAACCCTTTCGTTGGGCAGAGCCGTTCGGCGTCGGTGAAGTTTATAGGTCGGGCGTGAACCTTGACGCGTAGGACGTGAAAGTCTTTGGGCGGGCGTAAAAATTGACCGCGCGACCGCTACAGTCGATTGAGGGGACGTTTCAATCGACACATCGTTTATGCAATATCGTTGGAAGCAAAGTTTAGTTTATATATCGGACGTTTCAGACGGCCGAGCGTTTATGAAAAATGGTTGAGAGGTTAATTCAGTTTATATGTCGGACGTTTCAGACGACTGAGCTGAAGTTTCAGATGACCTATCCGACGTTTCAGATGACCGAGTAAGCGTTGCAGACGACTAAGCGAACGGTTCAGATGACCGGGCAGGCGTGGAAGAAAGTTGGGACGCGGTGAGAGTTTATCTATCCGGTCTGAAACTTCACGTGCGGGGTGGGGAAGTTTGTTGTGGGGGGCGCGGGGGAAATCGTTGACCGTGCGCGGGGCGGTGTGGTAGTTTGCGCGACGCTCCCCGGTGGTTGGACAGGTTTAGAGCCCCTTTACTCACCCCCTGTGCGCGCGGCCGTCTGTGCGCGCGGTCAGTTGAAGAAGTGCCGGCGCGTGCGTCGGGCTTCCCATTCCGCTCCAGGCTTCCGTGGACGGCGCCGCCAGGACGCCGCTTCGGGACTGTCTCGCCGAAGTCCGAACAAGTCACCCAAAGCCACCCCTTTGAAGAGGAGACTCCGATGAACCTAGCCGCTTTGCCCCCGCGCGCCGCCGCGCGCGTCGTCGCCGCTCTGGTGTTCGCCGCCTGCCTCGCCGCGCTCGCGCCCTCGGCGCGCGCCGTCGAGATACAGGTCGAGATTCTGACGGACTCGCTGGCCCAGCCGCCCGCGCCGCTGTCGAACGTCTGCACGCTCCGCAAGGCCGTCAACAACGCCAGCGACAACCTCGCCACCTACCCGCAATGCCAGGCGGGCGAGGCGAGCCCCGTCGTTGACTCCATCGTCTTCAACCTGCCCGGCACCATCACCTTCACGCTCGCGGGCGCGGGCGAGGAGGGCGGCGAGACCGGCGACCTCGACGTGACCGGCGACCTCATCATCACCGGCCACCCCGACGGCACCACCATCGACGCCGCCGACCTCGACCGCGTCTTCCACGTCCACCCCGGCGCCACGCTGACGCTGCGCAACATACACATCACCAACGGCAGATACCCTTCGGGCGGCGCCATCCTCGTCGAGGGCGGCACGCTCAACCTTGAGAACTGCACCGTCTCGAACAGCTTCAGCTTCATGGGCGACGGCGGCGGCATCGCCGTGACGAGCGGCGGCACGCTCAACATGTCGAACTCGACCGTCACCGGCAACGTCGCGGAGCACCACGCGGGCGCCATCGTCATCGACAGCGGCACGGCCAACATCACCAACTCGACCATCGCCGGCAACTCCAGCCAGACGGGTTTGACCGGCGGCATACGCAACACCGGCACCGTCAACCTGCGCGCCAGCATCGTCGCGGGCAACACGAACCTTTCGATGGTCGGCTACATCCCGAACCTCGACGGCACATACAACAGTCAGGGCTACAACGTCATCGGCGACCTCGGCGCGCAGCCCGGCAACCCAACCTTCAACGCGCAGGCCACCGACCAGACCAACGTCACCAACGCGCAACTCAACCTCGGGCCTCTACAGAACAACGGCGGCCCGACGCCGACGCGCGCGCTCGGCGCGGGCAGCGTCGCGATTGACAAAGGACATTCGAGCGGCGCCACCACCGACCAGCGCGGGCTGCCACGCCCCTGCGACCTCGCCGCAATCGCCAACGCCACGGGCGGCGACGGCTCCGACAGCGGCGCCTTCGAGGCGCAGGGCGCCTGCATCAGCAACACGCCCGCCGCGCCCGACGCCGTGGACGACAACGCCGCCGTCGATGAGGACAGCGGCGCCAACGTCATAGGCGTCCTCGCCAACGACTCGGACGCGAACGGCGACCCGTTCGCCGTCACGGCGGTCACGCAGGGCGCGCACGGCTCGGTCACGAACAACGGCAACTCGGTGAGCTACACGCCCGACCCGAACTACTTCGGCGCGGACTCGTTCACCTACACCATCGCCGACGGCATCACGGGCAGCGACACCGCGACCGTCTTCGTCACGGTCGCGAACGTCAACGACGCGCCGGTGGCGAACAACGACAACTACAACGTGAACCAGGACACGACGCTGTCGGTGCTGCCCGCCTCGGGCGTGCTCGCCAACGACACGGACATCGACGGCCCCGGGCAGACGGCCGTGCTCGACTCGGCCCCCGCGCACGCCGCCGCCTTCGGCTTCAACGCCGACGGCTCCTTCAGCTACACGCCCGACCCTGGCTTCACCGGCATCGACACGTTCAACTATCACGTCGATGACGGGACAGACGACTCGAACACCGCGACAGTCACCATCAACGTCAACGACACGCAGGCGCCCTCCGTCAACTGTAGCGTCACGAAGGCGCTGCTCTGGCCGCCCAACTCCGACTTAGTCAACGTCGGGTTGTCGGTGACGGCGAGCGACAACGACGGCGAAGACCCGACCGTCTCCATCGACGTGTTCAGCGACGAGGACGACGCGGAGCAGCCCGGCGGCATGTCGCCCGACGCGAAGGACGTGGCCGCCGGCAGCTTGCGTCTGCGCGCGGAGCGGCGCGGCGACGCGGACGGCCGCGTCTACGTCATCCGCATCAGGGCGACCGACACGTCGAACAACACCAGCTACAGCTACTGCACGGTGGTCGTGCCGAAGAGCCAGAGCAAGGCCGACCTCAACGCCGTCAACGCGCAGGCCGCCGCCGCCGTCGCGGCCTTCGTCGCTAACGGCAACAACCCGCCCGCCGGCTTCTTCCTCGTCGGCGACGGCCCCATCATCGGGCCGAAGCAATAGGCCGGTAAGAGCTAAACACGGAGACGCCGGGAGCGCGGGCATCCCTGCCCGCCATGAGCGCGAGAGCGCGAATACGACGAAGCGCCTTAACTCAAGATTGAGTTAAGGCGCTTCACGGTTAAGCGTGCTGGCGCACGCTTTGGCGGGCAGGGATGCCCGCGCTCCCGGGCCGGTGTAAATCCCTGAAGTCTTCAGAGTCCGCGGACGGTGACGCGGTGGCCGTTGACCTGGCCGTCGAAGAGCGTGCGGGCGGACTCGCGGCGGAGGCGCTTCCAGAGGGAGCCGCGTTCGTATGCGTCGAGGTCTTGCGGGATGAGGTCGAAGACGGCGCGCGAGGCGACGACGATGAGCTTGCGGCGCGGGCGCGAGACGGCGACGGTGAGGCGGCGCGGCTCAAGCAGGAAGTCGCTCTCGGAGTCCGCGAATTCGCGGTCGGAGACGGTGGCCGAGACGACGATGAGGTCGCGCTCGCCGCCCTGAAAACGCTCGACCGTGTCGATTGCCTCCGCGAGGTGCGGCAGGCGCGCGGCGAGCAGAGCCTTCTGCGCGCGGTGCGGGACGACGACCCCGAGGCCCGTGCGCGCGTCGAGCTTCAAACCTTCCGACGCGGCGCGCGCGATGCGTTCGACGAGCGCGGCCTCGTACTCGTTCGACTGCTGCGAGCCCTCCTCGTCGTGCTCGACGACGACGAGCGGGTGCTCGGGCGCGAGCGCGGCGCGCAGCCAGTCTTCGTCTAACCCTTCGCACGCTTCGAGGCGCGTGCGGTTCGTGGAGCGGAAGTCGATGCGGTCGGCGGCGTAGACGTGGCGGCGGAGGAAGTCGGCGACCTCTTCGGGGATGCGGAAGGAGCGGTCGAGCGCGACGCGCGGGAAGCCTAGTTCTTGCAGGTACTCGAAGACGGAGAGGAAGACGCGCGCGCGTTTGAGGTCGCGCCGACTTTCGGCGTCCCACGCGTGCGCGAGGATGGGCGGCATCTGCCTGTGGTCGCCGACGGCGATGAACTGGCCGTCGGCGCGCAGGAAGGCGGCGGCCGTCAAAGCCTCGGCCAGTCCCATCTGCGACGCCTCGTCCACGACGACGAGGTCGAAGTGCTCGCCCGACCAGTCCACCGCGCGCCCCTTCGACGCGCCCTGCTTCACCAGACGGTAGAGCCCGCCCGGCGTCCCGCCGACGACCAGCAACGGCTCCGTCAACAACATCTCCCACTGTTCGAGCGCCGTCAGCTCACCACTTCCATCAGGCAGCACGCGCCCGCATCCGTCGGGAACCGTATCGCCCGCGTCGTTGCAGACCTTGACGACTTTGAGTCGCGCGAGCGGCGCGAGGAGAGGGGAAGGGTGAAGGGTTAAGGGAGAAAGGTTTTCAGACCCTTCACCTTTGCCCTTTGCCCCTTCCCCCAGAACTTCGCGCGTGCGTTTGGCGACCGACTCTAAAGCGACGGAGACGGCGGCGTGCGTCTTCGCGAGCACGGCGACGCGGAAGGGGCGCGCGGGCGTGGCCTGCGCCAGCATGCGCGAGAGGATGGCGAAGCCGAGCGTGTGACTCTTGCCGGTGCCGGGCGGGCCTTGCAGGACGAGGACGCGCTCTTCGAGGTGCGAGCCGATGACCTCTTCCTGCGCGGCGGTCAGCCCGTGCGGTTGTTGCGCGCGCGCGGCGAGTTGCGCGATGTCGCGCGCGTCGCGCAGGCGCTTGGGACGAACGAGGCGCGGGCGCATGCCCTCTTCGGTGTCGCTCAGCCAACGGTAGAGTTGGTTGTGGCGCGCGTTGCGGCAGGCTTCGAGGAACTTGTCTGCGTTGAGGTCGTCGGCCATCTCGTCAGCCGTGTAGAGCGTCCCCGGCGCGGGCGCGAACAGTTGATGCCTGTAACGGAACGGCGAGTTCTTAAAACTCAACGGCAACAGACGGAGCGCGGCCCCTTGCTCGTCCAACTCTTCGACCAGCGCGAGGCGTCCGCGCACGAGACCGCGACCCGTGAGCATGCGACCTTCGTCGTCTACAAGTGGGTTGAGCACGACCCAGTCGCCGACGCGCAGGCGCAACGACGCGGACTCTTGTCGTAGCACCTCCGCGCCGTCCGCGTTCGCGAAGCGGAACCACGCGCGTTCTATCTTCTCTTCGTCCTTCTCGAAACGCTCGCAGCGCAGCAGCGCCGTGCGGCCGGTCTCGGCGCGCTCGCGCGGCGGGAGTGAGAGGTGAAGCAGTCGCTCCTGAAACGACGCGTGGTGTTCGAGCAGGAGGAAGTCTTCGAGCGAGCGGCTCAGAGGAACTTCCGAAGGGTCCGCCTCGACCTCGCCGAGTTTCGAGAGGTCGAGCGGCTCCTTCTCGACGCGCCTGTTCTTGTAGACGAAACTCTCCTCGACGTGCTGCATCGCGCGCACGCGTGCGAGCGCGAAATCGCGTATCTGTTCGAGTGTGACTCCGGCGAAGCCGCGCACCTGAGAGCGAGCACGACGATTCTCATTCGCCTCCTCGCGCAGAAGCCCCCACGCCGCGTACGCGTATTCGAGCGGCACCTCCGCGCCGAAGCGCGCGGCCGACTCGACGCGGACGAAGGGCGGCGGCGCGTCCTCTTCAACGTCTTCGACGTGGTGCGCTTCGGCCTTGGTGAAGTCCGCGGTTAGTTCACCCGTCGAAGGGTCGCGCATGAAGGTGCGGCGGTTGTCGAAGACGCGCGCGCGGAAGGTGCGGCGGAAGTCCGTCCGTTCGTCCTTCCATTGAAAGCCGAGGGCCGTGGCCGTCTCGTAGAGGTTCTGGCAGACGGGCGCGAGGTTGAGGCGCGCGCGCACCTCTTCGGAGAGGAGCGAGACCATCGGCTGCGTGAGCGCGGGGCTCGAAGTGAGTAGATCGTAGAAGGCCGGGACGGCGCAGAGCGCGTCGAAGTGTCGCGCGAGCGCGTCCAAGAGCGCGCGTTCGCCGCGCGGCGCGAAGGTGTAGAAGTGGAGCGGCGCCGCGTCGGCCCCGGCCGCGCGCGCGACCGAGGGCAGGAGTTTCTGCACGAAGCGGACGAGCAGTTCGCGCTCGGCGTCGGTGTCGGGCGGAGCGTCGGTCATCTCCGCGAGACCGAGCGTCTCGCGCGGGCCCGCGACGCGCGCCGCGAGGAGGTAGAGCCGGTCGTTGATGTAATCGCGCTGCGCGTCGATGAAGACGCGGACGAGGCCCGGGTGTTCGGCCGGGTCGGGGAGCGAGCCGAAGTCAGCGCCGATGATGTATGGGCGCGACTCGGCCGAACGCTCAAGCCTGCGGACGGCGGCGCGCGCGCGTTGGACGAGCACAGGGAGTTTCCCCGCGAGCGGCCAGCGCGAAGAGGCGCGGCGCACGACCTCTTCCTTGCCGGCGGCGGGCGTCATCTCTTTGCGGCCGTACTCCATCAGCGACGCGAGCGCGCGCGCCGACGTGAAGCCTTCGGAGATGAGCGCGCGTTTCTCCGACGCGGTGATGAACGGCACGAGCGAGAGGTCGGCGCGCTCGGCCGTGTCCGCGAAGCAGAGCGCGTTGTAGGGGCAGCCGTCGCACGCGTGGCGCAGGTGGTAACGCGCGCCCGCCCCGGCGCGGACGGCGCGCGCCACGTCCGAGTCTTCGGAGGCAACGAGCCGCTCGATCTCGTCTTCGTAGAGTGCGAGGTCGAAGGTCTCCCACGCGCCGTCCGTGGGGAGCGCGGTGTCGCGCGCGACGATGGCGCCGCGCACGTGCGCGCCGTCGAAGCCCGTCTCGCTCAAAGTCTCGGCGAGCAGCCGCGCGTAGAAGGCGACCTGAAGACGGAACCCGACCGTCTCGCGTGCGCTCGCCTTGAAGTCAACGACCGTCGCCTCGATGCGCGCGCCGTCGCGCACGATTTCGATAAGGTCGGCGCGCCCCTCGCACGCCCACCCGCCGACGCGCCCGCGCAGGGTCGGCTGGTAGTAGCAGACGCGGCCCGCCTTCTGCCGCGCCACCTCCGAGACGAAGTGCGCGTCCGTCTCGTTCGTCATGTCGCGGACTTCGACGCCGAGCGCGGCAAGCTCCTCAACCATCTCGCGCTCGAACCGCTGGCCCTCGCCCGAGAGCAGCGGCGAGAGCGGCTCGAACTCCAACTGGTAACGCGCCAACTGCCGCTTCGCTTCAGAAGGGAAGAGCGTGAAGCGCATGTGCCGCTCGCAGCGCCCGCGCGCGACGTACTGCGCGAGACGCTGCGCCGTGAGCGGCCGTTCGGTCTGGGATGTCGTGGGCGAACCGGAGGGCTGTGTAGGCATCAGGGGACTTAAGACGACTTCTTCCCGCGCCGCGCGACGACGGTGAGCGTGGTGACTTCGGTGCGGTTCTCGGCGGCGCGGACGGCGGCGCGGGCGGCGGCCGTCGCGTCGTCGTCGGAGGAGAGAAACTCTTCCAGACGGTTCTTGACGGCCGCGAACGTAACCTTGCGCTCGAAGAGCGCGGCGAAGCCTTCGGCGCCGAGCAGAGCTTCGGCCGCCGCGAGTTTCTCGGCGTCGTATGTGACCTTCGACGTGTAGCTGCAACGCACGCCCGCGTCCTCCGCGCGCAGCACGACCGCGTTCGAGACGCGGGGCCTGACGGTCGCCGCGCGCTTCAAACGCTCCTTGATCTCGCCCGCGCGCGTGTCGAGCCGCTTCAACTCCTCGTGCAACGCGACGTACTCGGCGACGAGCGCGGCGACCTCTTCGTCGGTAAGCGCCTCCGTGCCGTCGTCGGACGCGGGACGAGAGAAACACTCGAAGCAGTTGAGGTCGCCCGTGTCGTGGCGCGCGAGCGCCTCGTCCGAGGGGACGAGCCCGCCGCAGCCGGCGCAGGATGTGTAGAACGCGGCGGCGCACGCGCGGCAGAGCACCGCGCCCGCGCGGTCGAGCACCTGTGTGTTCAATTCAATACTAACGAGGCATTCGACGCAGAGCGCGCCGCGCGGTTCAAGGCTCTCGGGGTGGAGAGTGTTTTCCGTCTGCATCAACTTCGTCCTCTTTTATGGGAAGGTCGGAGGGTGCGGGTGTCGGGAGCCCGGCGGTGCTTAGCATACACGGCGGCGGGCGTGTTCCAGAAGCGGTGGCGCGTGGCTCACTCGGCGTCGATGCGCGCGGCGAGGACGAAGTCGCTCTCGCTCAGGCCGTCGATGGCGTGCGTGTATATCTTGAGGCGCGCGTAGCCCCAGCCGAACTCGATGTCGGGGTGGTGTCCCTCCGTCTCGGCCGTCTCGCCCACGCGGTTGACGAAGGCGAGCGCGTCGGCGAAGTTGCTGAACTCGTACTCCTTCGACAGGTGATGCTCTTCGACCACGCGCCAACCTTCAAGCTGCGTGAGCAGCGGTTCTATCTCCGCGCCCGTCAGACGCGGCACGCCGCCGTGGCAGGGCACGCAATGTTTGCTCGCAAGACTCTCAGTCATCAGACCTCTCCCTTCTTCAAGTCGGACATTCTACAGGCTGTCGCATTATAATCGCAGGCAGTCTTCCTGAATCTTACAGCGATACGGCCGGGGGTGTTTGATGAAGCGCGACGGGAAGGTGCCTTCGTGGCTGAGCGGCGCGCTCGTGCTGGGCGCGTTCGGGGCGCTCGTGTGGCTTGAGCGGCGGCGGTCTCTGCGCGGGGAGCGCGAGTCGAAGCTCACGCGGTCGGCGCGCAATCTCGCGGTGGCGGCGGCGGGCGCGGCGGCGATTCAGTTAACCGAAGCGCCGCTGGCGGAGAGGTTGACGGCGCTGGTTGAACGTAAGAGGGTAGGGCTGCTCAAACTCGTGCGGCTGCCCGCGTGGGTCGAGGTGGCGGCGGCGGTCGTGCTGCTCGACTACACGCTCTACCTGTGGCACGTGCTGACGCACCGCGTGCCGTGGCTCTGGCGCTTCCACGTCGTGCACCACATTGACCTCGACCTCGACGCGACGACCGCGCTGCGCTTTCACTTCGCGGAGTTAATCGCCTCGGTGCCGTGGCGCGCGGCGCAGATTCTCGTGCTCGGCGTCTCGCCGCTCGCGCGCTCGGTCTGGCAGACGCTCCTCATGCTTTCGATCATCTTCCATCACTCGAACGTGCGTCTGCCCGTCGAGCTGGAAAGAAGACTCAACCTCTTCGTCGTCACGCCGCGCATGCACGGCATACACCACTCGACGGTGGAGGAGGAGACCAACTCGAACTGGTCGAGCGGCCTCACCGTCTGGGACCGTCTGCACGGCACGCTGCGGCTCGACGTGCCGCCGACCGCGATAGACATCGGCGTCCCCGCCTACCGCGAGCCGCGCGCGGTCGGACTCGCCTCCATGCTCGCGCTGCCCTTCGGCATCGAGATGGCAATTAATCACAGGGACACGGAGGCACAGTTTAAAGGCTTATGACTTCAAAGCTGTGCCTCCGTGTCTCCGTGGTTAAAACTTTCGATGTCAACAAAGCTCTCCATCATCATCCCGGCGCTCAACGAGGCGCGGGCCATCGGCGCGACGCTGGAAGCGGCGGCGCGCGTGAAGGGTGACGTAGAAGTCATCGTCGTTGACGGCGGGAGCGCGGACGGGACGGCGGAGGTGGCGCGTGCGTGTGGTGCGCGCGTCGTCTCGGCCATGCGTGGGCGCGGCGCGCAGATGCACGCGGGGGCGCTCGCGGCGCGGGGCGAGGTGCTGTGGTTCCTGCACGCGGACACACTCGCGCCCGCGAACGCGGCCGAGTGCATCGCGCGCGCGCTCCTAACCCCTGGCGCCGTCGGCGGGAATTTTCGGATACGCTTCGACGGGGCGAGCGGGGCGGCGAGGTTCTTGACGTGGCTCTACCCGCGTTTGCGTCTGCTGGGGCTGGCCTACGGCGACTCTGGATTCTTCGTGCGGCGCGCGGCGTACGAGCGCGCGGGCGGCTTCAAGCCGTTCCCCATCTTCGAAGACTTAGACCTGCTGCGCGCGCTCTGGCGGCAGGGCCGTTTCGTGCAGGCCGACGCCTGCGTCGTCACCTCCTCGCGCCGCTTCGAGGGGCGCGGCTTCGCGCGCACCTTCGCGCGCTGGTCCCTGCTTCAGATGCTCTACTGGCTCGGCGTCAGCCCTTACACGCTCGCGCGCCTCTACGCGAACGTTCGCGGCGGCCGGAAGAGTTGAAGGTTGAAGTTGCTTCAAGTTAAGTGAGTACGCAGCCAGTCGCGGGTTGCGGGCGCGCGCCGTCGCGCGGCTTCGTCTTCGGAGAGTTCGGCGCGCAGGCGCAAGAGGTCTTCGGGCGTGTCAACGTCGTACCAGGGCGGCAGCGCCAACACGCGCAGGCCGAGCCGCTCGGCGTTGCGCGCGGTCTGCTCGTAGGCGAGCGGCGTGCTCCACTCGACGGAGTCGAAGAGCCCGGCCGCCGGCCCGCGCATCCCGACGGCGTAGTAGCCGCCGTCATCCGTTCCCCCGAGCGCCACGTCCGCGCGGCCGTCCGCGAGTTCTTCGAGCGCATTGATTAAGTAAGACGGCGGGAGCGTCGGGCTGTCCGCGCCGACGAGGAGCAGCGGGCCGAAGCCTTCGTTGAAGGCGCGCGCGGCCACGCCTTCGAGCCGCGCGCCCAGGTCCTCGCCGCGCTGTTCGAGCCACGTCAAGCGGCTGAAGGTCTCTTCAAGTACACGGCCGCGCAGCGCATCTTCAAGAGGAGGGCGCCCGTCGGCCGGCGCGTACGCCACAATGATGGCCGCGCCCACGTCGAGCGCGAGCGAGACCGTGTCGGCGAAGAGGCACGCGGCGAGACGCGCCGCCTCCTCGCGCGTGAGCGGCGGCGCGAGCCGCGTCTTGGCCTCGCCCGCGCGCGGGGCCTTCGCCATGACGATGACGGCGGGAGTTCTCATTGCGGATTGCGGATTGCGGATTGTTGATTGCGGATTGAGAACGCGCGGAGTTAATGTTCTCCAATCCGCATTCCGCAATCCTAAATCCGCAATCGGGAGTATTGCACGGAGATGAGTTACTACGAAGAAGATGATCTCGGGCGCTTCGGCGACGTTGGCAAACACCGGCCCGATCTGTTCGAGAAGTTCATGGCGTGGTATCAGGCGTGCCAGGAGGACGGCGCGCTCTCAAGGCGTGAGAAGGCGCTCATCGGGCTCGCGGTCGCGCACGCGTTGCAGTGCCCTTACTGCATCGACGCCTACGCGCAGTCGTGCCTCGAAGCAGGCTCGAACATGGAGCAGATGACCGAGGCCATCCACATGGCTTCGGCGTTGCGCGGCGGCGCCTCGCTCGTCCACGGCGTGCAGGCGCACAACTCCGTCAACAAGGTCTCGATGTGAGCGCAAGGCAGTTGCCAGTCGTCGAAGAGTCGCGCGTGCGCGCGCCGCACTCGTTCGGGCGGAAGCTCGCCGAGCACGGACTTGAGCTGCGCGCCGCGACGGTCGAGACGTTGCAGGTCAACGTCGGCAAGCTCTGCAACCAGGCATGCAAGCACTGCCACGTGGACGCCTCGCCGCGCCGGACGGAGGTCATGACGGAGGAGGTGGCGGAACAAGTCATCGAAGCCGTGCGCCGCTTTCGCTTCCCCGTCGTGGACATCACGGGCGGCGCGCCGGAGTTGAACCCGAACTTCCGCCATCTCGTCTCGGAGTCGCGGCGCGCGGGCTCGCGCGTCATGGCGCGGCACAATCTGACCGTGATGTTCGAGCAGGGGCAGGACGACCTGCCCGAGTTCTTTCGTCAGCATTCGGTCGAGGTCGTCTCGTCGCTCCCGTACTTCCTCGGGCAGCAGACGGACGCGCAGCGCGGGCCGGGCGTGTTCGATAAATCAATCGAAGCGTTGAAGCGTCTCAACGCGGTCGGCTACGGGGTGGAGGGGAGCGGTCTGGTTTTGAACCTCGTCTACAACCCGGTCGGCGCCTTCCTCCCGCCGCCGCAGGCATCCATTGAGGCGGACTTCAAGCGCGAGCTGCTGGCGCGGCACGGCGTCACCTTCGACCGCCTCTACACGATCACGAACATGCCCATCAAACGCTTCCTTGAATACCTGCGCCGTTCGGGGAACGAGGAGCGTTACATGCGACGGCTGTTGGACGCCTTCAACCCTTCCTCGGTCGCGGGGCTGATGTGCCGCACGACGCTGAGCGTGGACTGGACGGGGCGCCTCTACGACTGCGACTTCAACCAGATGCTCGGGCTCGGCGTGGAGGAAGGGCTTCCACGGACCATCGGCGAGTTCGACCCCGCGCGGTTCGCGGGGCGCGCGGTTGAAACGGACGCGCACTGCTTCGGCTGCACGGCCGGCGCCGGCTCCTCCTGCGGCGGCGCGGTCGTGAGGGAGTGACCTGTGTGAAAGTAAGGCGCCGACCTATCTCCGAAGGGGATTAACTGAGTACTGTCTACTTATTTCGTGGCGGGTGGCCGGCGCGCTCTTGCAGGAAGCGGAGCGCCTCGTCGCGCACCTGCGGGTGCTCGTCGTTGGTCATCTCCTGGATGAGCCTGCGCGCCTGCGCCGTGTCCCACGATTCGAGCGCGCTCAGGACGACGACGCGCACGCCGTAGTAAGGGTCTTTGCGCAGCGAGAGCAGGAGGCGGCGCGCTTCGCGGTGCTTGCTCTTCGCGATCATGGTCGCGGCCACGGTGCGGAAGTCCTCGTCGCGGTCGGCCGCCGCCGCGCGCAAGCCCTCGAAGGCCGCGTCCGTGTCGAGCCGCCCGAACGCGCCGAGCGCCGTATACCTGATGCTCGGGTTGTTGCACGTCCGCAGCGCCTCCGTCATGTACTTCAGCGCCCGCTCGTCCTTCAGGTCGGCGAGGCGCGTGGCGGCCCCGACCGAAGTGCTCTGGTTGCAGGCGAGCAGGAGCGCGCCCTGCTCCTCGATGAGCTTCCCCGTGATCTCCGCGCCGCCCTCCGTCAACTTGAACTCGGTCGAGAAACGGAGTTCGACGGCGGGCTTGGTCGTCTCCGGAAAAATTCTGTAGCGCCGGCCGTACGGGCCGACCCGCAGGCCGCGCCGCAGGGTGACGGCGTAGACGCCCGGCCTCTCTATCTTCGCCCAGTGCTCAAGCGTGAGCAGGATGCTCATGTTGATGGACGCGCCGACGCCGGGGCGGACGGCGCGGACGAAGGTGTTCGTGTAAGGGTGTGGCTGTTCGCGCTCGGCGGGCGCGGGGCGCGGGAGAACTTTGCCGTCGGGGCCCGTGACCGTGATCTCGAAGTCGTCGGGCCAGCCCGCCCCTAACTTCTCGCCGCTCAGGAACAGTTCGAGGTCGATGTCGGCGCGGTTGACGAACTTGAGGTTGAGCACGACCGTCTCGCCGAAGACGTAGGAAGAGCGCGTCGGGCCGAGCGTCACCTCAAGCTCGTAGCCGTCAACGAAGTATGTCTCGGCGCGCGCCTCGGGCGTCGCGAGCGCCGTCAGCGTGAGCAGGAGCAGCATCAACGCGGCGCGTCGCGGTCGGCTTGGTGTGAGTCTCTTCATCGCGTGTATACCTCGCGGGGCTTCTCGCGGCTTGGCAAAAGGCGCGTCGAGTCGGTAAGCTTACAGTCTAAAGTTCCATACACGCAATCAACTTCCACCGAAGGAGGCGCCGAACAGACGTGGCCGCCATCTACCCTTTTCGCGCCCTGCGCCCGCCGCAGGAGAAGGTCCAGCAGGTCGCCGCCGTCCCTTACGACGTGGTCAACACGGAGGAGGCGCGCGCGCTGGCCGAGGGGAACGCCTTGAGCTTCCTCCACGTCTCGCGCCCCGAGATAGACCTGCCCGAGGGAACGCACATCTACTCGGACGAGGTCTACGAGAAGGCGCGCGAGAACTTCGAGCACTTCCGGGCCGACGGCACGCTCGTCGAGGAGGAGCAGCCGAGCCTCTACGTCTACCGTTTGGTCATGGGCGACCACACGCAAGTAGGCATCGCGGCGGCCTTCTCCGTGGACGAGTACGACACGGACATCATCCGCAAGCACGAGCGGACGCGGCCCGATAAGGAGAACGACCGCACGCGCCACATCCTCACGCTGCGCGCGCAGACCGGCCCCGTCTTCTTAACTTACCGCGCCGACCGAAGGATCGACGCGCTCGTCGAGGCCGAGACTAAGCACGAGCCGCTCTACGACTTCGAGGCCGAAGACGGCGTGCGCCACACGGTCTGGCGCGCGTCGGCGGCCGAACAACTCGCGCGCTGCTTCACCGAAGTCCCCCTGCTCTACATCGCGGACGGACACCACCGCGCCGCCTCCGCCTCGCGCGCGCGCGCCGAACTGAAGGGGCGGAACCCGGACCACACGGGCGAAGAGTCTTACAACCGCTTCCTCGCCGTCGTCTTCCCCGACGCGCAGATGCAGATTCTTCCGTACCATCGCGTCGTGAAGGACTTGAACGGGCGGAGCGAAGACGAGTTTCTCGAAGCCGTCCGCTCGCGCTTCAACGTCACCGACGACGCGAAGCCCGAGGGGCCGGGCAAGGTCGGCCACTGGCACATGTATCTGGGCGGCAAGTGGTACGGCCTCGGCCTGCGCGACGACGCGGCGCGCACGCTCTCCGACGACCCGACCGCCGCGCTCGACGTGAGCCTCTTGCAGAACAACCTGCTCGACCCCGTGCTCGGCGTCACGGACCCGCGCACGGACAAGCGCATAGACTTCGTCGGCGGCATTCGCGGCACGCCGGAGCTTGAACGACTGGTGGACTCCGGCGCCGCCGCCGTGGCCTTCGCGCTCTACCCGACCTCCATCGGGGACCTGCTGAGCGTCTCGGACGCGGGCGGCGTCATGCCGCCCAAGTCCACCTGGTTCGAGCCGAAGCTCCGCGACGCGATCTTGATACATACGATTTGAAGCGGTGAGCATTCGACTTTGAAACCTCTGTGATCTTCGTGCGGCCCTTCGTGTCCTTTGTGTTTAAGAGCGTCCGACTTAACCACGGAGGTCACAAAGACATTCGCAAAGGTCACGGAGAGATGAGGGCGAGATGATGCCGTTGAGGGCTTACAGATGCGCGTGTTGATTGCTGACAAGTTCGAGGAGTCGGGGCGCGACGGCCTGGACGCCGCCGGGTGCGAGTTCTCGTACCAGCCCGACGTGAAGGACGAGGCGCTGGTCGAGGCGATACGTTCCTACGCGCCCGACGTGCTCGTCGTGCGCGGGACGAAGGTGACCGAGCCGATGCTCGACGCGGGCGCCCTCAAACTCATCGTGCGCGCGGGCGCGGGTTACAACACCATCGACGTGGCGGCGGCGTCGAATCGCGGCGTCTACGTCTCGAACTGCCCGGGCAAGAACTCCGTGGCGGTGGCCGAACTCGCCATGGCGCTCATCCTCGCCCTGGACCGCCGCGTCGCCGACAACGTCATACAACTCCGCGAGGGCAAGTGGAACAAGAAGGAGTTCTCGAAGGCGCGCGGTCTTCTGGGGCGCACGCTCGGGCTCGTCGGCACGGGGCAGATCGGGCGCGAGGTCATCACACGCGCGCGCGCCTTCGGCCTGAACGTCATCGCCTGGAGCCGCAGCCTGACCGACGAGACGGCGGCCGAACTCGGCGTCGAGCGTCGCGAGAACCTGTTGGACGTGGCGCGCGATTCAGACATCGTCAGCGTCCACGTCGCGCTGAATCCGGCGACGCGCGGCTTCATCAATTCTGACTTCTTCGACGCGATGCGTGACGGCGCCTACTTCATCAACACCGCGCGCGGCGAGGTCGTGGACCACGACGCGCTGCGCCGCGCGCTGCGCGACAAGAACATCCGCGCCGGCCTCGACGTGTTCGCCAACGAGCCGACCGTGGCGGCCGGTGAGTTCACGGACGACATCGCGCGCGAGCCGAACCTCTACGGCACGCACCACGTCGGCGCCTCGACCGACCAGGCGCAGGAGGCCATCGCCGCCGAGACCGTCCGCGTCATCCGCACCTTCAAGGAGACGGGGCGCGTCCCGAACGTCGTCAACCTCGCGCGCCGCACGCCCTCGACGCACACGCTCGTCGTGCGCCACCGCGACCGCCCCGGCGTGCTGGCCTCCGTCCTCGACCGCATCCGCGCCGAGTCGATCAACATACAGGAGATGGAGAACGTCATCTTCGAAGGGTCGGAAGCAGCCGTCGCCCGCATCAACCTCGAAGGCGCGCTCGCCGCCGCCGCGCTCGAACGCCTCAAGGCCGACAACGCGGACATCATCGAACTGAGCCTGCTTCAAATTAATGCTTAGAGTTATACTTGACCTGAGCTTAATTTCTGGGAGGCGTTAATTATGGTAGATGTACAACAGGCCGCTGCTACAGCCACGGATTATCTTATAAACCTTTACCCTCAGCTCACTCTCCTCGACGTTCAGCTTGAGGAGGTTGAGCTGACTGAAGATGAGAAGTATTGGCTGATTACTCTTAGCTATCCCCTGCTGAAGGTGTCAGCGCCAAGCACCTCTCTCGCGGGCTTTATGCCGTTTAAGAAGGATTACAAGGTCTTCAAGATAGAAAGCGACGCCGGGCGGGTACGTTCCATGAAAATCAGAAAGCTGGATTGATGGCCGACTATTTTCTCGATTTGCTAAGTAGCTATCGCACGAAAGGCGCGCTCGTTGATGCCAATTTGCTTCTGGTCTATTTCGTTGGCAGCTATGACCCGACGCAGATAACCAAGTTTAAGCGGACGAGAACATACACCGAAGATGATTTCTACCTCTTGGCCTCAATCATTGTGTCCTTCAGCAAAATAGTAACGACGCCCAACGTTTTAACCGAAGTCGGTGGCTTGTCGAATCAATTGCCCGAATCTGTCAGACAGTCCTATTACTCAGAGTTTGCAAGGCGCGTTGACACGTTGGACGAACATTTCATCGAAAGTCGCCGGGTTTCTCTCTCGGCCCATTTTACGAGATTTGGCCTTACAGACTCGGGAATCGTTGAGCTTGTGAAGGACAAATATCTCGTCATAACAGATGACTTAAGACTTGCGAGCTACTGCCAGAACATCGGTATTGATGTCATTAACTTCAACAACATTCGTACGCTGAACTGGAACCCCTGACTTATCGACGAGAGGAATAAAACATGACCGAGAGAATCTTTAACTTCAGCGCGGGGCCGGCGGTGCTGCCGGTGCCCGTGCTTGAGCGCGCGCGGGAGGAGATGTTGAGTCTGCCCGGCGTCGGGATGAGCGTGATGGAGATCAGCCACCGCTCGAAGCCCTTCCAGGCCATCATCGACGGCGCCGAGGCGGGGCTGCGCGAACTGCTCGGGATACCCGAGGGCTACCGCGTGCTCTTTCTGCAAGGCGGCGCGAGCCTCCAGTTCTCGATGATCCCCATCAACTTCCTCGCGCCGGTGGCGAGCGCCGACTACGTCGTGACGGGGAGTTGGGGCAAGAAGGCGCTCAAGGAGGCGAAGCGGCACGGCGCGACCAACGTCGCCGCCGACATGGCCGACAGCCACTACACGCGCGTCCCCTCGGCCGACGAGCTCAACCTCGACCCCGGCGCGGCCTACGTCCACTTCACCTCGAACGAGACCATCGAGGGCGTCGAGTGGAAGCACGACCCTGCGGTGGGCGCGGTGCCGCTCATCTGCGACGCCTCGTCGAACATCTGCTCGCGCCCCGTGGACGTGTCGAAGTACGCGCTCATCTACGGCGGCGCGCAGAAGAACCTCGGCCCCTCGGGCGTCACCATCGTCATCATCCGCGAAGACATGCTGGAGAGAATCCCCTCCGGCCTCCACACGATGCTCGACTACCGCACGCACGTCGAGAACAACTCGCTCTACAACACGCCGAACACCTGGGGCATCTACATCCTCAACCTCGTCTGCGACTGGGTGAAGGGGCAGGGCGGGCTCGAAGGCATCTACCGGCGGAACGAGGAGAAGGCACAGAAGATTTACGACGCCATCGACGCGACCGACTTCTACCGTGGCCACGCCGCCCGCGACGCGCGCTCGCTCATGAACGTCACCTTCCGCCTCCCCACCGAGGAACTCGAAAAGAAGTTCGCGACCGAGGCCACGGCCGCCGGCCTCGACGGCCTCAAAGGCCACCGCTCCGTCGGCGGCATCCGCGCCTCCATCTATAACGCCTTCCCCTCCGAAGGCGTAGACGCCCTCGTTCAATTCATGCGCGAATTCGAACGCACCAACGGCTAACCGCCCACACACACCGGCCCGCCGCCCGCACCTTCCGGGCGGCGGGCCAATTTGTTTCCCACGCCCCCCAGACTCTCCCGCCCGCCACACTTACCGGCACCCCGCCCACACTCTCCAGCTAACCAGCCGCACTCTCCGGCCGACCAGCCACACTTTCTAATCAGCCAGCCACACTTTCCGGTTAGCCAGCCAATCAATACGGCCGCGCAGCCAATCATTGCGGGCGGTCAGCCAAACAATCCCGCGAGCCAGCCAATGGTGGGTTGGGCTCCATGGTTCGACTCTGTGCGCTCGCGTAAGGGACAGGACGCGGCCGACGGTCTCGATTATCCACGGCGGGGGCGGTGGGGCCAATGTTTTTTGGCGGGGCGTGTTTGGCCGCGAGGGCGGGCGGGGGGTAAAGTATGGGCGCGTTGTGGAGTCTCCCGTCGTGCGCCGTGGGCGCTTCCCCTTAGAGAATGATGAGCACGAAAATACTGTTCCCCCTTGCACTCCTTTTGAGCGTCTCGGCCGCTGTGTTGTCCGTCGGTCAGAGTCCCGTGAATAAGCCCGCGCCGGTCGAGCTTGCGTCGGAGAAGCGTCTGCGTAACGTGAGGCAGTTGACCGACGGGGGGGAGAACGCGGAGGCGTACTTCTCTGGGCAGGGCGATAGGCTCATCTTCCAGTCGAAGCGCGCGGGCGCGGAGTGCGACCAGATTTATACGATGCGCGCCGACGGGTCGGACGTGCGGATGGTCTCGACGGGGAAGGGGCGGACGACCTGTTCGTACTTCTTCCCGAGGGGCGGGCGGATACTCTATTCGTCAACGCACCTCGCTTCCGAAAAGTGCCCGCCGCCGCCCGACTACTCGCGCGGGTACGTGTGGGCCGTCTATCCTTCTTACGACATCTTCACGGCGCGCGAGGACGGGTCGGACCCGAGGCGGTTGACGAAGACGGCCGGGTACGACGCGGAGGCGACGATGTCCGTGGACGGGAAGAGGGTCGTCTTCACGTCGATGCGCGACGGCGACCTCGACATCTACACGATGGACGCCGACGGGCGGAACGTGAAGAGGTTGACGAGCGAGCTGGGTTACGACGGCGGGCCTTTCTTCTCGCGCGACGGCAAGATGATCGTCTACCGCGCGAACCACCCGAAGACGCCGGAGCAGGTGGAGCGTTATAAGAAACTGCTCGCCGAGAACCTCATCGAGCCGAACGCGCTCGAAATCTGGGTGATGAACGCGGACGGGAGTAACAAGCGGCAGGTGACTTCCCTGGGCGTCGCGAGCTTCGCGCCCTACTTCCTGCCCGACGGCAAACGCATCATCTTCTCTTCAAATCATCCGAACATCCGTGGGCGCGACTTCAACCTCTTCGTCGTTAACATCGACGGCACGGGGTTGGAGCAGGTCACCTTCAACGACACCTTCGACGGCTTTCCGATGTTCTCGCCCGACGGGCGCAAACTGGTCTTCGCCTCGAACCGCAACGCCGCCGCGCGCGGCGACACCAACGTCTTCATCGCCGATTGGAACGATGAACGATGAAGGATGAACGATGAACTGTAAGACCGTTGCCTTCAGTTCATCGTTCCGCGTTCATCGTTCATCCTTTGAGTGATGCCATGCAATATCAGAAAACTCTTCGACTCCTCCTCGCGCTCCTTCTGCTTTCATCAACGGCGCTCGGTCAGACGGCGGCCAAGCCTGCGGCGGGGCCGGACGTGGAGCGTCTGCGCGCACACGTAACGTACCTCGCCTCCGAGAAGTTGGAGGGGCGGCGCACGGGGACCACGGGCGCGCAGGAGGCCGCGCGCTACGTCGCGCGCGAGTTCATGCGCCTCGGCCTGCGCCCGGCGGGCAACACGCCGACAGTTGACCTCAGTGAGACGAGTTACTTACAGCAGTTCCCGTACGTCGCGGGCGTCGAGTTGGGGAAGGGGAACGCGCTGACGGCGACGCGGCGCGTGGAGGCCGGCGCGCAGGGCTCGCCGCTGGCGATTGACTTCAAGGTCGGCGAAGACTGGATGCCGCTCGGCTTCGGCTCTTCGGGGAAGGTCGAGGGGCCGGTCGTCTTCGTCGGTTACGGCATCACGGCCGGCGAGCAGGGCCACGACGACTACAAGGGCGCGGGCGCCTCGGGCAAGGTCGCGCTCGCCTTCGCGGGCACGCCCGACGGCGACAGCCCGCACTCCCGCTTCACGCGCGCGGGCGAGCCCCGCTTCAAGGCCGCCGCCGCGCGCGCCGCCGGCGCGAGCGCGCTCGTCCTCATCGCGACGGACGAGAACTTCAAGAACGACAAACTCGCGGGCCTGCGTTACGACAACGCGGGCGGAGACGCGGGCCTCCCCGTCGTCGTCATCTCGCGGCAGGCGGCGGCGAAGGTGCTCGGGCTGGTCGGGCCGCCGCTGCTCTCGGAGTTCGAGAAGTCTCTGCGCGGCGGCGGAGGCGGCGGCCCCGTCGCAGTCGTGCGGGAGGCGGAGTTGGGCAGGGGTGTCGTGCTCAACTTGACGAGCGACGTGGTGCGGAAGAACGCGCCGGCCGCGAACGTCGTCGGCGTGTTGGAGGGCTCGGATGCGAAGCTGAAGTCGGAGGTCATCGTCGTCGGCGCGCACTACGACCACCTCGGGCGCGGCGGCGAGGGGTCTCTGGGGCGCGAGGGCGAGATACACTTCGGCGCGGACGACAACGCCTCGGGCACGGCCGGGCTGCTTGAGCTGGCGCGTCTCTTCGCGAGCGAGCGCGAGAAGATGAGACGCACCGTCCTCTTCGTCGCCTTCGGCGGCGAGGAGGAGGGGCTCATCGGTTCGAGCCACTACGTGCAGAACCCCTTGCTCCCGATTGAGCAGACCGTGGCGATGCTCAACATGGACATGATCGGGCGGCTCAGGAACAACGCGCTCAACGTCGGCGGCGTCGGCACGGCCGCCGAGCTGCGCGCGATGGTTGAAGAGCTGAACACCCTTGGGGTGCCCGGCTTCGGGCGCTTCGCGCTGCGGCTGAGCGAGGACGGCTTCGGCCCGAGCGATCATTCGTCGTTCTACGCGCGCCGCGTCCCCGTCCTCTTCTTCTTCACGGGCTCGCACGAGGACTACCACAAGCCCTCGGACACGGCCGACCGCGTCAACTACGAGGGCGAGGCGCAGATACTCGGGCTCGTGCGCGACATCGTCCAACGCTTGCAGGAGCGGGACGCGCGCCCGACCTACGCGCTCGCGAAGGCCGAGGCCAACACGCGCACGACCTTCCGCGTCTCGCTCGGCACCGTGCCCTCCTACGGCGAATCGACCGACGGCCTCAAGCTCGACGCCGTGCGCGAGGGCTCGCCCGCAGCGGTCGCCGGTTTGAAGGCCGGCGACAAGATCGTCAAACTCGCCGGGCGCGACATACGCAACGTCTACGACTACACGCAGGCGCTCTCCGAGATGAAGGCCGGCCAGGAGTACGAGGTCGAACTCCTCCGCGACGGCCAGCGCCTCAAGCTGAAGCTCACGCCGGCCGAGAGGAAGTAAGAAGGGTCAGGGGGAAAGGGGAAGGGGTAAGGGAGGTTTTCAAGCCATCCCTTACCCCTTCCCCTTTCCCTTGCGGCTCTCTACCAGCGCGGCTCGCGTTCGCGTCCGCCGCCTCCTCCGCCGTAGCCGCGTCCGCCGCCGCCGCCGCCGTAGCCGCCGCGTTCGACGCGGGGCCGCGCTTCGTTGACCGTCAGCGTGCGGCCGCCGAACTCCTTGCCGTTGAACTGTTCGATGGCCGCGGCCGCGCCCTCGGCCGTCGCCATCTCGACGAAGCCGAAGCCGCGCGAGCGCCCCGTGTCACGGTCCTCGACCACGGTGGCGTTCTCGACCTCGCCGGCCTGCGAGAATATCTCGCGCAGCTCGTCGCCGGTCGTGCGGAAGTTAAGGTTTCCGACGTACAGTCTCGTGCTCATCTCTCTTCTCTATCCTTTTCTGGAAGTGAAGCGCGGGCCGGAACTCGTCGCGTGCGTGAAGTCTTCGGTGAGCGGGGAGCGGGACTCTGCTTTGACCACTGCGGCGGCGAGGGCGGCGACTTGACGACGGCCCGTTGCTCTGGCCGGCGGCGAGAGCGGCTTCAAACCAACTGACCAACCTCACTCTCCTTCAGCCGAACACCGTCGCCTTAACAGTCGCGGGCAGGCGCGGCCGCCTCCGACCGCGCGAGAGCAGGAACCCAATGCGTCCAAAGTATGCCTAAAACCCTCCGCCCCGCGCAAGAATTTTTCTCGCGCCTCGCGCTTCTTTAATCTCGCCCCTCTTCCTTCTTGAAAAGGTCACGGCTTTAGAGGAGAATGGCGGCGCGTTAAGAGCCCTAAGGGCGCCGCCGTGTGTGGCGGCCGCGCCCCGGAGTTGGAACCCCTTTTCCTTGCGCACCGCGCGGCGTGTGGCGCCGCCTCGAAAACCCCCATGATCGGCAAGACCATCTCGCGGTATCGCATCCTCGGCACGGTCGGCGAGGGCGGGATGGGTGTGGTCTACGTGGCGGAAGACACGGTGCTCGGCCGCCGGGTCGCCGTCAAGATTCCGCACGCGGGGCGCGACGAGAGCCACTACCGCGCCCGCTTCCTGCGCGAGGCGCGCGCCGTCTCGAAGCTCCGCCACGCGAACATCGCCGCCGTCCACGACTTCGGCGAGACCGAAGAGGGTCAGCCCTTCATCGTGATGGAGCTGGTCTCGGGCCAGACGCTCGGCGAGATGCTCTCGGGGCCGGGCATCAGCGTCGCGCGCGCCGTCGAGGTCGCGCGCCAGGTGGCCGAGGCCCTCTCGGAGGCGCACCGCCTCGGCGTCGTCCACCGCGACATCAAGCCCTCGAACGTCGTCATCGACGAGACGGGCACGGTCAAGGTTCTCGACTTCGGACTCGCCAAGCAACTCCACGAGGACGGCTCCAACGGCGGCCCGGAGGCGCAGACGCTCCTCACCGCGCGCACGCGCTCGGACGTGGTCATCGGCACGCCGCTCTATTTAAGTCCCGAGCAGGCGCGCGGCGCGAAGGTGGACGGCCGCAGCGACCTCTTCGCTTTGGGCGCGCTGCTCTACGAATGCCTGACGGGGCGGCCGGCCTTCTCCGGCGCCAACGTCATAGAGATCGGCGCGCAGGTGCTCCACTTCGACCCGCCGCCGCCCTCGCGCCTCAACCCGCGCGTGCCCGCGGAACTCGACCGCCTCACGCGCAAGGCGTTAGCCAAGAAGCCGGAAGACCGCTTCCAGACGGCCGAAGAGTTCGCCACCGAGCTGGCGCGCGTCGGCGCCCGCCTGCCCGCCTCCGACACCGTGCCGACGCGGCGCCTGGCCGGCCTCGACACCAATCACCGTTCGAGCGCGCTCATCACGATGGCCGCCGAGCTGCGCCGCCCGAAGTTCTCGCCGCTCACGCTGCTGGCGTCGCTCGCGGGGCTCGGGCTGCTCATCTGGGCCATCTGGTACATGCGCCAGCCCTCGGCGCACGAGCCCGAGCCGGCCATCGCCTCGCTCTACCAGCAGGGCGTGGACGCGATGCGCGACGGCGCTTACTACAGGGCTTCGGGGTTGCTCCGGCAGGCCGTGGATAAGGACTCGGATTTCGCGCTCGCCCGCGCGCGTCTGGCCGAGACGTTCCTTGAGATGGACTTCATCGACCGCGCCAAGGACGAGATGTTCGCCGCCGCCAGGCTCGTGCCCGACTTCTCGGTCTACCCGCGCGCGGACGCGCTCTACCTCGAAGCCACGAGCGCGACGATGGGCAGAGACTACACGGGCGCCATCAGCGCCTACAAGAAGTTGGTCGAGCTCGACCCCAACCGGCCGGAGTCGCACCTCGACCTCGGCCGCGCCTACGAGCGGAACAACCAGGTGAAGGAGGCGCTCAACAGCTACACCCAGGCGACCTTGCTCGACAACAAGTTCGCGGCGGCTTTTCTCCGCATCGGGATGCTGCACGAGCGACAGACCAACCAGCCCGGCGCCGTCGATGCCTTCGAACGCGCGCAGAGGCTCTACGCCGAGCGCGGCAACCGGGAGGGCGAGGCGGCGGTGCGCTACCAGCGGGGCCGCCTCTTCCTCAGTCTCAAGAAGGAGGCCGAGGCGCGGGGCGAGTTCAAAGAGGCGCTCAGGCTCGCGCGCGAGACGAACAACGTCTACCAGCAGGTGCAGGCCATGCTTCAGCTCGCGCGCGTCGAGGAGAGCCCCGAGCGCGCGCAGAGCGTGGCGGACGAGGGCGTCAGGATGGCGCAGTCGAACGGCATGAACGACCTTCAGGCCAACGGCCAACTCACGCTCGGCGCCGTCCGGCTCAATCAGGGCGACCTCGACGGGGCCGAGCGCCACTACAACCAGGCGCTCGTGTTCGCGAGCAACTTCAAGCTGAAGCGCTACGAGGCGCTGGCCTACCTGAACCTCGCGAGCGTGAGCGACCAGCGGGGGGACAGCGACGAGGCCGACCGGCGCATCGAGAAGGCGCGCGACTTCTTCGTCGAGGGCGGCTACCGGCGCGAGGCCGACACCTACGCCATCGTCATCTCCCGGAGCAAGCGCAAGCGCGGCGAATACGAGGGCGCGCTCAGGCTCATCGAAGAGCAGCTCGCCCTCGCCGAGCAGTCGGGCGACGTGGCGCGGGTGGCGAGCCTCCACCAGGAGTACGCCACCGTCCTCAACAGTCAGGAGAAGTACGCGGAGGCGATCCCGCACTACCGCGAGAGCGTCAACACCTTCCGCTCGCTCCGCAACCAGTCGTTGCTCTCATACTCGCAGGTCCACATGACCACGGCGCTCTGGGCGCTCGGGCAGTACGAGGAGGCCGAGAAGATTCTCGACGAGTTGGCGGCGGCCGACCCGCAGACGCTCAGCGGCGGCAACGGTCTGCTGGTGCCGATCCACCTCAACCGGGCCGACATGGAGCTTAGCCGCCAGCGATACCCGGAGGCGGCGGCGCGCGCGCGCGAAGCCATCACGGTGTTAAAGAAAGAGGTCGGCGGCACGGTGAAAGACTTGAACATGTCGTGGGCCAACAGCGACCTCGGGATGGCCGAGAGCTTCGGCGGCGCGCACGCCAGCGCCCGCTCGCTGTGCCAGGAGGCCGTGCGCCTCGCCACGCAGAGCCGTGACGACAGGGCCGTCATGTACGCCCACTACGCGCTCGCGCTCGCCCTCGTCAAGGCGGGCGACGGGGCCGAGGCGCGGGCCGCGGCCGACCGCGCGCTCGAAATCGCAACCCGCCTCGGCCGCGCCGACACGCAGTGGCGCGCGCTCAGCCTGGCGGGCAAGGCCAGCCGGCTCGCCGGCGACCTCGACTCGGCGCGGAGCTATTTCGACCGCGCCGCCGCAACGCTCGCGCAGTACCAACAGAGTCTGGGGGCAGAGGCGGCGGAAGGCTACCTCTTGCGTCCTGACATACAATGGCTCCGCAGCGACCTCGGCGCCTCCGTGGCAAGCGCCGCCCGCTGACGTTGCCCCGATCAATCCTCAACCACTAAGGAGAATCGACAATGTCCAACATTCCAGACCCACCGATCATCATCACCGGCGGTTCCGTCACCATCGACTTCGACGAGAAGATCTTCACGCCGAATGGTAACGGGAAGCACTCGAACGCGAACAAGAAGATCAGGCGCGTCGAGATCTCCGTCAACGGCGGCACGCCGACCAACATCGAAGTGCCCAACGGCAAAGTTACCGTCACGATCCACTACGGCAACAACAACGGGTAAACGCCACGGCCCCAACCCGACACAACACGGCGGCGGCGACTCGAACTCTGAGTCGCCGCCGCCCCTCTTTTGCAATAGTCAGTAAGTCAGTAGAAAAAACTTCGACGCTCGAACCCTACCACCCTCATCTTCAATCTTAGCAAAGCAGAGCCTACTGACTACTGTCTGCTACTACTGTCTTCTCCCCCTCTCCTTCCACGCCGCCTCGGCCAGGCCCGCCAGCCAGCAGAGCGTGCCGCGCGCGCCGAAGTGCTCGCGCACGCGCGCGAAGATGCGCGGGTAGAGCCGCGCCGTGCGCGCCAGCAGACGCCGGAGCGCGCCCGTCGTCATCCGCCCACGGAAGACCTCGCGCCGCTCGCCCTCTTCCAACTCGCCGAGCGCGGCCGTCAGCGCGTTCAGCGTCTCGTTAACCGCGTGCGGCGCGCCCGTCGCCGCCGGCCGCATGAACTCCGCTAAGCCCAACGCCGCCGCGACGCGCGCCGACCCACCGTCGCAGACTTTCGACAGCGCGCCCGCGTCCAGCGCCCCCGTGGAGAGAGCCGCCTCCGTCTCGCGCGCCACGCGCCGCAACTCGCCCACGTCCGCGCGCGCGCCCGGCGCGAACGCGACGGCCCCGAGTCCCGCGTCGCCGACGAGCAGCACGCGGTCGCACGCCACGCGCCGCCGCGTGCGCCAACCCTCGCGCGGCGCGTGCGCGTAACCGAAGACCGGCCGCGCGACGCGCCAGCCCGCGCCCGCGCGCTTGTAGGTCGGGAGCGATTCGAAGTAGCGCTCGAAGAGCGAGAGCAGAGACTTGTCGGCCGGCGAATCGGTCGTGTCGTGGAAGAAGAGTCGCGTCGCGTAGTCGCCGCGCGCGGGCGCGCCCGCGAAGCCCTCCCAAAGCAGTTGCCTGTGCGCGCTCGCGTCCTCCGTGCTGACGAGGATTTCGCCCGCGCGGAAGTCCGCCTCGTCGCGCCCCTCGCCGCGCACGAAGCCGCGCGCGACCGTGCCCACCGAAGGCCGCACGCGCGCCGCCGCCCCGCGCCCCCCGTTCAACTGCCGCGCGACCGGCGAGTCCGCGCCCGACGCATCGACGAACAGACGCGCCGCGAAGAAACGACGCGCCCCACCCGGCCCTTCCGTTTCGACCGTCACACGCGAAGGCTCGACGTACGCGCGCACGAAACGCAACTCCTTCATGACGCCCGAGCCCTTCGACGCGAGCCGCGCCAAGCGCCCCGCCGCGAGCGCGGTCAGGCGCTCGCCGTCAACGGCCACGTCCATCGCGCCGGTCACCCACAGCGGCCCCGCCTTCACGCGCGAAGCGGCGTCGTGGAACCTCACGAACCCTCCGCGATAACGGTTGAGGACCGCGCCTTCGACCTCCTCGCGCGTAAAGAGTGAGGCCGACTCCAACTCCTTCAGCTCGTCCTCCGAAAGGTTCCAGACGCCGCCGGCCTCGCCCTCCGCGCGCGCGCCGCCGATGACGAGCGCGCGCCGCCCGTGCCCGCACGCGAGCGCCGCCGCGTGCAGCAGCGCGGAGGCGCCGCCCGCATAGATCACGTCGAACTCGCCTTCAACCTCGCGGCCAGCGGGCGTTGGGCCGAAGACGACCGCCTCCTGTTCGGCGTAGGCGCCGCCGCGCGTCTCCCAGTCGGAGCGCCATTCGGTCTCCAACTCCCAGATGCGCCGGAGCCAACCCTCGCGCTCGGGCAGCGCGCCGAAGCTCGCGACCGTCTCTGGATAGCGACGCCGGAAGTGTGCGAGGTCGGGCGCGAGCGCGGCACGCGCGTTCGCCAACTTGGGTACGGATTTAGTCGGAGCGGTGGCGACCATCTTGATAAAACTCCGCGGGCGCGCAAATTCTGTCAGACGCGCGTCCGCCCGGCGGTCTTCGCACGTCACGAGGTGTGGATAGTTGTCAGGGGAGACTGGGTACGCCGGGCGAGTGTAGCCGAAGGCCGCGCGCGCGGTCTAGCCCCGTGCGGCGCCGGGGGATGTTGAGAGAAAAATGTTACCTCGCGGCGACACTTCGCCTCACCCGCGCGAGCGCGAGATGAGCCCGATGACGGCGACGAAGAGCGCCGAGCCGATGATCGACCAGACGACGGGGAACGTCTGCCCGCCGATGCTGACCGTGTACAACTCGCCCATGCCCATCTGCCGCGCGAGCCACATCCCGAGCAGCGCCCCGACGAACCCGAGCGCGATGGAGACCAGGCACCCGCCGCGCGAAAACCCGCCGATGGCCTGCCCAATCGCCCCGCACACCCCCGCCACGAGCAGCAGCAAGAGTAGATCGATAAGAGTCATTCCCGTTCTCCTCCGACGCTTTAACGTTTCGGCCCCGAGCATAGTTCATCCGGCGTCGGCGGGCAAAACAGGCCCACGCGCGGCGCCGATTTTTCTGGAAGTCAACACCTTAACATCCACAAAACTTTTGCTTCACAAGCGCGTGTCCGAGCCTCTATACTTTGTTCGGAGCAGGCGACGCGCCGTCGCGCCGCCGCTTGAAAAGCGACACCGATAAAGGCCATCCGGCGCGAAAGCCCCGGAGCGCAAAGCCGTTGACCTAAACGCGCGGAACACGTCGCGCGCACGGACGCAGCGGTCGCCGAAGTGATGCCGGAAAGAGACGAAAATTCGAGAGGCCGGAGGCGCGTTATACACGGCGCGCGCCCCGGCCTCGCCGTTTTCCGGGCGCGGGAAAAGCGTTGCGCGTGTACCACTTACGGGCGTCATTCTGAAGCCCTCCGGGCGTCCACGGGAAGCAACTGCCGCCGCCGCGCGCACATCTTAGACTGGCACGTCGCGGCGATCATTTTCCCCCACAGGTCACGCGGTCCGGCCGACTGAAATCCAGCACTTAAAACTGTTGACCCGGAACGAAATTTTAAGGAGATTTACCGCCATGCGTAGACTGCTCATCGCCACGCTTCTCGTCGTCTCGGCCTTCGGCGCCGCCGCCGCGCAGACGAACAACAACGAGATTCCCAACATGGGCCGCGCGCCCAAGCAGGCCGACGGCGTTGGCCGCCTCGACCTCCGCGTCGTGGACCAGGACGGCAACCCCGTGCAGGGCGTCCGCGCCGACCTCCAGTCGAAGCGCGCGGGCGGCTTCCTCTGCGAGTCGTGGAACTGGACGGACGCGCGCGGCGTCTCCGTGCTCCCCCCGCTCCACATGGGCAAGCTCACGCTCAAGCTCTCGGCCAAGGGCTACCAGACCCAGAAGATCGAAGTTGACGCCGCCTCGCTCGACCAGCCCGTCCGCGTCACCCTCGTCAAGAAGTCGTAAGAGAGTAGTCGGTAGGTAAGAGATAAAAGCAGCGCGGCTCTCATCAGTTGATGATGAGAGCCGCGCTGTTGTCTTTCTACCGACTACCGACTACTGACTACTGTCCTTTCGCCCGTCGCCACTCGCGCACCACGTCGGCGGCGGGGCGCTTGTTGCCGTCAACCTCGTAGTTGAGACGGCGCATCTCTTCGGTCGAGATTGAGCCCGCGAGCCGCTGCAAGACTTCGACCGCCGCCGGCAGGCGTGCGAGCGCGTCGCGGCGCACGAGCAGCACGGCCTCGTAGGGCGGGAAGTAGTGGCGGTCGTCTTCGAGCTGCGTGAGCCCGAGCGTGGCGATCATCCCGTCGGTCGAGTTGCCGGCGATGACATCAACCTGCCCCTCCGCGAGCGCGCGATACGAGAGCGACAAATCCATCTCGCGCGGTCGGCCGTTGAACTTCAAACCGTACGCGCGCGAGAAACCCTCGTAACCGTCGGGGCGCGACATGAAGTCCTGACCGAAGCCCGCGCGCCATTGCGGCGCGTGCGGCGCGGCGTCGGAGACGGTCTTCAAGTTCAAGCGTTTCGCGTCGTCGCCGCGCACGAGGACGGCGAACGTGTCCTCGAAGCCGAGCGGCGGGCCGACCTCCACGTCGAAGCGCGCGGCGTACTCCGACTTGACCAACTCGTAGACGGCGCGCGCGTCGGTCGCGGGCGGGCGCTTAAGTATCGACATGAGCGACGTGCCCGTGTACTCGGGGTACACGTCCACCTCGCCCGCGACGAGCGCGTCGTGCGCGAGGTTGCCGCCCAACTCGTAACGCCTCTCCACCTTCAGCCCGCGCGCCTCCAACGCCTGCGCGTAGACTTCCGCGAGGATGACCGACTCCGTAAAGTCCTTCGACCCGACCCGCACGTCCGCTTTACCCGAACGACTCCACAGCGCGAATCCGACGCCCGCCATGATGACGAGCGCGAGCGCCGCCAACGCGACACGACGCGCGACAACGTTCCTCTTCATCGCGGTGCGACGACGTGCGTTAAGACTTGATTCAATCAGCCCAATGCCCGCGTCGGCCGCGAGCGCGAGCAGCGCGGCGGGGATGGCGCCCGCGAGGATGAGGCGGTTGTCGTACTGCCGTAAGCCCCGGAAGATGAGCGTGCCCAATCCACCCGCGCCGATGGCCGCCGCGATGGTCGCGACGCCGACCGAGATGACGGTCGCGACCCTCACGCCCGCGAGGATGACGGGCGCGGCCAAAGGCAACTCGACCTGTCGGAGAATCTGCCGGTCGGTCATCCCCATCGCCAGCGCCGCCTCGCGCACGCTCCGCTCGACGCCCTCGACGCCCGTCACGGTGTTGCGAATCACCGGCAGCAACGCATAGACGACGAGCGCGACGACGGCCGCGCGCCAGCCGATGCCGCCGACGTACTTGAGCGGGATGATGAAGCCGAAGAGCGCGAGGCTCGGCACCGTCTGCAAGATGTTGGCGACGGCGAGCACGGGCCGCTTCAAACTCACCTTGCGCGTGAGCATGAGCCCGACGGGGATGCCGACCGCGACGGCTATCAGCGTCGAGACGGCGACGAGCAGAAGGTGCTCGCCGGTCAGTGCGAGCACCTCGCGCCAGTTGCGCAGCATGAACTCGAACGCGTTCATAAGGCAGCGGGGAGCGCCAGCGTCTCACGGTACGCGCGCGCGTGCGGCTCTTCGGAGTTGAGGAAGCCTTCGGGCGTGTCGAGGAGCACGACGCGGCCCGCGCTCATCAGCGCGACGCGCGTCCCGAGCATCAACGCCTCGCGCACGTCGTGCGTGACGAAGATGACGGTCTTGCTCAGTCTCTTCTGTAACGCCGCGAACTCGCGCTGGAGCGCCGAGCGAGTCAAGGGGTCGAGCGCGCCGAACGGTTCGTCCATCAAAAGCAGCGGCGGGTCCGCCGCGAGCGCGCGCGCCACGCCCACGCGTTGTCGTTGGCCTCCGGAGAGTTCTGCGGGGAGTCGCGCGGAGAACTTCTCAGGGTCGAGCCCGACCAACGTCAACAACTCTTTGACGCGAGCGCCGACGCGCTCTTCGTCCCACCCTTCGAGCACGGGGACGAGCCCGACGTTGCGGCCCACGTTGAAGTGCGGGAAGAGGCCCGCGTCCTGTATGACGTAGCCCGTGCGCCTTCTCAACTCAATCGCGTCCCACGCGCGCGTGTCTCTGCCTTCGACCAGGACTTCGCCCGCGGTCGGCTCCAGCAGTCGGTTGACGAGACGGAGCGTCGTCGTCTTCCCGCAACCCGACTCGCCGAGCAGCACGAGCGTCTCGCCGCGCCGCACTTCGAGGTCGAGCGCGTCGATGATCGGCGCGGCCACGCCCGGCGGCGCGTAGGTGACGCCGCGAAAGTGTACGACGGCGTCAGTCGTCTGATCTGAAATTTGAGATGCCAAATTTGAAGTTCTTGTCAGGCGACGCGCAGGTGATCCAGGACGCGCTGCATCGAGCCGTGCCAGGAGCCTTCGAAGTTGCGGAGGAGGATGTCGGCGGGGCAGACGCCTTCGCCGACGACGCGCTCGACGAGCACGTCGAGGTAGTTAACTTCGTCGGGCGCGACGCGCTTCAAGCCTTCGACGGCGAGCCGCACCAACTCGCGCGCGAGTCGGAGCACGTCCACTCCCGCGCCCTTCGCGGCGAGCCCTTCGCGCGCGACGCGCTCACGTAAGAGCACGGCGTCGGCGGCCTTCAACTTCGGCGCGAGTCGGAGAGCTTCGTCGAGCGCGTCGTCGTCGTAGAGCAGCCCCTTCCAGAGGGCTTGCAGCGCCATCGAGTATTCGAGGCCGCAGGCGTCGGCGCTGCGCAGCTCGACGTGCTGCTTGAGTCGCGCGTCGGTGAAGATGGTCGTCAGGTGGTCGGCCCAGTCGCCGAAGACGGGCGTGAGCCCGCCGAGCCCGCGCTCAAGAAACTCGCGGAAGCGCGCGCCGGCCACCGCGCCGATGTAGCGCCCGCCGCGCTGCGCGAAGATCATCGGCACGTCGAGCGCGTACTCGACGTAGTCTTCGGGCTTGAAGTCGTCCGCGAGCGCGGGCGGCGCCAGTCCCGAGCGGTCGGGGTCCGTGTCGAGCCACGCGGCGGCGCGCGTGGACTTGTAGCCGGAGGGACGCCCGTGCTCGAAGGGCGAGTTGGCGAAGACGGCCGTCACGATGGGCGCGAGGCGGTTGCCGACGAGGAACTTCTTGCAGAGGTCGGCGGGCGTGCCGTAGTCGAGGTTCGACTGCACGGTGCAGGTGCGGCACATCATGTCCCACGCGCGCCGCCCGCGCGAGGCGAGGTAGGGGCGCATCACCTCGTAGCGCAGCTTCGGGAACCATCGCTGCTCGTCGATGGAGCGCAGAGGGTCGAAGCCGACGGCGAGGAAGGCGAGGCGGTTGGCATCGGCGACTTCGCGCAGGCGCGCGAGGTAGCGGCGCAGCTCGCGCTCCACGTCGGCCAGTCGCCGCTGCGGCGCGCCCGAGAACTCGACCTGCCCGCCGGGCTCGACCGTCAGACGGTTCATCTGCCCGTCGCCCGCTTCAACAATCGTCCCGGCCTCGTGCACGAGGTCGCGCGAGGAGGGCGCGAAGCCCGCGAACACGCCCTGCACCTGCGCGGCGTCGATGCGCTCGAAGTCGCGCGCGCGGTCGTAGCCGAACAGTTCCAACTCGGCCCCGCACATCCATTCGGAGCGCGGCTTCTCGCCGCGCAGCAGGTTCTCGACGAAGAGCGGCACGGACTCGCCCGTCACCGCGTCGGTCAACACGGGGAAGCCCTCGCCGCTCGTCCTGCTCGGTTGCTGAGACATGATTGGAAGTATGAAGTAGGAACGCGGAACGATGAACTGTAAGACAGTCGCCTTCAGTTCATCGTTCCGCGTTCCTACTTCAGCGTTCCGTCGCCTCCGGCGACGAAGAGGTTGCTGCTGAAGTCCTTCATCGAGTCGAGCCAGGTCTGTTCGAGATTGAAGCCGGTCTCGGCGGCGAGCGCCGACAGCTCTTCGAGCGAATACTTATATGAGTTCTCGGTGTGGATGCGCTCGCGGCCCTCGAAGCGCACGGCGAGGGCGAGGGCGCCGATGCGCGCCGTGTGCTTGATGTAGCTCTCAAGGTGCATCTCGATGCGCCCCTCGCGGTCGTTGTAGTGCGCGACGTGGCGGAAGTGGTTGATCGAGAAGTCGGCGCGCAACTCGCGGTTGATGCGCACCAGCAGGTTCTTGTTGAAGGCCGCCGTCACGCCGAGCGAGTCGTCGTAGGCCGCTTCGAGAATCTCCGCGTCTTTCTTCAGGTCCGCGCCGAGCAGCAGGCAGTCGCCCGCGCGCAGGACCTTGCGCACGCGGCGGAGGAAGTCGCGCGCCTCCGCCCGGTCGAAGTTGCCGATGTTCGAGCCGAGGAAGAGGACGAGCGCGCGGCTCTCCTCCTCGAAGTTCTCGCGCAGCCGAGGCAGCGCCGTGTCGTAGTCGGCGGCGTAGGCCGTCACGCTCAGACCCTCGTAGTCGCCGAGTAAGGCGCTCGCGCTCTCTTCAAGGGCCGAGTGTGAAATATCGACGGGGACGTAAGTGAGTTGCGTCTGCCGCGCGAGCAGCGCGTCGATGAGGCGGCGCGTCTTCGCGGCCGAGCCCGAGCCCAACTCAAAGAGCGTGAGGCGTTGCGCGCCCGCGCCCGCGCGCTCGACGATCTCGGCGGCGTGGCGCGCGAAGATGTCCGCCTCGGCGCGCGTCAGGTAGTACTCGGGCAGCAGGCAGATGGCGTCGAAGAGACGCGAGCCTAAGGAGTCGTAGAAGTATTTCGGCTGAAGATACTTGCGCGGCTCGGACAGGCCGCGACGCACGTCCGCGGCGAAGTCGTCGGCGACCGCGGCCGTGAGCCTGTGGATGCGGAGCCGCTCGGACTCCTCTCTGCTCGCGGGCTGAGACATCTGTCGGGCTCCCCTCGTCTGCTTAAGAAAGCTGCTGTATCATAACGCATTGAGTACGAAGAGCAGTAGGCAGTAGGCAGATGGCAGTAGGCAGTTGAAAGCGCCGCTGTCGAAACTACCAATTCAATCTCTCAACTTCTTCAACGCGGAGCTTACTGCCTACTGCCATTTGCCTACAATCCTATGAACGAACAGGCCGAACGTATCGCCGTGGAACTGACCGAGGCGCGCGCCGCGACGCTGAGACTCTTCGACCTCGCGGAGGAGGGAGAGCTGCACCGCAGCCCCGGCTTCGGCTTCCGCCCGATCATCTGGCACCTCGCGCACATGGGCGTCTTCGAAGGTTACTGGCTCCTGCAAAAGCTCTGCGGCCAGGCCCCGCCCGACGAACGTTACGAGCGCGTCTTCGACCCCATCCGCACGCCGCGCGAAGAGTCGAAGAACCTGCCGACGCGGCGCGAGATGGAAGACTACCTGCGCCGCGTGCGCTCCGGCGTGCTCGAAGCACTCGACCGTTTCGACTTCCATCAAGCGGACCCTCTGAAGTCCGGCGGCTACATCTTCCAACTCGTCCTTGAACACGAGCGCCAGCACCAGGAGACGCTCTCCTACCTCTTCCAACTGCTCGACCCTTCAAAAAAGACGCGCCCCAACGCACCGACGCCCGCGACGTTTGAAGGAGCTACGGCCCCCGTCGGCGAAATGGTTTCGATACCCGAGGGCGCCTTCCTGTTGGGCGCGCCGTGGGACTCCTTCGCCTACGACAACGAGCGCCCGGCGCACGAGGTCTACGTCCCCGCCTTCCGCATCGCGCGCGCGCCCGTGACGAACGGCGAGTACGCGCGCTTCGTCGATGAGGGTGGCTACGAGCGGCGCGAGTTCTGGACCGAAGAGGGCTGGGCGTCGCGCGAAAAGGAGGGCTGGCAGTCGCCGCTCTACTGGCGGCGCGAGGGCGCGGCATGGGTCGAGCGACGCATGTTCGAAGAGGATGAGTTAAGAGTCGAACACCCGGTCACGGGCGTCAGTTGGTTCGAGGCGGAAGCCTACGCCAGGTTCGCCGGCCGACGACTCCCAACCGAAGCCGAATGGGAGAAGGCCGCTTCGTGGGACATCGCGTCAGGCTCAAAGCGCCGCTACGCCTGGGGCGACGAAGAGCCCGACGACACACGCGCCAACTTCGGGCTCCGCCACTGGGGTACGACGCCCGTCGGCGCGCACCCACAGGGCGCCTCCGCCGTGGGCTGTCTCGACATGACCGGCAACGTCTGGGAGTGGACCTCGACGCCCTTCGAAGGCTTCCCCGGCTTCGAGCCCTTCCCCTACCCCGAATACTCCGAGGAGTGGTTCGACGGCGACCACCGCATCCTCAAGGGCGGCTCCTGGGCCACGCACCCCTCCGTCCTCCGCACCTCCTTCCGCAACTTCTTCCGCCGCCCCTTCCGCATCGCCTTCGCCGGCTTAAGACTTGCCGAAGACGAGTGAGGCTGAAATCTCTTGATATATAGAGTAGGCCGGGACGATAATCACCACGGAGCATGTCGATGAAGAGCAAGTACGAAGTGGTGCCGCCCGCCGTGCTCACGAAGAAACCGCGGAGGGCACAAGTCTCTGACGCCGAATTCCGCCGCCGGCTGAAGAATATCGCCGAGTGGAGGAAGAAACGTCTTGCAGAGCTTCGCGCCAAGAATTCGCGTTGAGGTTTACGTCCCCGTCCGCTACGAGGCCGCCTACCAGAACACCCTCTCCTGGCTCATCAGGGAATTCACCGAACTGCGCGGCGGCTGCACGCTCATCGAGAACACCGCCGGCTACTACCTCTCGCAGGACGGCGAGGTCATCGACGACCGCGTGAGCGTCGTCTATTGCGACTTCCCGTTGAACTGGAACAAGCGTGCGGAGCGGGGCGAGGCTCTGAGCTATTGCGCCGGTCTGCAAAGCTTCCTGCTCGATAACTTGTGGGAGGAAGCGGTTTTGATTGCCACTCACCCCGTCTCACACACCGAACAGGCGTAAACGAATCCGCGCGGGCGCGGACACAAGCCGAAATCCCGGCCGAATCGGCGGCAAATTCCTGTAAACATCTGGCGGTGGGATGGCGTATTAGAGACCGAGCCGGGCCACGCCTTAGTCTCCAATCACCAAGCGGAAGTGGTTTTATGCGGACGATCTACACCTTCTACGCCGACGCCGCGCGCATCGCGCTCCAGTCCATCTTCGCGCACAAGCTGCGGGCGTTCCTCACCTTGATTGGCATCATCATCGGCGTGGCGTCGGTGGTCGTGGTGGGCGCGGCCATCTCGGGGCTGAACACCTACGTCGTGGACAAGATGTCGAAGATGCTCGGCACGAACCACTTCATGATCGCGCGCATCGCCAGCCACGGCGAACTTTCAGAAGAAGAGTTGGAGAAGATGAACCGCCGCAACAAGCGTCTGCGGTGGGCCGACATGGAGTGGCTGCAACAGTACTGCGAGTCGTGCTCGGCGGTCGGGGCCAACGCCGGGCGCGGGACGAAGTTCGAGCAGGACGGGCAGACCTTCTACGGTGGCATCATCTTCGGCGTCACCGCCAACATGGCCGAGATCGAGGACAAGACCATCGCCGAGGGGCGCTTCATCCAGCACGAGGAGGTCGCGAACTCGAAGCTCGTCGTCGTCCTCGGCGCCGACATCAAGGACAAGTTCTTCCCCGACTCAGACCCCGTCGGACAGGAGTTCAAGGTCGAGGGCATCCCGATGCGCGTCATCGGCGTCGAGGAGCGGCGCGGCCCCATCTTCGGCGACCTCATCGACAAGCACGTCTACATCCCGCTGACGACCTTCCAGCGCTTCTTCGGGCGCAACCTCGATCTGCAAATCCACGGCAAGGGGCGCGAGCGCAACAACCTCCAGTACACCATCGAGGACGCGCGCAAGGCTCTGCGCGATTACCATAAGCTCATCGGCAGCGAGGAGGACGACTTCGGCGTCGTCAACACGGAGACGTTGGGGAGCCAGATCGACCAGTTCACCGGCGCCATCGCGATGGTCGTCACGCCCATCACCTTAATCTCGCTCGTCGTCGGCGGCATCGTCGTGATGAACATCATGCTCGTGAGCGTGACCGAGCGCACCTTCGAGATTGGTCTGCGTAAAGCCCTCGGCGCGCGGCGCAAGCAGGTGCTCTTGCAGTTCCTCATCGAGTCGTCGCTGCTCTGCGCTTTCGGCGGCATGCTCGGGTTGCTCGCGGCCACGGGCATCTCGTGGGCGGTGACGGTGCTGACGCCCATCACGATGACCATCACGGTCGGTTACATCCTGCTTGCGCTCGGCGTCTCGGCGGGCGTCGGCATGGTCGCGGGCATCTACCCGGCGTTCAAGGCTTCGCGCCTCGACCCGATCATCGCGCTCACGCGGAACTAGAGGAGGCGAAAGAGATGAGATTGAGGCTTCCCAAATTCTTCCCGCGCGAGACGTTCCTGATGGCGCTCGAAAGCGTGTTGGCGCACAAGTTCCGGAGCGCGCTGACCATGCTCGGCATCGTCATCGGCGTGTCGGTCGCCATCATCGTCGCCTCCATCCTCGCGGGGATGCGCCAGAACATCGTCAAGATCGTCGAGGAGTACGGCACGAACAACATCTACGCCTTCCACTTGACGACCGGCCCGCAGGTCGGCGAGCGCGACCAGTCGGAGCGCGCGCGCAAGCCCTTAACGCCCGAGGACGGCGAGGCCGTCGCGCAGCTCGCGCCCGCCATCGAGATGGTCGCCGTCGAGGCGCCGAACATCGGCGGCTGGGGCAGCGGCTTCGACGACACCATCAACGTCAACGGCAAGACCTACCGTCGCGGCAACACGCGCGCCGTCAACGCCAACATGGCCGAGATCGGCAACATCTCGCTCCGCGAGGGGCGCTTCTTCAACGAGCAGGAAGACCTCAACCGCCGCAACGTGATGGTCATCGGCGTCAACGCCGCCGAGGCGCTCTTCCCCGGGCAGGAGACGGGCATCGTCGGCACCAAGGTCAAGATGGGCGGCTACGTCTGGGAGATTGTCGGCGTGCTCGCCAAGCGCAAGGCGACCTTCTTCGGCGAGAACGAGGAGGACAACGCCGTCTTCGTCCCGTTGCGCACGGGCCGTCAGGTCGCGCCCGGCCGCAAGTTCGTCGTGCTCGTCATGCGCGCGCGCTCGGGCCAGTTGCAGGCGGCCGTCGATCAGGTCGAAGAGATTCTGCGCAACCGCCGCGCGGTGAGGTTCGACGAGCCGAACAACTTCGACGTGAAGACGGCCGACGCCTTCGTCACGCAGTTCGACAGCATCTTCGGGATGATCGGCGTCATCGCCATCGCCATCTCTTCGGTCGGCCTGATGGTCGGCGGCATCGGCGTGATGAACATCATGCTGGTGAGCGTGACGGAGCGGACGCAGGAGATCGGCGTGCGCAAGGCCATCGGCGCGCGACGGCGCGACATCGTGCACCAGTTCCTCTTCGAGGCGATGACGCTGACCATGCTCGGCGGCATCATCGGCGTCCTCTTCTCGGTCGGCGTCAGCCAACTCGTCATGATTCTCGTCCCGTCGCTCCCGGCCTCAATCCCCGCGTGGGCCGTGACCTCGGGCCTCGTCGTCTCGGTCGGCGTCGGCCTCATCTTCGGCGTCTGGCCCGCGATGAAGGCTTCGCGGCTCGACCCCATACAGTGTCTGCGGTACGAGTAGGGAATAACTCAAGCCGCGCGCGGGCGGGCCGCCCCTTCTGACGGGCGGCCCGCCCCGACCTGTTTTCCTGTAAACATTAGGCGCGAGCCCGGCGTATTAGAGTCCGAACCGGGGCACACCTTTGTCTCCATACACTGACGCGGAAGAGTCTTTATGAGGACGATTTATACTTTCTACGCCGACGCCGCGCGCATCGCCTTGCAGTCGATCTTCGCGCACAAGCTGCGCGCGTTCCTGACGCTCATCGGCATCATCATCGGCGTGGCGTCGGTGGTCGTGGTCGGCGCGGCCATCTCGGGGCTGAACACCTATGTCATGGACAAGGTGACGGCCATCCTCGGCACGAACCACTTCATGATCGCGCGCATGGCCTCGCACGGGAACGTCTCGGAGGAGGAGTGGGAGAAGCGCAACCGGCGCAACAAGCGGCTCGAATTAGAAGACTACGAATGGGTGCGCGACCGCTGCGTCGCCTGCTCGGAGGTCGGCGCGCAGTTGCAGCGGCAGGTTGACCTCTCGCACGAGGGCGAGAAGATTTACGGCACGCAGGTGCAGGGCTGCACCGCCAACATGGCCTCCATCGAGGAGAAGACCATTGCCGAGGGGCGCTTCTTCCTGCCGCAGGAGGTGGACGCGGCCGCCGAGGTCGTCGTCATCGGCAACGACATCAGGGAGAAGTTCTTCCCGGGGCTCGACCCCATCGGCCGCACCCTGAGCGTCCGCGGCATCCCCTTGCACGTCGTCGGCGTCGAGGAGAAGCGCGGCTCGATGTTCGGCAACTCGCTCGACAACCAGGCGTACATCCCGCTCTCCACCTACCGCAAAATCTTCGGCGGCCGGCAGAGCCTACAGATTCACGGCAAGGCGCCGACGCGCGAGCAGTTTCAGTCCGCCATCGAAGACGCGCGCATGGCCCTGCGCGACAAGCACAAGTTGAAGGGGAGCGAGGAGGACGACTTCGGCCTCGTCAACACGGGCGAGATCGGCAACGAGGTGGACTCCATCACGGGCGGCATCGCGATGGTCGTCACGCCGATTACGCTCATCTCGCTCGTGGTCGGCGGCATCGTCGTGATGAACATCATGCTCGTGAGCGTGACGGAACGCACCTTCGAGATCGGCCTGCGCAAGGCGCTCGGCGCGACGCGTAAGCAGGTGCTCTTGCAGTTCCTCATCGAGTCTTCGTTTTTGACGACCTTCGGCGGCGTGCTCGGGCTGCTGCTGGCCTTCGGCATCGTGTGGCTCATCTCGGCGACGACGCCGGTGACGATGACGGTCACCATCGTCTACGTCTTCCTGTCGCTCGCCGTCTCGGGCGGCATCGGCGTCATCTCGGGCGTCTACCCGGCCTTCAAGGCTTCGCGCCTCGACCCCATCGTCGCGCTCGCGCGGAAGTAGGAAGGAAGGTTGTTGAGAGTGATGAGGTTAAAAGTTCCCAAGTTCATGTCGTCGGAGATTCTGCGGATGTCGCTCGACAGCATCCGCGCGCACAAGCTGCGGAGCTTCCTGACGGTCTTCGGCATCGTCATCGGCGTCGTCGTGGTCATCGTCGTGGCGTCGCTTTTGACGGGCGTGCGCCAGTCGGTCGTGAACGTGATCGCCGAGTACGGCACGAACAACATCTACGCCTTCCACCTCTCGACCGGCTTCACGAACGTCACCCGCGAGGAGGAGCGCACGCGCAAGCCCTTCAAGGAGGAGGACGCCGAGGCCCTCAAGCGCGGCGTGCCGGCGGCCGACACGGTGGCGAGCATCCTGCTCGTCGCGTGGTGGGACTCGACCATCCAGTACCAGGGCAAGAACCACCGGCGCGGGCAGTTGCAGGGCGTGACGGCCAACTACGCCGACGCCGCGAACCTCTCGGTCTCGGGCGGGCGCTTCATCACCGAGACGGACGACTCGAACCGGCGCAGCGTGATGGTCATCGGCGTCAACATCCTCGACGCGCTCTTCCCCGGCAAGTCGCCCGACCAGATCATCGGCACCGAGGTCAAACTCGGCGGCCGGCCGTTCGAAATCATCGGCGTGCTTGAGAAGCGCAAGAACGCCATCTTCGGCGAGAACGAAGAGGACAACGCCGTCTTCATCCCCTTCCGCACGGCGCGGCAGGTCTCGCCCGGCAGCGAGTACATCCTCTTCACCATCCGCGCGCGCGAGGGGCAGTTCAAGCAGGCGCTCGACCAGACCGAAGAGGTCCTGCGCCGCGTCCGCAACGTGAAGTTCAACGAGCCGAACAATTTTGATTTAGGGACGGCCGATAAGTTCATCAGCCAGTTCGACAGCATCATGGGCATGATCGGCCTCATCGCCATCGCCGTCTCAAGCGTGGGGCTGCTGGTCGGCGGCATCGGCGTGATGAACATCATGCTGGTGTCGGTGACGGAGCGGACGCAGGAGATCGGCGTGCGCAAGGCCATCGGCGCGCGACGGCGCGACATCGTCCGCCAGTTCCTCTACGAAGCGATGACGCTCACGGCGTTGGGCGGTGTCGTCGGCGTCATCATCGCCGTTCTCATCAGTAAAATCCTCGGGATGCTGCTGCCCTCGCTCCCCTCTTCGATTCCGCTCTGGGCGGTCATCGCGGGCCTCGTCGTCTCCATCTTCGTCGGCCTCGTCTTCGGCGTCTGGCCCGCGCGCAAGGCGTCGAGGCTGGACCCGATTGAGTGCCTGCGGTACGAGTGAGGGGGAGTAGGCAGTAGGCAGATGGCAGTAGGCAGTTAGTCGGTTACGAAAGTAGCCAAAGGAATCGGGGGCGGCGAGATAAGCGACTCGCCGCCCCCGATTCCATCAGGTAGCTTCGTTAAGATACTACCTGTCTTCAACTGCCTACTGCCTACTGCCTACTGCCTACTTCTTCTGTATCGCCCTCAACAGCTCTTCACGGAAATAGCCTGCGGGGATGGTGCCCTGGCGCATGAAGAGGAGGTGGAACTCCTTGGGCGAGAACTTGTCGCCCAACAGTTTCGACGCCTCGTCGCGCAGGGCGAAGATTTGGTCTTTGCCGAGGCGGTAGGTGATGGCCTGCGTGGGCCACTTCGAGTAACGGAAGATGGCGCGCTCGGCCGTCTCGCAACTCGCGCGTTTGGAGTCGGACTTCGCCGGGTCGGAGCACTTGCCGGGTTGGAAGTCCACGACCTCTGAGAAGAGTTCGGTCGCCTCTTCGTACGTCATCCGTCCGGTGTGGATGCCGGTGTCCACGCGCACGCGCAGGTCGCGGTAGAGCTTGCCCTGAAGTTGATAGAGCCGCTCCTCGGGCGTGTAGAAGCCCTCGGGCGCGCTCGCGCCTTGCGGCTCGGCCATCAGCGCCTCCGAGTAGAGCGCCCACCCCTCGGCCGCCATCGAATCCTCCCACATCGAAGACGAATCCTCCACGGCGCCCGGCGTCAGCCAACGCACGCCCGCGATCTCGTTGCGGAACTGCGTCATCACCTTGTAGTGCCAGTCGTGGCCGGGGAAGCCTTCGTGCGCGGAGAGGTCGGCGAGCGCCGCGCGGTTGTTCTCCTTGAGCACGGCCGGGTCGTTCTTGCCCGACGTGGTGACGTAGAAGCGCCCGACGCCGCTCTGCTTGAAGGGCGGCGCGGGGTAGTAGGCCGCGCCGTCGATGGAGGCGCGCAGCGGCGGCGGCGTCTCGACCACATCGAGCTTGTAGTCGGCCGGCACGTCGAACACGCCCGTCTTGCGCGCGTAGTCAACCAGGCGCACGCCCGCCTCCCTGTACCAATCGACCATCTCGGCGTCGGTCTTCGGGAACTCCTTGCCCAACTCGTCGAAGACCGCGCGCACGGCCTGCGCGCCGTCCTCGGGGAGGGTCATGCCGCGCTTCTGACCTATCTGCCGCGCGAGGTCAACCATCTGCTTGCGCGTGCCCTCGACGACGGGCCACGCCTCTTCGTAGAGCTTCGCGGCCGTCGTCTCCATGCGCAGGTTGTTCTTTAAGGCCCAGTCGTACTCCGCTTCGCCGAAGGCGTAGCGGTTCTGCGCGAACTGCGATTTCGGCGTGAGCTTGTCGCCGTCGCCGTCGAAGAAGGTCGTGCGGACGAACTCGGCGAACTTCTTGTAAGCCTCGGACGCGGCCTGCGACGCGTCGTCGAGCTGCTTGAGCATCTGGTCGCTCGCCTCGCCCGCGGCCAGACGCTCCTTCGCGGTCTCGGGGAGTTCCTTGGCGAAGTACTCGGCGGTCTTGCCGGCCGAAGTCACGCCGTCGCGCAAAAGCATCCGGTGGTCGGCCGTGTTGCCGGACTTCACGCCCGCCTCCAACTGCTGCTGCGCGACCTGCAAGAAGCGCGGGATGTCCGAGATGCGCTGCGTGACGAGCCGCCACTCGTCGGGCGTGCCGTAGTTCTTCTCGCCCGTCTGCGTCATGCCCTGCAACTGCCAGTCGATGGCGCGGAAGGGCTCGGAGACGTACGTGTCCACGGCGCGCTCCTGGTACTTGCGCGTCTGGTGCTGGCGCAGCAGGAAGGCGATCTGCGCGAGCGCCACGTCGCGGTCGATGCGACGCACGGGCGAGAGCGACGCGGGGTCAACCGACTGGAAAGACTTCTGCGCGTCGGCGAGCCATTGGTCCTCTTGGGCGAGCGCCGTCGGAGAGTGGTCGCGCAGGCGCCCGTCCACGTCCTTCAAAGACGGGTCGAGCCCCGCGCCGCCGAGGTATGTGTTGACCGTCGGGTTGCGGCGCAGGAACTCGACGACGTACTTGTCGTGAATCGTCTTGAAGGCCGCGTCGCCTTGACCGCCGCTCGCGGGCGTCGAAGCCGGGGCGGTGTTCTGCGTCGGCTGCGTCGTGCACGCGCCGGCCACGAGCGCGGCCAGGAGCAGGAGGAGTGTTCTTCTCATCTCTTCTTCTCTCGGGTGTGGTTCGAAACTGTTCGGAGAAAGTCTATCGGCTTACGCACGGAGATTAACGCCGCGCCGCGCCGGCCGCAACCACGGGCGGGCTTGTTCGGCCTCTCGCCAATCCGCTACACTGGCCGCGAATTTCATCCCGTCCTGACGAGTGAAAAGCTTTCGATGAGCGAACTGAACGAGCGGCGCTGGGCCGTCTTGAGCGAGCGGGGGTGCGAAGACTCGGGCCTCAGTTACGCGGAGGCCGCCGCCGAGGTCGCGCGCCTGCGCGGCGAACGCATCAGCGGCCTCTGCGTCGTTACGGACGCCGCCGCCGCGCACGTGCCCCGCGCGAAGAAGCAGGCGCCAAAGTCGGCAACCGCCGGCAACTCGAAGCCGCGTCGGAGTCGTAAGAAGAGCACGGCGTAAACGTCTTAACCACGGAGACACAGAGACACGGCTTTGAAGCACCATGTCTTCAAAGCCGTGTCTCTGTGTCTCCGTGGTTATTTCCTTGAAGTGTTGAGGCGCGAGGCGATGACCTTGGCGGCGGTGGCGCCGGCTCCGGCGGCGCCGCTGACGGTGGGGGCGAGCGGGTTCGACACGTCGCCGACGGCGAAGACCATCTCGGCGCTCGTCTCCTGCTCGCCGGTCACGACGACGTAGCCGCGCTCGTCCGTGTGCAACTGTCCCTTGAAGAGTTCCGTGTTCGGCTCGACGCCGACGCGGACTATCACGCCGCGCACGGCCATCCTCATCGGCTTCAACGCGCCCGCGCGCAGTATCTCGACCGACTCGACCTTATCGCCGCCGAGAATCCTTTCGAGCGTCGTCTCCGTGAAGACGGTGATGCGATGGTCGCCCTTGATGCGTTCGGCGAACTCGGCGCGCGCGCTCAAGCTCTTACCGCGATGGACGAGCGTGACGGTCGCGCTCGTCTCGGCAAGCAGCAGCGCGTTCTCGGCCGCCGCGTCCCCGCCGCCGACGACGAGCACGTCTTCGCCTTTTACCTTGTCGCGTTCGAGCCGTCCCGATTCGAGCACGCCGCGCCCCTCGAACTCCGTCTCGCCGGGGATGCCGAGGCGCCTGCGCCGCACGCCCGTCGCGATGACGAGGGCGATGGCATGCAACTCTTCGCCGCTCAGCAGCCGCACGCGTTTGGTTCTTAGATCGACGCTCTCAATCTCGGCCTCGGTCCACAGGTCGAACTCCTTATCTTCGACCTGCGCCGCGAAGAGGTCGCGCAACTCGCGCCCGTCGGCGGCGCTCACGCCGAGGTAGTTCTCAATCGGGTTGTAGACGCGCAACAACTGCCCGCCGATTTCCGCCGCGCGCTCGACGACGAGCGTGTCGAGCCCCAACTCGTCGCACCACAGCGCCGCCGAGAGTCCCGCCGGCCCCGCCCCGATGATGATTACGTCGTGCATGCGCGTTAAGTGTTGAGCGGCCCCGTCTGCCCCTTCAGCGTTTCGCGAAGCTCGGCGGCGACCTCGTCGGGCTCAAGGCGCGAGGCGGCGGGCGCACCCGCGTCGTTAAAGAACTTGGCCGCTGAGGTCAACTCGCTCCGGTCGGGCTTCCAGACCCCGCGCCCGCGTTCCAGCACGTTCAGACGGCCGAGCAGGCCCGCGAGGTTGCGTCGCGCGACACGTGGCCGCGCGACGGTCTCGGCCCACGAGTGATATGCATAGTCGATGCGGTAGGCCCAGCCGTCGCCGTAAGGGGTCGCGACGAGGAGCACGTCGCCGCGCGCGTTGTGCGCGAGCGCCGTGTAGGGCGCGGCGTGGCGCGCGGGGTCGAAGCCGCCCGGTCCGTAGAAGCCCCGCGCGAGCGTGACGACCGAGAGTTTCACGTCCGCGTCTTCGACCACGCGCGAGTCGCCGCGCGCGAAGCTCTCCAACGTGCGCTCTATCGACGCAAACCCCTCGCGCCACATCGGCTCGTACTCGTCCGTGCGCGTCAGCACGCGCTCGACCTCGGGCAGGACGAGTTCATATGCGCGACGTTCGTCAACCCTCGCGCCGCCCGCGAGGTGCTCGACGAGCGGCGAGTTGACGCCCGGCACGAAGGGGTTGTCTCCGCCCTGAAGCAGGACGGAGACGCGCACCGCGCGCTCGTTCGGGAACTCGGAGAAGTCGCCCGCCTCGGCCGCCGACACCAACTCGTCACGCAGCCCCAACGCGCGCTCGCCGTTCAGCACCGCCCAGACGGAGAGCACGCCGTCCGCGTCGAAGTGGTTGTTGGTGACGACCTCGACGCCGCGCGCCCACTCCTCGCGCCCCGGCCACGCGGCGAAGTTCAAAGCGATCTCGGTCGAGGTGTCGGCCTTCAACTCCCCCGGCGTCGTGTTCCCCTCCCAATGCGAAAGGTGCAGCGCGCCGTCCACCGTCCCGTCCACCGCCAGCAGCGGCGCCCCGCCCAGACCCTCGTGATAGAACTCGAATCTCATAAGGCTCCCTTCCTGGAACGATGAACGATGAACGATGAACGCTGAACTGTAAGACAAGAGGTTTTCAGTTCATCCTTCATCCTTCATCGTTCATCGTTCCCGTGACGCCGTCGATGCGGACGTGGGGGCTGAGGCGCGTGACGACGAGGCCGTCGCGCACGTCGAAGCGGCAGGCGAGCGCGGTCTTCTCCCGCGCCGCCGTATGAGTCCCGTCGCGATACCAGAACTGGCAGTTGGTGCAGTCGCCGTTCCAGCAGAAGTCGCCGTAGGAGATGGACTGAAGCGAGAGGTACTGGAAGCAGCGCAGCAGGCTGTTGCGTTCGGGGACGCGCACACGGCGCCCGAGCACCTCTATCTCGACCAGCCGCTCGAAGGGGGCGAACAGGTCGGGGTCGAACGCGGGCTCGTCGGTCTGTCCCATCACTGACCTTCGCGCGGGGCCGCGCGGCAAGTCGCCCCGGCGCGGGCGCGGGTTTTCAAGCGGCTTCGCCGAGCGTGTAGTCGAAGTGGTAGGAGTGGCCGCCGCCCGCGAAGTCTATCTCCATGCGGCCGGCGAGCCCTTCGAGTTCGCCGGTGCCGGAGTCTGGGACGACGTTGATGGAGAGTTGCCGCGCGCCGCGCTCCATCGTGCCCGAGTGCTGTAGGACGAAGGTGCCCTCGCGCCCCCGGAGCTTGCCCGCGACCAACTCCATCGCGACGTAACCGGCCGACCCTTCGGTCGCGGTGCGCACGGCGAGCATCTGCCCCCTGCTCGTCGCCTCAAGATCGCCCTCGAAGCTCTTGTCGAGGAGCATCCGCCCGACCGCCTCGCCGCCCGCCTCGCCGTCAACCTGCGGGCTCATCCGCACCTCGAACGTTCCGCTCGCGCGTGTCGTCATCGAAGTCTCCTTGTTGATAAGCACTCAGCCTTGCGGGTATACGGGCAGGCCGTCGATGCTGACCTGGTTCTTCTCGCGGCGGTAGTCGAGCATGCCGTCCTCGCCCTTACTTAAAGTCCATTCGACGAGCCGTTGGCGCTCCTCCTTCAACTCGTAGACGGGGACGGCGAAGCCGCAGGAGGTCTGCACCGATTCGACATCGAGGATGACGATCTGCCGCTCGCCGGGGATGGTGTGGAAGTGTTGGTGCAGCGCCTCCCACTCGCCTTCGCCGGGGCGGACGACGCGGCCGCGCCCGTAGATGCGGAGGATGAGCGGCTGCTCCGTGAAGCTACAGAACATGACCGTCATCCGCCCGTTCTCCGCGAGGTGCGCGGCCGTCTCGTTGCCGCTCCCCGTCAGGTCGAGGTAGGCGACCTGCCTTTCGTCGAGGCAGCGGAACGTGTCCATGCCCTTCGGCGAGAGGTTGATGCGCCCGTCCAACGGCGCCGTCGCCGTGAAGAACATCTTCTGCTCGCCGATGAACTTCCGGAGCGAGTCGTCAAGCTGCGTGTAGAACTTTGCCATCGTCGTCGTTCTTTCTTATGGCGCGTCGCGGATGGTGACTTCGAGCGTGAAGGCGGTGTTGGTCGCCTCGTCCTCGGGCCAGACGCTGATCTCGTAGTTGCCCGTTTTGGGGAGCGTCCCCGACCAGTCGGTCGAGTCCGTGCCGACATCCATCGGGTCCATGCCCGGCGCCCAGACGCCGAAGATGGCGTTCTTCTTCGCGGAGGTGAGGTGGAGCGTCAACGTCTGCCCCGCCTTCGCGCGCAGCCGGTAGGTGATGGGGTCCATCCCGCCGCTTTCGCTCGGGCCGCCGGTCGTGCGGCCCTTGAGGATGACGGTCGTGCGCCCCTTCGGGAAGCGGACGTTGATGGTCTTGCCCCACGCGGGGGCGGTCGCGAGCAGCAGGACGAGGAGCACTGCCGATAACTTTTTCATTGGGGGTCTTCTCCTTGGTTTCAGAGTCGAACGGCTTCGGGGTCGAACGCCGGAAAGAACCGCCGCGCATGATAGCACGGACGCCGGCCGGCGTTTGATGCTTCTCAAGGGCGGCGGGCGTGCGCTACACTTGGGGCAAAGGGAAAAAGAGGAGGGAGACAAACTTTGGGACTCGTGATGTACGTCAAGCCGGGATGCCCGTACTGCCAGCAGGCGCGCGACCACTACAAGTCGCGGGGCGTGGAGTGGACCGAGTACGACGCGCAGAACGACCGCGCGCGCCGCGCCGAGATGTTCGCCTACTCGGGCGGCGACCCGACCGTGCCCTGCATCGTCGAGGACGGCCAGTATCTACAGTCGGGTTTCGGCGACCCGCCGCGCGGTTGAACGGTGCACGACTAGCCCCGGCCGTGTGCCGGGCGAAAGAATTTTTGATTTTTGATTTTAGGTGTTTGATTTGAGGCCGTCGGGGTCTACAATCCCCCGCACGGCCTCGGTGTTTCGATGCGACCAAATCGCAAACCAAAAATCTACAAACAGTCATCCTAACCCTCGATGGTAGGCAGGACGCTCCTCAATTACCGCATCACGGAGAAGCTCGGCGCGGGCGGGCAGGGGACGGTCTATAAGGCCGTTGACGAACGCCTCGGCCGCACCGTCGTCATCAAGATTCTCTCGCCGGAACTGACCGCGCGCGAGGTCAATCTCAAGCGGTTCGAGCGCGAGGCGCAGCTCGCCTCCTCCCTCGACCACCCGAACATCTGCACCATCTACGGGCTGCACGAGGCGGAGGGGCTGCACTTCATCGCGATGCAGCACATCGAGGGCAAGAACGTCCGCCAGTTGGTCAACGGCCGCCCGCTCTCGCTCGAAAGCGCGCTCTCCATCGCCTATCAAGTCGCCGACGCCCTGACGGCCGCGCACTCCAAGGGCATCATCCACCGCGACATCAAGGCCGGCAACGTGATGGTCACGGCTTCCGGCCTCGCCAAGGTTCTGGACTTCGGTCTCGCCAAGCTGCTCGACGATAACAAACAGGGAAGCGACGTTCACCTGACCGAACTCGGCGTCCCTTACGGCACGGCCACCTACGCCGCGCCCGAACAGGCCGCCGGCAGGAAGGTTGACCACCGCGCGGACATCTTCTCGACCGGCGTTCTGCTCTACGAGATGCTCGCGGGCATCTGGCCCTTCAAGGGACAGACGACCGTCGAGGTGCGCTACGCCGTCCTGCACGACACGCCCGACCCCATCGAAGAGGTGCGCAAGGACGACCCTCCCCCGAGCATCCAGAGGATTCTCGACCGCTCGCTCGCCAAGAAACCGGAGGAACGCTACCCGCTCGCCTCCGAGTTGCGCGACGACCTGCGCGCGACGATGCGCGAGGTGGCCTCGTCGCGCGGCGACATCGACCCGCAGACGAGCGGCGTCCCGTCCGAAGTCGTCCCCTTCGCCGTCAGGCCGCGCCACGAGCCGACGACCGGCGGCGGCTTAGGCGGGAGTCTCCGTCGTTGGTGGCGTGGCCTGACGGGTTCGGAGAAGCAGGCCACCTCGCTCCCGCCCGGACGGCGCGGCGGCTCGACGCAACCCGCGGGCGGCTCGACCACCTCCGGCGCCCCGCAGGCGCAGCAGCACGTCAGCCAGTTCGAATTAGAGAAGTCCATCGCCATCCTCCCCTTCCGCAACCTCGCCTCCGACCCCGAGGTCAGCTTCTACGAGTTCTCGCTCGCCGACGCGGTCATCACGGAACTGGCGCGCAACCGCCAGCTCATCGTGCGGCCGTCGTCGATGATCGTGAAGTATCAGGGGAAGGACGTTGACCCGCGCGAGGTCGGGAAAGAGTTGAACGTGAGCGCCGTGCTCTCGGCCAACTTCCTGCGCGCGGGCGGCACGCTGCGCGTGAACGCGCAACTGGTCGATGTCGTCACCGGCGAACTGCTCTGGAGCGACCGCATCGACGCCACGGCCGAAGACCTCATCGCGCTCCAGGACATGATCGCGCACCGCATCGCCGAGGGGCTCAAGGTCGAGCCGCACCTCTCGCAGTCGGCCCCGACCGTGCCCGCCACGCACAACGCGCAGGCTTACGAAGAATATTTAAGAGGCCGCGCCTCCTTCGCCAAGTTCCTCTTCCACACGCTCGACCCCGAGGACTGCGACGAGGCCGTCGAACACTTCCAGCACGCCGTCCGTCTCGACCCGACCTTCGCGCTCGCGCACAGCGGGCTCGGCGCCTGCTTCGCCAACAAGGTCTTGAAAGGTCTGGGTGGTGGCGAAGACTACGAGCTGGCCGAGAACGCCTTCAGCCGCGCGCTCGACCTCGACCCGAACCTCGTCGAGGCGCGCATCCTGATGGTCTTCATCTACCTCTCGCGCGGCGAGAAGCGGAAGGCGCGCGCCGAGGTCGCGCGACTCGCCAAGCAGGCGCCGAACGAGCCGGCCGTCTACTTCGTCAAGGGCGCGCTGCATCGTCTGGACGGCGAGTATGACCGTGCCCTGCGCGCCTTCGGCAAACTCGCGCGCCTCGACCCCGCCGCGCGCGTCGTCGCCAGCTACAACCGCGCGCGCGTCTTCATGTACCAGCACCGCCACGACGACGCGCTCCTCGAACTCGAACAGGGCGCGCGCGTCGAGCCTAACCATCCTTTGATAAGGACGTTCCAGGCGGTCGTGCTCGGCCGCAGCGGCGACACGGCCGAGGCCGTCCGCGTCCTGCGCGAAGTGCTCGAAGAGCACCCGACGATGGACGGCATCCGCCCGCTCCTCGCGCAGCAGCTCATCAAGCAGGGCGACACCGCCGCCGCGCGCGAACAGCTCGCCGACCGCGTGCGCGAGGCGGCCGACGCCGACCACGACATCGCCTACTGGCTCGCCACCGCCCACGCCATGCTCGGCGAGCGCGAAGAGGCTCTGCACTGGCTCGACCGCGCCATCGACCTCGGCAACGAGAACCGCACGTGGTTCGAGTCGGACCCGAACTGGGAGTCTCTGCGCGAAGACCCGCGCTTCGTCGCGCTCATGCGCCGCATCGAGGCCGCGCAGATACAGGCGCAGCCGCGCGACATCAGCCAGACCGAGGCGACCGAGGGCGGAAGCTCCACTCACCCCGAAGCCTACGAAGAGTACCTGAAGGGGCGCGACGCGTCGGGCCGCTTCATCTATCACACGCTGGCCCGCGTCGATTCCGAAGAGGCCGTCGTCAACTTCAAGCGCGCCGTCGAACTCGACCCGAACTTCGCGCTCGCGTGGGCTGCTTTGGGGGGCGCCTACGCCAACCGCGTCATCAAGGTCATCGGCGGCCCCGAAGACTACGTGCGCGCGGCCGAAGCCTTAGAGCGCGCGCTCGCGCTCAAGCCCGGCCTGCTCGAAGCGCGGCTGCACATGGTCTTCGTCGAGATGGGTCGCGGCAACAAGGCGCGCGCGCGTGAACTGGCCGCGCAGCTCATCCGCGAGAACCCGTCCGACGTGGGCGCGCAATTCGCCTACGCGACCGTCTCGCGCCTCGATGGACGTTATCAGGATGCGCTCGACGCCTACGGCCGCATGCTCAAGATCAACCCGGCCGAGCGCGTCGTCGTCAGCTACAACCGCGCGCGCGTCTTCCTCTACCAGCACCGCCACGACGACGCGGAAGCGGAACTTAACCTCGGCGCGCAGATGGAGCCGAACCACCCGTTCGTCAAGTCGTTCAAGGCGATCATCTGCGCCTATCGCGGCGACCTCGAAGGCGCGATGCGGACCATGACCGAGGTCTTGCGCCGCAATCCCGACATGGACGGCGTGCGCCCGCTCTACGCGCAGTTCCTCATCCAGTGGGGCGACCTGGAGCGCGCCCGCGCCGAGTTGACCGAAGGCGCCCTGCGCGTCGCGCGCGCCAACTTCGACGTGGCCTACTGGGTCGCCAGCGCCTACGCCATGCTCGGCGACGCGGACGCGGCCTTCGAGTGGCTCGGCCGCGCCATCGAGGTCGGCAACGAGAACCGCCGCTGGTTCGAGTCCGACCCGCACTGGGAGCCCCTGCACGAAGACCCGCGCTTCGGCGAGCTGATGAGCCGCATCGGCCCGCCCGAAGAGCGCGCCAACGAAGCCCGACAGCAGTAAGCAGGAAGGGGCAAGGAGAAAGGGCAAGGGGGAAGGGGAGACCGGAGGCGGTCTGTCTTTCATCAACCAACGGTTGACGAAAGTCACGCCGGCCTTCAACTCCCATCCACCCCACGTCCCGACCCTTACCCCTTCTTTAATCGCGGAGGATGCCCGTTGAGCACCTTCGTCGTCGGCGACGTTCACGGCCGCCGCAAGCAGCTCAGCCACCTGCTCTCCCTGCTCCCGCGCGAGGCGGGACGGGACACGCTCGTCCTGCTCGGCGACCTCATCGACCGTGGCGAGGACATCCCCGGCACCGTCTCGGATGTGGTTGAGTTGCAATGCTCTGCGCCCGAAGGCTCCGTCGTCACCCTGCGCGGCAACCACGAGCAGATGCTGCTCGACTTCATCGACGAGGGCGCGCCGCTCTGGCTCCACCCGGCCGTCGGCGGCCAGCACACCTACGGTCAATACACGGGCTATAAGTTGACCGAAGAGCTGCGCTCCTGGTGGGAGGAGGCGCAGCGGCGACTGATCGACGCGCTGCCGCCGGAACATCTCACCTTCCTGCGCGCGACGGCGCTCTTTCACGAAGACGAGCACGCGCTCTACGTCCACGCCGGCCTCGACGGCGAGAAGCACCCTCTGGAGACCGACGCCCGCCACCTCCTCTGGTCGCGCGACCCCGATTTTTATAAACACTACTACGGCAAACCCTGCGTCTTCGGCCACACGCCGACGCCGCTGCTGCCGCTGCTCGGCCGTCTCGGGCGCCACGGCATCTACGTCTCGCACAGCGCCATCGGCATCGACACCGGCTACGACGAGACCTGCGCGCTCACCTGCCTCCAACTCCCCGAGTTCAATCTCTACCAGACCTTCGCCGACGGCCGCACCGCGCACTTCCACATGACCAACTTCCTCCCCGAGCCCTTCCGCAAGTTCCAGCGCAACGGCCACCCCGCCTGATATACTCATCTCCAAATTCATCAACGGAGGACTTCAACCGATGCTTAACGAAGGCGACGCCGCGCCCGACTTCGAGGCGCGCGACGCGGAAGGCAACGCCGTCAAACTCTCAGACCTGCGCGGCCGCAAGGTCGTGCTCTACTTCTACCCGAAGGACGACACGCCCGGTTGCACGAAGGAGGCATGCTCGTTCCGCGACGGGTTCGCGGAGTTCAAACAACGCGGCATCGAGGTGCTCGGCGTCTCGACCGACGACGAGAAGTCGCACCGCAAGTTCGCGGAGAAATATCAGCTCCCCTTCAAACTCCTCGCCGACACGGACCATCGCGTCGCCGACCTCTACGGCGTCTACGGCGAGAAGCAGTTCATGGGGCGCACCTACATGGGCGTCGCGCGCAAGACCTTCCTCATCGACGAGGAGGGCCGGCTGCGCAAGGTCTTCGACAAGGTCAAGGTTGACGAGCACGCCGACGAAGTCCTGAAAGCCTTCGACTGAGCCGTCCGAAAGACTTTTAACCACAGGGGCACAGAGACGCGGCTAAACGCATTAAGCCGTGTCTCTGTGCCCCTGTGTTACTCCCTCCCGCCTAAACATCACTTCGGGTAAAAAATTCCTCTTGACTGTCCTACGACAGAAGTAGTAGATTCAACCTCAAGCGTAGTAGGAGCGATTTTTGACGGAGGCGCGTGTGGCGAAAGAGTCGGACGTGAAGCTGACGAGGTTCGAGCTGGAGGTGATGGGCGCGCTGTGGGAGCTGGGGAGCGCGTCGGTGCGAGAGCTACAGGAGCGTCTGCCCGAGGGGAAGCGGCCGGCCTACACGACCGTGCAGACCATCGTCTACCGGCTCGAAGAGAAGGGCGCGGTGCGGCGCGTGAAGAAGGTCGGCAACGCGCACGTCTTCGAGCCCATGGTCACGCGGCGCGCGACCGTGCGGCGTCTGTTCGACGAGTTGTTGGGCTTCTTCGGCGGCTCGCCGCGCACGCTGATGGCGCAGCTTGTCGAGGGCGGCCACCTCACGCTCGAAGACCTGCGCGAGGCGGAGGAGACGTTGGAGCGGCTTGAGTCGGACAAGAACGCGACTGATGAGAGGGCCGCTGTCGAAAGTCAGTCAAAGGCAACAGGCCGTAAGGGCGGCGGTAAAGGAAGGCGTCGGTGAACGCTCTACACGAAACATTCGCGCGCGCGTCCGCGTGGCTGTGGCCGGCGGTCGCCAACCACATGTGGCAGGCGACGCTGTTCGCGGCGCTCGTCCTCTGCGCGACGTTGCTGCTACAGCGCCACGCGCCCGCGCGCGTGAGGTTCGCGCTGTGGCTCGCGGCGGCGGCAAAGTTCGCTCTGCCCGCGGCGCTCTTCGCGCTCCTCGGCGGCGCTTTGGATGTGCCGTCCTTCTTACCGATGCAGGAGGGCGCGACGGCGCCGCTCGTCTTGATGCTGGCCGAGCCCGTGCAGGTTGAGTCGGGCGCATTGGACCTCGTCGTCCCGGTGCCGGGAGCGCGCGGCCATTCGGAGGTCTTCTGCGCGTTGACGCTCGCGTGGTTGGCGGGCGCCGTCGCACTCTTCGCAGTGTGGGTCACGCGCAGGCGCGGGCTCGTGCGGTCGGTGCGTCGCGGCTTGGAGGCTTGGTCGGGGCGCGAGTTCGAAGCGATGGGGCGCGCGCGTGCGCGGCTCGAACTTAAAACAGAGGTGCTGCTCGTGCTCTCTGAAGAAGGGACGGAGCCGGGCGTGTGGCGGACGCGGCGGCCGGTCCTGTTGATGCCTCGGAGCGTGGCGGCGCAGTTGGACGATGAAGAACTCGAAACGGTTCTGCTCCACGAACTGGCGCACGTCGAGCGGCGCGACAACTGGTGGGGCAACTTCCAGACGACGCTCGAATGCGTCTTCTGGTTCAACCCGGTGGTGTGGCTCGTCGGGCGCCGTCTGCTCGCGGAGCGCGAGCGCGCGTGCGACGAGCGCGTGCTCGAAGCGGGCGGCGCGGCCGGGGCGTACGCGGCGGGCATCCTGAAGGTCGTGCGTTTCTGTTCGGGCTGGCGCGTGGCCGGCGTGTCGGGCGCGGCCTCGGGCTCAAACCTTCGAAGGAGGATCGAGATGATTATGCGTGGGGAGTTTAGAGGGTCACGCAGGCGCGCATGGCACCGCGCGCTCGCGTCGGGGGCGGCGGCGGCGGCGCTCCTGCTGACGGCGGGCGCGGGGGTTTTCAGTGGCGCGCGCGCGACGACGGTCGCGCGCATGCTCGAAGCCGTCGAAGGCGAGCCACAGCAGCAGCAGCAGTGGCCGCGCCTCGTCGCGTATGGCAGGCAGAGCGGCGCCGGGCGGCGCGAACAGGAATCCGCCGTCAAGGAGAGCGTCGAGCAGTCGCCGGAGGCGGTCGTCTTCTTCGAGCAGACGGCCGGCGCGCCGGTCGCCATCACAGAGGCGAAGATGCGCATGATTACGCGCAAGCAATTAGGTATCGCGGACGGCGCGGGCGCTGACTCTTTTCTCACAATGCCGACGGTCACGCTGGCGAACACGTCGGGCAAGGCCGTGCGCGAGGTCGGAGTGGGTTTCACGACCGACGGGCGCATGAGCGTCATCGCGGGTTACGCGACGCAGTTGAAGCCCGGCGAGACGCAGACCGTGCGCTCCGAATGGCGCCGCCGCAACGTCATCATCCCGGGCACGCTCGGCGACGTGAGCCTGCGCGTCGTCTGGGTGAGTTTCGCTGACGGGACGCAGTGGGGCGCGCGCGCGCGGCCTCCGCAGGCGCCTCCGCCTCCGCCCGACGCGCCTAACGCGCCTAACGCGCCTAACGACATCAATGCGCCCAACGCGCCCAACTCGTCCGGGTCAGGCTCGGGGGACGGTACGGGAAGCGCCTTCGCGACGGGTCGCGGCTCGGGCGGCGGGTCTGGGTCGGGCGGCGGGTCTGGGTCGGGCGGCGGCGCCAGTGCTGGCGGCGGCAGCGGCGCGCGGCGGCGCGGCGGCCTCGGCAGACAGATAATCGACGCGCCGGAGCCTGCCTACCCGCCCATCGCGAAGGCCGCGGGCGCGGAGGGGCCGGTCAGCGTGAGGGTCACGGTGGACGAGGAGGGGAACGTCGTCGCGGCCGAGGCCGTCTCGGGCCACCCGCTGCTGCTACAGGCGGCCGTCGCCGCCGCGCGCGATTCAAAGTTCAAGCCGACGGTCGTTGACGGCAAGCCCGTCAAAGTCTCCGGCGTCATCTCCTACAACTTCACGCTCAAGTAAGAGAGTAAACACAGAGACACAGAGACGCAGAGACACAGCTAAAGTCATCAAGCTGTGTCTCTGCGTCTTCGTGTCTCCGTGTTGAATTTTTACTCAATCCGACTGCGTGTAGAATGCGTTGCCATGTCCACGCACAGAATCATGCTGCGCTCGCGCGAGCGCGAAGACATGGTCGAGTTCACCGACGAGGTGAGCGAGAGGTTAACCGAGTCGCGCGTGCGCGAGGGTGTCTGCGTGCTCTTCGTGCGCCACACGACCGCCGGCCTCACCGTCAACGAGAACGCGGACCCGGACGTGCCGCGCGACATGCTCCACTGCCTGCGCACGCTCATCCCGCAGCACGGCATGGGCTTCCGCCACGGCGAGCAGAATTCCGACGCGCACATCAAAGCCTCGCTCGTCGGCCCCTCGGTCACCGTCCCCTTCGCCGACGGCCGTCTCCTCCTCGGCCGCTGGCAGGGCATCTTCCTCTGCGAATTCGACGGCCCGCGCACACGCGAAGTGGTGCTGTCGATTATGGGGTAAAGGGTAACAAGGGAAGGGAGTCGCTTGCTAACCCCTTCCCCCTTCCCCTTTCCCCGTTACCCCTCCGCTTACCACGCGCGAGACCAGCGCGGGCCTGTGTGTTCGTCGTCGCGGAGGCGCGTGTCGAGGCCGGCGCGCAGTTCGAGCAGGCGGCCCATGAGCCAGAGGAGGTCGGAGAGGCGGTTGAGGTAGGCGACGACGTGCGGGTTGAGCGTGGCGCCGGTCTCGCCGAGACGGACGACGCAGCGTTCGGCGCGGCGGCAGACGGTGCGCGCCACGTCGTAGGCGGCGGCCGCCGCGTGGTCGCCGGGCAGGGACCAGTCGGAGAGTATGCCTTCGGTCGCCTCGATGCGCGTGACGTGCGCGGTGAGCGCCTCGACCATCTCGGGCGTGACGTAGGTCGTCTTCGACTCCTGCCCGCCCGCCGGGCTCGCGATGGCGCCCGCGACCGTGAACAGTTCGCGCTGAATCGACTTCGTCAACTCGCGCACCTCCGCGTCCTCGCAGATCGAGCGCGCGAACCCCATCGCCGCCCCCAACTCGTCCACGGTCCCATACGCCTCCACCCGCACGTCCGCCTTCGACACGCGCGCCCCGCCGATCAACCCCGTGTCGCCCTTGTCGCCGTGCTTAGTCGCGATGCTCATTAATAACTCCCCTTCATAAAGCCGTGTAGCGTTGCTGTCGGCGGAGCAGCCACAGGAAGACGGGGCCGCCCGCGAGCGCGGTGATGGCGCCGACGGGTAGCTCGCCCGCGCCGAGCGCCGTGCGCGCGACGGCGTCGGCCAGCATCAGGAAGGCCGCGCCCAGGACGAACGAGCAGGGCATCACCACGCGCACGTCTTCGCCGAAGAGGAGGCGGACGGCGTGCGGGACTATGAGCCCGACGAAGCCGATGGTGCCGCCGACGGCCACCGTCACCCCGACTATCAGAGACGCAGAGACGTAGACGAGCCGCTCGCTCCGGCGCACGTTGACGCCGAGGCTCTGCGCCGTCTCCTCGTCCACGGCGAGCAGGTGCAGGTCGTGCGCCAAGAGCAGCAGCACGACCCAGCCCGGGACGAGGAAGAGGAGCATCCGCCAGATGAGGTCGAAGCCGACCACGTCCAGACTGCCAATCGTCCAACGCAGGATTTGCAGCGCGCGCGAGTAGTCCGCGAAGTACTGTATGACGACGACGCCGGCCGCGGCCACCGTGTTCACGACGACGCCCGCCAGCAGCAACGCGCCCGGCAGCACGGTCGCGCCCGTGCGCGCGAGACGGTAGACGACGACCACGCTCAGACACGCGCCCGCGAACGCCGCGACGAAGACGATGGGCAGCCCCGCCAACTTCGCGCCCATCCCGAACGCAATCGCCACGCTCGCGCCCAGTGCGCCGCCGCCCGAGACGCCGAGCGTCAAGGGCTCGGCCAGGGGGTTGCGGAACATCGCCTGCAACGCCGCGCCCACCAGCCCCAGAGACGCGCCGACCACGCCCGCCATCAACACGCGCGGCAGCCGCAGCCTGAAGAATATCTGCTGCGCGCCCTCGTCCACCCACAGCGCGGCGAGGTCGAGCCGCTGATAACCGACACACAACGCGAGGAGCGTCGAAGCCACGAGCAGCAACGACAGAAACAGGAGCGCGCGGCGCAGACGAGCCCCCGCGGGTTTTTGATACTTGATTTCTGATTTTTGATTGGCCGTCAACGCCGCTGTGCCTTCCATCAACGCTCCCGAATCCGAACCGCAATACTAAATCGCAAATCAAAAATCAGAAATCAAAATCCCACATGCTTAGACTTCCGACCAGACGAACGTGCGGCCGAAGGCACGTCGCGCGCGGACGTGCTCGTCGCCGTAGACTTCGGCGAGCACCTCGTCGCGCAGCACTTCCGACGGCGCGCCTTCGGCGGCGACTTCGCCGAGACGGATGGCGTAGACGCGGTCGAAGTCCGGGTCCAGTAACGTCAGGTCGTGCGTGACGACGAGCGCGGTCATGCCCTGCGTGTCGCGCAGGCGGCGGAGGTGGCGGATGAGGCCGGCGCGGTGCTTGAGGTCGAGCGCGGCCGAAGGCTCGTCGAGCAGGAGGCACTCGGGCTCCTGCGCGAGCGCGCGTGCGAGCGCGACGAGTTGCCGCTCGCCGCCCGACAACTCCGTCACGGGCCGCGCTTCGAGGTGCGCGGCGTCCACGGCCGCGAGCGCCGCGCGCGCCACGTCGAGGTCGCTCGCGGTCTCGAAGCGGAAGCGCGTCGTGTAGGGGCTCCGGCCCGTCAAAACCACTTCGAGCGCGGTGAAGGGGAAGACGGTCGAGACGCCCTGCGGCACGTAGGCCACGCGCCGCGCGCGCTCGCGCGCCCCGACGCGCGTGAGCGGCACGCCGCCCATCAGCACCTCGCCCGCCGAAGGCTTGAGCAGCCCCGCGAGCAGACGTATGAGCGTGGACTTGCCCGACCCGTTCGCGCCGACGAGCGCCGACAGACGGCCGCGCTCGACGCGCACGGTCGCGCCGCGCACGACCTCGGACTGCCCCGAGGCGTACGCGAACCGCAGCCCGCGCCCTTCGATCAAATCGGTCTCCGCGTTCATCACTTCTTCTCGAACGCCTCGGGGTGGATGAGTTCGGCGAACTTGCGCGCCGAGTCGCCGACGAGTTGCGAGGGGTGGAGCACGGTCGCGTCGCGGACGGCGTGGACGCGACCGTCGCGGACGGCGCGCAGGGTCGGCAACTCCTGCCAGACGGCGAGCGTGTCTTCGGCGAGGCCGCCCGTCTGCGGCTGCATCATCAGGTCGAGGACGACATCGGGGTCGAGCGAGACGATGGCCTCCTTCTGTATCTTGCCCCAGCCGCCGCGCGTCGGCGGCGAGATGGGCTCGCCGCCCGCGACGCGTATGAGCTGCGCGATGAAGCTGTCGCCGCCCGCCGTGTAGAGGTCGCGCAGCGTGCCCGGCACGCGGTCCACGACGCAGAGCACGCGGCGCTTCGGCAGACGTTCCGTCGTGAGCCTGACGGTCTCGACGCTCGCGCGCGCTTGTTCGAGCAGCCTGCGCGCGGCCTCCTCGTCGCCGGTCGCCTGGCCGACCATCTCGATGGACTTGTACGCGTCTTCGAGCGTCTGGCTCGGGACGGCGAGCGTCCTGATGCCGGCGGCCTCGACCTTCTCTTTGACGAACTGCGCCTGCGCGTCGGAGAAGACGACGAGGTCGGGCCGCAGCGCCGCGATCTGCTCCATGTTCGGGTTGTTCCAGCCGCCGACGCGCGGGAGCTTCTCGACGCCCGGCGGGTACGTGCAGTAGTCCGAGACGGCGACCACGCGGTCGAAGGCGCCGACGCCGAAGAGTATCTCGGTCGTGCTCGGCGTGAGCGAGATGATGCGCGCCGGCCTGCCCTTCGCGGACGGCACGAGCGGCCCGCCGCCGCAACCGGCCGAGAGCAGGAGCAGCGCGGCGAACAATGTGACGGCCTTAACTCTCATCTCGTTCCCCACCCTCTTCATGAAATTCGTCGGGCTCGGCCGTCGCGCCGTACGGACAGTGACGGCAGCCGCTCTCGCAGCAGTAGCCGCGCCGCAGGTGGTACGCGGCCGTGAAGACGACGTACGCGCCCTTGCGGTAGAAGTCCACGCCCTCGACGAGCGGCCGCCTCTCTTTCAAAGTCTCCGCGTCGGTCATCTTAAAAGTGGAACGCGGCGCCCGCGCGGCCGTGGACGCCGGGCGTGCGAAAGCCGTTCTCATAGTAGTCGCGGTCGAAGACGTTCTCGACCTTGCCGAAGAGGCGCAGGCGGCGCGCGTCGGACAGGGGGAAAGTGTAGCTCGCCGTCAGGTCGCCTTTGCGCAGTCCGTTGAAGCGATAGGCGCGGTTCGTGAACGTGCGGTTGTCGAAGACGGGCGCAAGGTAGTCGCCCGAGGCGACGAGGTCGAAGTTGACGGCGACGCGCTGTCCGAGTCGCGCGTTGGCGACGAGCGTGAACTGGTGCTCGGGGATGGCGAAGGCGCGGAGCACGCCCGCGACCGACGGGCGTCGCAGGTCGCTGTTCGTGTGCGTGTAGGAGGCGAAGAGGTCGAAGGAGCGCGTGGGCGCGAACTCGCCGCTCAGCTCCAAACCGCGCGCGAGGCCGCCGCCCGTGTTGACGTAGCCGCCGAAGCGTCCGAACGGGTCGTTCGGCGTGTCCCCGAAACCGACCACCTCTTGCAGACGCGTGTAGAAGTAGGTCGCGGAGACGCGCGCGCGGTCGGAGGCGAACTTCTGGTCAACGCCCGCGTCGAAGGCGACGGAACGTTCGGGCGCGAGCCTCGGGTCGCCGAGCGCGCTGTAGCCGAAGAAGGAGCTGTAGAAGGTGCCGAACCGCTCGTAGAGCGAAGGCTTGCGGTAGCCGTTGCCGACGTGCCCGCGCAGCTTCGTGTTGGTCGAGCGGAAGAGATAAGCAATTGAACCGTCGCCCGTGTACGCGTTGGGCGGCGAGTCGAACGTGAGACCGGCGTAGGGCGCGCCCGTCGTGGGGGTGAAGCGCGGCGTGCCTAAGGAGAACGTCTGCGCGCGGAACGCGGCCGAGAGTTGGAGCCGTTCGTCGAGGAAGCGCAACTGGTCCTGCACGAAGAACGAGTGGCTGCGCTCATCAACATCGGCCACGGAGTTGCCGGCGGGCGTCACGTCTTTGAAGGCGGTGGAGAAGGTCTCGCGCTCGAACTCGTAACCGGCGTTGATGAGATTATGTTTGCCGAGGCGGAAGTCCGTGCGCGCGTTCAGGGTGTGGACCGTGCCGTCGAAGTCGTTGACGGTCGAGCCTCGCGGCTCGAAGAAGAAGTCGGCGGGCGAGCCGGGGACGGCCGGGCCTTCGTTGAGCGAACGGTGAGTCGAGAGTCCGTGGTATGTGACGGAGTAGCCGAACGCCTCGGTCGGACGCTGCGCGAAGGTCACGGCGCCGGAGAAGAAGCGCGCCGTGCGCGAGAAGTCCGAATCGTTGGCCGCCGGCAGGAAGGTCGCGCCGCCCAGGTTCAGTTGACTCAAAGGCGTCCCCGCTTCGTAGCGGCGCAGCTCTTCGCGCGAGACGGGACGCGCATCGACGATGCCCGAAGCGGGAATAGCGCCGACGGCCTGCGGCTCTTCGTTGAGCTGCGCGAAGGCGTCGGAGGCGTAGACGCGCGCCGAGAGAGTCGCGGTCGGCGTGAGGCGGAAGAGCGCGCGGCCCTGCGCGTTGGTCGAGCGCGCCGCGTCATCGTCGTCAACGCCCTTGGAGACGTTGAGGTGCGAGACGCCCGCGCTCCACACCAGACGCTCGGCCGCGCCCGCCGAGCCCGAGAACTGCGCGCGACCGCGCGCGAACCCGAGCCCGCCGCCTTCGGCGAAGAGCTGCCCACGGAAGGGACCGCCGCCCTCGTCCGTGACGACGTTGACGACGCCACCCATCGCGTTCGTGCCGTAGAGCGAAGAGCCGGAGCCGCGCAGGACTTCGACGCGGCCGGTGTCCGTGATTTGAATGTCGGAGAGGAGGCTGGTGGCGTCCGCCTCGGGCGCGGACGGGTCGCGGAAGCGCAGGCCGTCGATGAGGACGGAGGTGTCCTGGTTGCGCAGGCCGCGCGTCTTGACCGAGACGAGCGAGCCGGGGCCGCCGAGCTGCTGCACGCGCAGGCCGGGCACGGTCGTTAAGGCGTCGGTCACGGTCGCCTCGTCGCGCTCCTCCATCTCGCGGCCGGTGACGGAGGTGACGGCCTTCGAGACCTCGTCAACGGTCTGTGGCGTGCCGGAGGCGGTGACGACGACCTCGGCCGCGACGCCCGCGACTTCGAGCCGCGCGTCGAGCGTCGCCGATGCGTCGCGCGCGACGTTGACGGCTTGAGCGGAGTTGCCCGCGAAGCCGCGCGCCTCGACCTCGACGATGTACTCGCCCGGCGCGAGCCGCTCGAAGCGGTAGGCGCCCGACGAGTCAGTCACGGTCGAGAGTCTGACCTGCGTGCGCGCTCGTTCGTGGAGCGTGACCGAGGCACCCGCGACGGCCGCGCCCTGCGGGTCCGTGACGCGCCCGGAGATGGTCGCGCCCTGTTGTTGTGCCAGTGCGACAGAGGGCAGGCAGGCCGCGAGCAGCAGCGCGCAGACGATGACAAACGTGCGGTTCAAAATCTCTCTCCTCATCTCGAAAACTCCTCTCGCGGCGTGGGCGGGGGCGGCCGGGCGCGCGCGGGAGAGAGAAAGCGTGCGTAAGTGTTAACGCGGTGGGCGACAAAAGAGCCCGACCCTGTAAAACGAAAAGCCCTCGGTCTTCCGAGTGGAAGACCGAGGGCTTGCCGGATGAACTCGAATGAACCCGAAGGGGCCGTGCGCCGTCCGTTCGTCTCAAAAAACATAACGACCGTCGTCCCTTGCCCCCGGTTCACGCCCGACGCCACTCGCCCTTTCCCGGGGCGCTTGAGCGGTCGCCTCCGTCGGGAAACAGTTTTTAGTTTTCAGCAGGAGCATGGCTCTGACTGAAAACTGAAAACTGCTAACACACAGGCAAGGTTTCCTGACTTCCGGCTCGAACGCGCCGCACCCGTTTGGCCTTCCCCGAATGGTTCGAGTGACCTCCGACTTGCGGAAGAGGGTGCGGAACGAATCGCCGGTACACAGTGGCGGGAACCGTGCGGGCTTTGCACCCGACTTCCCTTTGAACCTGCGACGGCCGGCCCAACGTGTGGGCCGGAACAGCGATGAAAATTGAAAGAACTGAAAGCCCGGGCTCGTGCGTCTTCGGTCTGTCCAGGCTTTGAGGTGTGACACGCTAACACCGCGTGGCTAATGGGTCAAGCGCGTGCCGGCTTCGGGGAGCCGCCACTCGGTGCCGTCTTCGTAGAGGACGCGGACGACGACGACCTGCTCCGCGAGCCCGACGCGCTCCTTGCTGTTGAGCGCGTGGGCGCTGACGGTGCGCGTGGGCGGCGAGGGGACGAAGTAGGAGAACTCGCGCTTCTTGCCGGGGGCGATCTTCTCTTCGCTGCCGAACTGGTGGCGCCCCAACTCCTCTCCCGTCGCGGCGTCGGTGAAGACGTAGTCCCACTCGACCTGCTTGACGGCGCGCGCGCCGTTGTTCAGAAGCGTGAGCTTGTACATGAAGCCGTAGCGCGCGGGCGGCTTGGCGCGCGCCTGCTCGATGTTGGCGGCGTCGGCGCGGGCCTCGCGCCGGACGCGGTCAACGTCAACGCCGCCGCCGCGCTTGGCGTCGTCGATGCGTTTCTCGTTGCGCGCGCGGACGCGCATCTCGTCGAAGTTCTCGACGGGGCCGCCGAAGGGGTCGCGCTCCCAGTTGAGCCGCTCCTTGCTCCAACTGAACTTGACGACGGCGAGGTCGGGCGGGGTCGCGGCCTGCGCCTGCTGTGGTTGTTGCGACGGCGCCGTTGGGGCCGAGGTCTGTGCGGCCGTGGGCGCGAAGGCGCAGGCGAGGAAAAGCAACGCGGTCGAAAATCTCATCGCTCACCCTCCTTCAAAAGTGACGACGGGGGAACCTCATGTTGAATTCGTGGGGCCGCCATCATACAACTTTTCGGTCGGGCGAAAAACGCCGAAAGGGTTAACCACAGAAGCACAGAGGCACAGCCAAATTCAATTAGCTGTGCCTCTGCGTCTGTGCGGTCAACTACCCCTTAGCAGGGGCGTCGCCTAGAAGACGTAGCGGAGGCCGACGATGACGCGGCGGTTGCCGCCGTCGGTGCCCCACTGGTTAAGGAAGTTGGCCGAGTTGATGCGCCCTTCGGGGACGCCGAAGTCGCGCGAGTTGGTGGCGTTGAAGAAGTCGGCCCTGATCTGGAGCTTCTGGCTCTCCGTGATCCGGGTGTTCTTCATGATGCCGAAGTCGATGTTGTTGATGCCGTCCGAGCGCAGGATGTTGCGCCCCGCGTTGCCGACGCGCTCGGCCGCCGTGGTCGCGCGGAAGAGCGAGCGCCCGCCCGCCGCCACGATCTCCTCGACGCTCATCCCGGAGAGCGCGAGCGTCGTGTTGAGGTTCGGGCGGATGGCGTTGCCGACGAGGCCCGAGATGCTGGCGAGCGCGCCCGCCGGGTCGGAGCCGTTGAGCGGCGAGAAGGGCGACCCGCTCTGGAGCGAGAAGAACGAGTTCACCTGCCACCCGCCGAGGGCGTGGCCGGCGAAGCCCTTCTGGTCGCGGAACCAGGGCAGCTCGTAGACGAAGTTGCCCGTCACGCGGTGCGGGCGGTCGAAGCTGGAGCGGCCACGGTCGGCGCTCCGGTTGTAGGAGTTCTGCGCCACCGCCACCTCGGCCGACGAGACGTTGAAGATCTCGGACTGGGTGTCGATGAAGGCGCTCCAGGTGTAGTGCAGGCCGGCGCTGAAGCCGCGCGAGAGGCGCTTCTCAAGGCTCGTCTGCATCGAGTGGTAGATGGAGTTGCCCGAGTTGGTGCGCAGGCGCGTCGGACCCTGTTTCGGGATGGCGCGGCAGAAGTTGTTCGACGCGTTCGCGCCGGTGCAGCCCGGGATGGTCGGGTTGGCGTCCACCGACTCGAAGAGCCCGTTGCCCTTCGTCCCGACGTAGCCGACCCTCATCACCAGATCGCGCGTCAGCTCGCGCTGCATTTCGAGGCTGAACGAGTCGTAGTACGGGGTGTGGAAGTTGTCGTCCACGATGGTCTTGTTGACGGTGTCGGGGTTGAAGGGCGGGTTGGCGAGCGACCCGAAGGCGTTCGGGATGACCGTGGAGTTCGCGCCGGTATTGATGTTGGGCGCCGAGATGGTCGGGAGCGACGAGATCGCGGCCACGAACGGGAACGAACTCCAGATGTTGAGCGCGATGTTGGTGAAGGTGTAGTCGTTGGTGCGCGAGTAGCCGCCGCGCAGCACCAGACGGTCGCCGCCCGTCAGCCAGCCGAACGGGCCGCCCTCGACGCGCGGGTTCCAGTTGAAGCCGAGGCGCGGCTGGAAGTTGTTGTTATCGCGCCCCGGGATCGGCCCGACGCGGAAGCGCGGGTCGTTGCCGGACGCCTGGAGCACCGGCGCGTTGAAGTCCACGAGGTCGCCGATGGGCTGCCCCGGGTTCTCGTAGCGCATGCCGAGCGTCAGCGTCAGGTTCGGCTTCACCTTCCACTCGTCCTGCACGAAGAAGAAGAAGTCGTGCCAGTCGAGGTGCAGGACGCGGGCCGTGCCGGCGAGGTCCTTGTTGATGTTGAAGCGGGTCGCGAGGTCCTTGACGAAGAAGTCGAGGGTCGCGTATTCGAGCAGGCCGCGCGTCGTCGGCTTGAAGAGTTGGTGGAGTTGGTTGCGGCGGATGTCGCCGCCGAACTTGATGCCGTGGTTGCCGGCCGAGTAGGTGACCGAGTCCTGCATCTGGTAGGTGTTGCGAATCGAGTTCTGCGGGAGATTGACGCCGAGGCCGATGGCCGTCCGCGTCGGGCTCGCGTTGAAGCCGATGAGCCCCAACTCGACCAGCTCGATGGACGGGATCAGCTCGGACTCGGGGTTGAGCGCCACGCTGGCCGAGGCGTTGCGCAGGAAGGCGCCGCGCCACTCGTTGACCCAGCGCGAAGAGAAGAGGCTCACCAGCGAGATGTTGACGCCCTGCGTGCGCGCGGGCACCGACGACGAGAAGCCCGGCGGCGTGATCTGCGAGACGGTGCCGCCGACGCGGTCCGAGTCCTGATAGATGTAGCGCCCGTAGAGGTTGTGCTTGTCGGTGAGGCGGTGGTCGAGCCGGATCGAGGTCTGCCAGTCGTTGAAGAGCGACGGCTGCGAGCCGGTGAGCGAGCCGAGCTGCACGATCTTGGTCAGGCCGTCGCGCGGGCTGACGAACCGGGCGGTGGCGGCGATGGGCGTCTGCGCGGCGGGCAGGAAGGTCAGCAGCGCCTGCACGTGCGCGAGGTTGCCGGCCTCCGCCTGGAGGACGGCGCGCCCGGCCTCGGTCGGAGCGCCGCTCAGCGTCTGCCCGACGCCGAGCTGGCGGTCGAACCAACGCTGGAGCGAGAAGAAGAAGAAGGTGCGGTTCTTGACGACGGGGCCGCCGATGGTGGCGCCCACCTGGTTCTCGATGCGGAACGGCGCGCCCTGCTTCGACGGGTCGGTCGAGTTCGGGTTGCAGAACCCGCCGCTCTTCTGCGTGTTGCTGCACGCGTTGAGCTTGTTGTCGTTGTGGAACCAGAAGCCCGAGCCGTGGAATTCGTTGCCGCCCGACTTGGTGATGGCGTTGAAGACGGCGCTGGAGTTGCGCCCGTACTCGGCCGAGAACTGGTTGGTGACGAGCCGCACCTCCTGCACGAGGTCGGGGTTGTTGAGCGGGATGGCCGCGCCCGCCACGCCGAAGTCGTTGTTGTCCTGCCCGTCGATCATGAAGTTGTTCGAGCGGACGCGCCCGCCGTTGGCGGAGAAGTTAATGCCGTTGGCGAAGGCGGACTGGCCCGAGTTCAACTGCCCGACGCCGGCCGCCGAGAGGGCGACGTTGTAGACGTTGCGATTCGTCGAGATGGGCAGCTCCGAGAGGCGCCGCTCGTCGAAGCGGGTCGAGACCTCGGCGGTCGTCGTGTTGAGCAGCGCGGCGTTCTCCATCACGTTGACGACGGCCTCGACGCCGGCCGGTTTCATCGTCACGTCCACGACCGCGTCCTGGTTGAGCAGGAGTTGGACGCCCGTCTGCACGTACTTGGCGAAGCTCGTCGCCTCGACCGTGATCTCGTAGCCGCCGACCGGCAGGCCGGTGAAGCGGTAGCGCCCCTCGGCGTCGGTCTGCGCGGTGCGCGCGATGTTGGTCTCGACGTTGCGCGCCGTGACGGTCGCGCCCGCGATGGCCCCGCCCTTCTCGTCCGATGCGGTGCCCGAGATGGTGCCGGTTGTCTGCGCGGCGGCCGGCGCCGCGCAGACGAGCAGCAGGGCGATGAGCAGTAGCAGGGGTGTTGTCGCTCTCTTCATCTGGTAATCCTCCTGGGGGTTTCGAAGTACGTTGCGGCGGGTGCGAATTGCGGTGGGCGCCCGTCCGCGCTGTGACCGAAGATTAGACCGTGCGAGGAACTAAAGAAGAAGGCGAGGCGGTCGTCGCTGCCTCGAACCCGGTGGATGAATTACGTGTTATAAAGTCTCGGGCCGGCGCCCGCTTCGCGTTGAGGGTAAGAGCAAGAACGTATGCCGCTGCCGGTGCGAAACCGTTAGAGGCAACCGTCGTGCCCGCGCCGCCGCCGTCAGTTTTTCGGACGTTTTTGCCCGAGAGGTCGGCGAAGATTCATTTTTTTGAATGCCGCGCTCTGATTTTTCTGAACATGCGCGAGACTTCCGAGCCTGACGGGAGGCGTCACAAAGAGCCCGTCTACGACCGTTTCGCGGACGTGTACGACCGGAACATGCGCCCGCTCGAAAGGTTTGGGCTCGCGCGTCTGCGCGCACGCGCGCTCGCGGAGGTCGCGTCGTCGCTGGCCGAAAGTGGCGGCGTCGGGCGGTTGCTGGAGGTCGGCGCGGGGACGGGCGGCAACTTCGCTTACTACCCCGAGGGCGCGCGCGCGGCGTGCGTCGAGCCGAGCCGCGAGATGCTCCTGCGCGCCGCGTCGAAGAGGGAGAGGCCCGAGGGCTCTCTGCTCGCGCGCGCCTTCGCGGAGCGGCTGCCGTTCGCGGACGCGACGTTCGACGTTGCGTTGGCGACGCTCGTCTTCTGCTCGGTCGAGTCGCCGGCCGTCGGGCTCGGCGAGTTGCGGCGGGTCGTGCGCGCGGGCGGGCGCGTCGTGCTGCTCGAACACGTGCGGCCCGGGGGCGCGCTCGGCTACGTCTTCGACGCGCTGAGCCTGCTGACGGTCGCGCTCATGGACGACCACTTCAACCGCCGCACGGCCGACGACGCACGCCGCGCCGGGCTCGAAGTGCTCAAGGTCGAGAGACACCTGCGCGGCGTCGTGCAACTCATCGTCTGCCGCGTAAGTTAAAGAACAGATGACCGACTCACAAACTCATTCACCCGCGCGCGTGCGGGTCGGGTGCCAGGGCTGGAACTACGACGACTGGGTGACGCCGCCCGGCGCGGCGCGGCCAATCTTCTACCCGAGGGGCACGCGCGCCGAGCACATGCTCGAAGCTTACGCGCGCGCCTTCGACACCGTCGAGGTGGACTCGACCTTCTACGCCGCGCCCACTGATTCGACCTACGACGCGTGGGCGCGCAAAACGCCCGACGGCTTCACCTTCGCGTTGAAACTGCCGCGGAAGATCACGCACGAAGAGTCGCTGCGCGGGCGCGCGGCCTCCGACGCGCTCGAAGAGTTCTGCCGTGGCGCGCGGCGCTTGAAGGAGAAACTGGCCGCCGTCCTCGTCCAACTGCCGCCGCAGTTCGAGGCCACGCGCGACAACCTGCGCGCGCTCTCCGACTTCCTCCCGCTGCTGCCCGAGGACATACGCTTCGCCGTCGAGTTCCGCGACCCCTTCTGGTTCGAGGATGAGCTGTTGGTGCCGCTCTCGCTCCAACGCAACGTCTCGCTCGCGCTCATCGAAGGGCCGTGGGTGACGCGCGAGCGCCTCTGGCGCGCGGCCGCGTCGCTGCTCGACACCTCCGACCACGCCTACGTCCGCTGGATGGGCGCGCGCGACCTCACGCGCTTCGACGAGGTCGTCCGCCCGCGCGACCTCAACCTCGACAAGTGGGCCGCCGCCGTCGAACGCCTCCGCGAACGCGTCCCCGCCGTCTACGCCTACTTCAGCAACTTCTACGAAGGGCACGCCCCCGCCAGCGCCAACAAGCTCAAGCGCCTCCTCGGCGACCCGATCGTCACCCCGGAAGATTTAGAAGACCAGCCCTCGCTCTTCTGAAATGATGAACGCTGAACGCTGAACGCTGAACTGTAAGGCAGAAGTTTTCAGTTCATCGTTCAGCGTTCATCCTTCATCGTTTTGTGGTATCCTTCTCCCGCTAATTGCCCCTAACAAATTGACGTGTAGACCATCTCTGCCAGACGAGGGAGGAAAGACATTCATGCGCCTTGTGAACGGAACGAGAGGGGTTTTCGCGGCCGCGGCGGCGGCCTTCGCGCTTGCGGCCGCCGGCTGCCAGTCGGCGACCGAGACGAGCAACACGACCGCGAACACCAACGGCAACTCGACGGTCAACATCAACAGCAACTCGAACGCGAACATGACGCAATCGACCGTGACGACCAACACGGGGCAGACCATCGAGGCCAAGGAGCCCGACAAGTACACGGCCACGATGTTCGTCACGCTCGCCACTTCGGGGCAGCAGCAGGCCCAGGGGAAGGCCGAGATCAAGGTCGCGCGCAACGGCGCCGACCGCCGCTACTCCGTCAACGTGCCCGTCCTCGGCGAGCTGGTCTTCCTCGACAAGGCGGACAAGCGCTACGTCATCATGCACGGCCGCAAGCAGTACGCCGAGCTGACGCAGGAGATGACCGGCGTCAACGTCGATCAGTTGCGCTCGATGACGCCGGGCCAACTCGTCGCCTTCGTCACGAAGCAGCAGGGCGTCACGCAGGTCGGCGAGGAGACCTTCAACGGCCGCCAGGCCATCAAGTACCGCGCGACCGGCGGCACGCAGACGCAGACCACCGCCGGGCAGGTCAAGGGCGAGTCCTTCATCTACGTGGACAAGGAGACGGGGCTGCCGCTGCGCATCGAGGGCTTCGGCCAGTCTTCGGGGAACGTGCAGGGCGTGACGGGCGGCAACGTCGTCGTCGAGACGCGCGACCTCAAGACCGACGTTAACCCCGCCGACTTCGACATCCCGCAGGGCTACAAGCAGCTCTCGCCCGAGGAGGTCAAGCAGCAGGTGGCGCAGCTCGGCCAACTGCTCCAGGGCTTGATGGCCTTCATCAACGCGCAGGCGGCGGCGACCAGTCCGTCCCCCGCCGCGTCGCCGACGGCCACGCCGGGTCGTTGAGGGAGCACGGATGAAGTACATTCTCACGCTCCTGCTCGGCTTACTGCTGGGCGGCGCGGCCGCATACTTCCTCTTCGTCGGGACGCCGCGCGCGGGCACGCTCAAGGGGCAGCCCGTGCGCGCGCCCGACCCCGGCGGCCCGCCGCCCGGCACGGCCGTCGTCGAACTGGACGAGCAGTTCTTCGGCGCGCTGCTCGACTCAATCTTCCGCGACCTGAACAAGCCCGCCTTCCCGCCCGCCGCGGGCGAGGGCTGCCAGAATCAGGTCATCGTCGAACCCGGCGCGGGCGACGTGAAGACCGGCGTGCTGATGCGCGACGGCAAGGTCGTCGTGCCGCTCGCCTTCAGCGGCACCTACAGCCTCGTCGGGAACTGCCAGAACCTTCGCGGCACGGCCGAAGCGAACCTCGACTTCCGCTTCGCCCCCGAGGAGCAGACGCTCTACGGCCAACTCAACGTCGCCGGCGTCAACGTCGAGGGCATGTCGCCCGTCCTCGGCGGCTTCGTCACGGCCTTCGTCCAGGGCGCCATCAACCAGCGCGTCAACCCGCTGGTCCTCCTGCGCGGCCAACAACTAACCCTCGCCATCCCCGTCCAGGCCGCCGGCGGCACCCTCCGCGCCCAGGCCCGCGAAGTCCACCAGGAGGCCAAAGACGGCAAACTCCGCCTCCTCGTCACCTACGACTTCAAAGGCGACAAAGGCGCCCAGTAACAGCACAACAATCACAACCGACGAAGGGCGGAGTTCCGGGACCTGAATCCGAAACTCCGCCCTTCACCCTCAAACTTACTAAAGTGAGCACCCTTCGGGGCTTTCAACTACTCGCCCGAGGGCGAGAGCCCTTCGATGGCGGGGCCGTTGAGGGGGTGGCCGTCCGTGGGGTCGAAGCGGGAGCCGTGGCAGGGGCAGTCCCAGCTTCGCTCTTTGTCGTTGAAGGCGACGATGCAGCCGAGGTGTGTGCAGGCGGCGGAGAACTCGTGGAGGGTGCCCGTGTCGTCGCGGAAGAGGGCGACTTTGGAGAGGCCACGGCGCATGAGGGCGCCGGTGCCGGGGGCGACCTCGTCGGGCGAAGAGACCTCGCCGCCGGTGAGGTAGTCCGCGTACTGCGCGGCGACGTTGAGGTTCTCGCGCGCGTACTCGCCGCCCGCGCGCAGCGAGATGCGCGAAGGGTCGTAGAGGGTCGCCCACGCGTTATCGCGCCCGAGGATTAAATCCCGAATCAGCATGCCGGCGATGGTGCCGTGCGTCATGCCGTTGCCGGAGTCGCCGGTGGCGACGTAGACGTTATCGGCGTCGCCGGGGTTGCGGCCGATGAAGCCGAGGCCGTCCACGGGCTCCATCACCTGACCCGACCAGCGGTAGTCGAATGACTCGACCATCGGGAAACGTTCACGCGTCCATTCTTCCAGGCGGCGGAATCGCTCGTCGAAGTCTTCGGCCTGACCAGTCTTGTGGTCCTCGCCGCCGACGATGAGCACGTCGTGCCCCTCGCTCACAGACTGCACGCGCACGTAGTGGTAGGGGTCTTCCGTGTCCCACAGGAGCATCCCCGGCACGGAGCCGCGCGGCACGCGCGCGCCGACGACGTAGGTGCGGTAGGGCGCCTGCTTGGTGTGGATGGAGACGAGGTCGTTGACCGGCGTGTTCGTGGCGACGACGACCGCGCCGGCCGTGACGACGTGGCCTTCCGAAGTGGTGACGCGCGCCGTCTCGCCGTCGCCCTCGATCTTGTCGGCGTGCGTGTTCGTGTGCAGCCGCCCGCCGAGGCTCGTGAAGGCGCGCGCGAGGCCGGACATGTACTTGAGGATGTGGAACTGCCCCTGGTACGGGAAGTGGAGCGCCGCGCCGAAGTCGTATGCGTCGTAGGGAAGACGCTCGACGTACTTGATCTCCGTCAGGCCGCAGCGGTGCGCGGCGCGCAGCTCTTCGCCCAACTGTTCGGTCGATTGTCCCGGGCCGACGCAGAGGTAGCCGTCGAGGCGCTGGAAGTCGCAGTCTATATTCTCGCGCTCGACGATCTCCTCTATCTGATCGACGGCCGCCGTGTGGCTCTCGGCGGCGAGACGCGCGCCGCGCGCGCCGTGCAGCTTCTCCAGATCGTAGTAGCGGTCGTCGAGCGCGTTGACGAGGTGCGCGGTCGTGCGCGCCGTCTCGCCGCCCGCGACGGGGCCGTCGTCGAGCACGACGACAGACTTGCCCTCGCGCGCGAGCAGGTAGGCGGTCGTTAAGCCCGCGATGCCCGCGCCCACGACGCACACGTCCGCGCTCGCCTCGTGCGCGAGCGCCCCGAACTCGGGCACGTCGCCCGTCGCCATCCACACCGAAGTCGTCCGCCCGGAATCACTCTCCATAACTTTCCCCCGTGCTGTTTCAGTTGTCGGTTTGAACAGAACTTAGCACCCGCACAGCCCCCGCGCAAACACTTTTTCCGCGACGGTTAACGAATTTGTTGGGCGGGCGAATTTTTTATGTCGCGCATGTATTTCCCGCCGCACGCGGACGCACTGTTCCGGTAACACCGCAAAAAAGGCCGCTGTCCGACGGCGGCCCCGTCGTCGTTGTCTCTTCAAGGGGAGCGAACTGTCATGGGTAGGAAAGTGAAACTCTTCGTCGCGGCAGTATTCCTCGCCGCCGGGGCGGGGTGGCTGCTCTTCGCCGCCAACGCCGCCAGGGCCACGCGCACCAACCAGACCTTCTCCGCCGCCTTCCAGCGCAGAGTTCTTGAGATGGCGCCCGAGGCGCCCTTCGAGCTGCGTCTGTTCGAGACGGCCGTCAAGACCAACTCGAAGGGCGAGATCATCACCGGGCCGACGAGCGACCCCGTCAAGAATATCGTCGGCGCCGAGTCGGCCGGCGTGCGCGCGGGGCTTGAGCGCTTCACGAAAATCATGTACGGCGCGAGCTACATCGACGGCCGCCCCGACCCCGGCACGCGCATCGACCCCAACAACCCGCAGGTCAAGAGCGGCAACCAGTTCTGGCCGTTCCGCAAGCAGCCCTTCCGCAGCCAGCCGCGCGCGCTCGCCTTGTCGCAGGACGGAAAGAAGCTCTACGTGACGCTGCCCGGCAAAGAGGGCTACCCCGACTGGCGCGTGGCGGTCGTTGACACCAACAGCCGTCAGGTCTCGCGCTGGATAGACCTCCGACCGGCGGGCGAGACGAAGGGCCTGCGTCCCATCGGCGTCAGGGCCGCGCCAATCAACAACGCCATCAGCACGTTCCCATACGTCGTCGTGCTCAACCAGTACGGCAACTTCGCTTCCGTCATCGACGCCTCGAACGACTCGGTCGTCGGCGAGTTCGAGACGGGCTTCTACGGCGAGAAACTCGTCTTCAACAAGACGGGCACGCGCCTCTACATCACGGACCGTTACAAGGACGCCGTTCGCGCCTTCCGCATCGACCCCGGCCCCGCTTTCACGCAGATCGCTCTCATCCCGACGGGCAACACGCAGTTGGAGCGCGCCAACCCGCGCGACCTCGACATCTCCGCTGACGGTAAGACGCTCTACGTCGCGAACACGCTCGGCCATACCGTCGCCGCCATCAACATCGAGGCGGACGCAAACACCTTGACGAAGGTGATGCCGCTCGGCGGGCTCGCGACCGACGTGAAGATCGCGGGCCGCTGGGGCATCGCGTCGGGGCAGGAGACGAACACGCGTCTGAACGAGCCCGAGTCGGGCCACGGCCTGCCGACGAAGCGCGCCGACGGCGTGGCGATTAAGAACAACGGCCAGCCGCTCGGCTACACGCCCGTCATGACCGACGCGACGAAGGCGACGACGTTCGACGACATCGGGAGCGAACTCAACATCTTCGACACGACGACGAACCGCTTCGTCTTCCGCTACGTGGACGAGGGGCGCGACGTGTCGCAACTCGTCACGCCCGGCCAGTTCGTTGACCTCGGCGACCACACGGCGGCTCAAAAAATCATCAAGGGCAGCGGCCCCGAGCAGTTGTTCATCCGTGGCGACCTGCTGTTTGTGACTTACGCGCACTCCGAGCAGGTGCAGGCGTTCCGCATCAACCTCTCGGCCAGCGACCCTGCGCAGGTCTTGAAGCCGCTCGGCGTCCAGTACACCGGCGGCATCACGCCGCAGGGCGTCGAAGTCTCCGCCGACGGGAAGAGCGTTTACGTCGCCAACTTTCAGACCGAGGACGTTTCGTTCCTCAACGTCGATTCAAACGGCAACTTAACGAAGCAGGGTTATCTGCCGGTCGGCGTCACGCCCTCGACGCCCGACCCGACGACGGGTGGTCACGGCCAGAACCTCTTCGCGACCGACGAAGAAGTCGGGCTGCGCTGGTTCTTCTCTTCGAGTTACTCGGACGACGGGCAGAAGTCTTGCGGCTTCTGTCACTGGGACGGCCGCCAGGACGGCTGCCAGTGGAACGTCGCGGCCAACGCCGTCGGCGGCACGAAGGTCTGCCCGCAGAACAAGGACCTCTCCGACAACTGGCCCGAGTGGTACGAGGGTCTCAACAATGACTTCATGGCCTACGCCTCGGCCTGCAACGGCGAAGTCTTGTTAGGCGAGCGCGACCCGACGCCGCTCTTCCCGCAGGCGAAGGCCGTTGACCGCTTCAAGGCGCGCGAAGAGTTCGTCCTGAAGAAGACCGAGGAGAACTCGAAGGCCATCGGCCGCAACGACCTGAACGGCAAGGCGCAGAAGATCGGCTATTACGACATGGCCTACCTGCAAATCCTCTGGTCGGCGAACGAGGTCAGGCGCCTGCCTTCGCCGCTCGGACAGTTCCCCGAGACGGACACGGAGGCGGCGAAGGTCGAGCGCGGCAAAGATATCTTCACACAGTCAATCGCGCAGGGCGGCGCGGGCTGCGCCGAGTGCCATCACAACGGGAACAAGAACACGAACGGTGTGCTCGACGACACCTTCCAGGACTTCAACATCCACGAGCCCGGCGTCATCAGCGAATCGACCGTGGACGGCGAAGGGCCGTTCTTCCGGCCCGGGAACGACTACTTCTTCACGCGCTTCGGCCCGCCGCAGGACGTGGGCACGCCGCAGAACTTCTCTTCGCGCAACACGAAACACCTGCGCACCTTCTGGGACGCCGTGCCGCGATATTTACATTACGGCTTCGCGCACACGGTCCGCGAGATTCTGCTCCCGCCCGACTCGCCGCTCTTAAGACCCGGCGAGCGCGGCTTCAACTTCCGCACCGTGCGCGCGGACCACCGACGCGGACGCAACAACCTGCCGACCGAAGTCCCCATCACCGTCGCCGACCGCACGGGCGCGCTCGCGGGCGACGGCTTCGGGCAGATCATGGTGAGCCTCGACAGCCCCGTTGTTATCGAGAGCGGGCGCGCGCAGATAGACAGGCTCGGCACGTCTAACCTCGCGCCGCTCGTCTCGGGCGGGCAGCTCAACCCGGCGCTCGCCACTGCGGGCGTGCGCGTCATCAAGGACACGCACGGCAAGACCTCGCACCTCTCTTCCGAAGACGTGGACGCGCTTGAGGCGTACCTGATGTCGCTCTCGATGTCGCGCCCGCTGAACTCGTCTTCTGGCTCTGGCTCGGGTTCAGGCTCGGGTGGTTCAGGAGGCTCGACGACTCTGGCTAAAGCGCAGTTCGCGCTGACCGACGTGCGCGTGGACGAGGGCGCGGGGAGTTGCGAGGTCGAGGTCGTGCGCACGGGCGACGTGACGCGCGAGGCGGCCGTCGATTACATGACGAGCGACCTCTCGGCCAGCGACCGCTCAGACTACGCGATGGCGCGCGGCACGCTGCGCTTCGCGGCGGGCGAGACGACGAAGCGCATCACGCTCCTCGTCACCGACGACGCGACCGCCGAGGGCGACGAGCAGGTCAATCTCTCGCTCGCCAACCCCGGCGCGGGCTGCACGCTCGGCGAGGCCGCCGCGACGGTCGTCACGGTCGTCGATAACGACGCCGCGACCTCCGAGTCGAACCCGGCGGACGACCCGGCCTTCTTCGTGCGCGAGCACTACCACGACTTCCTCAACCGCGAGCCCGACGCGCCCGGCCTCAAGTTCTGGACGGACGAACTGGGGAAGTGCGGCGCGGACGTGGGCTGTCTTGAGGTGAAGAGGATCAACGTGTCTGCGGCCTTCTTCCTGTCGATTGAGTTTCAGCAGACGGGCTACTTCGTCGAGCGGCTGTACAAGGCAACTTACGGGCGGAGGCCCGCGCTCGTCGAGTTCATGCCGGACACGCAGGAGGCGGGGCGCGACCTCGTCGTCGGCGCCGAGGGGTGGACTGAGAAGCTTGAGGCGAACAAGCGGGCCTTCGTCGAGCAGTGGGTCGAGCGCGCGGCGTTCAAGGCCGCCTTCGACCCGTTGACGAACGAGCAGTTCGTCACGAAGCTCTACGCGAACGCGGGCGTCGAGCAGGGGACAGAGGGCGCGGAACTTTTGCGCGCCCTCAACGAGGGGCGCGTGACGCGGGCGGGCGCCGTTCGCCGCGTGGCCGAAAACGCGGAGTTCGCCCGGCGCGAGTTCAACGCGGCCTTCGTGCTGATGCAGTACTTCGGGTATTTAAGGAGAGACCCGGACGAGCCGGGCTTCAACTTCTGGCTCTCGAAGCTCGAACAGTTCGGCGGCAACTACGTCAACGCCGAGATGGTCAAGGCGTTCATCTCCTCGGCCGAGTACAAGCAGCGGTTCGGGAGTTGAGGCGTAGGGCAAAGGGGAAGGGGTAAAGGCCGAGACCCTTCCCCTTTACCCTTTGCCCTATCAGCTTAGGCGCGCACGCTGTTCCCGCGAATGAGCCGGTAGGCGGCCAGCAGGATGATGGCGCCGATGACGGCGAACACCATGCTCATAATCGTGCCGGGTTCACTGTCGGCGCGGTAGAACAGTGAGCGGCCGATGAAGCCGCCGATGACCGAGCCGGCAATGCCGAGCAGGATCGTCACGATGGCGCCGCCCGGGTCGCGCCCGGGCATGATGGCCTTCGCGATAATCCCCGCGATCAAACCGAAGACGATCCAACCTATAATCGCAAACATCTCTTCCTCCTCCGACAGTCAAAGCGTTGTCATGCGCGCCCGCGACCGCCCTGGCCGAAGACGCGCGTACCGTTTTCTATCTACGTCCGTGCGACGTTTTAGAAGGGAAGCAAGTGCCGCGCCGCGACGGGGAGAGCCGCGGAAGGCGAGGAGTTTCACGCGGTCGGCTCGGCGTGGCGCGCCGCCGCACGCGCGGCGACGCCGAAACAATACACCCGCCGGTCAGAGGGAGTCTACGCTTCGGGACCGGCCGGCTGTCCGCCCTCGTCCCTGCCTCGTACGAAATCAATCAACGCGTCGAGTCGCCGGTCGCTGTGCCTCTGCGACTCGGCAAGCTCCAGCGTCCGCGCGGCCAGTTCTCTGAGTTCCTCCCGCGTCAACTCATGCGAGTCCGTGAGTCTGACCAGAGCGTTGCCCAGGTGCTCTATCTGCCGCGCGGTGTTCTCCTGAATCCCTTCTATCCGGGTCAGGCGCGCGTCGGATTCCGCCATGCTCTCCTCATGCTTGGCCATGCGCTCCTTGGCCTTATCCATGTTGACGCTAAACTGCGCCTGGTGTTCGAGGATGAAATGCATCACACGCTCCATCTCTTCAAAAGTCATGTCCGTCCCGTCCTTCCTTCAACGAAGATGTTGACTGCGTCCCCTTGAATCGGGCAGCGGACATCGCAAAGGGCCATTGCCCTGTCTCGAACTACGCACCTTTGTACACTCCTTGGTTCGGTAAGGGAAGGGACGGCTTATCTTTTGATGCCTTTCTTTGCCGCGCCTTTTTTGGACGCGCCTTTTTTGGCGGCGCCTTTGCGCGCGCTCTTCTTTGCGAGCCGCTTGGGCGCGGGGCGTTTGGCGTGGGCGGCGCGGAGGTATGCGTCGAGGTCGAGGCCAAAGAGTTCCTTGATCTTCGCGGAGATGGTCGGCAGCACGACCTCCGCGAAGCCCGACAACTCGGCGACGACGTGCTCGCCGGTGGTGACGGTCTTGCGGCGCCCGCGCGGGCGCGGCTCCTCCTTGTCGTCGAAGGCGCGCGCGATGCCGAAGCCGACGAGGATGCCGACCGAGACCGCGCCCGCGCCCCAGACCAGGGGGTTGCGCTCGAACTCCGTGCGCCAGTCGAGCACCTCGCCGACGCCCTCCTTCACGCTCTCGACCGTCTCGCGCACCTCCTCGTACTGGTGCGTGACGACCGACTTGATCTCGGCGACCGTTTCGCTGATCGACTCGCGCGCCTCCTCCATCTGCCGCCGCAGCTCGGCCTTGCTCTCGGACTCCGCCGCATCGTCTCGCTTCCTGCTCATCCGTCGTGCTCCCGTCTTGTCTGGATGGAATAACTTCGGCGGCGAGTATAGCAACTTTCAAAGGGGCGCGGCCCCGTCGGAAACCTCTTTACAGCCCGCGTTCGCGGAAGTATCTTTAAGCCCGAAGACTCCCCTGCACAGGCGGCCGACGCGAAGTGGCGGGCAGCGGTGCGCCCGCGCGCCGCGACGGCTCCTTGAGATTTACGCCAACTCGCGGACAAACCCTTGCGGTAGGTTGGCAACGACTAAGGAGGAGTAAGAACATGGAGAGTAGAGCCAAGGCCCTCGGGCACCCCATCCACCAGATGTTGATTCCGTTCCCGTTCGGGCTGCTCGCGACGGCGGTCATCTTCGACATCATCTACCTGTTCGTGTCGAACCCTTCGACGGCCGACACGCTCTCGACGGTCGCCTTCTGGATGATGGCGGCGGGCATCGTCGGCGGGCTCGTCGCGGCGCCGTTCGGCCTCATCGACTACCTCGCCATCCCCTCGGGGACGCGCGCGAAGTCGGTGGGCCTGCTGCACGGCGTCGGCAACGTCTTCGTGCTGGTGCTCTTCGCCTTGAGCCTGTGGATGCGCTACAACGCGCCGACCGCGTCGCACCGGCCGACGACGGCCGCGCTCGCCGCCGCCTTCGTCGCCTTCCTGCTCGCGGGCGCGACGGGCTGGCTCGGCGGCGAACTCGTGGACCGCCTCGGCGTCGGCGTGGACGACGGCGCGCACCTCGACGCGCCCAACTCGCTCACCACCAGCTCGGCGCACGGCGACGCGCACGGGAACGTTTTGTGAAGAGAGTAGGCAGTAGGCAGATGGCAGTAGGTAGTGAAGAGCATTGCCGTCGAGCCCTCTGGTTTTATATCGCAACGTTCGTAACGCGGGGCGTACTGCCTACTGCCATCTGCCTACTGCCTACTGAGAGGTTTTGAATGAGTAACCCGACGAAACGGCCCGAGGTGGTCGTCATCACAGGCGCGGGCGCGGGCGTGGGCCGCGCGACGGCGCGCGAGTTCGCGCGGCGAGGGGCGCACGTCGCGCTCGTCGCGCGCGGGCGCGACGGGCTCGAAGGCGCGCGCCGCGAGGTCGAGCGGATGGGGGGCCGCGCGCTCGTGCTGCCGCTCGACGTGGCCGACGCCGACGCGGTCGAGCACGCGGCCGAGGCGACCGAGCGCGAGCTTGGACCCATCGACGTGTGGGTTAACAACGCGATGCTCTCGGTCTTCTCGCCCGTCAAGGAGATGAAGGCCGAAGAGTACAAGCGCGTAACCGAGGTGACCTACCTCGGCTACGTCTACGGCACGCTCGCGGCTTTGAAGCGAATGCTGCCGCGCGACCACGGCACCATCGTGCAGGTCGGCTCGGCGCTCGCCTATCGCGGCATCCCTTTGCAGTCGGCCTACTGCGCGGCGAAGCACGCCGTGCAGGGCTTCATGGACTCGCTGCACGCGGAGTTGATCCACGACGAATCGAACGTGCGCGTGACGATGGTGCAACTGCCCGCCGTCAACACGCCGCAGTTCTCCTGGGCGAAGTCGCGTCTGCGGAACGAGCCGAGGCCGGTGGGGCCGATCTACCAGCCGGAGGTGGCGGCGCGCGCCGTCTACTGGGCGGCGCACAACGAGCGGCGCGAACTCTACGTCGGTTGGCCGACGGTCAAGGCCATCGTCGGCAACAAGCTCGCGCCCGAGCTGGCCGACCGTTACGTCGCGCGCTACGCCTACGAGGCGCAGGAGTCGGGCGAGCCGGCCGCACCCGACCGCCAAGACAACCTCTGGGAGCCCGTGCCCGGCGACCACGGCGCGCGCGGCCGTTTCGACGAACGCGCCGCCGAGACGAGCGCGCAGTTCTGGGCGACGACGCACCGTGGCCTCTTCGCGCTCGCGGGCGTCGGCGCGCTCATCGGCGCCGCGGCCGCCAAGCTCCTGCTCGACGCACGCGAGCGCCGCTTCGCCGACACGCAGCTCGAACGCTTCCGCGAAAGCGGAGTGATGTGAACAATGAACTAGGAACGATGAACGATGAACTGAAGACAGAAGGCTTTCAGTTCATCGTTCATCGTTCCTAGTTCATCCTTCCGAGGAGGAGTTGAAGATGGCAACGAAGAAGAGAGGCGGGGGCGTGCTGGACATTGCGCGCCAGGTCGTGAGCGAGGTGGTGGACACGGCGGCGCGCGTCGTCGGGCAGGCCGGCGAGACGGCCGCGGGGGTCGCGAACTCCGCGATGGGCACGGCGGCCGACGCCGTCGCGAGCGTCAGCCCGACCGCTGGCGAGCTCGTGCGCCCCGAGCCTTCGACCGAGCGCGCGGTCGAAGAGGCCGCGCGCCAGAACAAGCGCCTCGCGCGCACGCAGGCCGAGGCCGCGCGGGACGCGGGCGGCGCCGTCGCGGACGCTGCGGAGGACCTGGGCGAAGCCGCCTCCGACGCCGCTTCGAGCGTCGCGGCCGCCATGCCGGACGCGCCGTCCCTGCCCTCGCCCCCCGAGTCGCTCGACTCCACGAGCCGCGCGCGCAAGTCTGCGAGCAACACCGCGCGCCGCGCCTCGAAGTCGGCCGCCGCCGCCGCGCGCAAGGGCACGAAGTCCGCCGGCAAGGCCGCACGCCAAGCCTCAAAGTCCGCGAGCAAAGCCGCGAGCACGGCGTCGAAATCCGCGCGCAAAGTCGCGCGCGCCGCTTCAAAGTCCGCGAGCAAAGTCACGCGCCAGGCGTCGAAGTCAGCGGGTCGCGCTACTGCGGCGGCGTCACGCGCGGCTAAGTCCGCGACCAGGGGAGGCGCGTCGAAGAAGGGTTCCGCCAAGCGTTCCGTGGGACGCCCTGCGGCAAAGAAGTCTTCCACGGGCAAGAAGGGGCGCGGGCGTTGAGGGCCGGCCCCCGCGCGACGCGCAAGCGCGGGGGCTCACACTTCGAGTGGGTCGAGGACCACCCAAAAGACACGGACGACGACTGCCCGAGCTTCATGCGATTGCGCGCCGCCGACCCGAGGGTCTTAACCTGGAGTTAAGGAGCCTGCCCGTGGACTTCGGCAAAGCCCCCGAGCTGGGGACCATCGCCCTCATCATCGTCACGGCCACCATCACGGCCCTCATCTCGACGCTGATGGGCACCTTCGGCAAGGCGGCCGCCGAGTGGCTGCTGAACCTCATCCTCCGCCCCGTCCGTTTCGTCAAGGAGTCTCTGTACAGTTGGGTCGCCCCGCGCAACCCGCTCTCGATCTCGCTGCGCAGCTACAAGCGGCACGTCCTGCGCTCGAACCTGACGCGCATCGAGAACCCGGTCGGCCCGAACCTCGAAGTCCCGCTCGAACACGCCTTCGCCCCGCTCAAGCTCATCTCCTCCACGACGGAGGATAGTGTAGACCTCTTCGCGCAGGCCGCCGCCTCGCGCCGCTGCATCGTGCTCGGCGGGCCGGGCACGGGCAAGACGACGTTGATGAAGAGCCTCGTCACCAGCGTCGTCAAGGGGCGCACGCGCGAGGAGGCGCTGCGCGACCTCATCCCGGTCTTCGTCGTGCTGCGCAACCTCGCCAAGCGCGAGCAGACGGTCGAGCAAGCGGTCGTCGCGGCCTTCGCCGACTACCACTTCCCCGGCGCCGAGAAGTTCGTCGAGTCGGCGCTCGAACAGGGGAAGCTGCTCATCATCCTCGACGGGCTCGACGAGGTGGGCGCGGGCCGCGACTTCGTCGCCGAGCAGATACAGAAGTTCTGCGAGTACGACGACCAGCGCGCGCGCCGCAACCGCCTCTTCGTCACCTGTCGCGAGCACAGCTACCGCACGCGCGACTTGCAGGGCGTCATCCCCGAGGTCGTGCGCGTCGAGCCCTTCGCCAACCACCACATGCGCGTCTTCCTACAGGGCTGGCCCGCGTACAAGGGGCGGACGGCGATGAAGCTCTACGGCCTCATCCAGGACGACCCGCAGATCAGGGACATCTGCCGCAACCCTCTGCTGTTGACCATCCTGACCGGGCTCTACCTCGACACGGACAACTTCGAGCTGCCCTCCTCGCGCGAGCGCTTCTACAAGGACGCCGTGGACGAACTCCTCGTCCACCGTCCCGCGCGCCGCAACGTCAAACAGACCTTCGACGCCGACGACAAGCGGCAGATTCTCGAACGCGTCGCCCTCGACCGCCTGGAGACCGTCAGTCGCCACGAAGACCCCGAAGAGTTCACCCGCGAAATCATCAGCCAGAAGGCCGTGGAAGTTCTACGTCAGGACAAGTTCGACCCGCGCGACCTCATCAAGGAACTCGTCGAGGTCAACGGCATCATCAAGCCCGGCGACGAAGGCAGCTACACCTGCGCCCACCGCACCATCCAGGAATACTTCGCCGCCCGCGAGGCACGCCGCACGCGCGAGACGCACAAGGTGGTCGAGCACTTCGGCGCCCGCCCCGAGTTTATCGAAGTGCTCTACTTCTACTGCGGCCTCGTTGACAACCTCCCCGCGCTCGCCTACGTCGTGAACTCACTCGTCGGACAGGAACGCTGGCTCGAAGCGGGCCGCTGCCTCCTCTACATGAAAGAGCCGCCCGACCTCGCCCTCATCGAGCGGGTGGCTAAAGAGCTGCACGACCAGGTTTTCCCATCCGTCGAATACAAAGCCGCGTTAGAGGTGCTCTCGTCTTTGGCGCAACGCCAGGCTCCGGAGTTCGAGCCCGCGCGCTTCCGCTTAAGATGGGCCGTTGACCGTCTGACACAAGGCTACGGCGAGAGCGGCGCCTCCGTCCTCGAATCCGCCCTCGCCACCTCGCCCGAGGCCGCGATGAGGATCATCCCCGGACTCCTCAAACATCACCTGCCGCGCTGGCGCGAGGCCGCCGTCCAACTCCTCCGCGACACCGGCACCGACGAGGCACTCGACCGACTCGTCCTGCTCCTCAAAGACCCCGACCCCGTCGTCAAGGCCCACGCCGGCCGCACGCTCGCCGACATGCTCAAGAGCCGCCCCCAAGACCTCCGCGCCCGCGCCGCCTTTCTCCCGCCGCGCACGGATGCGGCCATCTGGCCCCTCGAAGAATACTTCCCCGGCCGCCTCGCCATCCCCATCGCCGAATCGCTCGGCGATTCCGGCTGGACCACAAACGAGGCTGTCAACTGTATGATGAGGGCTTTGCGTGCGCGTAATGACGGACGGGAAGGGCGTCACTTCCTTAAACAGTGGCGCGCCGTCCCGCGCGACCTATCACTGAGGCGCTGGAGGCACCGGACAGGCAGGGTCTTCATACTGAGCGCGTACGCCCTTTCGTTTGCGCTCCTCCTTGCGAGTTTCGCCGCGCAAATCTATGCCGTGCGGACTTATCAGGTCTTAGTGCTGACACTTACGCCTCCACGCGTCTACGGCGTGGAGCCAAAATGGCTCGTGCAGGTTCGGGCTCAGGTTAAAATCGTCGTCGCGGACATCGAGCAGCGTTATCCGCCTAACGCCTCCGGCCCCTCGCGGCTTCTTCCGTGGAACTGGGCCGTTGAGCCGTTGTTGCCCGCGGGAAAGGAGAGCGCGTACGAGACTGTAAAAAACTTGAGGATGGAACTCCCGAACCCTCATCAGTTACCCGCCATACAGCGGGACGTACTAACCTTGAGCGGGGTGGCGTCAGACGACGAGTTGGCGAAGCTAAATCTGGACTTGGAAGCTTTCAAGCAACACCTGCCGACAATGCGGGAGGGCGTTTACGCATACATCACGCCCACAATCTTGCCCGTCCTTTTTACATCGGTGCTCCTTCTATCCTTGCTCTTTTCTATCTACTGGCGTGCATCGCGAGACGCTCGTTTAAAGAAATGGTTAAGCCCGCGTGATCTTACTTCAATGCTGGGTAACTTCAATCGCAGTGACGGCATTGATTTTAACGTCTCCTTAATCATGGTGCTTGCAATCGTCGAGTTGATGCATATGGGCGCCGGTTTGAACGGGTCGCTCCTACCCCGCTGGTTCCCGTTTGTTCTACTGCTCTCCTGCACGGGCTGCGGGGTCTTCATGCAGAAACTGCACTGGCCGAACAATCCGCTCATTGCGGCGGCCGACGACATCCTTCCGCTAGAAGATCAGATAACACAGCAAGAGCTGGATGAAGAAAACGACCAGAGGCTGAAAAGTGTTTTGCTCGCTGCCGAGCAGTCTGAATCAACCCAAGGTCATACGGACGATTCGCGCACATCATGACAGTCTACAAATCGCTGCTTAGCTTGCTACTCTTACTCACGCTTATGGCTACTCAGACTCCTGGCGAACAGCGTCGGCCGCGCGCGCGAGACATCGGGTTGCGCGTGGGCGTGTTGCCGGCGGGGAGACTGGACGCTATCACGGATGTTGAGGGTGTGAGGGTCGGGCATGCGACTTTGATTAAGGGTGATGACGTGCGGACGGGGGTGACGGCCGTTGTGCCGCATGGGGGGAATCTGTTTCGGGAGAAGGTACCGGCGGCGGTGTTCGTGGGGAACGGGTTCGGGAAGTTGATGGGCTCGACGCAGGTGGAGGAGTTGGGCGAGCTTGAGACGCCCATCCTGTTGACGAACACGCTGAACGTGCCGCGCGTGGCCGACGCGTTGGTCGAGTGGATGTTGGCGTTGCCGGGGAATGAAGACGTGCGCAGCGTCAACGCGGTGGTGGCCGAGACGAACGACGGGCAACTGAACGACATACGCGGTCGCCACGTGGGGCGCGAAGAGGTCTTCGCGGCGCTCAAAGGCGCGAAGGGCGGCGAGGTCGAGGAGGGGTCGGTCGGGGCGGGGACGGGCACCGTCGCCTTCGGCTTCAAGGGCGGCATCGGCACGGCGTCGCGGGTCGTGCCCGCGAAGTACGGCGGCTACACGGTCGGCGTGCTGGTGCAGACGAACTACGGCGGCGTGCTCACGATGAACGGCGCGCCGGTCGGCCGCGAGCTCGGGCGCTACTTCCTCAAAGACGACCTTGAGCCCGCGCGCAACGTTGAACGGAAGAACGCGCGGCCGTCCGCCTCTTTAGACGACGACCGCGCCGACGGCTCCGTCATCGTCGTCGTCGCCACGGACGCGCCGCTCGACGCGCGCAACCTGCGGCGGCTCGCGGCGCGCGCGATGCTGGGTTTGGCGCGCACCGGTTCGCCTTCGACCAACGGGAGCGGCGACTACGTGATTGCCTTCAGCACGGCGCCGAGGAATAGAATCAGGCACGGCGACACCGCGCTCCGGCGCGTCGAGCTGCTCCCCAACGATTCCGTGTCGCCCCTCTTCCTCGCCTGCGTCGAGGCGACCGAGGAGGCCGTCTACAACTCGCTGCTCCGCGCCACGACCGTCAAGGGGCGCAATGGGACGCGCGTCGAGGCGCTGCCGATTGATGAAACAATCAAGGTCTTAAAAAAGTATAACGCGATTCAGGGAGGGCCTTGATGGAAGAGGAAGACGAGAGGGTCGCGCGCGGCGCGGGCGGGACGCGCGGGGGCGTGGGCGAGTTCCTTCTGGGGCTCGGGATGAGCGTCGCGGGGGCGTACCTTCTGACGCAGCGCGTGATGGTGACGGGCGGCTACTGGACGATGTGGGGCTACAACGCCTTCGGCCTCTCGTTGCTGCCGCTGCTCTTCGGCATCGGCCTGCTCTTCTTCAACGGCCGCTCCATCGCGGGCTGGTTGCTCACCTTCGTCGGCGTCGTCATCATCCTCGCCGGCATCATCACGAACCTCGACATCTACTTCCAGCCGACCAGCCTCTTCAACACCATCGTCATGCTCGTCCTTTTAGCCGGCGGCATCGGCCTCGTCGCGCGCTCGCTGCGGTCGCACTGAGGGCGGAGTGAAGGACGAACCGTTCAAAAGCCCCGCGCGCGGTGTTGCGGCGGGCCCGCGCCGATGGGTATAAATGTCGGGCGTGCATCGTTGCTTCGGTCCAAAGCTCTCAGGCATTCGTCCTGTAAAAAATTGTGAGGGGGAAAATTTGGTGAAGACTTTTTCGCGGGCGCGTCGGGCGTGGTCGGCTCTGTTACTGCTTGCGGCCTCGGCGTGTGTGTGCCTGGGGCAGGCGTCGGACGCGAAGCCGCCGCAGGGCGACGCGGGCGGCGGCAAAGTGACGACGGTCTTTCTCGTCCGCCACGCGGAGAGGGGGCAGGAGCCCGCGCAAGACCCGACGCTGACGGAGGCGGGCGTGGCGCGCGCCGAGGCGCTGGCACGCCTGCTGTCGGGCGCGGGCGTGAAGGCCGTCTACACGTCGCAGTTCGCGCGCACGAAGCTGACGGCCGAGCCGCTGGCGAAGCTGCTGGGCGTGCCCGTGAACCCCGTGGCGCTCGCCGTGAAGCCCGACAGTCCGAGGGAGGTGAGCGAGCAGTCCATCCGCGAGTTGAAGGCCAAGGTCGAAGCGCACGCGGGCGAGGCCGTGCTCGTCGTGGGTCACACCAACAGCGTTCCAGACCTCATCCGCGCGCTGGGTGGCGACGTGGTCCCGACGATGGACGAGAGCAAGTTCGACGACCTCTTCGTCGTCACCGTCTACGCGCCGGGGCGCGCGAAGGTCTTGCGGCTGAAGTACGGCGCCCCTTAAGCGAGACGCCTTTGCCGAAGTCCCGAAGGGAAGAAGCTCCATGACGTTCATCTCGAAAAGAAGACTCACGACGGTCGTCGCCGCCGCGCTGCTCCTCGTCGCGTACGCTTTCGCCGCCGCGCAGGAGGGGCCGCCGATACGCAACTTCCTGCGGGTCAACAAGGAGTTCTGCACGGGCGGCCAGCCGCGCCTGGAGCACCTCGCGAAGTTGAAGGAGGAGGGCGTCAAGGCCGTCATCAACCTGCGCCAGCCGAGCGAGCACCGCGCGGAAGAAGAGAAGGCCGAGGCGGAACGTCTGGGCCTGCGCTACTTCAACATCCCCGTCGCCTACGGCGAGCCGAAGGAGGAGCAGGTCACGGAGTTCCTCAAACTGACGGACGACGAGGCGAACCGCCCCGCCTTCATCCACTGCACGGGCGCCATCCGCGTCGGCGCCTTCTGGATGATCCGCCGCGTCCTGCGCGACGGCTGGACCATCGAAGACGCCGAGAAGGAGGCCGAGAAGATCGGCCTCCGCGAAGCCCCGCACCTCAACGAGTTCGCCCGCGCCTACATCGCGAAGCATCGGAAGAAGTGAGCGGTGAGCAGTGAGCGGTGAGCAGTAGTTAGTTGTAAAAGCCGAGGGCAGCCGAGATGATCCGGCTGCCCTTCAGTTTTACTGCTCACTGCTCACCGCTCACTTTCTTCCGACAGTTTCTCCCTCTTAATCCCGTGCGGGTTGGTGGAGCGTTCGCCGCGTTTGCGGGTGGACTTGCGGCGTTGCCTGACTTCGCCGGAGTGGTCAACGGAGCGGATGGGTTGGAGGTCTTCGGCGTCGCCTTCGGGGTCCACGAGGCGCGTCTCGATGTGCTCGTCGGCGATGGTCTCGTCGGTCATGACGGTGGGGTCGTCGGGGTGGTGGAGCCCCGCGACCTCGCCGTCGGGCGTTGTTACTAACACGGCCTCGCCTTCGTTTGAAGCGTCGTCGTTGACAACATTCTCCGCTGCGTCGTCGGTCTGGCCGGCGAGGGCGCGCTGGCGGCGGAAGTGCTCGAAGATGTCTTCGGCGGTCTTGCGGCCGACGAAGGGCGAGAGCTGTTCGACCGTGGCTTCGGCGACCTTGCTGATGGAGCCGAGGTTGCGCAGCAGGCGGTTCTTCCGCTTCTCGCCGACGCCGGGGATGGCCGTCAGCTCCGAGGTGAAGTCGCGCAGCTCGCGCCGCTTGCGGTGGTATGTGACGGCCGTGCGGTGCGTCTCGTCGCGTATCAACTGGATGAGGCGCAGCACGGGCGAGTGCGAGTCGAGATAGATGGGCGAGTCCTCGCTACCTTTACGCAAGAGGTGCGAGACATCGTTGTGGCGGCGCGGCGGCTTGACGACGCCGATCATCGGGATGGCTTCTAAATCGAGTTCGCGCATCGCCGACGCGGCGGCCGAGAGCTGCCCCTTGCCGCCGTCGATCATGACGAGGTCGGGGAGGGGACTGCCCTCGTCCAACTGGCGGCGGTAGCGGCGGAAGACGGCCTCGCGCATCGAGGCCGGGTCGTTCGAGCCCTCGACCGTTTTAATCTTGAACTTGCGGTACTCCTGCCGGTTCATCTTCCCGTTCTCGCAGACGACCATCGCGGCGACGTTCTCCGACCCGGAGATGTTCGACACGTCGAACGATTCGATGCGCGCGGGGAAACGGGGAAGCTCTAACACTTCCTGCAACTCTTCGAGCACGCGCTCCATGTCGGGCTTCAGGACGCGGAAGCGTTGCTCGAAGGCGATGAGCGCGTTCTTCTCGACGAGTTCGATCATCTCGCGCTTCTGCCCGCGCTGCGGGTCGAGGATGCGCACGCGCCTTCCCTTGCGCTCGGTCAAAGCCTTCTCCAACAACTCGCGGTCCTCGAAATCGACGGGGACGTGTATCTCGCGCGGCACGTAGTCGGTCGAGTAGTACTGCGTCAGCACGTCCGAGAGGAACGACGCCGGGTCGAACGTGTCATCCTCGGGCAGGTCTTCCCAGAAGAACTCGCGGCGGCCGACGATCTTGCCCTCGCGCATGGTGAAGAGCTGCAAGGCGAGGCGCGCGCCTTCGCGGTGGAAGCCGAAGATGTCTACGTCGAGGTCCTGCGTGTGAGCCATCTTCTGCTGCTCGGAGACGGCGAGCACGGTCTTGCGCAGGTCGCGGTACTTCGCGGCCATCTCGAAGCGCATCTCGTCCGAAGCCTTCTCCATCCGCGCGCCGTACTCGTCCGCGAGTTCTTTGTTCTTGCCTTCGAGAAACATCCGCACGTCGCGCACGGCCTCGGCGTACTCGTCGGGCTTGCAGAGGTCTTTGACGCAGGGGCCGAGGCAGCGTTTGATGTGGTACTCCAGGCAGGGGCGCGGCAGCCGCCCGTCGATCTCGATGTCGCAGGTGCGAAGCTGGAAGGTGCGGTTGATGAGGTCGATGGTGCGACGCGCGAGCGCGGCCGGCAGGTACGGCCCGAAGTAGAGCGCGCCGTCGCGCTGGATGCGCCGCGTGATCATCACGCGCGGAAACGGCTCGGAGATGGTGAGCTTGAGGTGCGGGTACTGCTTGTCGTCCTTGAGCAGGACGTTGTAGCGCGGCTTGTGCTGCTTGATGAGGTTGGACTCTAAGACGAGCGCCTCGACCTCCGTGTCGGTGACGATGAACTCAAGGTCCATGATGCGCTTGACCAGTTCGCGCGTCTTGCGGTCGTGGCCGCGCCCCGACTGGAAGTAGGAGCGGACGCGGTTGCGCAGGTTCTTCGCCTTGCCGACGTAGATGATTTTCCCGGCGGCGTCCTTGTGCAGGTAGACGCCCGGGGCGGTAGGCAGGTTCTTCAGTTTCTCTTCCAGGGTCAAGGGCTTCACCCGCTTGCTCGCGCTTCGACGACGGCCGTTGGCAGACAGTGTAGCGCACGCCGCGCGCGCGCGGGAAACGTGTGGCGCGCACGAAGCGCGGCGTGGTATCGTCCCGGCAAAAGCGAAGCAGAGGGAGGCTTACTATGACGACGAACACCGCGCCGCTGCTGACCATCGACGACCTCACCGCGCTGCCCGATGACGGTAACACCTACGAGCTGATCGAAGGAGAACTCATCGTGTCGAGCGCGCCGTCTCTCAGGCACCAAGATGTCATCGGTAACATCTTCTTCCATGTAAAGCTGTATCTCGAAGATAACCCTATCGGCCGAGTCGTCATGACGCCGGGCGTCATCTTCGACAGGCACAACAGCGTCATCCCCGATGTCGTCTTCGTCACGAACGAGCAGTTGGAGCGGGTCGGAGCGGAGTCGCACATTCGGTTGGCGCCCGCGTTAGCCGTCGAGGTGGTCTCGCCGGGGCGCGAGAACGCGCGGCGCGACCGCGTGAGGAAGTTGAAGGTGTACGGCAGGTTCGGCGTCGGCGAGTACTGGGTCGCGGACCCGGAGGCGCGCACGGTGGAAATCTACCGCCCCGTGGGCGGCGCGCTCGCGCTCGTCGCGACCGTCGGCGGCGACGAAGAGATCACGTCCCCGCTCCTGCCCGGCTTCGCGTGCAAAGCCTCGCGCGTCTTCGGTTGAAGAAGGCGGTGACGGGTGAAGAGTTAAGACTGCGCCCCTCTTGTGTATAATCCTGCGCCGTGCGATTCCCCTTCGAGCCCCCGCCCGCCAGAGAGTTCGACGCCGTCGGCTTCGGACTGAACGCCGTGGACTATCTCGTCGTCGTCCCGCACTACCCCGCTTACGACACGAAGGTTCGTCTGGTCGAACACGAGCGCGGCGCGGGCGGCGAGACCGCGAGCGCGATGACGGGGTTGAGAAGGCTCGGGATGCGGACGGCCTACGCGGGCCGCTTCGGCTCGGACGACGCGGGCCGCTTCGGCTTCGAGGCGCTGCGCGCGGAGGGCGTGGACGTGGAGTTCGCCGAGGTTGTCGAGGGCGCCGCCAACCAGATCGCGTACATCCTCATCGACGAGCGCACCGGCGAGCGCACGGTCATCTGGGACAGGGACGCGCGCCTCAATTATAAAGAAGATGAAGCGCCGGCCGGCTTCGGCGCGAAGGGGCGCGTGCTCCACATGGACGGCCACGACACGCGCGCGCGCGCCCGCGTGGCAAGGGAGGCGCGCGAGGCCGGCACGGTCGTCTCGCTCGACATCGACAACGTCTACGAAGGGCTCGCGGAGCTTCTGCCGCACATCGACGTGCTCATCTCGTCGCACGAGTTCCCGCGCCGTCTGACGGGGCTGGACGACGAGCACGCCGCCTTGGTCGAGATGAAGTCGCGGCTGCGCGCGGACGCGGTCGTCGGGATGACCTTGGGCGAGCGCGGCGCGGTCGTCTACCACGGCGGGGTCTTCGTCGAGTCGCCGGCCTTCGCGGTGCCCGGCGGCTGTCACGACACGACGGGCGCGGGCGACGCCTTCCACGCGGGCTTTATCTACGGCATGCTGCGCGGCGAAGAGATCGAGGGCTGTCTGCGCACGGGCTGCGCCGTCGCCGCGCTCAAGTGTCGCGCGCTCGGCGCGCGCACCGCGCTCCCGACCGGGCCGGAACTCGAAGACCTGCTCGCGCACGGCCTCCCGCTTCAGGGACATTCATGAAAGTAGGCGGTAGGCGGACGGCGGTAGGCAGTTGAAAGGCAAGAAGGGTTGAGCCCCGGAGAGGCGGGATGTTTATAGCTCAAGCGGTTATTATCCCGCCAAGCTCCGGAGGAGCGGCAGGTCACATGTCGCCCCTGACGGGGCTCGGGTTTCAATTGAATTGACGAGGCTATAAACATGAAGCCCCTCCGGGGCTCCGAACTGCCTACTGCCGTCTGCCTACTGCCTACTGCTTGTGATATATTTTGAAACCGGCGCCCGCCCCGGCGTCGTACAGCGTTGGCGGATAGCTCGCGGAAAGCAGGAGAAGTGGGAAGCCTTTCCGCACCCTCCCCGGTTCAAAAGGCTCGCGGAAAACAGTCTCTCGATGGACAGACGACGCATCCTCATCGTTGAAGGCAACGCCGAGTTGCGCACCGTGCTGGCCGAGGCGCTCGCAGGTCTCGGCCACGAGGTCGTGACGGCCGCCGACCGCGCCGAGGCTATCGGCCGCGACGACCTCGAAGACTTCGACCTCATCATCTCCGACCTCGCGGAGTACTCCGACTCCGGCGTCCAGATCGTCTCCGAACTCCAACGCAAAAGGCTCTTCGTCCCCGTCGTCGTCTCTTCGGAAGAGACGCAGCACGCCGGCATCGTCAAGGCGTTCAAACTCGGCGCCGCCAACTTCCTCCGCAAGCCGTACGACAAGGACGAACTCTCCCAGATCGTCGAGAAGACGCTCGGCTACAAGCTGCGCTTCATCGAAGACCTGAAGGTGCTGCCCTACGTCCGCGAGCACATCGAGTTCGAGCTGCCGAGCGACATCTCCCTGATGAACGGCGTGCTCCACTACCTCATCGAGCGCGTCGCCGCGCTCGGGGTGATTAAGCCCGACCGTTCCAACCTCCTCATCGCGCTCGACGAGGCGTTCGTCAACGCCGTCAAGCACGGCAACAAGCACGACCACAACAAACTCGTCCGCATCATCGCCGACCTCTCCGCGAAGGAGGCGCGCTTCACCATCGAGGACGAGGGCGAGGGCTTCAGCGTCGCCGACATCCCGGACCCGCGCGATCCCGAGAACCTCTTCAAGTCTTCGGGGCGCGGCGTGCTGCTCATCTACAACATCATGGACCAGGTCGAGTACAACGAGCGCGGCAACCGCCTGACGATGGTCAAGCGGCCGGACGCCTCGCTCGAACACGACCTCATCGAGTCGCTGACGCCGGACGAGAAGACGGCCGAGAAGAGTTGAACGACAGCCCGCGCCACACGCCGCCGCCCGCACGCGCCTTGACACGCAAGCTCCGCACGCCGCTCTTCTTCGTCGCCGCCTACGCCGCGCTCCTCCTGCTCCACTGGACGTTGCTGGACCTGCCCTACTATTGGGACGAGGCAGGCTACTTCATCCCGGCCGCGCGCGACATCTACGCCGACGGCAGCTTCATCCCGCACTCGACGCTCTCGAACGCGCACCCGCCGCTCGTGATGGCCTACATCGCGGCGGCGTGGAAGCTGCTCGGCTTCCACGTGTGGGCGGCGCGCGCGGCGATGGCGGGCGTGGCGGCGGTCGCGCTGACGGGCGTCTACGCGCTCGGGCGCAGGGTCGCGAACGAGAGCGTAGGCTTAGCGACCGCCATCTGCACCGCTCTCTATCCTGTCTTTTTCGCGCAGAGCACGCTCGCGCACCTCGACATGATGGTCGCGGCGCTCACCGTCTGGGCGCTCGTCTTCTACCTTCCGCGTCGCGACACGACTCAGTTGAATGACCACACAACTGCGTTGGATGACCGCACAACGCAGTCGGACGACTTCACAACGCAGTCGGATGAAGCCACAACGCAGTCGGATGAAGTCACAACGCAGTCGGATGAAGTCACAACGCAGTCGGACGACTCCACAACGCAGTCGGATGACGATGCAACGGCGTTGTCACGCTCTACAACTGAGTTGGGCGGCGACGCACAAAGCCCGCGGGCGTCGGAAAATGCCTATTTTCGCCGTGCGCTGTGCGTTTTTCTGCTCGCGCTGGCGGCGTTGGCGAAGGAGACGGCGGTGTTGGTGCCCGTCGTGCTCTGCGGTTGGGAGTTGGTCTGCTGGTTTTTGAGGAAGAAAGAGAAGCTCGCCACGCTCGTCTGCGTCGAGCGGCGGCCGGCGTGGTGGTCTCTGACGCTGCTGCTGGCGGGCGTCCCGCTCGCGCTGTGGTTCGCGTACCACCGCGCGCGCACGGGCTACACTCTGGGGAACCCGGAATACTTCCGCTACAACGTCGAGTCCACGCTCAACCTCGCGCGCATACTCGACACCGTCTGGCGAAGGCTCGGCCACGTCACGCTCCACATGAACCTTTGGGCGTTGACGCTGGCGGGGCTGGCCGCGATGTTCCTCAAGCCGCGACGCGACGGCGAACGCGAGCGACCGCGCATCAGCGTGCCCGTGCAGTTGCTCTTCCTCGTGCTCATCCTCGCGCACGTGGTCGCGCTCTCGGTCGTGGGCGGCGCGGTGCTCGCGCGCTACATGCTGCCGGTGCTGCCGCTCGTCGTCATGGTCTGGGTCTCGACGCTCTGGCGGCGCGTGCCCGCGTGGCCGCTCGCCGTCGCGCTCGTCTGCGCCGCGTTCGCCTACCGCACCGAGGTCAACCCTTCCTACAGCTTCCCCTGGGAAGAGAATCTCGCCTACCGCGACTTCATCATCCTCCACCGCGACGCCGCGCGCTTCCTCGCGGAGAAGTACCCCGACGCGCGCGTGCTTACCTCCTGGCCCGCGACCGACGAGCTGCGCAACCCCTACTACGGCTACACGCCCCGCGCGCTCAGCGTCGTGCCCGTCGAGAACTTCCTCCCCGCCGAACTCCAACGCGCCGCCGCGCGCAAGTCAGACTACGACGTGGCCTTCCTCTACTCCTCCCACGGCGGCCCCGGACTCGACGAAGCCGCACGCCTCCTCGGCGCCCGCGTCGTCTTTCAAAAGGAGCGGCAAGGCCAGTGGGTCGCCGTCGTCGATGTGAGCGGTAAGCAGTGAGCGCGCCGGGAGCGCGGGCATCCCTGCCCGCCATGAGCGCGTCAGCGCGAATTGCAGTCAGACGTTAAGCCTCAAGGTTGAAGGATAGAGTTTCACGGCTAAGCGTGCTCTTGCACGCTTTGGCGGGCAGGGATGCCCGCGCTCCCGGCGTTTAGACTTGACGACGGCTCGACGCTGACTGCTTACTGCTCACTGCAATGCCTTACGAACTCTTTCTCGCGCTGAGGTACTTGCGCGCGCGGCGTGGGCGCCGCGTGGCGCGCTGGACCGCGTGCGCGGCCGTGGTCGGGATTGCGTGCGGGGTGGCGGCGCTGGTGTTGGCGACGGCTTTGGCGAACGGGTTTCGCGACGAGCTGCAAGAGAAGATTCTGCGCGGGACGGCGCACGTCACCTTGAGTCGCGAGGGCGGCGCCGGGGTGGAAGAGGCGCGCGCCGCCGCCGCCCGCGCGCGCCGCGTCGAAGGCGTGTCCGACGCGCAGCCGACGACCTACGAGGGCGCGCTCCTCGGCGGCGCGGACGACGCGACCTACGCGCTCCTGCGCGGCCTCGACGAAGGCTCGCCGCGCGCGCTCGCCGCCGTGCGCGAGACTTTGACGAGGGGCTCGCTGGACGAACTCTTTAAGACTACGGACGGCGAGGACGAGGCCGTGCCGGTCGTGCTCGGCGAAGAGCTTGCGGCGCGCGCGGGGCTGACGATGGTCGGCGACGAGGGGTTTGTCTTAACCGCCGGCTCCGCCGCGCGAGTGTCGCCGTCGGGAGCGCCGGACGCGTTGCGCGTGCGCGTCGTCGGGCTGTTCCGCTCGGGGCTCTACGAGTACGACTCGGCGTGGGCTTATCTCTCCCTGGGGTCGGTCGCGCGCGCCGTCGGGAGTCGGTCGCCCGCCGTCGCCGTCAGCGTCGAGGCGCGCGACCTCTACGCGAGCGTCGAGGTCGCGCGGCGCCTGCGCGATGAACTCGGCGGGGGCTGGACGGCCGTTGACTGGCGCGAGGCGAACCGGCCGCTCTTCGAGGCGCTGGCGTTGGAGAGGAGAGTAGTGGCGCTCATCATCATGCTCGTCACCATCGTCGCCGCGCTCAACATCACGACGACGCTCGCGCTCGTCGTCGTCGAGCGCCGCGCGGACATCGCCGTGCTCTCGACCGTCGGCGCGCGCGCGCCCTCCGTCACGCTCATCTTCATGATCGAGGGCGCGGTCATCGGCGCCGTCGGCGCCGTCGCGGGCGTCGCGCTCGGCCTCTCCGCCTGTTGGCTCGCCGAACGTTTCCAACTCATAAGACTGCCGCCCGACGTTTACTCTCTGAGCGCCGTGCCGCTCCACCCGCACGCCTCGGACGTGCTGACCGCCGCGCTCGCGGCCTTCGCCGTCAGCCTCCTCGCCACGCTCTACCCCGCGTGGCAGGCCGCGCGCGTCCGCCCGGCAGAGGTGCTGAGGTACGAGTAGGGATTTCAAATTTGAAATTTGAAATTTCAAATGGCTTTGAGCTTGAGGTCGAAGGCGTCCGCAAAACTTTCCGCGAGCCGTCGGGCGGCGCGTTGGAGGTTCTGCGCGGCGTCTCTTTGAAGTTGGGCGCGGGCGAGGCGGCGGCGGTCGTCGGCGCCTCGGGGGCGGGGAAGACGACGCTGCTGCACGTCGTCGGCGGGCTTGAGGCGGCCGACACTGGAAGCGTGCGTCTGGGCGGGTTCGACGTGACGCGCGCTTTCGCCTCGGAGCTTGTGCGCTGGCGCGGCGGCGCGGTCGGCTTCGTCTTCCAGTTCCACCACCTGCTCGCGGACCTCTCGGCGTTGGAGAACGTCGCGCTGCCGCTGCTCGTCGCGCGCACGCGCCGACGCGAAGCCTTCGCCCGCGCGCGCGCGTTGTTGGAGCGGGTCGGGCTCGGCCCGCGCCTCGCACACGCGGCCGGAGAGCTTTCCGGGGGCGAGCAGCAACGCGTCGCCGTCGCGCGCGCGCTCGTCGCGCGGCCCCGGCTCGTTCTCGCCGACGAGCCCACGGGCAACCTCGACCCGCGCACGGGCTGTGAAGTCGGCCGCCTCCTTCTCTCCCTCTGCCGCGAGACGCGCGCCTGCGCCCTCCTCGCCACACACAACGAAAACCTCGCAAGTCTCTGCGACCGACGCTTTGTTCTTCGCGAAGGAAGGCTTGAAGAACTGGGAGTCTGAAGGCGGGGGCCGGAAAGGTTGAGGTTGAGAGTGATGCTGTTTTGACTTCAAACTTCGGACTTCAGGCGCCGGACTTTTAAATCTGACATCCGGCGCGGGTTTCAGTTATAATGCGTCGCGGGTGCCCTGCGGCGTTTCTCCCGACGGTTCAAGACTCGCCGGAACCCCGTTTGAAAGTCCCTTACTGCCGGTCGGTAACAGCCTTTTATTATGTTTGAGCGATACACGGAGAAGGCGCGGAGAGTCATCTTCTTCGCGCGATACGAAGCCTCCCAGTTCGGCGCGCCGGCCATCGAGCCCGAGCACCTCCTGCTCGGCCTGATGCGCGAGGACAAGACGCTGACGGCGCGCTTCCTCGCGCGCGCGCAGACCTCCCTCGAAGCCATCCGCAAGGAGATCGAGGGCCGGGCTCCCCTGCGCGAAAAGATTTCCACCTCGGTCGAACTGCCGCTCGCCCCCGAGACCAAGCGCGTGCTCGCCTTCGCGCACGAGGAATCGGACCGGCTCCAACACCGGCACATCGGGACCGAGCACCTTCTGCTCGGCCTGCTCCGCGAAGAGCGTTCGATGGCCGCCGAGATTCTCTACGAGCGCGGCCTGCGCCTGAACGCGGTGCGCGAAGAGGTCTCGCGCCAGTCGGGCAACGACCCGCGCGCGGCGCAGAAGAAGGAGACGCCGCACCTCGCCGAGTTCTCGCGCGACCTGACCGAAGACGCCGCCAACGACAAGCTCGACCCGCTCGTCGGCCGCGAGGCCGAGATCGAGCGCGTCGTCCAAATCCTCTGCCGCCGCACGAAGAACAACCCCGTGCTCATCGGCGAGCCCGGCGTCGGCAAGACCGCCATCGTCGAAGGCCTGGCGCAGCGCATCGTCCGCGGCGACGTGCCGTCGTTCCTTGAGAACAAACGCATCCTCTCGCTCGACTTGTCGCTCATCGTCGCCGGCACGAAGTATCGCGGGCAGTTCGAGGAGCGTCTGAAGCAGATCATGCGCGAGCTGATCGAGAACCCGCAGTACGTCGTCTTCATCGACGAGCTGCACACGCTCGTCGGCGCCGGCAGCGCCGAAGGGTCGCTCGACGCGGCGAACATTTTGAAGCCGGCGCTCTCGCGCGGCGAGATTCAATGCATCGGCGCGACGACGCCCGCCGAGTTCCGCAAGTCGATTGAGAAGGATCGCTCGCTTGAGCGCCGCTTCCAGGCCGTCAAGGTTCCGCCGCCGAGCGAAGAAGAGGCCGTCTCCATCCTCGACGGCGTGCGCGAGCGGTATGAAGCGTTCCATCAGGTGCGCTACACCGACGACGCCATCGAGGCCGCCGTCTACCAGTCGAACCGCTACATCCCCGACCGCTTCCTTCCCGACAAAGCCATCGACGTGATTGACGAGGCCGGCGCGCGCGTGAAACTCCGCGCCCGCCGCGACGCCCCGGCGCGCGACAGCTTCTACGACGAGCGTGACCGCTCGACGGGCGCGGGCGGCTTCTACCGCCCGGCGCTCGGCTCCTCGCCGCTCGCCGAAGAGGAAGACCTCATCATGTCGGTCGAGGTCACCAAGGACGACATCGAAGACGTTATCGCGCGCTGGACGGGCATCCCCATCACCTCGCTCAAGGAGGAGGAGACGCAGAAGCTCCTCCGCATCGAGGAGGAGTTGCGCGGCCGCGTTATCGCGCAGCGCCCGGCCATCTCGGCGCTCGCACGCTCCATCCGGCGCTCGCGCGCGGGCCTCAAGAACCCGCACCGCCCCGTCGGCTCGTTCCTCTTCCTGGGCCCGACGGGCGTCGGCAAAACGGAGGTCGCGCGCAGTCTGGCCGAGTTCCTCTTCGGCTCCGAGCGTTCGATGATCCGCTTCGACATGTCGGAGTTCATGGAGAAGCACTCGGTCTCGAAGCTCATCGGGAGCCCGCCGGGCTACGTCGGCCACGAGGAGGGCGGGCAGTTGACGGAGAGGATTAAACGCTCGCCGTACAGCGTCCTTCTCTTCGACGAGATTGAGAAGGCGCACCCCGACATCTTCAACGTGCTGCTGCAAGTCTTCGAGGACGGCATCCTCACGGACGCTCTGGGCAACACGGTCGATTTCAAGAACGCCATCATCATCATGACCTCCAACATCGGGGCGCGCTACATCCAGAAGAAGGGCGCGATGGGCTTCCAGGCCAGCCCCGACGCCTCGCGCGAGAAGATGGAAGAGATGGTGATGAACGCCGTCCGGCACACCTTCAACCCCGAGTTCATCAACCGCCTCGACGAGATCATCATCTTCGACCAGCTCATCGACGAAGAGCTGTTGGAGATCGTCGGCCTCCAGGTCGATCAGTTGAACAAGACGCTCGCGCGCCGCGGCCTCGAAGTCCGGCTCACCGACGAGGCCAAGCGCTGGATTGTCGAGAAGACCTGCGGCGACCGCTCCTACGGCGCACGTCCGCTGCGGCGCGCGCTCCAGAAGTACGTCGAAGACCCGCTCTCCGAGGCGCTCATCCAGGGGAGTCTCGAAGGCGCCACCGTCGTCGAGGTCTTCACCGAGGGCAAAGAGCTCTCCCACCGCCCCTCCGTCGTCGAGGAGCCCGGCGACGCGCTGCTAATTCACTGATGAAAAGTAGCCAGTAGCCAGTAGTCAGTAGTCAGTAGAAAACTTCGGCGGGCGTCGGTTTTCAGAACACGACGCCCGCCGAAATTGCTTCTCCTACTGTCTACTGACGACTGTCTATTGGCTACTCCCGGTTGGATATTGGCCGCTCAGTCATTTATAATGCGCCACTTTGCGGGAGTCGTGCGGCTGGCAACGGTTGGGCGCGCGGGGTGAATCCAAGTGGAGCCTGTTTTAAACCCTGACGCCTGAGCCGGAGACGCGCACGCCTGTGCCGCTCCGGGCGGAAAAAATTCTCGAAAAGAATTTTCCTATTAAAGTCTCCCGAATTCATTCGACCGCAATTCAAGAGGCGAAAAACTAAGTTTATGCGAATTCGCGCGCCCTGGATTCAACAAGTGGCGGCCTGCGTGGCCTGCTTCATGCTCCTCAACACGGCGCTCCCCATCGCGAGCGCCAGCGCGCAGGAACCGGCGCCCGCCACGACGCCGACGCAGCAGCGGGTCCTCGTCGAGGCCGTCGAGGTTGAGGGCAACCGCCGTCTGCGCGACGAAGACATCCTGTACCACATCCAGACCCGGGCCGGCGACACCTACAACGAGGCCCAGATTCAGCGCGACTACCAGGCGCTCCTCAACCTCCCGTTCTTCGACAAGACCAAGGTGCGCGTCTCGACCACCGACGGCCCGCGCGGCGGCAAGGTCGTCATCTTCGAGGTCGTCGAGCTGCCCGTTATCCGTGAGCTGACCTTCAAGGGTCTGAGCAGCATCGGCGAGGCCGACGTGCTCAAGGAGTTCCGCGAGCAGCGCGTCGGCATCGCGCGCGAGCAGACCTACGACCCCGTCAAGGTCAACAACGCGCGGCGCGTCATCAAGGAACTGCTCTCGCAGCACGGCCACCCGAACGCGGTCGTCAACCCCGTGACCGAGGAGGTCTCGGCGACCTCCATCGCGCTCACCTTCGACGTGGACGAGGGCGACCGCGTCCGCGTCGTGGACATCGACTTCGAAGGCAACACGCACTTCTCCGACGGCGAGCTGCGCGGCGCGATGAAGCTCGTCAAGGAGGCCGGCCTCCTCTCGCGCTTCCGAGGGCAGGACATCCTCCACCTGGAAAAACTCGACTACGACCTGCGCAAGAACGTCGTCGATTACATGCGCGGGAAAGGCTATCTCGAAGCGCGCACCGGCGAGCCGCGCGTCGAGGGCTTAGGGCCGAAGCGGACGGGCTTCCCCATCCTGCCGCTCCCGATCATCTCCTCGACGGACGAGGCGCTGCGCGTCGTCATCCCCATCACCGAGGGCAAGCTCTACCGCCTCGGCGAGATTAAAATCGAGGGCAACTCCATCTACTCGGAGGAGTTGATTCGGCAGGTCATCGGGCTCCGCGCGGGCGAGATCGCTAACGGCTCGCGCATCGGCAAGGCCGTCTACGAGGACTTGAAGAACCTCTACGGCCGCTCGGGCTTCATCCAGTACGAGCCCGACATTACGCCCGAGTTCAAGCCCAACCCGCAGAACCCCAACGAGGGCATCGCCGACTTCACCATCACCATCAACGAGGGCAAGCAGTTCACGCTCCGCCGCCTGGAGTTCCTCGGCAACACCTACACGCGCGACAACGTTTTGCGCCGCGAGGTGGCCGTCAACGAGGGCGACATCTTCGACCGTCAGTTGTGGGAGTTCTCGGTCTTGAAGCTGAACCAGCTCGGCTTCTTCGACCCCATCGACAAGGAGAAGGACGCGGAACTGAGGCCCGACGAGGAGAAGGGCGAGGTTGACATCAACCTGCGCGTCTCGGAGCGCGGCCGCAACCAGATCGCCTTCAACGGCGGCGTCTCCGGCATCGGCGGCTCCTTCTTCGGGCTCGACTATTCGACGAACAACCTCTTGGGTCGCGGCGAAAGTCTCTCGTTCCAGTTCGCCTTCGGCAACCGGCAGAAGTCGATCCTCTTCTCGTTCACCGAGCCGTACATCAACGACCGCCCCATCTCGGTCGGCTTCTCGCTCTACACGCAGTCGCAGAAGTTCTTCGGCGAGGGCACGTTCCTCTCGCAGAACCAGGCGGCCATCGGCGGCGCCTTCGGCGGCATTCAGGACTTCCTGACGACGGGCGAGGAGAACCTCTTCACGCAGAACACGACGGGCGCGAGCGTCTACGCGACCTCGCCGCTCTCCGAGTTCTGGCGCCCGCGCAGCCGGCGCTTCGTCGAGATTTCGCGCGCCTCGCGCATCGGCCTCTCGTACGCCTTCTCGCAGTCCTCCATCGAGGAGCCGCCGGTCAACGAGCAGAACAACGCGAGCACCTTCATCCCCATCGTCTTCAAGCAGCCGAACATCGCGACGAGCCGCATCACGCCCTCGTTCGTCTACGACACGCGCAACGGCACCATCGACCCGACGCAGGGGTCGCAGCTCGCGCTCTCGATCGGCGTGGCGGGGCTCCTCGGCGACGTGCGCACCATCCAGCCGACGCTCTCGTTAACGAGCTTCCGCGCCGTGCGCCGCAAGCGTTCGGAGAAGCCGGAGGTCTTCGGCTTCCGCATCGTCGCGGGCCACGTCCGCAGTTGGGGCATCACCTCGAAGATCGCGCAGGCGCAGCAGAGCTCGCTCTCGTTCATCAACGGCGTGCCCGTCTACGAGCGTTTCTTCCTCGGCGACGAGTTCACCATCCGAGGCTACAATGTCCGCTCCATCGCGCCGATTGCGCCGCTCGACGTGTTCGTCACCTCGCAGAACGTCTCGGTCTCGGGCACGCCGTCGGGCGCACTCGTGGCCGTGGACGGGCTCTCCGAATCGCTGCGGCAGCAACTCGTCACGCTCGGCACCTTCACCGGCGTCGATGGGGGGAACGTCGTGCAGATCGACCGCCAGTTCCGCTTCCTCGGCGGCGACACGCAGCTCCTCGGCAACTTCGAGTACCGCATCCCGATCTTCGGGCCGGTGGCGATTGCGGCCTTCGCCGACATCGGCTCGGCCTTCAATCTCAAGAGCGGCGGCGACCAGACCTTCTCGACGGAGTTTCTGGCCGACCAGCCGTTCCTGAACACGGCCGGCGGCATCAACGGACTGATTAAACGCCGCTACCCGCAGCTCGGCTCGCTCCCGTCGAGCGGCGCCCTGCTCATACAGGGCGACCGCCTCATCACGCAGGAGGAGTTGGCCTCGCTCCAGCGCGTCGGCCCGCTCGACCCCGTGACGGCGTTGCCCTTCGGCGTCCAGCCCGTCTTCCTGCGCGGCCAGGCGCAGACGAACACGGTGGCGCGCGTCTCGCAGAGCCTTTTTTCGAAAATCGGGGACTACCGATCCAGCCTGGGGCTGGAGATGCGCATCCAAATGCCTGTGATCAACGTGCCGTTCCGCTTCATCTACGCCATCAACCCGAACGCACAGGACACGCTGGTTCAGGAGAAGAAGAGGGTCTTCCGGTTCAGCATCGGGCGCACCTTCTGATTATTTTTCGACAGGAAACGACGGGGGCGGCGCGCCCCCTTGGTCAGCCACCCGCGGCCGCGCCCTCTAGTTCGCCCGCAACACTTTAAGGAGCAGTACAGGAAAGATCATGAAAGCGATTCGCACAACCCTCTTCGCCGCCGCCTTCGCGGCCACGGCCGCGCTGACGGCCGCCGCCCAGACCCAGCCCGCCGCCACCCGCCCGGCCGCCCCCGCCCCGAGCGGTGCCGTCACGGTCGCCGAGGGCAAGTTCGCCATCATCGACACCGAGGCGTTCGGCGACCAGAAGGAGGGCATCAAGCGCCTCGTCGCCGCCTTCCAGACCGTCGAGCGCGAGTTCAAGCCGCGCCGCGACGAGATCACGACCCTGCGGACGCGCTACGACGCGCTCGTCAAGGAGATCAACGACACCAAGGCCGTCGCCGCCCCGGCGGCGCTCCAGGCCAAGGCCGACCAGGCCGAGCAACTCAAGGTCGAGATCGAGCGCAAGCAGCAGGACGGCCAGAAGTCGCTCGACAAGCGCGTCCAGGAGTTGACCGGCCCCGTCTACCAGGACATCGGCAACGCCCTCCAGGCGTACGCCAAGGCGCGGGGCCTCTCGGTCGTCTTCGACGTGAGCAAGATGCAGGGCGTCGTCATGGTCGTTGACGGCGGCATCGACATCACCAACGCCTTCATCGCCGACTACAACACGCGCAACCCGGCCACCACGGCCGCCGCCGCGCCCGCCACGCCCGGCCGCCCGTAAGAGTCGTTCACAGTCAACCGTCAACCGTGAACCGTGACGAGAGAAGGCGAGCCCTTCCGGTCACGGTTCACGGTTGACGGTTCACGCTTTACGCTCTTGTCACGGTTCACGCTTTACGGTTAACGTGTCTCCCTATGGAAACCGTCCTCGACATCCGCGCCATTCAGGAAATCCTGCCGCACCGCTACCCGTTCCTGCTCGTGGACCGCATCGTCGAGCTGACGCCGGGGGTGCGCATCGTCGGGGTCAAGCAGGTGACCATCAACGAGCACTTCTTCCAGGGCCACTTCCCCGGCGCGCCCGTCATGCCCGGCGTCCTCATCCTTGAGGCGATGGCGCAGGTCGGCGCGGTCTACGCGCTCCAGCAGTTGGAGGGGCGCGACGACAAGCTCGTCCTCTTCAGCGGCATCGACAACGGGCGCTTCCGCCGCCCCGTCGTCCCCGGCGACACGCTCGTTATTACCGTGACGCCCGTCCGCGTCGGCCACCGCGTCCAGAAGATGCACGGCGAGGCGCACGTCGAGGGACAACTCGCCGCCGAGGCCGACATCATGAGCGTCGTCGCCCCGAGGTGAAGAGCGGTAGGCAGTAGGCGGATGGCAGTCGGCAGCCGCTCCGCGTTAAGCATGTTGCAGGTCTAACCCGAGGATTCCGACAGCGGCTCTCTTAACTGCCTACTGCCATCCGCCTACTGCCTACTTTTTTAATGTCAGTATTCGTCCACCCAACATCCGTCGTCAGCCCGCGCGCCGAAGTGGGCGAAGGCGCGCACGTCGGGCCGTTCTGCACGGTCGGCGACGAGGTGCGCCTAGGCGCGCGCGTGCGCCTTGAGTCGCACGTCGTCGTGGACGGCCGCACCGAGATCGGCGACGACACGCACGTCTTCCCCTTCGCCTCCATTGGGCTTGAGCCGCAGGATTTGAAGTACCGTGGCGAGCCGGCCGAAACAAGAATCGGAAGGCGCTGTCGGCTCCGCGAGTTCGTCACCGTCCACCGAGGCACCGAGGGCGGCGGGATGCTCACGTCCGTAGGCGACGACTGTCTCATCATGGCGCAGTCGCACGTCGCGCACGACAGCCGCGTCGGCAGTGGCGTCATCATGGCTAACGCCGCGACGCTCGCCGGGCACGTCACGGTCGAGGACGGCGCCAACGTCGGGGCCTACTCGGGCGTCCACCAGTTCTGCCGCGTCGGGCGCGAGGCATACGTCGGCGGCTACTCGGTAGTCGTCAAGGACGCGCTCCCCTTCGCGCTCACCGTCGGCAACCACGCGAAGTGCTACGGCCTCAACACGGTCGGCATGAAGCGCCGCGGCTACCCGCGCGAGACGGTCGAGGCCCTGCACCACGCCTTCCGCCTCCTCCTCTCCTCGAAGCTCAACACCACGCAGGCGCTCGAACGCATCCGCGCGGAGGTGAGCGACTCGGCCGAGGTCGAACAACTGCTCCGCTTCATCGAGACCTCGCAACGCGGCGTCGTCAAATGAAGTACTGAGGACAGAGTACTTCTCTTATGCGATTCGGACTGATAGCGGGCAACGGCCGGTTCCCCTTCCTCGTGTTGGAGGGCGCGCGGCGCGCGGGGTGCGAGGTGGCGGTGGCGGCCATCAGGGAGGAGACCGACCCCGAGATCGAGCGCGTCGCCGAACGCCTGACGTGGGTCGGCATCGGGCAGCTCGGGCGCATGATTCGCTTCTTCAAGCGCGAGGGCGTGGAGAAGGCGATCATGGCCGGTCAGGTCAAGCACGTGCAGATTTTCAGCGGCGCGCTTCCCGACGTGCGGATGCTGAAGATGCTCCTGTCGCTCCCGCGCCGCAACACCGACGCGCTCATCGGCGGCGTCGCGGCGGAACTCGCGCGCGAAGGCATCGAACTCATCGACTCGACCTATTTCATCAAAGACCAACTGCCCGCCGAAGGCGTGCTTACGAAGCGCGCGCCCTCGGCCGCCGAGCGCGCGGACATCGAGTACGGCCTTGAGGTCGCGCGCGAGATCGCGCGGCTCGACCTCGGCCAGACCATCGTCGTGCGCGCGCGCGCCTGCGTCGCCGTCGAGGCGATGGAGGGCACGGACGAGACTGTCCGCCGCGCGGGGAGACTGGCGCGCGGCCGCCTCACCGTCGTCAAGGTCGCCAAGCCGAACCAGGACATGCGCTTCGACGTGCCCGTCGTCGGGGTGCCCACCATCGAGACGATGGTCGAGGCCGGCGCCACCTGCCTCTGCCTCACCGCCGGCAAGACGCTCATGTTCGACCGCGAAGAGATGCTCCGCCTCGCCGAGCGCCACCGCATCACCGTCGTCGCCGCCCCGCCCGTGTAACGAGAGAGAAAGATACGAGACGTAGAGGGGCGTCATTCTCATCAACAACCGATGAT
>DASVGG010000067.1:0-5144 GCA_036379655.1 Pyrinomonadaceae bacterium
TCGCTCTCATGGCTCCATCAGTTCAGGAAGCTGAAGATGCGCGAGGAGATCAGTAGCTCCACGCATGAAGCACACATGCTCTTAGCATGTGCCATCGTCGCACATCGCTTTCTGAAAAGTTAATTTTGCAACCAGCTCTAAACAAGGTGGTTTCGTTAGTTATATCCTCCGGCTTAGCACAAAGCCGGACGGCTAAACTGTACTGGAGACAGTGGCATAGAGGCCATATGCTGGTCAGCATGAGTGATGCACAAAGAACATTGGCAGAGTGGGCTGGTGCCTCGACACCTCAAGTGGCCCTGATCTTTACAGACATGGTAGATTCCACGGCCTTACTGAATCGAATAGGAGATAAAAGGTGGGTCGAGGTGTTGGTCAGACATCTTAACCATGCGAGGTCTATTTTAAAGAATTACGACTGCCATGAAATCAAATTCATTGGTGATTCTTTTATGGTTGCATTCCGCACGCCTGTCGAAGCGCTCCATTTCGCGTTGACGCTATACGTCGATACGGGGCATCCAAAAGTTAAAATAAGGGCTGGCATTCACGTAGGTACAGTTCGGATAATTGATAACGATCTTTTCGGCGGGATGGTGAATTATACGGCTCGTGTCCTTGCGGCGGCTGACGAGGACTCTATTATGGTTAGCGACCCCGCCAAATTTCAGATCGTTCAGGAGTTAGGTATTGATAATCGTGAGTTACTTTTCTCCGATCTGAAGACCAAACTGAAAGGTTTCGATGACCCTTATAAGCATAAACTCTGGAGCGTAGAAACGCGCAAGATGCGTCGCGCTGCTGAAGCTAGAAACAGGAGGTCGTGGGATAGAATGATGAAGGACTTCGGTGAGTTCATATCAGACTTGAAGGCATTACGGGATGAGGCAGGGAGTGAACAGGGCTAATATAGTTGGGCAAAGTGCATAACAAGCACCGCGGCCGATGGTGAGAAAGCTCTGAGGATCTGAAGAGGAATTTGACCTCATTAGCTAGGACACGAAGATGGGCGTTACCCCCTAAATATAATTGAAAGTGGGGGCTAACTATAATAGCTAGCCCCCATTCTCAGTGTCCAACTTTATTCCCGAGAGTCAGACTTTATTCCCGAGAGTCAAACTTTATTCCCTAAACACAAAATCCCTCTAAGGTCAGTGGCCGCCGCTGGCCATTTTGCCGATGAGGGTGAAGAGGGGGAGGTACATGGCGATGACGATGGAGCCGATGGTGACGCCGAGGAAGCCGATCATGACCGGCTCGATGAGCGTGAGCAGCGAGGCGATGGCCGAGTCCACCTCCTGCTCGTAGAAGTCGGCGATCTTGCCGAGCATCGCGTCGAGCGCGCCGGTCTGCTCGCCGATGGCGATCATCTGCGAGACCATGTTGGGGAAGACATCGGTCGCCTTCAGCGGCTCGACGATCGACTCGCCGCGCTCGACGCCCGTGCGCACCTTGTTGATGGCCTCCTCCAGGATCATGTTGCCGGCCGTGCGCGCCGTGATCTCAAGCGACTGGAGGATGGGCACGCCCGAGGAGAGCAGCGTCGAGAGCGTGCGCGAGAAGCGCGCCACCGCGATCTTGCGCAGGATGCCGCCGATGACGGGCACCTTGAGCAGGATCGAGTCGAGGCGCCGGTGGCCGCCCGGCGTCCGGTAGTAGAATTTGAGGGCGACCACTATCCCGATGATGACGCCGAGGATGAGCAGGCCGCCGAGGCCCGCCAGAAATTCGCTGATGCCGACGACGATGCGCGTCGGGAGCGGGAGCAACTCGCCGGGGCCGAGCAGCCCCGTGAAGATGCTCTGGAACGAGGGGATGACGAAGATCATGATGACCGCGATCACCGCGATGGCGATGACGATGACGGCCGCCGGGTAGATCATCGCCGAGATCACGTCGCGCCGCAGCTTGACGATCTTCTCGATGTAGGTCGAGAGGCGCTGGAGGATGAGGTCGAGAATACCGCCGGCCTCGCCCGCCTCGATCATGTTGACGAAGAGCTGGTCGAAGGACTTCGGGTGGCGCGCCATCGCGGCGGCGAGCGTCGAGCCCTCCTCCACGTCCTGCCGCGTCTGCGTCAGGACCATCTGGAAGTTCTTGTTCTCCTGCTGCTGCGCGAGGATTTCGAGACACTGCACGAGCGGCAGGCCGGCGTCGATCATCACCGAGAACTGCCGGGTGAAGATGGAGAGGTCCTTGGCGGCGACCTTCTTGCTGCGACCGCCGAGCTTCGGGACGGCGATCTCGCGCCCCTTCTCCTTGACCGAGGTGAGCATGACCTGCTCGCGCCGCAGGAGCTGGCGCAGCACGTCGCGGCTGTCGGCCAAACGCTCGCCGACGATGACCTCGCCCATCCGGTTCCGACCTTTGAAGACGTAAGTGGGCATGAACGAACTCCTGGTACTGAGGACTGAGTGCTGAGGACTGAGTGAGGATGAGTATTTAACTCGGTCCTCCCTCAGTCCTCAGTACTTCTTTAACGTGCTCCCGGGCGGACGCCGACGGGGCGGGGCTGGGCGTAGGGGGAGGCGTGCGGACGCTGCCCCTGCGGGCCGGGGGCGCCGCCGCCCGTGTTGACGCCCGCGCCGTGCTCGATCAGCTCGCGCAGCTCGTCGGCGTTGGACGATCGCTGCATCGCCACCTCGATGGAGATGAGGCGCTTGTGGTAGAGCGTGGCGAGCGCCTGGTTGAAGGTCTGCATGCCGTGCTTGCCCTGGCCCGTCTGCATCATCGAGTAAATCTGGTGGACCTTGTCCTCGCGGATGAGGTTGCGGATGGCGGGGTTGGGGACGAGTATCTCAAGCGCCATCGCGCGGCCACGGCCGTCGGCGCGCGGGATGAGCGACTGACAGAGGATGCCTTCCAGAACGAGCGAGAGCTGCGCGCGAATCTGCGCCTGCTGCGCGGAGGGGAACACGTCGATGATGCGGTTGATGGTCGAGGCCGCGGAGTTGGTGTGGAGCGTGGCGAAAGTCAGGTGGCCCGTCTCGGCGATGCGCAGGGCGGACTCGATGGTTTCGAGGTCGCGCATTTCGCCGACGAGCACCACGTCCGGGTCCTGGCGCAGCGCGGTTCTTAAAGCCTCGGCGAAGCCGTGCGTGTCGGCGCCGACCTCGCGCTGGTTGACGATGCAGGACTTGTGCGCGTGCAGGAACTCGATGGGGTCTTCGATGGTGACGATGTGTTCGTGCCGCTCGCGGTTGACCTTGTCGAGCATGGCGGCGAGCGTCGTCGATTTGCCGGAGCCCGTGGGGCCAGTGACGAGGATGAGGCCGCGCGGCTTGTCGCACAGGTTGGAGACGACGGGCGGCAGTCCGAGGTCGTCGAACGACTTGATCTCGTAGGGGATGGCGCGGAAGACCGCGCCGACCGCGCCGCGCTGGTTGAAGAGGTTGGCGCGGAAGCGCGAAAGGCCGCGCACGCCGAACGAGAAGTCGAGTTCGAGATTCTCCTCGAACCTGTGCTTCTGCGCGTCGGTCAGCACCGAGTAGGCGAGCGACTTGGTGTCGGCCGAGGTGAGCGTGCGCACGCCCTCGATGGGGCGCAGGTGGCCGTCCACGCGCACCTGCGGCGGCGTGTTCGTCGTCAGGTGCAGGTCGGAGCCGCCCATCTCGATGAGCTTCTTCAGCAGGTCTGAGAGCGAGAGCGGCTCCTGGGGCTGTTCTTGTCCGGTCATAAGTTTACCTGTGTCGGTTGGTTCATCCGCCGTGGGCACTGGCGGGTCGGGTCGGGGAGGCCGAAGTTAAACGGCCTCCCGCGCCCTCACTTCTGCGAAGCCGTGTTGCGGCTCGCGGCGGGTTGGAGCGAGGCCATGAACTGCTCGGAGCCGGCCGCGATGGGCGCGGCGAACTCGTAGGGCGCCGTCGTCGCGAGGCTGTAGACGCGACCGTCGACCTCCGTGAAGTAGAAGGTCAAAGACTGCGTCGGCGCGCCCGGCGCGCCCGTCTGCGCCTGCACGACGAAGACCTTGCGGCCGCGCAGCTCCTGCACGAAGTCGTTCGTCACCCAGCCGCCCTCGGCCACCATCCGGTCGATGACCGTGCGCCGCAGCGCCGCGACGGGCGTCCCGCCCACCGTCTTCGTCTTCGGGCCGACGTTCACGCCCGCCAGTTCACTAGAGGAGAGCGAGACCGGCGCGATGACCGCCGTGCCGGCCGCGCGCCCGTCCGGCGTCGCCACCGTGAAGACGGCCGCGCCCGTGCGCGTCTTGCGCCCGGCGGTCCAGTTGTGCGGCGTCGCGAAGTCGAAGGGCAGGAGAGAGCCGCGCGCCGGAGCGGCAGCGCGCGCGGTGGTCGTGGCGAGCGCGGCGGACGCCGGCGGGTTCGTCCCATCGGCCGGCACGAAAGGCCCGGAGGCGTTCGCGTTGAAGGTGAGCAGGGAAGTGTTGACGTTGGGCGCGGCTCCCCCGCGCGCCAACTCGGCCAGGCGGCGGCGCTCAAGTGCGCGCGCGCGCCTCGCGCGGACGAGCGCGCGGTGACGACGCCACCAGGCGCGCGAGTGCTTGCGGTATCGCTTGCGTTGGCTCACAGCGGAGCGGCGGCTCCACTTGGCCAGCGTCTCGGTGATGGGCAGCGCCCCCGCCACCGTGACGAGGACGAGAAAGGTTAGTATGACGACTCGCAGCCTGTTCATGTTCTATGCCACCGTTTCGCGCACCACCTCTTCGAGCGTGGTGACGCCGTTCCGTATCTTGTGCAGCCCCGACTCGCGCAGCGTGATCATGCCGTCCTCGATGGCGCGCTTGCGCAGCTCCAGGGCGGAGGCGCCGATCAGGATCAGCTCGCGTATCTCGTCGGTCACCTCCATCACCTCGTAGAGGCCGACGCGGCCCTTGTAGCCGGTGTTGTTGCACTTGTCGCAGCCCTTGCCGCGGTTCGGTACCACCGTATTGGCATCTTCGGCCGTGAAGCCCGCCTGCAGCAGCGCCGGGGCGGGAGTCGGGTGCGGTTCCGCGCAGTTCTTGCAGATCCTGCGCACCAGACGCTGGGCGCAGACGAGATTCAGCGAGCTGGCGACGAGAAACGGCTCGATGCCCATGTTCATCAGGCGGTTGATCGTGCTCGGCGCGTCGTTGGTGTGCAGCGTCGACAACACGAGATGCCCGGTGAGCGCCGCTTTGACCGCGATTTCCGCGGTCTCGAAGT
>DASVGG010000068.1:0-1351 GCA_036379655.1 Pyrinomonadaceae bacterium
ATTTGAGAAGGGCTGTCCTTAGTACGAGAGGACCGGGACGGACGAACCTCTGGTGTGTCAGTTGTACTGCCAAGTGCACCGCTGATTAGCTACGTTCGGATGGGATAACCGCTGAAAGCATCTAAGCGGGAAGCTCGCTTCGAGATGAGATTTCCATACACCTTGTGTGTGAGAGGCCCCCAGCCAGACCACTGGGTTGATAGGCCGGATGTGGAAGCGAGGACTAACGACTCGTGAAGCTGACCGGTACTAATAGGCCGATAACTTGACCCACACACCACTTGCGTGAACGGATTCAAAAGACGTTCACACCCGCAATGGTAAAAAGAGAACAAGACTGCTTGCGTCCACTATGTGGTTCCCAACCAACAAACCCGTTGGCTGCGAACCAAAAACTGAATAACAACACCACACCTGCCCTTAAACCGGCAGGGATGTTGTAACCACAGATTTCCCACCCCTCCACAGGGTGCGGACACAGGGTTACGGCGGTCATAGCGTGGGGGAAACGCCCGGTCCCATTCCGAACCCGGAAGCTAAGACCCACAGCGCCGATGGTACTGCACCCGGGAGGGTGTGGGAGAGTAGGTCACCGCCGGACAACCATTAAACGGTCGAGAGCCCCAACCACACGGTTGGGGCTCTCCCGCATTTAAAAGGCGAAAACCCCCGTCCCCTGCCCCGGTGCCGCCCCGTCGCATCCCTGCCCTGCCCCGGTCCCGCACCCCCAGCCGGCCGGGCCCCCAGGGCAGCTGGCCCCGGCCCGGGCGGGAACGGGCCCCCGGGCAGTTGGTCCCGCACGCCCTGCCGGCCGGGCCCCCGGGCAGCTGGTTCCTGCCGTCCCCGGGGTGACGCTCTCGCAGTTTCTGCCGTCCCCCGGGGTGAGGCTCGCGCAGGTCTCGTAGCCAAGGTCTGGTCCTGCCGTGGTGCGCCCCGGCCCCTCTGCCGGCCGGGTCCTCCGGGCAGCTGTTGCGGGCTGGCGTCCGGGGCGTTCTCTGAGCTCTCGTGGCGGTGTTGGGGACGCCCCTGGGCTAAGGGACGCGTCAACGCTCAGGGATGTGTGGCTGCGACGCATGCCGGCTGCTTTCGCGCTCAATGGACACGCTCTCTCGTGGTCGCAGAGACCGGGATGAACGTCCAGCTCATCTGATGTTCACGTATGCGACGAAAAATGTGACGCGCTCCATATCGGGCCAAACGTCCCTCCAAGAGGCTTTCGAGGTGATACCGGGGTACGAAAACCCGCGGAAATCCGGGGGATTGGGGGCTGCTGTGGTGGCCGGGAAGGCTTGTTTGGGTGGGTTGGCGGTGGGGGTGTGGTGGGTGTATTGTTTTCTAAGTCGCCGCGAGG